>NZ_PXXX01000014.1 GCF_003367505.1 Lysinibacillus capsici
TAACCAAAAAAGTTTGAAACTTTCAATGTATCGTTTATCTAGTTTTGAAAGAATAAGTCTTTCAGCTGAATAAGTCTAGTGATGATGGCAAAGAGGTCACACCCGTTCCCATACCGAACACGGAAGTTAAGCTCTTTAGCGCCGATGGTAGTTGGGGGCTTCCCCCTGTGAGAGTAGGACGTCGCTTCGCTTATTTTTTGTGGAGGATTAGCTCAGCTGGGAGAGCACCTGCCTTACAAGCAGGGGGTCGGCGGTTCGAGCCCGTCATCCTCCACCATTTTGGTCCCGTGGTGTAGCGGTTAACATGCCTGCCTGTCACGCAGGAGATCGCCGGTTCGATCCCGGTCGGGACCGCCATTATTATTGCCGGTGTAGCTCAGTTGGTAGAGCAACTGACTTGTAATCAGTAGGTCGTGGGTTCGACTCCTATCGCCGGCACCATTCCCTTGGAGGGGTAGCGAAGTGGCTAAACGCGGCGGACTGTAAATCCGCTCCTTAGGGTTCGGCGGTTCGAATCCGTCCCCCTCCACCATTTTAGGGGCATAGTTCAACGGTAGAATAGAGGTCTCCAAAACCTTTGGTGTGGGTTCGATTCCTACTGCCCCTGCCAGGTATTGAGGTACTCGTTCATAATACAGCTAATATAATCTATATAGTGGCGATTGTGGCGAAGTGGTTAACGCATCGGATTGTGGTTCCGACATTCGTGGGTTCGATTCCCATCAGTCGCCCCATTTTAAAATTGGGGTATAGCCAAGCGGTAAGGCAACGGATTTTGATTCCGTCATGCCTAGGTTCGAATCCTAGTACCCCAGCCATTTTTAATTTCACGAGCCATTAGCTCAGTTGGTAGAGCATCTGACTTTTAATCAGAGGGTCGAAGGTTCGAGTCCTTCATGGCTCATCATTTTTTAATTAACATGCGCCCGTAGCTCAATTGGATAGAGCGTCTGACTACGGATCAGAAGGTTATGGGTTCGACTCCTGTCGGGCGCGCCAATAAAATCATGTTTACGGAATGTAGCTCAGCTTGGTAGAGCACTTGGTTTGGGACCAAGGGGTCGTAGGTTCGAATCCTGTCATTCCGACCATCTTTCATGATAAATGGGGCCTTAGCTCAGCTGGGAGAGCGCCTGCCTTGCACGCAGGAGGTCAGCGGTTCGATCCCGCTAGGCTCCACCATTGTAATATTTTTGGAGGTATACCCAAGTCTGGCTGAAGGGATCGGTCTTGAAAACCGACAGGCGGGTAACACCGCGCGGGGGTTCGAATCCCTCTACCTCCTCCATTTTTCGGGTCAGTAGCTCAGTTGGTAGAGCATTAGATTGAAGCTCTAAGTGTCGGCGGTTCGATTCCGTCCTGACCCACCATTATTGCGGGTGTAGTTTAATGGTAAAACCTCAGCCTTCCAAGCTGATGTCGTGAGTTCGATTCTCATCACCCGCTCCAAAATGGGCCTATAGCTCAGCTGGTTAGAGCGCACGCCTGATAAGCGTGAGGTCGATGGTTCGAGTCCATTTAGGCCCATATTATTCCGAAGTAGCTCAGTTGGTAGTAGCACCTGACTGTTAATCAGGTTGTCGCAGGTTCGAGTCCTGCCTTCGGAGCCACGGCCCGTTGGTCAAGTGGTTAAGACACCGCCCTTTCACGGCGGTAACACGGGTTCGAATCCCGTACGGGTCATCAAGCATGTAGCACAGATGTGTGTTACATGCTTTTTTCTATTCTCCTGTTCTTTAAACGATAAAAGATAATGCAATAGCAGAAAAAGACCTATTTGCAAGGTGAGGGACTGAATTTAATTCCCCTAGCATCTTACTATGGGCTCCTATAAGCCGTTTCACTTACCACGTACACTTCCATGGTCAATACTTTTGTGAAGGCTGCTTGACTTCTCTAGTATAGCGATACAGGCGAAATCCTGGCCAGAGAATTTGTGAAACTGGTTCTGCTCTATGCGAAAGCGAAGCACCAGCAGCAAGTAAGTAGCCCAGAACGTATAGCTTTTTCACCATTTACAAAAATTCTATTGATTTCTTTGTTCTACAACCCCCTGAAAAAGGCTACATGACTACTGTAGCCTTTTTATAATAATTAATATCTTTCTCCCTTACATTCTCTTACGAAAGAGAGTCTATAGAGTAAATATGAACAAACTATTTCATATATAAAATATGTATGTTTTTTCAATTACTATTTTCATGGTGCTTGTTGTTTTGTTCCTCTAATATGAGGATAAGTGGAGGAATCGATATGAATATACAGGAGATACAGCAATTTTTAAGTCTATATCAGACAGAACAAAATGAATCAGAACTTTGGTTAAAGAATAGATTACAGGCAGTTAAGGATGCAGGTGAATATCACCCAACAACAGAGGAGCTAGTTTTTGGCGCACGTGTGGCATGGCGAAATAGCAATAAGTGTATTGGACGTCTATTTTGGCAGTCACTGCATGTGGTAGATGCACGTGATGTTTTAGATGAAAAGGCTATTTTTCAAAAATTACTAGAACATATTGATTATGCGACAAATCATGGGAAAATCCGTCCAACTATAACAGTGTTTGCTTCAGATAGAGTACGGATTTGGAATCATCAACTAATTCGTTATGCAGGCTATGAAACAGATGCAGGCATTATTGGAGATTCACAGTCCGTTAAATTTACAAAAGTGTGTGAGTCGTTAGGATGGAGAGGTAAAGGAACTGATTTTGATGTACTACCACTCGTTATACAGGTGGATAATCGTGCTCCTCAAATGTTTGTAATTCCTGAAGAAAATATAGTAGAGGTCTCAATCCGTCATCCAGAGTCAAACGATATGGAAAAATTAGGAATGAAGTGGTATGCCGTACCTATTATTTCGAGTATGCGTTTTCAAATGGCTGGAATTGATTTTCAAGCAGCTCCATTTAACGGCTGGTATATGGGAACAGAGATTGGTGCACGAAATTTAGCAGATCATGATCGTTATAATATGTTACCTGCAATTGCAGAGATTTTTAATCTTGATACAACCAAACATGCGTCTCTTTGGCGTGATCGTGCTTTAGTAGAACTTAATATTGCTGTTCTTCACTCATTTAAAGAAGATGGTGTGAGCATTGTTGATCATCATACAGCAGCTCAGCAGTTTAAATTGTTTGAGGAGGCAGAAAAATCAACAGGAAGAGAAGTTACAGGCAACTGGACATGGTTAATCCCACCACTTTCCCCTGCCACAACTCATATATTCCATAAACCCTATGTAAATATTTATCATACACCAAATTATTTTTACCAAAAACCATGCTATTAGTGTAAAGGAATTGTTTACTTTCAATACTTTTGATGAGAGAGGGCGCTTACTATGTTAAATCAGCAAATTCCCAATATCCCATGGAGACAATTGACGACACCTTATGGTAGAGGTACAGCCATTCCTAAGCTGATAGAACAGGAGCAATACACACAACTAGCTGAATTAATTGAACATCAAGGTACACTGTGGCAGGTGACACCATGGGTTTTGCTTGTCCTGCTAAAAAAGCTTACTAGTAAAAAATTAGAGGTTGTCTCCTTACAAGAGGTACAGTTATATTTAGCTGTGGCACATGCTATTACCAAGGATTATCTCGAGCCAGTCAATACTGTTAAAAATATGCAGGAGCTATTAGACGTCAACTATTTGTGGATAGAAAATGAGGATAATGATGAGCAGGAGTGGGAGAAAGAAACGCCAAAGGGCTATGAGGAGCAAGCTTTTGTAGGCTATTACTATTATAGTTATATGCTTTTACAAGAGGCTGTTCCTATTTTTTCTACTATAACAGCTCGTAATAATGAAGCATCAGAATGCCTTGCTGAATTGCTAACATTACTCCAGCAACCCGACAATTAAGTAATGTGTAAACACTATATAGAAATAGAGCAGATGGAGGAATCTAATCCACCTGCTTTATTTAATTTTAATGCACATATTCATCCTTAGAGGCTCTCATTGAGCAAAAGAAGAGTAACATTGCTACAACGACAAAGAGCCATCCCGCAATATTCCAGCCGCCAAATAAATCATGCAAGTAGCCAAAAAGAATAGGACCAATTGCGGCAAATAAATAACCCAAAGATTGTGCAAAGCCTGATAAATCTGCTGCTTCAAATGCAGTACGAGTACGGAGAGTGAAGAACATCATTGCTAGGGCAAATGAAGAACCACCTGCTAACCCTAGAAGAACCATCCACAGTACCCCAAGACTTGTCCATTCCATGACAACCCCAACAAAGCCTACTAAATAGAAGGATGTAAACATCAATACAAGTGGGCGTTGAGAAGTCATTTTACCAGCAATAATAGGCACTGCTAAGGCCATTGGTACTTGTGAGAATTGCATGATTGAAAACATCCAGCCAGCTTTATCAGGTGCTAAACCTTGAGCAATATAGATCTCAGGTATCCAAGCTGCTGTTGTGTAGAATAATAAAGACTGTAAACCCATTGCCCCTGTGACAGCCCAAGTAACAGGTGATTTCCATAAAGGTGTACTGGTCTTCTTAGATGTAGTAACTGGTTCTGGTTTATTTGATTTTAGTTGAGGTATCCAAATTAAGATTGTAATTAGAACGAGTATGAGTGCAATGGAAAGTGCACCTTGCCAGCCTAACGATGAATTAGCTATCGGATAGCTAATACCAGCACCAAGGCCAGCAGTAAAATTCATGGACATGGTGAAAAAGGCCATTAATAAACCCACATGATAGGGAAATTTCAACTTCAATAATCCTGGAATTAGTACATTTCCAAAAGAAATGGCTACGCCAATTAGCACAGTACCCAATAGAAGTAATTCTGTAGTACCAAGTGAACGTAGGACAATTCCTAAAGCCAAGAGAAAAGTGGATAAAAATAATGTTAGCTCAAGCCCTAGTTTGCGTGCTACAACTGGTGCAAATGGAGATATAACAGCAAAAGCCAGCAATGGTATCGTTGTTAGAAAGCCTGCCAAAACATTAGATATTCCAAGATCTTCACGGATAAAGGATATAATTGGGCCAACAACAGTTAGTGGCATTCGTAATGTAGAGGCTATAAAGATAACTCCAAAGACTAAAAGTAAGGTTGTTCCTTTCCAGCTAATTTTTTTACTTGGAAAACTAGTGGAATGATCATTTGTAGTCAAAATAAAATCCCCCCTAATAATAACCATTCTAATTGAACTACTATAACACTTTATCACACTATTAAAAATAGTAGAAGATTCATAAAATACAGAACATTTGTGGTTGTATTGAAATGTCTATGGTCTTATGTTAGTATAATAAACATCATAAATTTAATAATTATATGCCTCATGTTTGTATTGAGGTAGAGGTCGCGATATTTATAAGTATGCTAATTGAAATGACAAGCATTGATGAAATTAGTTGAAAGGAAATATTGCCGAAGTGTGAGGGGACTTGAAAACCTCATGCTGGGGCTGTCTCCGAAAGGAACAGAACTGTCACGTTTGCACAACGTGTTGAGCTATCATGTAGGAAAAACTGAGGATTAATGTAGCCATCACAGTGTATATGTGATGGCATTTTTTTGCCTCATAAATAGGAAGGAAGCTATATCGTGAGTGAAATAAAAGTAAATCAGCTCGGACATAAAGCACCGAAGCTGAAAAAAGAATTAAAAAGCCGTCATATTACAATGATTTCTTTAGGCGGTACAATTGGTACGGGACTATTTTTAGCCAGTGGAGGAGCAATTGCTCAGGCAGGTCCTGGAGGAGCATTGCTTGCCTATGCTTTAATTGGTATTATGGTGTACTTTTTAATGACAAGCTTAGGGGAAATGGCTGCCTATATGCCATCCTCAGGTTCATTTAGTACGTATGCAACCAAATTTGTAGATCCTGCCTTGGGCTTTGCATTAGGCTGGAACTACTGGTATAACTGGGCAATCACCATTGCTGCCGAAATTGCTGCTGTGTCATTAATTATGAAATATTGGTTCCCAGATAGCTCATCAGCACTTTGGACAGTATTATTTATTGCTGTGGTATTGACGTTTAATTTACTATCCGTAAAAAGTTATGGTGAAAGTGAATATTGGTTTGCCATGATTAAAGTAGCAACGGTTATTGTTTTTATTATCATTAGCTTACTAATGATTTTTGGTATTTTAGGTGGGCAGGCTCCTGTAGGTTTCACTAATTTCTTTGTTAGTGATGGGCCATTCCATGGTGGCTTCCTTGCTACATTTGGTATTTTCCTAGCTGCAGGATTTTCATTCCAAGGAACAGAATTACTAGGAATTACAGCTGGTGAAACAGATGATCCTGGTAAAAATATTCCGAAGGCTGTTAAATCTGTATTTTGGCGTATTCTTTTGTTTTATATTTTAGCGATTGGTGCAATTGGGATGTTAATTCCATTTACAGACGAACGTTTATTATCAGAAGATATCGCAGTATCACCGTTTACACTAGTGTTTGACCGCCTAGGTATTGCCTTTGCTGCTTCATTAATGAATGCCATTATTTTAACGGCTATGCTGTCAGCAGGAAATTCAGGACTATATGCATCTTCTCGTATGTTATGGCAATTAGCAGTGGATGGACATGCACCTAAATTTTTTGCAAAGCTAAGTCGTAGAGGTATTCCGATTTATGCACTTATGGCAACATTAGCTGTAGGCTGTTTAGCATTTTTGGCATCCTTCTTTGGCGATGGAGTGGTTTATATCTGGCTATTAAATGCTTCTGGAATGTCTGGCTTTATTGCATGGCTAGGTATAGCGTTTAGTCATTATCGTTTCCGCCGAGCGTTTGATGCACAAGGCTTAGATCCAAAGTTATTACCTTATAAAGCCAAATTATATCCGTTTGGACCATTATTTGCTTTTACAGTTTGTATGATCGTAGTCATTGGACAAAATTACACAGCCTTTACAGGCGATAAGATTGATTGGTACGGTATCCTTGTTTCGTATATTGGGATTCCATTATTTTTAGCATTATGGTTTGGCTATAAATTAAAGCACAAAACAAAAATGCTTCCACTTGAAGATTGTGATTTAAAAGTTGAAGATTAAATAATAGAGCTGTTCTGTAAACCAAAGAGCGATGGTTTATGGAGCAGCTCTTTTTTCAACACTCATAAACAAAATCTCTCTAATCAAACATCATAAATATGGTAATGTAATATACATATGGAAATTGGGTTTGATAGGAGAGGTGCATCATAGTGCAAAAGCATATTTTACTTGTAGAAGACGATGAAGCCATTCGTGAAATGGTTGATAATTACTTAACGATGGAAGGTTTCCAGGTCACAACAGCGACTAATGGCGAAGAGGCATTACAAAATTGTTTGCAAAATATCTTTGATTTGGTCATCTTAGATATTATGATACCTAAATTAAATGGATTGGAAGTATTAAAGATTATTAGAGAGCAGGCAGCACTTCCTATCATTATTATGTCTGCAAAAGACAGTGATGTTGATAAAGCATTGGGCTTAGGGTTAGGGGCAGATGATTATATTGCTAAACCCTTTTCTATGCTAGAATTTTCAGCACGTGTAAAGGCTGTTATCAGAAGAGCTACGAAATACTCTAGTCAAGCTGAACAAAAGCAAGAGGTCCTCGAAATTGATAATTTAAAGATAGATATTGTTAATTTCTCAATAACAAAGAGCGGACAAGAGATAAAGCTGACATCAAAGGAATTTTCCATTTTAAAATTGTTTGTGACAAATCGTCACAGAGTTTTTACCAAAGAGCAAATTTATCAGATGATATGGAAAGATGCCTATTACGGAGACGAAAATATTATAAATGTACATATCAGAAGACTACGTGAAAAAATAGAAGATGATCCGTCACATCCTCACTATATTAAAACCCTATGGGGAATCGGCTATAAGTTTGAAGGGTAAAAATATATGATATTCCTATTATTAATAATTGTATTGCTAATCGGCATTCTCATTTTTCAATGGAAAGTCAAGAAGGAACAAGAACGCGCTATCCAATATATTCATCGAAAACTACATGTAATTGTGAATAAGCAGACGTATGAAAAGATTCTAATAACAACTACAAATTCAGAAATTCAACAGTTACTTATTACACTGAATACTTTGCTAGATCAACATAAAAAAGTCCAGGCTACACATCATAAAATGGAAAATTCTATGAAAAAGATGTTGGCCAATATTTCGCATGATCTTAAAACGCCTTTAACCGTAGTACTTGGCTATATTGAAATGCTTCAACTTCAAAACGCGAATAGTGACGAGGAACAGCAACGTTTACTTACGGGTGTACATGCTAAAACATTAGAGGTATTAAAAATTATTCATACATTTTTTGACTTGGCAAAATTAGAGGCTGGGGACACAGATTATCCAATCACTAAAATCAATGTCAGTGAAATATGCCGAAAAAATGTTTTGTCTTTTTACGATTTGGTTACTTCATTGGGATTAGATATTAAAATTGATATCCCTGAAAGCTCCATATATGCACTTGGTAATGAAGAAGCATTAAATAGAGTGCTATACAATCTACTGTCTAATGCTATTGCATATGGAGCAGATGGCAATGTAATTGGAATTACTATAAGAAACGATGAAGCCAATATCGATATTGATGTGTGGGATTGTGGCAAGGGCATTGATGAATACCATATCGATCGCGTTTTTGAAAGGATGTATACACTTGAGGATTCTCGAAATAAATCTTTCCAAGGTAGCGGTCTGGGGCTAACGATTACAAAGCGGCTTGTAGAAATAATGAATGGCTCGATCCGTTTATCGAGTATTCCCTATGAAAAAACTATTTTTACGATTTCGTTAAAGCGAATGATGTATTGAATCCATTATGCTTGTAGAGCTTTAATGCTTTGCAGGCTTTTTTACTTAAGAAATTTGTAAGAATGCAGTAATAAAATAGAGAGTTTCATTTTTTATAATGAAACTAGTCACAATTGAGGGAGAGAATTACATGACATACATTGTAAAAACAAATCAGCTTACGAAAGTGTACGATGGAAAGGAAGTTGTTTCTGCTGTCAATATGAACGTTAAGAAAGGTGAGATTTATGGATTTTTAGGTCCTAATGGTGCGGGTAAAACGACTGTTATGAAGATGCTAACTAATCTTACGAAACCTACAAGTGGGGATGTAGAAATTTTGGGGGCGAAATTGACGGACAAATCCTATGAAATACTAATAAGAATGGGGACAATTATTGAATATCCTATTTTTTATGAAAAATTAACGGCTAGAGAGACCCTGGAATTACATTGTGAATACATGGGTTATTATGATAAGAAAGAAATTGCACATGTTCTTAATTTAGTAAAGTTATCGAATACAGAGAATAAGCAGGTTAAAGATTTTTCTCTGGGGATGAAGCAAAGATTAGGCATCGCAAGGGCCATTATTACAAAGCCAGAGTTACTTATATTAGACGAACCAATTAATGGATTGGACCCAGTAGGGATAAAGGAGTTAAGAGAGCTTTTCAAGATGCTTTGTAAGGAGTACGGCATAACCATTATTATCTCTAGTCATATTCTAGCTGAAATAGAACAATTGGTCGATACAATAGGTGTTATTAAGAATGGAAGGCTCATCACTGAGGTAGCAATGGATACTATTAATCGTGATCAGGTCAATTATACTGAAGTGATCGTAAGTGATGGGAAAAAGGCAGCGTTTATTATTGAAAGCGAATTAAAAATTACGAATTTTAAGCTGATGGATGATAACTCTATACGTATATACGACTCAACAGTATCCCAACAAAGCCTATCGAGAGCATTAATTGAACATGACGTTGAGATTGAAGAGATTAGTAAAAAAACAAGTTCATTAGAGGATTATTTCTTAAAGCTAATCAATGGAGGCGTTGTTCATGCTTAATTTAATGCGTTTAGAAATGAAAAAATTTCATTTAGGTTCATATGTTAAAGGAGCCATTATTGCAAATTTTGTTATTCTTGGTTTTTTGTTTATGATTTTATTTATTTCTAAAGTTGAGGGAGACCCAGGGCTTGAAAATTATGAGGTTGCTTTAAGCGTCATTGATTCATTTGTAAGAGCAGTTTTTATGATTTTTGCTTCTACGTTAATAGCTAAGTTAATCATCGGAGAATATAAATTTAAAACCATTACATTAGCTTTTATGTATCCTATAAGTAGAAAGAAATTAATGGTCGCAAAGCTTGCTATTGTCATGCTATTTACTTTCAGTATGATCATTATCTCCAATGCTCTTATTACAACCATTTTTTGTATCATAAGCGAACGATATGAATTAATTCCTGATGTACTATCTAGTTCTTTAATTATCCAGCAAATACCTTCTGTATTGATGAATGCGATTGCTGCCTCAGGTATAGCTTTAATCCCATTGTATTTCGGGATGAGAAAATACTCTATACCGACAACTATCATTTCATCTATTATAATTGTGTCTGTAACTTCGTCAAATTCAGGTAACTTTACTTTAAACGATATTATTATTATTCCAATTACTTTAGCAATCGTGGGTCTTGGTATTGCTTATTTAGCCATTAGAAATATCGAAAAGGTGGATGTTTAATCAAAAAGATACCAGGTGCTCATTGCTATAGAGTACCTGGCTTTTTGTTATCCAAAAATTGTTTCCCACAGTAAGTAAATATTTAACGTAACAACAACGACTACGACAAACCAACCTAAAACAGTTGTAATACGGTGATTAACTAGGCTTCCCATAATGTCTCGTTTACTTGTAAACATAACAAGAGGGACAAGTGCAAAGGCAATACCAAATGATAAAACAACTTGACTAAGAACGAGAGCATAGGTAGCATTCACACCAGAGGCAATGATTGCAAGTGGTGGCACCATGGTAATCGCTCTACGTAAATAAAGAGGTATTTTTCTTTGAATGAAGCCTTGCATCACTACGTCACCAGCTAAAGTCCCTACAGAGGAGCTAGCAAGCCCTGCAATAAGTAAACCAAGACCAAAGGAAATGGCAGCCATTGGGCCCAGAACATCTTTTAAGCCATTATAGGCAACATCTAAATCTTCAACTACAACACCTTGGGTATGGAATACTGCTGCGGCAATGATGAGCATGCTCATATTGATGGCACCAGCAATAATCATAGCGATGATAATATCGATAAATTCAAAACGGAAAATACGTTTTTTTTCTGCCTCATTTCGACCAATAATACGACTTTGAGTTAAAGAAGAATGTAAGTAAATAGCATGAGGCATAACGGTTGCACCTAAAATACCTGTTGCTAATAATAGTGAATCTACACCTTCAAAGTGTGGTGTGAACATGCCAATCGCCACATCGCCCCATGCTGGCTGCGCTAAAAATGTTTGGAAGGCAAATGCCAATACAACAATTAAAACCATTCCAGAAATTCCTGCTTCAAAGGCTCTAAATCCTCTTCTTTGCAACTCTAAAATAGCGAATGAACCTACTGCTGTAATCAATGCGGCGGGAAGCATTGGGATATTAAAAAGTAAATAAAGCCCTAATGCTGCCCCGATAAATTCCGCGAGGTCTGTGGCAATGATGACCAATTCCGCCTGTATCCATAAAAAGATAGATGTTTTTTTAGAAAAATGCTCGCGTGCTACTTCAGGTAAATTTTTTCCTGTCGCAATCCCAAGCTTGGCAGACAGGGACTGAATTAACACGGCCATTAAATTAGAAAAGGCTATAACCCAAAGTAGCAGGTAGCCGTATTGAGAGCCTGCTGTAATATTTGTAGCAAAATTGCCAGGATCAATATAGGCAACTGCTGCAATGAAAGCAGGTCCTAAAAATGGCAAGAATCTTCGCCAACCTTTTATATCTCCATCTAAAACCGCCTCTGCAGACGATTTTGTGACTCGTTTGTAAACCATATTGTTCCCTCGTTTCAAAAAGTATCATCAGTGAAATAAAGTTTCCTATAGGAAAATAGGATATTAGTATTCTAACGCTAGGAATAAAAAAAGTGAAGTAGTTTGCTTTATCCTTCTATAAGTATGTGCCATTCTCATCATTTTCTAATTAGACTTTCACCACTTGTATCGTATACGATGAAAAGAAAAGGCGAAGGACGGATTCGACATGACACATCGAATTTTAATTATAGAAGATGAAGAGAATATTGCGAGAGTGCTACAACTGGAGCTTCAATTTGAAGGATATGAGGCAGCAATGGCACATACAGGAGCAGAAGGCTTACTACAATACCGTGAGCAGCAATGGGATTTAATTTTACTTGATATCATGCTACCTGAGATGAGCGGTATTGATGTGCTAAAGCGTATTCGTGCAACAGAATCCCAAACACCTGTTATCATGCTAACTGCTAAAAGTGAAGTAGAGGATAAGGTAAAGGGCTTGGATTTAGGAGCCAATGATTACGTGACAAAGCCTTTTGAAATTGAGGAGCTACTGGCACGAATTCGCAATGCACTACGGTTTTCGCAGAAGGTAAATCCAAAGCAAGTTGCACTTACATTTGGCCATTTATCGATAAACGAGCAAACAAGGGAAGTTGTGTATTTTGATAAGGAAATTCAGCTGACACCCCGTGAGTATGATTTGTTGTTCTATTTACTAAAGCATCCTAAACAAGTACTGACAAGGGAGCAAATATTAGAGGCTGTGTGGGGCTATGATTATTATGGGGATACAAATGTTGTGGATGTTTATATACGTTATGTACGGCAAAAGCTTGAGGCTGCTAATCCAGCACCTCTTATCCAAACAATTCGAGGTGTTGGATATGTGCTAAAGGAACATAGTTATGAGACTTAAAACAAAAATTCATCTACTAACAACATTGCTTATGCTAGTTATTATAGTGGCAACAAATAGTGGAATTTATTTGTTGTATGAGAAATTTGCCTATGATACGGAATATAATCAGCTCCAGTCACGGGCAAATGATTTAAGCTCTACACTGAGTCAGTTAAATGCACAAACCAACCTACAGCAAGTATTAAGAGCTTATATGCCAACGGATGGTGCTGTTTATATTTATGATGGTGAACGCTTGAAAACAAAGGTTCAAGCTACCCTTGAAATGCAAGAAGTCCCTGCCATTACCTACACTATGCCTGCTATTTGGATCGACGGAACGGTAGTGGACATAACATTACAGCAATCTATGGAAGAAGTAGAACGGACATTAGATTTGTTAAAGGTCATCTTAGTTGTTGTATCTGTTGTTGCAACGATTCCAATTTTCCTAGCGAGCTTGGTACTTGGGCGACTTATTTTATTACCGCTAGAACGTTTAAATGAGACCATGCGCAAAAGTGCATCTACTGGGAAATATGAAAAAATAGATACTACAGAAAAAGGTGGGGACGAGTTAATAAACATTAACCGCACTTTTAATATAATGATGGAGAAGCTTGAACAACATTATCAAAAGCAACAAGAATTTGTATCAAATGCCTCTCACGAGTTAAAAACTCCTATAACTGTCATTGAAAGTTATGCAAAACTACTCCTAAGAAGGGGTTTTGATAATCGTGAGGTTGCTCAGGAATCCTTACAGGCCATTGCCAATGAATCATCTCGTATGCATGAAATGGTGTTGCAATTGCTAGAGCTAGCTAAAAACAAAGAGCAATTGGACGTTCATTTCGAACAACTAGAGCTTGCCCCTTTCTTAAATAAAGTAGCTTCACAAATGGAACAGGCTTATCATCGAACATTTAGAATTGATGCGCAGATACCAAAATTTATTTATAGTGATGAAAAAATATTGAAGCAACTACTTTTTATTTTGCTGGATAATGCTAGGAAATATAGTGAGGATGAAGTACGTATTCAAGCCACTGAAACAACCAACCATGTACGTATTACCATCCAAGATTTTGGTATTGGTATTCCAGTCGAGCATATTCCTCATTTGTTTGAGCGTTTCTATCGTGTAACAGAGGATCGTAATCGTAAAACAGGTGGTTCAGGGCTAGGGCTAGCAATCGCACATGAACTGGCACAACAATTAGGTATAACGATAGATGTGAAAAGTAAGCTAGGGGAAGGCTCAAGCTTTACTTTATGTATACCAAAGGAGGGACAGCAATGAAAAAGTGGATGTTAGTAATTGTTGTTATTATCCTTCTTTGTAGTGGAGTAATTTGGTTTGTTCAACATCGTTATTTTTACGTTCAACCTCTTAGTGAAGCGCAGGCTATTCATCATATTGAGACTATCTACAATGGTCATGTTACACAGGTTGAAAAACAAGGAAATACCTTTGAAATGCTTTTTACGCGTGACGATGTCAAGTATGCAGCTATACTCGATGTTACGACACAACAGGTGACTGATCTAATCCTGAAAGAAGGACATAGTAAATTACTTTTAACAGAAAAGCAGATCAGACAAATGGTTAAAAAGGAATATGGAGATATAGAAAGCGTTATGCTTACAGACTCCATTTACACTGTACGTGTTGAAAATGAGGAAATTCAAAAGGATTTAACGTTTGATGGTTATACTGGCGAACTACTGGCTGAGAAAAAGGTTGAGCCACAAGAACAACCTATCGAAGAGCCTATTATTACTGAGCAACAGGCCATTCAAATAGCTCTTAAGCAATTAAAGGGTGAAGTGGATTCAGTTGATTTTGAAGAAACCCCAGAGGGTGGTTACTATTTAGTTGAGATTGAAACGCAGGAGGACGAAGCTACATTTCAAATTCATGCTGTTTCAGGAAAAGTACTGTCTGTAACATGGGATGACGATCATTAAATCATTCTCATGAAATTCTAATGTTTCTCTTATAGTTCTATCATCTTCACTTGGTAAGCTAAGTTTAGATAAAACAAAGGAGAGATGAACATGAAAAAAATGATCATGATTCCAGCACTAGTAATTACACTGGGAGTGGGTGCAGCGATTGGCTCGACGACTTTATTATCAGGAAATGCCCAAGAAAAAAAGGTCTTATCCATGCAGGAAATTGAGAAGAAAGCTCTAGCGGTAGTGGATGGTACAGTTGCCAATATCGAATTTGACCAAAATCAGTTTAGCTCTATTTATGAAGTAGAGGTGTATACAGATACAGAAGAATATGATTTAAAATTTGATGCTTATAGTGGAAAATTACTCAAGCAGAAAAAGGAACGTCTAGATGACGATGATTGGGATGATCATATTCCTGCTACGACTGCTACAACAAAAATAATTACAAAAGAGCAGGCTATCAAGACAGCCCAAACAAAAGCAAAGGGTAAAGTGACAAAAATTAAGCTTGATGATGGTGTATATGAAATTGAACTGAAAGACGGTCAATATGAATACGAAGTAGATGTGGATGCAGTCTCTGGGAACATTATCGACTTTGAACAAGGCTTTGATGACTAATATAATGAGCTGTCTTGAAGGTAGAATATACCTTTAAGGCAGTTTTTATTGTTTATATTGTGGGTATTGACTAGGTATTCAGGAAATTTTCTTTAAGAAGCGATTATTTATATGTTCAAAAAAAGCCTATGCTTTTACTCAAAAAAGAGAAAAATTTTCTTCTTTACTTTTTCAATTAGCAGGCGTAATATGACATCATTATAAAAGTTTCAAATTTCTAAATCGCTGAAGCAACTAAACGCGGGGGAACCAATTTTGATGGATGGCATAGCCATTCTTGGGGTGAATCTCTTCCTTATGGAGGAGTAGGGCTACTCAGGCCCGAATCCGACAGCTAACCTCGTAAGCGTTAAGAGCAGAAAAGTGGAGCTTGGCAGACGGATGAGCGTCTACAAGTCTTATTTAGTGATGACTTGTAGGCGTTTTTTGATGTAATTTAGAAAGGCGAAACACATTCTATGAAACTAGAAGGTGTTTATCAATGAAATCCTCATTCAAACGTTATGTAATCGGCAAACCATTAAGATCCGATGCGTTAGGGGAACAAAAGCTCAGTAAAACAAAGGCACTGGCCATATTATCGTCAGATGCATTGTCATCAGTAGCCTATGGACCAGAACAAATTTTAATTGTCCTAATGACGGTAGGTACAATGGCGTTTTGGTATTCTTTACCTATTGCCGCTGGAGTGGTTATTCTACTCGTGGCACTGATTTTATCCTATCGTCAAGTTATCTTCGCCTATCCCTATGGGGGAGGCGCCTATGTCGTATCACGAGAAAATTTAGGCGTGAATGCAGGTCTTGTTGCAGGGGGTTCTTTGCTTGTTGATTATATTTTAACGGTAGCAGTAAGTGTGTCGGCCGGGACAGATGCCATTACATCTGCATTTCCAAGTCTTCATGCTTATAATGTACCCATTGCTATTATATTTGTGATTTTCTTAACGATTTTAAACTTGCGAGGTGTAACAGAGTCAGCCTCTATCTTGGCGTACCCAGTTTATCTATTTGTAGGCGTTATGCTGTTGCTAATCGGGATTGGGCTCTATAATGTGGCAACTGGACAGGTGCCTGCAGAGCTACATCCAAAGATTGGCACACCAGTGGCAGGGATTAGCCTATTTATTTTATTAAAGGCATTTGCTTCAGGAAGCTCAGCGTTAACAGGAGTAGAGGCTATTTCTAACGCTATACCTAATTTTAGAAATCCTGCCCCGAATAATGCTGCTAAAACGCTTTTAGCAATGGGCGCCATTTTAGCCGTTTTATTCATCGGGATTGTTAGTCTAGCTTATTTTTATGGCGTTGCACCAACAGCAGAAGCAACAGTCGTTTCCCAACTAGCAGAAGCTAGTGTTGGTCGGAATTTTCTTTATTATATTGTACAGGGGACAACGGCAATGATTTTAGTACTTGCCGCAAACACAGGATATTCAGCATTTCCCTTGCTTGCTGTGAATTTATCGAAGGATGGTTTTATCCCACGAATCTTCCAAATTCGTGGGGACCGTCTTGGCTATTCAAATGGTATTTTAATGCTAGGTATTGCAGCCATTTTTTTAATTATACTTTTTGACGGGGCCACAGAGCATTTAATTCCGCTCTATGCAGTAGGCGTATTTATTCCCTTTACATTAGCGCAAACGGGAATGATGAGAAAATGGTGGCGCGAAAAACCTAAAGGCTGGGTAGCAAAATTTACGATCAATACAATTGGGGCTGCTATCTCTTTCATCGTGGCAATGATGTTTTTTGTGACAAAAATGCCTCAAGTATGGCCAGTGTTTATCTTTTTACCAATTATTATTTTTGTATTCCATCGCATTAAGCAACATTATCAAGCTGTTGGAGAACAGTTAAGATTAAATCATGAGGAACTGGCTACTATTGAGGGGAATGTTTTCATTGTGCCAGTAGCTGGTATAACAAAGGTGGTTGAAAACTCCCTACATTATGCCAAATCACTTAAGGTTGATAAAGTGATAGCCTTTTACGTAGCTTTCGATCAAGCAGATGCAAAAGCTTTTGAAGAGAAGTGGAACGCCTGGCAACCTGATGTACGATTAGTTACCTACTATTCACCATATCGCAGCATTACACAGCCATTAATTAAATTTATTGATAAAGTAGAACATCAATGTACGAAGACAGGTCATAAAGTTACAGTTGTTATCCCTCAATTCTTACCGAAAAAAGGGTGGCATCATATGCTACACAACCAATCGAGTCTTCTTATTCGTACATCACTGTTATTTCACAGAAATGTCGTCATTATGACAGTACCGTTCCATTTATCAAAATAATGCTAGCAAGCTAGAAAATAGTCTGTTATAATCAGTACGTTGATTGAAAACACGAACGTTTACAATTAAAAAGTTCCAGAATACCATTAAATTCCGAAAAATCAAACTTTTTTTGGTGAGAGATAGTAGCCCTTACCGAATAAAGTGATAAATTGGTTATTCTGATAGTTTCATACAAATCCACTCATATAATAGCGAGAATAGGGCTCGCAAGTTTCTACCGATTTACCGTAAATGAATCGACTATGGGTAGCAATGCTTTTAGAGAACTTCAATTTTAATGATGTTTTCTATTCATTTCGACGTTTTTGCGCTGAATGCTTTGCTCCACTCGTAGCAGAATGGAATCAAAGTATTCAGCGTTTTTTTATAATTTTTTACGAAAGAAGGATATGAAAGAAATGAAGTTATTACAAGACAAAATTATGCAAGAGGGTAAAGTATTATCTTCATCCGTATTAAAAGTTGATTCATTTTTAAACCATCAAATTGATCCGATGCTAATGAAGGAAATTGGTCATGAATTTGCAAATCGTTTTTCTGATCAAGTGATTACAAAGATTTTAACAATAGAATCTTCAGGTATTGCCCCATCCGTGATGTTAGGCTTAGAAATTGGAGCGCCTGTCGTATTTGCTCGTAAACGTAAATCATTAACTCTTTCAGATAACCTTTATTCTTCAAAGGTACATTCATTCACAAAAAATGAAACAAATGAGATCTCTGTCTCACGTAATTTCTTAAGCGAAGATGACAATATTTTAATTGTAGATGATTTCTTAGCCAATGGTGAGGCTGTCAAAGGCTTACTTGATATTGCTGCACAAGCTGGTGCGAATGTTGTGGGAGTTGGAATTGTTATTGAAAAGGGCTTCCAAGATGGCGGAAAATTATTGCGTGAGCAAGGTGTTCGCGTTGAGTCATTAGCAATTGTAGATTCTCTTGAAGATGGCAAAGTAACATTTGCTACGGAGGCTCGCGCGTAATGAATACCTTTAAATCGACTGCGCTAGCGATTCAACATTTACTTGCAATGTATGCTGGAGCCATCTTAGTGCCACTGATTATCGGTGGGGCAATTGGCTTCGATTCAACACAAATGACGTATTTAGTAGCGATTGATATTATGATGTGCGGGATCGCTACACTTTTACAGGTTTATTCAGGTAAATTCATTGGTATTGGCTTACCTGTAGTACTTGGCTGTACATTCACAGCGGTAAGTCCAATTATTGCGATTGGTACAAACCCAGAGCAGGGTATTACGGACATTTATGGTTCTATTATTGCCTCTGGTGTAATTGTAATGATAATTGCGGGCTTCTTCGGCAAGCTTGTGAAATTCTTCCCACCAGTCGTAACAGGGTCAGTTGTTTCAATTATCGGTATTTCCTTATTACCAGTAGCATTAAACAATATGGCAGGTGGACAAGGTGCTGAGGATTTTGCCTCTGCTTCTAATGTAGCTTTAGCCTTTATTACATTGGTTGTCATTTTAGTCGTTTATCGCTTTTCTACGGGCTTTGTTCGTGCTATTTCTATTTTAATAGGATTAGTAGTAGGTACTGTTTTAGGTGCCTTCATGGACAAGGTGGATTTCACCCCAGTTGTAGATGCTAATGTATTTCACATGGTACAACCTTTCTACTTTGGCATGCCAACATTTGATGTAACGGCGATTATTACCATGACACTTGTAGCAATGGTATCTTTAGTAGAATCATCTGGTGTCTATTTTGCGCTAAGTGATATTTGTAATAAAAAAATAGATTCAAAAGATTTGGCTCGTGGCTACCGTTCAGAAGGTCTAGCTTCAGTAATCGGTGGTATTTTCAATGCCTTCCCATACACAACATTCTCACAAAACGTGGGACTAACTCGTATGTCAGGCGTTAAGGACCGTAAAGTCATTTACATCACAGGTGGTCTACTTGTAGCATTAGGCTTCCTACCAAAAATCGCAGCATTAACAACAATTATTCCAACGTCTGTACTAGGTGCGGCAATGCTTGCGATGTTCGGTATGGTGATTACACAAGGTATGGGAATGCTTGTACCTGTTATGAATGAATCAGCGGAAAACGCAATGATTGCAGCGATTGCAGTAAGTTTAGGTGTCGGTGTATCCGTTGTTCCTGGCATTTTTGATGCACTGCCAACAAGCGTTTCAATCTTAACGTCAAATGGTATTGTTTGTGGTTCAGTCACAGCGATTATCCTAAATATTTTATTCAACATGATTGGGCCTAAGCATAAAAAAGACCCGATGCACGGGGAAGTATAAAAAGATAATTAAATAACATTCATCTAAATATTTTACATATTTTGATGAAAAGAAAGTGATACCTACTTTTATCTATTGATTTAGATTTGAGGAGGTGTCACTTTTTTGTTGTTATGGATTGTATGTTTTAAACTATAGATTATGATTTTAGTTAAAATTTGTTCCGTTAAAATAACTTTAGACTGTCATAAGGAATGTTTAACATTAGACTAAAAGGGAATTTAAAATAGAGTTGTTGAAATCGCATGTAACTCTCTCTTTCAACATATACTTATATAAAACTACTCTCAGAAAGGTCTAGCACAAATGCAAAGTATTGTTTTAATTTTAATCCTACAATTAGTATATGTACCTTTTTTAACATTACGAACAATATTTTTGGTAAAGAATATCACATTCCTTGCAGCGATATTTGGTATGCTGGAGATGTTGGTGTATGTATTTGGCCTTTCACTCGTTTTCAGTGGGAAGCAAAGTATGTTATCTATGGTTGTCTATGCAGTTGGGTTTGGATTAGGTATATTTTTAGGAGCAAAAATAGAACGAAAGCTAGCGATAGGCTATGTTTATACAACCATTAATACGCAAAATAAAAATGAAGAGCTTGTGAAATTTCTTCGCCACGAAGGGTTTGCAGTCACGATTTATATAGGAGAAGGGCGAGATAGTAACCGCTATAAATATGAGATCTTAACGAAGAGGAATCGTGAAGGAGAGCTCTTTCAAATAGTAGAGCAATTTGAGCCGAATGCGTTTATTATCTCGTATGAGCCTAAATCATTTAAGGGCGGCTTTTTACTTGCTCGTATGAAGGCCAAGCAAAAATAATATTCAATATGAGAGGACCTTCGCTAAAAGCGAAGGTCCCTTTTTACATTTTTGTTTCAACCCAGTTTTTGAATAAGTCATAATCTGTATAGACGGTTTCTTTGTAACTCATTGCTTGTAAAATTGTATGTTCTATAAATACATTCCGTTCTTTACCGATTGCTTTTAAAATCTCCTCCTCGCTGTGATAGGTAAAAACATGAGAATAATCGATGTCAGCTCGTGCATGTATTTTAGCGGCAATTTTCCCCATAAGTGATGTTGTTGTAAAGTAATCCTCTACATCCTTATAGTTTTTAGGCTTAATCTTCTTTTTATAAGGAGAACGTTCTCGAATATAAAATTCCTGACCATTCATTGTAATAAAGGCTAAATGTGGATCCTCTAAGTGGTGCATGGCTTTTTGAGTTCCAACTACTCGTG
The DNA here is from genome assembly GCF_003367505.1 of Lysinibacillus capsici. Taxonomy (GTDB): domain Bacteria; phylum Bacillota; class Bacilli; order Bacillales_A; family Planococcaceae; genus Lysinibacillus; species Lysinibacillus capsici. The sequence continues at coordinate 21,205 of NZ_PXXX01000014.1, forward strand.
CTCCTTGGTGCTCATAATGAGCCCAAAATAGATCCTGATAGGGAAGAAAGTAGGCAGGAATGGCTGTGCGTACTTCTTTCATTTCTAACACTAAATTTTCAACCCATGATGCACCCTTTTCATCTTCCACTAAAATATAGTAACGTTTTAAACCGATTGAAGCTGTACCAGATCCATATTTATAAGCTATGTCCCTAATTTTATATGTAGAAAGTGCGTTTGAAATGGCACTGTATTCCTCAGCAGTGACTGGTTGAATTTCTTCATTCCATAAGAAAGCGCGCTCGCCGTCTTCATTGAGATACGTAATATCCTGTAAAAAATAGGATCGTTGGCGTTTCTCAAGCTTTTTCAATAACCTCTTTGCGGGTCCTTTGGTATTGTTCTTTGTGAAAATGAGTGTTAGAGGATCATCCTGTTTACGCTCAAATCGTTTTAGTTGATTGATATAACTATTAAGAAAATGTTGAATAGCCGTTTCTTGTGTTGTCTTATGTAAGCCTTGTTCTTCTAAATAAAGTGCAATACTAATACTCATACGAATAATATCGTATAAATATGAACCGACATAGCCCTCATCGAAATCATTGACATCAAAAACAATGGAGCCAGCTTCATTTTGAAAAGCACCGAAGTTATCCATATGCATGTCACCTTGAATCCAAGTCGGTTTTCTATCAGGAGTATGGAAGATTGAAGCGGATTTTGTCATATCAAAATAAAAGAGATAGGCACTTCCACGGAAAAAGCGAAAAGGACTTTCAAGCATTTTACGGTATTTCTCCAAGCGCTGTACCTCTGTTAAGCGCATTCGATGACCATCAAACTCTTCAAAGATTGTTTCCAATTGTTCTTGTCTTAAAAAAGTTCTAGTATGTTTAACTTGTTCCAATAAAGCATGCTCCATATCATAATCCCCTTTGTTAATTTAAAATTTATCTGTATATACGGAAATAAATTGAATAAGTTTCGAAGAAATTTAGCAAATGCACTCGATAAAAATGGCTAATCATCTAGGGTTATTTCATAACATGTTCAATAACCTATTTTCATACTATAAGACATGCATAGACACGGAGGGGGGTTGTATGTATTTCTTTACAAAAAGTCTAGTCATTATAATAGGAAGTATTTCATTGTCGTTAGGAATAAACTTATTTTTAACGCCCTATGAAATTTTAGATGGGGGAGTAGTAGGGTTAGCGCTAATATTACATTATTTATATAAGCTCCAAATTGGTTTAATGATTATTATCATTAGTATTCCAATTTTTATTATTGCGTGGTTTAAATATAAAACCTATTTTTACAATAGTATACATGGCTTACTAACGTCTTCCTTCATTATCGATTTTTTAAAGCCTGTCCGCAATCTTGTGCAAATTGATGCGCTCTATAGTGCCATTCTTGGAGGAATACTTGTAGGCTTTGGTATTGGTCTAATGCTGCGATTTCAGACAAGCACAGGGGGAACTGACTTGATAGCACAATTTATCTGTGATAAAACGGGTATTAATGTTGGGATATTAATATTTTTTATTGATTCCATCGTGATTGTTATAGGTGGCTTCCTCCTATCCACCTCGACCTTGCTATTATCTATAATTACAGTGCTAGTTGTGGGGATTACGACAAGCATTATTACTAGTCGAGTTTAATAAACATAAAAAAAGTTCCAGTATAAACTGAAACTATTTGGGGGTCTGATTATCGAGTGCTTTCATTAGCTTCTTTTTTGGATGTGCGGGTTTCACTTCGGCAATTAGTATAGCTAGTAAAATAAGGACGGCACCAACGACCATACGGCTTGTTAGCATTTCATGCAAAAAGATAACGGATAAAACCATGCCGAAAAAAGATTCCGTTGATAGTATAATCGCAGCCTTTGTGGCAGTTGTATATTGATTGGCCACATTCTGGAAAAGATAAGCTATTGTCGTAGAAAAAATCCCTAAATAAACAAGCGAGTAAATTGCCTCTTTTTCAAGCGACGTAGGAATTTCACCTTGACTAATGACAACGATAACACCTATAAAGGATGCTGTGAGAAACTGAATAATAGTTAGAGCAATGGCATCTTCTTTTTGAACAAAAAGGTTTGTACAAAAGATATCAAAGGCAAAAGCAACAGCACAAGCTAATGATAGGGCATCACCTATATTCATTGTCAATGAGCCTTGTAATGATAAAAAGCCAATGCCCACAATTGCCATTATCGAACCAATGATTTCGTAGCCATCAATACGCCGTTTATAAACGGCATATGCTATTAAAGGAACAATAATGACATTAACTGCGGTTAAAAAGGCATTTTTAGATGGTGTTGTATATTGCAGTCCGACTGTTTGAAGGGCAAACGCTATATACAAAATTGTACCTAATAAAGCTCCCTTCCAAATTACTGATCTTGAAGCCTTTTTTAAGCGGGCGCCAAATAAAACGGTTAATATGATTGAAGCTAATAAAAATCTGCCAGCCATTACTTGATAAGCTGTTAAATATTCTAGAGCAATGGCCGTTACAACAAATCCACTACCCCACACGATTGCAGTAACTAATAACATGCCATCAGCTATGTAAGTTTTCATGTGTTCTTCCTCCTAACTTCAATAGAATAGCATAAGAGAGAAGAAAAGAATTTGATTTTATTTCTAAATATTCAGGCGTTTTTTTGTACTTATTCCAAAGCGATTAGTCACTGGTCATTTTGCTATGTAATAAGTACAATTTAACGGCTGCAGCTAGGCGTTCATAAAAAACATAATCATTATCTATGGGTGTTACTAGCTGACGTATTTTAGCCATACGATAGCGAATTGTATTTGGATGACAGAATTGTGCTACAGCAACTTCCTTAATATTTCCTTTTTTAATGATATAAGTTATGGCGGTCTCCATTAAGTCTGGATCAGCCTTATCATCAAGTAGAGGGGCTAAAAAGGAGGTAACATAGTCCATAGCGAATGTTGCATCTTTACGGTATAACTCGATTAATAAACAATCAGACGCGAGATTCTTATAATGACAGCTAGGGAGCATATCTATTTCAGCGAAAATATTGGCAAAAAAAGCTTCGCGTAATGCCATTGAGAATCCAGTCTGGGTATCATTACAATTGCTATAGCCGAAAGTGATTGTATCAGTGGGTATGACATATAATGCTAGCCATTCATGTAAAACCCTTTCAAATTGGAATTGCTGAGATGGATGTGTCATGATGATAAATAGACTTTTTTTATAAGAACAAATCATACCCGATTTTAATAGTGGCTCTAACGAGTAAAAGGGCTGCATCCAGTTCGGATGGATTGTGTCACCAGCTCGTAAATTTGCTATAAATACATATTTTTCAAAGGGCTTATTGAGCTGTTGTAAAATGGATTTGATTTGCTCCTGTGTTACATCTTCCTCCACTAACCTTCGTAAAATTGTTTCTATAAAATAGGAATAATCCTGTGTCTTAGCATAAGCCATCGTTTCTAAAATGATTTTTTCAAAAAACTCATCTCCACCAAAGCGCAATATAGGGAAATTATGCTGCTCTGCATACGACAAAACTTCTTCAGGTAATTCCTTAAAAATAACAGGCTTATAAGCTAAAGCACTAGCCCCAAGCTCAATTAGATTTTTTACAGCATTGAATAAATACTCAGGCTTTTGCTTAGCAAATAATAAACTACTTAACACAACACTGTTTGGTGTAAAGATAGTATCTCTGACATGGTGGATGTCAGGTGAAAATTCAAAGTCTAATATTTCTACATTTTGAACAGCTTTATTTAAGCCGTTGTGACCTGCTATAACAGTGAAGTCTTTGGTAATAGGTAGTTGTAAAAATTTCTCTACATTCATGAGTGGATCATTGCCTTTCCTGTAGTAAGCTTCTAGCTTCTATTATAAAATTACTTGTTCATAAAAAACCATTAGTATGAATGCTAGCAGGTTTCCCCCACAAAAAAATCTGCTCATTCAGTGGTATACCGTGAAGTGAGCAGATTTCTAGTGCTTATCGTTTAGATATTAGCAAAAATATTTGGTTTTCTATTTCTCTGTGGATTTGCTTGCTCAACAGCATAGCCTACATTTAAAATGCGTCCTTCTTTAAAGGCTGGGCCAATAATTTGTAGACCTATTGGTAAGTTTCCTTTAAAGCCACAAGGAACCGAGAGGGCAGGTAAGCCTGTTAAGTTACTAGGGCCTGTAAAGCGGATAATATTATCAATTAAATCTACTTTTTGACCGTTTAACTCTGCAAAATCATCCCCAATTGTACTAGCTACAACAGGTAGGGTAGGGGAAATGAGCACATCTACTTTATTAAAAATCTCTGTAAACTCCTGCTTGATTTGACGACGTACCTGCTGAGCCTGCAAGTAATCGACTGCAGAAGGCAATTCACCAAGCTCAAATAGCAGACGAATATCGTCACCAAAATCTTGTGGTCTCTTTTGTAAATCTGAATGGTGTATAGCTGCTGCCTCTGAAAGAGACGTCACAAGCTCTGCCCATTCTGCATATTGTAGGGAAGGAATACGCACCACTTCTACTTTAGCGCCTGAATCCACTAAGCTTTGAATACTTGCTCTAACAGCCTTCTCTACATCAGCATCAACATTATTAAAGAAATATTCTTCATTGATACCAATCACTAGATCTTTGATCTTACCAGTAAGCTGCTTCTCATAGTTGTCTACTGGAACATTCACGCAAGTAGGGTCTCGATGATCAAAACCAGCAATGACTTCGAGCAAGCCCGCTGCATCCTTAACTGTCTTTGTCATCGGACCAATATGGTCTAAGCTCCATGCTAGCGGGTAGCAGCCGTATTTACTTACACGACCGTGTGTAGGTTTTAAACCTACAATGCCGCAAGCAGAAGATGGAATTCGAATAGAGCCTGCTGTATCTGTCCCTAGTGAAGCAACACTTGCTCCAGCTGCAACAGCCGCACCAGAGCCTCCACTTGAACCACCAGGAATTTTATCTAAGTCCCATGGGTTACGAACAGGGCCGTAATGAGGGTTGTTATTGGTAATTCCCCATGCATATTCATGCATACTTAATTTCCCAGTGAAAATAACACCAGCATCACGTAGCTTTTCAACCACAGTCGCATCATAATCAGAAACGAAGTCCTTATGAATTTTTGAGGACATCGTTGTTATTTTATCTTTAAAATACAAGTTGTCCTTTAAGGCGATAGGTATCCCATGATACATACCCTTATAATGACCTTGGAGAATCTCCTGTTCAACTTCTTTTGCCCTTGCTAAGGCTTCTTCCCGATAAAAAGCCATATAGGAATTAATTTTAGGTTGACTTTCCTCAGCAAAATCTAAAATAGCTTTCGTTAATTCCACGGGAGATAGCGACTTTGATGCAAGTAATGGTGCCAACTCTTCAACAGATTTTAAATGTAAATCAGTTGTCAATGTGATCACCTCCAGGAATACTACGTACGGCGATGTCTGCATCATCGATCGCAATACCTTCTAAATTGCTGCGAAGTGACTGCATACCTTCCCAGCGTGTTTTTAATAGTTCAAGGTGTTCAGGTTTCGGTGTAATTCCTTTGTTCTCCAATAATTGTTGAATAGACAAGCTCATTAACAGGATCCTCCCTTGAATAATTTTTATCTAAATAGGTATCCCTATTAAGACCAATACAGTAAAAACACAAAAAAATATAATAGGTAATATAAACCTATTATTACAATCATACACTAATATCATTTTATATCAAATAAATTATTTGTAATAGTTTTAATATTGTGAAATATTAACTAGAAAAGAGTTTTGTTAAAACCCATTGCTGGAACTTGCTCTTTTTACATTCGATTCACAGTCTGTTTACAATCAAAGCGTACAATGAACCATAATAACCAATTGAAGAGGTGCAGGGATGGAGTCTGTAGTGGGACAAAGTATAAAAACAAGTAATATATTTTCTTTTTTTAAATATTTATATGGTCAGCATCAAAGTAGTTCGTTATATATGAAACGTTTAAAGGCATTGAAACAAATTATTCAACATAACGATTTACATACATACTTTCAACCTATTGTAGATTTACAGTCACAGCAAACAATAGGATTTGAAGCCTTAAATCGACCATTACCCTCAACATTATTTAACAGTGTGGACCAGTTTTACGAGTTTGTAGGACAAACAGATTGCGTTTTTTTATTTGAATGTTTTTGTAGAAATCTTTCCTTGAAACGTTTCAAGGAACGTTTACACAAAGACTTGGTGAATAAAAACTTTTTAGTGTTCCTTAATATACATCCGAATGTTTTATTAGATAAAAAATATCACAGTGGCGAAACACTACAATTATTGAAGGAGCTTGGAATCAAACCTCAGCAAGTGGTTTTTGAACTAACTGAGCGAAGTGCAGTAATAGATTTTGTGGAGTTTGAACGTGTATTATCGCATTATCGATCACAGGGCTATCGCATTGCCGTAGATGATGTAGGATCAGGTTATAATAGTTTAAAAACGCTCATCTATTTAAAGCCGGAATTTATTAAGCTAGACCGTTCATTAATTCAATTCATAGACCAAAATAGTGAACAACAGCAGCTCGTCACATTGTTAATGAAATATGCTGAACAAGCCAATACTAAAATCATCGCTGAAGGGATTGAAAGACAAGAAGAGCTTGATTATCTCCATCATATTGGCATTCATTATGCACAGGGATATGCGATAGGAAAGCCTGCAAAGGAAATATATATGGGGAAAATAAGGGTGGGTGACCATGAAGATAGGGGAAGTCATTGAGAAAGTTCCATGTATTGATGAATTTGTGAAAAACAAAGAAGTAGATGTACTTTTTACAAGTAATCCATCGTTGCGTAGCGTTGTTGTTGTGCGTGATGAAAAACCAATTGGACATATTACACGCACACATTTCTATCAAAAAATCGGTACTCGATATGGCTATCATTTATTAATGGAACGTCAAAATCAGCTGATGATAAAGAAAAATCCTTTAATCGTTGATCGTAATACACCAATCACAGAGGTTAGTACATTAGCTATGGCTAGACCTCCAGAGGATTTATATGATGATGTCATTGTCACGAAAAACAATCTTTATTATGGCATGGTTAGTATTCGAGAGTTATTGTTAAAGCTTGTTGATACACAAGTAGCCATTGCAAGTTTCCTGAATCCATTAAGTAGTCTTCCAGGCAATAAATTAATCGATGAAAAATTAGAAGAAGCATTACAGCTATCGCAATATAGTTTAATCTATTTTGATTTAGATCACTTTAAATCCTACAATGACACATATGGCTTTAATAAAGGCGATAAAATTTTACGGTATTTAACAGAAATACTAAAAAGACATATCTGCGGCGTAGAGGATTTTTTAGGACATATTGGAGGAGATGATTTTGTAGCCATTCTACCTTATTACGAGGTAGAAAAGATGTGTCAAAAAATTATTGATGACTTTGATGCCAACATACTTAGTTTTTACGAGTTAGAGGATCTAGCATATGTTCAGGTGGCTAATAGATCTGGCGAACTGGAACCTTTAACATGCACATCTCTATCTATTGCCGTTATTACGAATGAATATCAGTATTTTGACTCTGTGGAACAATTATCCAATGCGGTAACACATGTAAAAAAGCAGTGTAAAAAAGTAGCTGGTAGTTGTTACCTCATTAATAAACAACAAAATTATTTTGTTCATTAGCAAACTATGTTAGATTTGTGGAACTAATATGTAAAATATATGAAAATTTAAATAAAATTGATATATATTTTGGTTACAGGAGGTTTAGATGGATTCAAGAAGACTGCACATTTGGCAACCTGTCACTTGCTTAAAAAGAGCCCAAATCGTTAATGCCACATTGAATTATACAGATCGAGGGCTCTGCTTAACATTAATAGATCGAAACAATACAGAAGTTGATATTATCTATGATAAGATGTCTCCTATTCACGATTATGTTTGGTCTTTTCGCTATACTGGAGAAATCCCATGATCTGATTTAGTAGACATGGTCACTGAAGCCACGACCCAAGAACAATCTAAAAATTCTTCAGCAGAATGGTTTTATAAAATGAGCAATTCAGATTATATAGAATGGTTTGATCAACTCCCGTGGATTGGAAGCAAAGAAATTCCTACCGTAGAACATCATATCTACTGCTATAATGACGGTGTGTTTGACATCATTAGTGACTACGAACCAAGATTTGTAATTAGAAAATAATACTTAAAAGGCTGCTCCTGCACTGTTAAAAACTAACAGTATAGGGGCAGTTACTCATTTGTCACCAAATGTAGTGGCATTGATTAAACTAGCTATACATTTACAAACATTTTTTAAGATCTTTTCCATGATTAATCCATTGCCAGAGGATGATTGTTACGCCATTTTTCGGGGTATAATCCTTAGCAAGAAAGCATTTTGTTATAGGAATTTATTAATCTTAATAAAACATACTTGAATTATAGGGATTATGGGTATATAATTCGATTACATTATTATAAAACATCTTAGGAGGCATTCCATTGTCGAATTTACAAATCATTCTTAACGTAGCAGTGTTACTTGTGTTCGTTGGAATTTTATATGTTATGAATAAAAAGCACGTTAAGTTTTCTAATCGTGTTTTTGCCGGTTTAGGCTTAGGGATTGTACTTGGTCTTGGACTTCATTTTATTTATGGTCTCGATTCTGAAGTATTAGCCAAAACAACATCTTGGTACAATATTATCGGTACTGGGTATGTGAAACTGCTCCAAATGGTAGCAATGCCATTAGTATTTATTTCCATTTTAATTGCATTTACTAAAATGAAGATTGGTAAAAATTTCGGAAAAATGGCAGCACTTATTTTAGCCATTTTAATCGGTACAACAGCCGTTTCGGCAGCTGTAGGTATTCTTTCTGCAACAGTCTTTGATTTAGATGCAACACAAATTTTACAAGGTGACGCAGAAACTGCACGTGGTCAATACCTTGAAGAAAAAACAACGGGCTTAGCAGCTCCTGATTTACCAACACAAATTATTGAGTTATTCCCAGCAAATCCGTTCCTTGATTTAACGGGTGCTCGTTCTACTTCAACGATTGCGGTTGTAATTTTCTCAGCATTCCTTGGTTTTGCTTATTTACGTGTGGCACGTAAGGATGAGGGAACAGCAGCTACAATTAAAAAAGGCTTGGATGCCATCTATGCCCTTGTAATGGGTGTTGTAACAATTGTATTACGCTTAACGCCATATGGAATTCTAGCGATTATGGCTCGTACGGTAGCAACATCTGATTTTGGAGCTATCTATAATTTAGGTAAGTTTGTTATTGCTTCTTATGTAGCTCTATTTATTGTTTTAATCGTACACTTATTAATCATTACATTAAGTGGTTTAAATCCATTTACGTATTTGAAAAAATCGGCAGAAACATTATTATTCGCCTTTACATCACGTTCTAGTGCTGGTACTTTACCGATGAATATTAAAACGCAAACAGGTCGTCTTGGAGTATCTGAGGGGATTGCAAACTTCTCAGGCTCATTCGGATTATCAATCGGTCAAAATGGTTGTGCAGGTGTATATCCTGCGATGTTAGCCATTATGATTGCACCGACAGTCGGCATTAATCCACTTGACCCTGTGTTCATTATTACAGTTATTGCAGTAGTAGCAGTTAGCTCATTTGGCGTAGCAGGTGTTGGTGGTGGTGCAACATTTGCAGCTATCCTTGTATTATCAGCACTTGATTTACCAATTGCTCTAGCAGGTGTATTAATCTCTGTTGAGCCTTTAATTGATATGGGTCGTACAGCGTTAAATGTAAGTGGTTCAATGACTGCTGGTGTTACAACAGCGCGTATTACTAAAGAATTAGATACAGAAATGTATAATAATAAAGAATTAGGTGCTCAAGTAGCAGACCTATAAGGTCAAAGAAGCCCCGTTAAAGTTAAAACTTTAACGGGGCTTCAGCTTTATACGATTTTTACATAAAAATCTTTACCGTTGATTAATTCGGATATCTCAATATTATAATTTTGTTTATAGTACTCATAAATATTGTAGGCTAAACCGGAGTGTCCATTCAAATAGGTTCCCTTTTTAATCTCTTTACGTGGATTATGGAAATCAAAATATAAGCGTGAATCATGACTCATTGTATTTAAAAAGCAAGAAATTCTTGTTCTTCAATATGAATTCCCCGTGTATACCGACATTCTCTACGATACGTATCATGTGACACATTTACGGGAGAAGCTTCAAGAATCATTTCAATATGTTTATTCAAATGATGACAGCTCCTTTCAAATTATAGGTAAAAACCATAAGAACAATCAGCTTTTATTACTTCTAGTATATAATTGTCAGAAAATTATATCAATATTTTTCTACCAGTTTTGCTGTTGAATTTCTTCAGCTATTAATTGTAAGTCATAGGCAGTTACTGTTAAAAGATTATAATCATGGGACTCCATATATTTTTCTGCAAGCCGTTTGATATATTTGGGTGAACCCTCATTTTCTTCATCATAAATTAATAAAAGTCCATCTGTATTTTGGATAATAAATTTGTCCTTCTCAATAAATTGCCAAGGAGCTTCATAGGGTTTTTTGGTCACGCTTGTGACAAAATCAGCTTGGGCAATTAATGCTTGATACTTTTCTTTTTTATGATCTTGCCAATTTTTCTCTTGCTCTAAAAAAGGTGTGATCACGGCGTATTTTAAAAGTGGGAATTCTTTTTTTAACATTAAAACAACTTCAGCACTCCAAGTTTCTACGCCCTGCTGACCGCTGATAATAACCCATTCGAGTCCTTCATCAAGCAGTGTACGTAGATGAGCTTCCAGTGCTTTCTTTATGATGACAATACCAGGATGTTTGTCATTAAAAATACCAAGCTCATGTGGTTTATAGCCAGTAATCATAATACGATGTAACAACAAAATACCCCCTAGGCTGTATAGTTGTAATACTAGTATACAGCAAGGAGGCAAATGAAATCGATATTGTCTATGAAAAGGCAAATAGTGTTAAAATTACTGCTACAGCTGCACAAATGCCTAAAAACCACCATGAGTCTGTAAAGTCTTCTTTTGTGTCACTATTCATAAAAAATATTCCTTTCTAATTTGCTTGTTTGAGGGGTTTTATTTTACTTGACCAGTCCAAGACCAATTTGTCCATATTCGTAAAATTGTTTCAAATGGACCACGTTTAAATTTCTTTAAATAGGCAAGGCTGAAAACACATTGCAGGCTATAAACAACGATTCCGAAAAGGATTCCGCCAAAGACCCCTAATTTGCCATATAGGCCAAGGCCATAGCCATAAAAAACAGTTGTACAAATGATGGTTTGTAGTAAATAATTGGTTAGTGATAGTTTGCCAATGCTCTCAAATGCAGGAGCCAGTAGTTGAACTGGACGGGTGTTATAAATGTATGCTGCGAGGCAAACATAGCCAATCGCTAATAACTGGGAGCCGCCCATTAATAAAATAGAAGAAAATGCACTTTTACTTTCTATAAAACTTACACTTTTACATACGAGTCCTATAGGTACAAGGAGAGCACCAAGCTTATACCATTTCATTTCCTTATTCATCTCCACGAAGGCTTGCTTCTTAGCAAGCGCCATCCCAAACAGGAATAGTGGTGCGTAGAACATAGGTGCAAAAATTAATATAATGAAAATAAATGAAGAATCATCCATTCCTGGTACTTCGGCATTAGCTCTAAAATCAAAAATTTCTAAGTAGCTGCCGTTAGCGTAAACATCATCCGCTTGCTCGATGTATGTGTCTATCTCTTTTTGTTCTTTTTTAGACGTTTCCATAGAGCCGTATGTTAACGCCGTAGTTAGTACAAATAGGATACCAGCCCAAATAAATAAAGTTTTTGGTTTACGATTAATAAATGGGATTAAAAATAACATCATACAGCCATAAGAAAATAGAATATCGCCTTCCCACAATAAAATAGAATGTAATAAGCCAAGGGCAATTAATCCTGTTGCACGACGTAAAATAGACCAACGGCTTTTATTCTTTTTTCTGCGGATGGATTCAATTAATTTAATAAGTGAGAAGCCGAATAAAATAGTGAAGATGGGCATAAACGAGCCTTCAATCACAACTTTTACAAAATATAAAGCCCCGTTATCTAAGGTAGAAAGATTTTTTAATTCATCTTTGCCATACATCCCGAATTGGAAGATTAGCAAATTTGCCATTAAGATGCCAAATAAACTAAATCCACGCATTGTATCAATGAAAGTAACACGATTAGTTGTCATTGCGTTTTATCTCCTTAATTGGTTATCTTATACATATAATAAATAGGGAAGCTTATGGTGAAATAATGACTACCTTAAAGTAATCTTAAAAGTAGGTGAGGAAATGCAGGAAGCATCAATTTTAGTGTTAGAGGATGAACGTGCCATTGCTGAAATGATTGAAATCATTTTAAGAAAAGAAGGAATTAACAATATTACCTTATGTAATACAATTGAAGAAGCAAAAGATGAAATGAATACTAAAACATTTGATTTTTATCTATTAGATATCATGCTACCAGATGGAAGTGGGCTGGATATTGCGAATAGTATTCGAGAAAAAAGTGATGCCCCTATTTTTTATTTAACCGCAAAAAGTAGTGATGCAGATAAGCTTCGTGGTTTTATGAATGGTGCAGATGATTATATTACAAAACCATTTAACCCCTTAGAGCTTGTAGCACGAGTAAAGGTGCAGCTAGTCCGTTATATGAAGAAAAAAGGTGTACCAGAAAATCACATATTTACTTGCAGCCGTTTTACATTTGACATTGATGCAGCAGAAATTGAGGTAGACGGTGTAAAGGAAATAATCAGTGGTCGCTTGTTTCATTTATTAAAATATTTATGTGACAATGCAGGGCAAGTGTTATCAAAAGAGCAAATATACGAACGTGTATGGGGTGATTGTTTATTTGATGATAATACAGTGATGGTACATATAAGAAAGCTGCGAGAAAAAATAGAAAAAAATCCTGGAAAGCCAACATGCATTATTACTGTCAGAGGCATTGGCTATAAGCTTGTTGGGGACATTTCTTCATGAAGCCTGCTGGAAAATTAACACTCCGCTTTGTTTCGTATTTCATCATATTCTATCTATTGATCATTTCAGGTTTTATTATGAGTTTGGTGTTTTTTGCTATTTTTATCAATGACCGTGTTGGTGACAACATTCATGTGATGAGCTCCTTTGAAATCGAAGATGATGCAGTTGTAGAGCAAGGGAAGACAGTTAAAATTGCTGATTATTTAGTGAAGAGAGCTGAAGAAAATGTTGGACAGCTTTATTTATTTGATCCAACCATGACGATTGTTGATTATACAGGAGATACATGTGGTCTATGTGGAAAGTCAGATAGTGAAATATTGGCATTGCAGCAACCAGGCATGCATACATGGGAATTGCCGAATTACTACTTATTATTTCTTCCAACTACTCCTGTGCAACCACTTTTTGAGGATGCGCTTGAAAACTGGACAGCGACAGGGGACATTTCAGCTGTAACACGGCAACGTCTAAAAGAAAATAAAGCTAGTGTTGAAATTTATGACGAGCAATGGAATCGAATTGAGGTCATAGGCGAACGTTATGAGAAGCTAAATAAGCCACAATTACTAGAGGAAAAATACGATATTTTCGAGCATGCGGAGCTGAAGCAAAGTACAGCCTTAGCCAACGATAGGACATTTGTTGTAAGAATGCCTAATCCATCGTATAAGCCATTTGAAGAGCCTTTTAATAAGGCAATGGTACTGTTTGTTTCTATCTTCTTTGGGGGACATATTATTTTGCTGTTGGGCGTTATTTTCTTATCTATTAGTATTTCACGTCAATTCGTACGACCACTTGTCTATGTGATATCGCGCATTGAGCGACTTACCCAATTCGATTACAGTGAGATTAGTGACAAAAAAATCCATCATAAAAAGACGGGTAAGTTGAAAAGAAAATTTAAACTGTTCCAACCTGTAGAAGAGTCACTCAATCACTTATCAGAGCGACTTGATTCAAATGAAAGGCAAATCAAGCATGCAGAGCAATTACGGGAGGAGTGGATAACAGGTTTATCGCATGATTTAAAGACCCCGTTAAGCTCAATTTACGGTTATTCAACGATGCTGGCATCGGAGGATTATGAGTGGACAAAGGATGAGATGCGTATTTTTGCACAGACCATGCAGGAAAAGGCAACCTATATGGATGCACTTATTCAGGATTTGACGTATACGTATCAATTAAAAAATAAAGCCATACAGCTAGATAAAGTGGTACTGCCGCTAGCAACATGGCTACCACAATTTGCAGACGAACAGGTGTGTGTGAAGGTGTATGGTGATGTGTTGTTACAAGCGGATGAGCTTTTACTCAAGCGAATAATGGATAATTTAATTACCAATGCGAAAAAATATACCCCTGAAGGCACGAAGGTAATTGTGGAAGCACAACATACTGGTAAAGAAGTAATGCTTACCATTGCTGATCAAGGACCTGGTATTCCACAGGAGGAGCTCGATAATCTATTCGAACGCTATTATCGAGGTACGAATACAACAGACGATATAACAGGAACAGGGCTAGGACTAGCCATTACGAAGCAGCTCATTGATTTACACAATGGTACAATTAGTGTCCGTTCAGGTAAGGATGGGACAATCTTTGTGCTAAAATTTCAATGTCATTAAGTTGAATCTCTGGGCTTTCTTAAGATTGTACAAAGGTCTGTCATAGAACTTAATTTCATTCAACAGAGTAAAGAGGTATCAAAGTGTTCATTTGATACCTCTTTTTTTATTTATTTTTCGTACATCGTTCAGCGGGCTGTTCAATTTTTACGTAACGCCATAAGTTATTGGCGATGTCACGGGCTTCTGCGATATGTTCTGTGCCGACGAAAGCTTTACGGAAAGGTGTAAGAAGTGATTCGATGATAAAAAGCTTTGGTTTTTCCTTCTGCAATTCTTCTAATAAGAATTGTGCATACTCCAAACCTTCCATTGTTTCGTTATTCGATAATCCCTTTGTAAATCCTTGTAGTTGTTCAATAACCATTCCTTTTGTAACGGTTTTATAGTTCACGACATTTTGAATGGTATTAATCATTTCAACACTTACGATAATCTCTTTTGACTCAAGCATAGTGGGTATAATTACGCTAATATTGCGCAATGCTACACGTACAATAGCTTCTCGATTGATATATTTATAATCGGCAATAAAGACAGCACGTAGAGTGAGGTTAATCATTCCAAGTGTTTGAACAGCACATTCATAGCTAATAGGGCTAATCTCTTCTCCAAAGACTTGTACTAGACGATTGGCGAGCCATTCTAGTTCTTGTAAATGGTAATTAATAATAATTTTTTTTAGTTCTTTATCTCTTGATTGGAAGATGGATTCGAATATCTGTACTAAATTATGTTCACGATTGACATACATGAGAACAGCGACTTGCTGCGTCAATACCTCTAAATCTGTAGGGTCTTTGCCATAAATGAGCTCATGGCGACGATTACTAGCTTCTTCGCGACCTTCATCTAAGATGGCGATTAAGCATTCATTTTTCGAAGTAAAATGATTATAAAATGTACCTTTAGAGATTTTAGCCGCATTGATGATGTCATTAATTGATGTATCTAGAAAGCCTTTTTCAATAAAAAGTTCACGTGCTGCTGTTATAATTTGTCTTTTTCTTTTGTTCATAACCTCACCTTTTTTATAATATTATACTCTTATTCTACACTTGGAATGCTTTTATATCAACGTTTATAAAAAATATAAACTTATTTGTTGAAAAAAGTAGACTACGAGTATAAAATAAGTTTTATCGTAAAACACAAGAAAGAATTGAGGGATATAAATGAATAGTGAGCAAACAATGAAAAAGCCCCCTTATGGCATGATAGCTATTCTATTTGTGGGTGCTTTTGTTGCTTTTCTAAATAACACATTGTTGAATGTGGCATTACCAACAATCATGAAAGATTTTGGGATCACCTATTCAAAAGTACAATGGTTAGCAACAGGGTATATGCTTGTGAGCGGTATTCTAGTGCCTGCTTCAGCATTCTTTGTGACACGCTTTAAAAATAGACATTTATTTATTACAGCGATGTCTATCTTTACAATTGGTACAATTATGGCAGGTTTCGCTCCTAATTTTGGCGTGCTGCTAGCAGGTCGTATGGTGCAAGCAGCCGGAGCTTCTAGTATGTCACCACTTTTAATGAACGTTATGCTAACAAGCTTCCCGAAAGAAAAGCGTGGGGCAGCAATGGGGATCTTTGGTTTAGTTATGATTATGGCGCCAGCAATTGGTCCTACATTATCAGGGTATATTGTGGAACATCATGATTGGCGTATGCTTTTCCAAATGATTATTCCATTTGCTTTAATTAGTTTATTATTTGGTGTTTGGAAATTAAGAAACGTGATGGAGACACGTGAAGTTCACTTAGATTTCCTTTCAGTACTTTTATCAACAGTTGCATTTGGTGGTATTTTATACGGCTTTAGTACAGCAGGAGATAAAGGTTGGTCAAGTCCATGGGTATATGGCACAATTACAATTGGCTTCATCGCTTTAATTATTTTCGTTGTTAAACAGCTGAAAATGGATGAGCCATTACTGGAACTACGTATCTATAAATATCCAATGTTTGCTTTAGGGTCTGTTATCTCAGTTATTGTCTCTATGGCAATGTTCTCAGGGATGATTTTAACACCAGCATATGTACAGTCTATCCGTGGTATCGAACCATTTGAAGCAGGCTTAATGATGCTTCCAGGAGCACTTGTCATGGGGATTATGTCACCAATCACTGGTAAGCTTTTCGATAAATTTGGTCCACGTGTGTTAGCCATTATTGGATTAACGATTACAACAATCGCAACTTTCGGTTTAACAAAGTTAGAAATTGATTCAAGCTACACATATATCGTATCGATGTATACAATTCGTATGTTCGGTATGTCGATGGTCATGATGCCTATTATGACAAACGGTTTAAATCAACTACCACAAATAATGAATCCACATGGTACAGCGATTAACAATACATTACAGCAGGTATCAGGAGCAATCGGTAGTGCGATCCTTGTAACATTTATGAATAATCGTACAAAAGTTAAAGCGGAAGAATTAATTGCAGAAGCCAAAGCGAATGCTGCACAATCAGGAGCAGCGCCTACAGCAGAGCAAATGCAACAAATGCAAGATCAGATTATGCAAACTGCCTTATTAGATGGTATTACGCATTCCTTCTTAATTGCAGCTGGTATAACAGTGATTGCAGTGGTACTTGCATTCTTCTTGAAACGCGTAAAAGTTGAAAGCGCAGCAGCGTCAATGGATTTAAAAAAACCAACTAAATAAACAAAGTAGCCCTAGTCAGTAAATATTTACTGGCTAGGGCTTTTTTTATTGAGTACACATGAAAAAAAATTTTAGGATTGGTGTTATTTTTCATCATTTTATTTTATATGATAATACTAATTTACAGAAAATTTAGATATTTAATAGTGGGGTGCTTCCTTGGTAGATGCATATATAACTGGCTTAGTGAAAGAACAGAAAATTCCAGGTGCTGTATTAATTGTTCAGCAGCAAGAAAGAAGGCTATTTTCATGCAATTATGGAGCCTATACTGCTGAGGATGGCAGCGAGCAAGCTATTTTAAGTAATACGTTGTTTGATTTAGCCTCCTTAACAAAAGTTGTCGCAACACTCCCAGCTATTTTACTCCTGATGAGTCGAAATCAAGTTTATATAACAGATCCAGTCCAAACCTATTTGCCTGATTTTAATTATCCTCTTATTACAATCCAGCATTTATTGCAGCATTGCTCAGGATTGCCAGCAGATTTAACACCTGTAGTTAAAAGACATCATAAGCGTGACATCCTGCAGGAGGTACTGGCAAGTGATGTAGTATGGCAGCCAAATGAACAAGTGCAATATAGTGATTTAGGTATGATTATTATAGGAAAGGTGATTGAGGAAGTTACTGGCATTTCATTAAAAAGTTTTGTAGAGCAAGAGGTTTTTAAGCCATGGGGCATGCATCATACATGTTTTCAACTGCCTGTGCATACAAGAAGGCTTGCAGCATCTACAGAAATGGTGGCAGGTCAATTTGTACAGGGAATAGTCCATGATGAGAAAGCTTTATTACTAGATGGTATTGCTGGTAGTGCAGGTTTATTTTCATGTGTAGAGGATTTAGCAAAGTATGCGGAAATTTGGTTGGGGATCAAGCAACAAAGTGTAATTCCATATGAATGGTTAGAGCTTGCCTATACGAAAACTTTTAAAACGAGGGGACTTGGGTTTGAAGTATGGGGAGGAGATGAAGCATCATTTTGTTTTGGTAGGAGGTGGAGCAAGGGCTCATTTGGTCATACAGGATTTACAGGCACGAGTATTTGGATGGACCCTGTAAAAAAGGCATTTGTCATTTTACTAACGAATGCTGTGCATTATGGGAGAAATACAAACATGGGAAGGATTAGAGAGAAGCTTCATACGATGATTTATGAAAAATTACTGATATGAAGGGTGGATCTGCTGGTATGAGACAAAAGAGTAAATGGTTATTGTTGCTTCTTTTATTACTCGTTGTGGGTTTAGTAGGCTGTAACACGAACGAGAAAATAACGACCTCAACCACACCTGATAATGAAGAGAAATCGAAAACTGAAGAGGTTTCGCTAACAATAGGGAGTTGGCGCACAGAAGATGTTGCCAAGTATGAAAAAGTGATTGCTTTATTCAATGCACAACATCCTGAAATACATGTTTCATTTAATCCAACTAAAAATACTGAATATAATACAGTCCTCAATACGGCATTACAGGCTGGAGAGGGTCCAGATATTTTTCACTTACGTCCTTATGCAGCTGGATTGAAGCTTGCGGAGGCAGGTTATGTTGAGAAAATAAACAGTTTAAATGGATTGAATGTATTTCCTGAAGAAGCATTACAGGCTTCTCGTGATGACCAAGGGAATCAGTACGGTGTACCAATTAACTTAAGCTCTACACAATTTTTCTATAATAAGAAGATTTTTAAAGATAATAATCTTGAAATTCCTACTACATGGGATGAATTCATAGCATTAAATGATCAATTATTAGAAAAGGGTATTACACCAATTGCAATGGGTACAAAAGAAGGCTGGCTATTATCGTTGCTACACGGTATTGTCGGTCCTGCTGTTTATGAGGGCAATGACTTTTACCAAGCAGTGCTCGCAGGAGAAAAGGATTTTACAGATCCGAAGTTTATTGAATCCATTCAAGTAATGAATGACTTGAAAAAGTATTTTCCTGTCAATTCAGAAGGCTTAGGAATGGATGATATCCGTACTTTGTTTGCACTAGAAGACGCGGCAATGTTCCCGTTAGGTAGCTGGGAAATTCCTGTTGTATTAGAAATGAATCCAGATTTAGATTTAGGTTATTTTCCTATTCCATCTAAAGAGAGTAATACAACAGTGACGACTTGGGTAGATGGCTCATTTGCGATCAATGCTAATTCGAAAAATAAAGAAGCAGCTAAAGTATTTTTAGAATTTTTAACAACTAAGGAGTTTGGCGATTTGTTTGTAAAAGAGTTTTCTATGATCAGCGCTATTCCAGGTATTACCTCTGACGATGCATTGTTAAATGCTATTAGTCATTCGACTGCAAATGAAGCAACGCCATATATGTGGGTAACTAATTTTACTGGTGGGGACCCAACAACAAAGAGCTTGCTTGAAAGTGAGCTACAAGGCATGTATTTAGGTCAAGTAACGCCTGAAGAGGTTGCCACAAAAGTACAGGAAAACGCTAAAACTTGGTTTACGCCATTTCAAAAATAATGAAAGTATCAAGTCAGTAGACCCCTGAAGTGCTATAAGGAGTTTAGGGGTCTTGTTGTTTCATGATTAGTAAAAGGAGGCTGCTCATGATAAGAGAATATACAGCTCCATCAGTAAGAAGGAGGAAATCGAGAGTAAGGTGGACTATCCATCTTTTCCCTATTCCTGCACTAATAATCTATGGGTTGTTTGTGCTTTATCCGATATTAGCGGCATTATCCTATAGTTTTTTTGAATGGAAAGGGATGGCTCGTGGTGATTTTATCGGTTTCCAAAATTTTGTGACGCTTTTTACGACAGAACCCTATGGCTCCATGTTTTGGAATGCCTTTAAACATAATGTCCTCTATTTTGTTGTGCAAATGATTGTGATGAATGGATTAGCCTTCTTTCTTGCCTTTATTATTTATCAAAAAATTAAAGGTGCAGAGTTTTTTAAGGCTGCTTTCTTTCTACCGCGATTATTATCAGTGATTGTTGTAGGTTTCTTATGGAAGCTCATTCTAAATCCGAATTTTGGTACTTTAAATGTCATTTTGGAGAAATTAGGTCTTGAAACTTTACAAAAGGCTTGGCTTGGTGATCCCAACACGGCGTTAATCGCCATTATTTTAGTCAATTGTTGGTTTGGATTAGGTTTTGGTGTCTTAATTTTTCTTGCTGGCTTTCAAGGGATCCCAAGTGAGTTAGTCGAAGCTGCAAAGTTAGATGGCGCTAAGGGTTTTACTTTATTGCGTACGATTTACTTGCCTTTAATGGTGCCATCAATTATGATCATGGGCATTTTAACATTTATCCAGTCATTTGAAGCATTTGAATTAGTATATGCAATGCAGGGCTCCATGGGAGAGCCGTACTATTCTACAGATACGTTAGCTGTGTTTTTCTATCGCTTAGCATTTGGTAGCTCTACCGCTTCTGGGGCAACAGCTATTGGGTTGGGTTCGGCGTTAGCTACAGTACTATTCTTATTTATATTAGTTTGTACCACGCTATTTTTACGCTTTACCAATAAAAAGAATGTTCAAATGTAAGGGGTGATTATAGTGAAGCAAGGCGCTATTTGGGTTCGACCATTTTATTATCTTGTGGTGTTTACGGTGGCGACCATTAGTTTATATCCAATTTTGTTAATGATTTTATCTTCATTTAAAAAGAGCGTGGATATCTATAAAAATCCATTGGGTTTACCGACTAGCTTTAGCTTAGATACTTATCGTACATTATTAGCAAAAATTCCATTTACAACATACTTTCTAAACAGTCTATTTGTCAGTATTGTATCTGTGATACTAATAGTGGTTGTTTGTTCACTGGCTGCATTTTATATTGCTCGCTTTAAATTTTCTTGGAATCATGCATTGTTCTTTATTTTTTTATTAGGCATGATGATTCCTATAAAATTGGGGATTGTCCCGCTCTTTATATTAATGCGTGATTTAGGACTGATAAATTCCTTATGGTCTTTAATTTTGATGAACATGGCGACAAGTATTCCATTATCCATGCTGATCTTAACTGGCTTTTTTAAAACAATGCCTTATGAATTAGAGGAAGCAGCCCGTATAGATGGGGCGGGGAACTTAAGAGTTCTTTGGCATGTAATGTTACCGTTAATGAGACCTGCCCTTGGAACAGTGGTTATTATAAATTTTATTGCTTCATGGAATGATTTCTTCTTCCCACTTATTTTTATTACAGAAAAAATGAAACGGACGATACCTGTTGGAATGATGTCACTTTTTGGTGAGCATTCGGCAGATTGGGGCTCTCTTTTTGCAGGTTTAACATTAGCTTCATTACCAATGATCCTATTATTCTTTATTGCCTCAAAGCAATTTATGGAGGGGCTGACGGCTGGTGCCATTAAATAGGCAATACATTATTGGGGTCGATGGTGGTGGGACGAGAACTCGTGCAGTGATTGGGACAAGAAAAGGGGAAGTGCTGGCTTTTGTTGAAGGAGCTGGAACGAATATAAAATCAACGCCACCTGACGAGGTAAGGCTACATATTATCAAGCTCCTTGCCACGTTACTACAAAAGATAGATGCAACAAATAATGATATTGCTGCGGTGTTCTTATGTGTGGCAGGGGGCGATCGCCAGTTAGATAAAGAACGCTGGGAGCAATGGATTAGCTTCCTTTTCCCTGCTAGCTCCTGTAAGATAACCATCACCAATGATGCGGTAGCGGCACTTACTAGCGGCACATTTACACAGCAAGGGCTCGTTGTGATAGCAGGAACGGGTTCCATCGTATATGCAGTTGGAAAAAATCATCAAGTTAGTCGTGTTGGAGGATGGGGTTATTTATTAGGAGATGAGGGCAGTGGCTACTATATTGGGCAAGAGGCATTGCGATTGATTACGCGACATTATGATGCTATTGGCGTGAATGAGGATCTGTTTACAGCGACTATTATGGAGCAGCTAGCATTAAAGAATCCTACTGAAATTATTACGCATGTTTATGAGCATCCACAGCCACGTGTACTCATAGCCTCCGTAGCTCGTGTGGTGTTGCGTTTAGCAGAGCAAAATAATGATAGGGCACAAAAAATTATTGAACACGCTGCTCATCATTTAACTCATTTCATCCAAATAATGTTGAAAAAAGAGCCTCAGCTAAAAGGTGACTCTATTGTCCTATGTGGAGGTTTATTCGAAAATTTTTATTTTGTTCAATGCTTTCGAGAAAAATTACAGCTTGCTAAAATACCTAATCGACTAATACAACCAGAGGTGCCACCTGTTATAGGAGCTTTCGTTAATGGACTTCTCAGTGAAGGAATTCCAATCACAGAGGCTTTACAACGAAAGGTAAAAGGAACTTGGATGAGTATCCATGAAAAATAGTGTGGAGGGATTTGATTTCAATGGAACGAATGACAAAACTGACGACTGAAGGCTATCATCCAGATACGACAAATCTAGATTTAATGTCCACTATTGAAATTGTAAAGCTGATGAATGAAGAGGATAAAAAAGTACCATTAGCCATAGCAAAGGTTTTACCTGAAATCGAGCAGGCTGTCACAGCTGTTGTGGATGCACTAAAGAAAGGCGGTAGATTATTTTATGTTGGTGCAGGGACAAGTGGGCGAATTGGTTTGCTAGATGCCGTAGAATGTCCACCTACATTTAGTACATCACCAAAGCTTGTGCAGGCAATATTGGCTGGAGGAGCAGATGCAGTAATGATTGCCATAGAAGGTGCAGAAGATGATCTTTCATTAGGAGAGGTTGAACTACAGAAACAACAGCTAACAAACCGAGATGTAGTGATAGGGATTGCAGCAAGCGGTCGAACGCCTTTTGTCAAAGGAGCATTAAATTATGCTCAACAACTAGGGGCAAAAACAATCAGCTTAGTGAGCAACGCTCATTCTATTATTAGTAAGCATGCAGATATTGCAATAGAGGTGATTACAGGACCAGAAATTTTAACAGGTTCTACAAGACTAAAGGCTGCAACAGCTCATAAACAAATATTAAATATGATTACAACGACAACCATGATTAAGCTTGGAAAGGTCTATAAAAATTTAATGGTGGACGTTCATGCTAGTAATTTTAAATTGCGAGAGAGAGCCAAACAAATCGTCTGTGAGGTAACGGGAGTTTCTTATAATCAGGCTGAAAGTGTTCTGGAGCAAAACAATTATCAAGTAAAGCTCGCGATTGTGGTGCTACTGACGAATACAACGATTGAAGAGGCGACGGAATTACTTGCTCAATCAGAAGGGCATGTGCGGAGAGCGGTGTCTCTAAAGAAATATTGATGAAGGAGGTACATGGATAACTTCCTTTTATCTAGAGATGGAGCTGGAAAAATGGAAAAAATAAATGCGGGTTTAATTATGCTTGCTGAAATGTGCGAAAAGCTTCCACTCTCCGAAAAAAAGGTGGCAAGCTATATATTAGCACACCCAACACAGGCTATAAAAATGACAGCGGTTGAACTAGGAGAGGCAAGTCAAACAAGTAGTGCCGCAGTTATTCGGCTGTGTAAATCGTTAAATATTAGTGGTGTTCAAGAGCTGAAATTGCGCATTGCTGGTGATTTACAACATGCTAAAGTTGAAGATCGAGATATTGAGGCGAATGAAGCGCTGCCATCGATTGTAGAGAAGGTAACGATGCAAAGTAGTGAAATTTTGACACAAACAGCTAATTTAATAGATATTGCTGAATTGGAGCGTGCCGTAACGGCCTTATCACAAGCCCGTAAAATTATATTTTTTGGAGTGGGTGCATCAGGTATAGCAGCAATGGATGCGGATCAAAAATTTTTACGAATCAATAAAAATAGTAGGGCATTTGTGGATTTGCATTTAGGAGCTACAGCCGTTGTCAATGCACAGAAGGGGGATGTGGTAGTAGGTATCTCCTTCTCCGGAGAAACGCATGAAGTGGCTAAAATCCTTGAAATAGCTGGCCAAACACCAGCCACTACAATTAGTTTAACGCGCTATGGTAGTTCACTAGTGTCTAGCCTAGCAGACATTTGTTTATATGTATCTCCCAATGTTGAAGCAACTTTTAGAAGTGGTGCCACTTCCTCACGTCTAGCGCAGTTACTTGTCATTGATATTTTATTTATGGGGGTAGTGACGAGTGCCTATGAGCAAACAGTGGATCATTTAGATGAAACACGTTCAGTTATTCAAAGGTTGCATAAAAAAGTGGCTAAAAGAAAAAATAAAATAAAAACATATTAATGTTAGTATGTTCAGACTGTAGACAAAAGCTATCGAGAAGTTTTCTCTCGATAGCTTTTGACATTTTTATTCTCAGAAATAAAAACGAATTCTGGTTTTAGGTATTTAGTTTAATATTTTTATAGATGTAATATCATTACCCACTTTTATCTCTTAAATCTTTCTTATAAGCAACAACATTGTATTGATATTTTGGATTAAATGGTAGGTGGGTTAGTCCATTTTGGAAAAATATATTTTTTAACCTAATTTTAACCTTGTTATTGTAATGTGCTAGGTAAAGCAATATTTTGTAAGGAGGTTTTAAGAATGGAACAATATGTTGGAGAAATTCGATTATTTGCTGGCGATTATGCCCCAGACGGCTGGGCTCTTTGTAATGGTCAACTATTATCTATTTCCGAAAATGAAATACTTTTTTCTTTGATTGGCACAACCTATGGGGGAGATGGTCAATCAACCTTTGCATTACCAAATTTTCAAGGCAGGGTTGTAGTACATCAAGGACAGAATCCAACTACTGGTACTACCTTTGTCAATGGTCAAATGGGAGGGGTGGAAACCGTCACTTTAATCTCGTCACAGCTTCCTGCACATACACATCAGGTAAAAGCTTCTTCTCTTGATGGCACAACCCCTAGTCCAGAAAATGCTGTTTGGGCAAAAAATATACAATATTCGACACAACCACCAAATGGCACAATGAATGCCGCCATTGTTTCAAGTGTGGGAGGAAACGCTTCTCATAACAATGTAATGCCGTTTTTAACAATTAGTTACATTATTGCTCTTTACGGTATGTATCCAACAGAATAGGGGGTATGAAGGATGAGTGAACAATATGTAGGTGAAATACGATTATTTAGCTTTGGGACAGTTCCAAGCGGATGGGCGCGATGTGATGGACAAATATTGCAAATTAATACAAACCAAGCGCTGTATTCAATTTTAGGAGCAACTTATGGTGGTAATGGCTCTACGACATTTGCATTACCTGACTTAAGGGGAAGAGTCCCAGTTCATGTAAGCAGTAGTATCCCACGTGGACAAAAAGCAGGAGAAGAGGTACATGTATTAACAATTAATGAGATGCCAACTCATACACATATTGTTAATGGTAGTTCAGAAAGTGCTACGTTGAAAGTGGCTACTGGAAATGTATGGGGAACTTCTTTTAAAAACATCTATGAAACAGCACAGCTTAATACACAAATGAGCATACAAGCTTTATCATCTGCAGGAAACTCACAGCCACATCAAAATATGCAGCCTTACAGTGTAGCGAATTACTGCATAGCTTTAGTAGGAATTTATCCATCAAGAGATTAGGGGAAGGAGGAAGACGAAAGTGTCAGAAGCATATATTGGAGAAATTAGAATATTTGGCGGTAATTTTGCACCAAAAGACTGGGCTTTATGCGATGGCCAGATAATAAACATTGCCTCGAATAGTGCATTATATGCTATTTTGGGTAACAGATATGGGGGAGATGGTAAAACCACGTTTGCATTACCCAATTTAAATGGTAGAGCTGCTATTCATCAAGGAACAGGTGTAGGATTAACGCCTAGAATTATAGGCAGTACGGGCGGTGCATCCTCTGTAACGCTGTTGGAAAATGAGATACCTAGCCATAACCATCAAGCGAATTGTAACAATATTCAAACAACTAATAATGAGCCAACGGGTGCAATATGGACAGATCAGCAAGGGAAAGGTAGCATCCCTGTTTATACACCTCAAGTAAATAAACCAATGAATCTAATGACCGTTAATGCTGCTGGTGGAAGTCAACCACATAACAATATGCAACCGTATTTAGGACTAAGCTTTATTATTTGTTTATATGGGGAATGGCCTCCTAAGAGTTAACGATTCATTAAATGAAGGGTGTGAAACCAAGAAGGAGAATATAGAATGGGAAAAAAGATATTAACCATAACCTTGTGTTTGCTGTTAGTCGCTTATAGTCAAATGGCAGGAATAGGGTTCGTGTCACCTTTAAAAGTGGAGGCGGCTGCATGCGATTCGCCAGATTTTCCAAGTTGTATACAGGATTTAAGTCAAGCTTCGTGGAAAGATGACACAAATAATGGCTTTGTAGTAGGCGGTATTCCTGGTGATAATGGTATTGATCTATTCACGTATAGCAATGGATCACAATTTCCAGCTGGTTATTATTTTGATGCAGATGAATATTCACCACCAAAATCAATTAGAATTTCAGCTGGAGAAAGCTTTGCAGGCGGGATCTTCGATTTAAAATCAATAAAAATTAATACGACTAATAAATATCTTGAAAACGATACATTTTCCTTATCAATTCAAGGGTATGATGAGACCGGAAACCCGAAAGGAAATCCTGTAACTTTTAAGACAGTTGCAAATCATGAGCCTATTTATGATATTCCTATTAATATAGAAGGAATCAACTCATTTGTCATTACTGCGAGTGTAAATTTTATACCTACTGTACAGGCGGGACTATGGGATTTAACGTTTACCCAATTTACGATTGATATCCCAAATAATAATCCGCCAACAATTACAAATGGTGCTATAAATCCTTCAAATATTACTACCTCAGGCGTACAGCTGGACTGGGCTAAAGCATCTGATGATATAACAGCTCAAGAGGATTTAGAATATCAAATCTATCAATCTAGTAGTAACAATATTGATACGGTTAGTACCATAGAATTGAATGGGACACCGTTAGACGGCTATATTAAAGATAGTAACTCCTTTAATGTTACAGGCCTTGCTGCCAATACTACCTATTATTTTAATATCATTGTCAAAGATACCGATGGCAATAAGAGTGCATATACGATGCAGCAGGTAACAACCCTTGCCTTAAATAAACCACCGACATCCAGTAATGGAACCATAGATGTAAACGAGGGTCAAGTGTATACATTTAATAGTACTTCCTTCGCATTTTCTGATGAAGATGCAGGAGATACTTTGCAACAGATTCAAATCTCTACTATCCCAAATAGCGGACAGCTCTTTCTTGATAGCAATAATAATCAGCAATTTGATGGTGGGGAAGCGATTACAAATGGTATGACAATCAGTAAGGCTAATTTAGATGCAGGTAATTTAAAATATATTACAGAAAATGGATCTTCTTCATCTTTTACATTTAAGGTAAGCGATGGTATTGATTTTAGTACTGTCTATACGATTAGTCTAGTCGTCAATGCACGTCCAGCAGTGACAATTTCAACAAATAAACCTAGTCCAACAAATAGCCTTCCAATTTTTATAGCTATTGTTTTCAGTGGGTCAGTGACAGGCTTTACGATTGGGGATATAGAGGTTACAAATGGAAATGTGACAGCGCTATCAGGAATTGGTAACACGTATACAGCCCTAGTATCACCTATTACAGATGGAGCTGTGAAAATCAAAATTCCTGAAAAGGTTGTTGCAACTAGTGGAGGTGCTTTAAATAAAGCATCAAATGAATTACAAATATTCTATGATAGTACACCACCTACTGATATTGAGCTCAATAATACTACTGTACAAGAAAAGAAACCCATTGGTACAACAGTTGGAACATTGGCGGCAGTGGATACAGGAAGCTCACAAACATTCACGTATTCATTACAGTCTGGAGATACAAGCTTCTTTACGATTGATGGGAATGTATTAAAGACAAAGGCAATGTTTGAATTCGATACGAAAAATAGTTATAAGATTACGATAAGAGTAACTGATGAGGCTGGTAATACGTTGGATAAGGAGTTTACAATCCAGATTACTAAAAATCATGCACCATCAGGTTCCATCATTGTTAACGGTGGACAAATCTCGACAAGTTCTATAAATGTTACCTTAAATTTGACGGCAACAGATTTAGAAGGAGAAGCGATAGAAATGCGCTTTTCGAATGATGGTATTACTTGGTCCAGTTGGGAGTCAAAAATATCTACGAAAAGTTGGACTTTATCCCATGGAGAAGGTAGTAAAACAGTTTATATGCAACTAAGGGATACTGCTGGCAATATATCAAATACATTCTCAGATACAATTGTTCTAGATACAACTCCACCAGTCATAACAGGGGTTACAAATAACGGTGTTTATAACACTGATGTAACGATTAGTTTTAATGAAGGAACTGCTACCCTGAATGGAGCAACCTTTTCAAGTGGAACCACAGTAAGTACATCTGGAAATTATACTTTGGTAGCAACAGATAGTGCAGGGAATACCACAACCATTACATTTGTGATTGATAAAGCTCTGCCAAAAGCTGTAGAGGTAGAGATCAAATCGAATAATCTGGATCCTACAAAGGCTAAGGTAGGAGATACGATCACCTTAACAATGAAAACAGATAAAAATATACAAGCACCTATAATTACCATTTCGGGGAAAGCTGCTATTGTAACAGGAGCATCCACAAACTGGCAGGCAACATATGTTATAGATAATGGTGATTTAGAGGGAACAGTACCTTTTACAATTAACTTTAAAGATCTGTTAGGTAATTCGGCAATAGAGGTAACGGACGTAACTGATGGAAGCTATGTCATTGTCGATAGCGTAAAGCCAACAGTAAAAAAGGTGACAATGGCTTCAAATAATGCTAACCCAACAGTTGCTAAGGTAGACGATGTAATCACAATCGACTTTGAGACAAGTGAGGACATTCAATCACCGAATGTATCAATCCTAGGACAAACAGCAAATGTCAATGATAAAGGTGATGGGGATGCTAAAACATGGCAAGCAAGCTATACGTTAAAGTCCACAGACTCAGATGGACCTATCAGTTTTACAATTGATTTTCAAGATATAGCAGGGAATGAGGGCTTACAGGTAACAGAGATTTCATCAGGGACAATTGTGATATTTGACAAAATTTCTCCTGAAATAACAACCTATTTCCCAGCGCATCAGGCAATTAATGTACAGCCTGCAGATAATCTTGTATTAACATTTGATGAAAAGGTTTTTCCTGTAACTAGTAAAAATATTGTCATAAGAAATGCTGCAGATAACCAAATTGTCGAAACTATTGCTGTTACACAAGCAAATGTTTCTATCACTAATGAAACTGTGACAGTAAATCCTACATTGGATTTAGCCCATAATACTACTTACAGCATTCAAATTGACGCAGGTGCATTTACTGATGTAGCAGGTAATGCGTATAAAGGTATTACTAATAATACTTCCTGGAATTTTACGACTAGTGCACTGCAAACATATACGGTTACGTATGACAGTAACGGGTCTGATGGGGGGATAGTACCAACAGATTCAAAGCAGTATAAAAATCAGGACACTATTACAGTACTGGGCAATACAGGTAATTTAATGAAAGCAGGGTATACATTTGTAGGATGGAATACGAAGGCTGATGGAAAAGGTGTTACTTATAAAATTGGGCAAACGATTCAAATGGGGAAAGGGAATTTGATATTGTATGCTTTGTGGTCTAAAAACAATGTACCAGGAGATGGAGGATCTTCAACGCCTAGTCCTAAACCAACACCTGATCCTGTTGCACCAAGTAATCAGCTAAAGATAAATGTTGTAGATCAAAGTATGCCAGATGATGTGCTCCTCCAAACCGTGTTAACACGTGTATTGAGTAACGGTAGCTTTCAAGATACAGTAAACTTTACAGTTGCAAATGCAAACGAGTTTCTTCGGATATTAGGGAATAAGGAAGATAAAAGATCTCGACTTGTGATCCCTAATATGGAACCTCCAGCAAGTGAAACAAAGGTGATACTTGATAGAGATGCTGCTAAGCGATTAATAGAGGGTAAATCACATTTTAGTATAGCTATGGGAATGGTCAAAATAGATGTTCCTTTTACTTCAATGAATGATTTCAATGAAGACATTTACTTCCGAATTGTACCGATTAAGGATGCATTGCGGCAAAAAGCTATTGAGGATCAGGCTAAACAAGCTGAAATCGTTTTACAACAGGGTAATGGCGCTAATGTAAAACTCGTTGGTCAGCCAATATCTATCGACACAAATCTACAAAACCGTCAAGTAACATTGCTACTACCATTACCAGCGAATCTCACATCAGCTCAACGAGAAAATATGATGGTCTATGTAGAGCATAGTAATGGAACAGCTGAAATAATACGTGGGCGTTTTGCAGAATTTACGAGAGGGCAAACAGGTATAGTCTTTGATGTAGAGCACTTTTCTACATTTTCTCTACTTTATGTAGAACAAGCGCAGGAAGAAGTGCCACCAGAGAAAGAACCAATAGAGGTAGACAGCACATTTGCTTCCTATATTCACGGCTATACAGATGGCACTTTCCGTCCGAATGTAAATGTCACTCGTGCCCAAATGGCAGCAATGTTGGCAAGAAACCTAAGTGACAATCATGTACCAGAAGCGTCTAACCTATTTTATGCAGATACAGCTACTTCATGGGCAAAAAACGATATTGAATATATTCGTACAGAAGGAATTATGCAAGGACGTCATGATCGTTCATTCGGGCCGAATGAAATGATTACTAGAGCCCAAATGGCGGTTATTGCTGTGAGATGGATTGATAAACAATGTGTAGAAGGGGCTACAGATACCTCGTATTGCGAAATAAATACAAGTGGAGAAACATATCGTGATGTGGCGGTCACACATTGGGCAGCAAAAGAAATCAATCGCATAAGTGCGATAGGTATAATGGTTGGCTTAGGCAATGGTGAATTTAGACCTGAAGAAAAACTAACACGTGCACAGGCAGTAAAGGTACTGAATCGAATCTTTAATCGTCCAATACCAACTGAGGACACAGAACAATTCTTCAAGGATATACCTAAAGAGCATTGGGCTTACTTTGAGATTCAAGCCGCGGCAAAATAAGATTAATAGAATAAGCACGCTAGGTGGATAATGCCTAGCGTGCTTTTAATTCGTTTGAAGAAATCAATTAATTTCTTATTTAAATTACCAGATGTAGAAGTTTGAACATAAATTGATTGCCATCAATGGTATATACAGCTGGCTTTCTCTTCCCGAACTCATGGGTTCGAAGCATGCATGCTTTAAAGACGTTCCTCTGTTTGAGGATCAAAGAAATGGATCTTTTCTTCCTTCATAAATAGGAAAACCTTGTCGGATGGATGAAAATTGTTATCAGCCTGTACTCGAGCTATAAAATTCTGATTTACTAAAGAACAATAGAGATAAGTTTCTGCTCCTAGTAATTCTGCAACATCAATCGTTGCAGTGAAAGTGTAAGGGGAAATAACATCAGTCATTTGTAAATCCTCAGGTCGTATACCCATAATAATCTCTTTCCCTAAATAATTTTTTTCCTTTAACAATGGTAAATGCATGGATGGGATAGGGAAGCTTTGCTCGCCTAAAAGGATCTCGGTATCTGTTAGACGACAGTGGAAAAGGTTCATGGATGGTGAGCCAATAAAGCCTGCCACAAACATGTTAAGTGGTGTATTATATACTTCTTTAGGTGTCCCAATTTGTTGTATAAGGCCATCCTTCATCACTACCAGACGGGTAGCCATCGTCATAGCCTCTGTTTGGTCATGTGTGACATAGATCGTTGTCGTTTGAATTCGTTGATGGAGCTTCTGGATTTCTGCTCGCATTTGTACACGTAATTTGGCATCCAAATTAGAAAGAGGTTCATCCATTAAAAATACCTTAGCATCTCTGACAATTGCTCTTCCCAGTGCTACACGCTGACGTTGTCCACCAGATAGAGCTTTTGGTTTTCTTTTTAAATAATCCTCTAATCCTAAAATCTTAGCAGCTTCTTTAACACGACGATCTATTTCCTTTTTATCAACCTTTCGAAGCTTTAAGCTAAATGCCATATTTTCATAGACTGTCATATGTGGATATAAAGCATAGCTTTGAAATACCATTGCAATGCTACGATCTTTTGATTCCACATCATTCATGAAAACATCGTCAATGTATAGTTCTCCCTTTGATATATCCTCTAAGCCAGCAATCATACGTAAAGTTGTTGTCTTACCACAGCCAGAAGGGCCTACAAACACAATGAATTCTTTATCATGGATATGCAAATTAAAATCAGTTACGGCCTGGATATTTTTATCGTAAATCTTATAGATATGCTCTAACCGTAATTCCGCCATACATACTGCACCCCTTTACAAGTCATATTTTCATTGTAAATGACTTTAGAATAGAGTGATATGGAAAGCTTGCACAGTGTTGAAGGCATAATTTGTGCAGTTGGTCTTAAAGTGATTCTAAGAAAATAATTGCGAGATAAACTTCTAGCCGATGGGAAAATTGCCGAATATCCTTTTGCGTCATTTGTTGAAATTTATCTAAGCGATTTTGTAAGGTATTACGGTGCATATACATTTTTTTAGAGGCTAATGTAATGTTTCCATCGCATTCAATCAATTTCTTAATTGTATGGAGTAATTCTGGCTGAGAAGTGGCTCTTTTTAGGATAGAGGAGATAAAAATTTCTTTCTCTTGATAGGCTAGATGCTGCGTTATATAAGGCACTAAAAGCTCTTGCTGTGTGAGTACATGCTTTGGTGTATAAGTCCAAATGGATGGTAGAAGGTGAACATACCAGTTAAATCGTTCCTTGGTTGTGGTGATGTTGTGTATAATATCAGAAATAAAAATTTTAAAATGAGTCTCTAAGTCTGCCATTATAGGATTAACATAATGAGTCAAATCTAAAAACTCCTCATTGTAGTCGATACACTCGATTATGCCAAATAATTGTGGCTGAAGCGATAGCAGTATAATATCCTTCCCAAGTAAAGCTTCGAAGACTGAACGCAATAATGTAGGTGTTGAAAAGTCTTTATCAAAGTGAAGAAATAACAAACGATGCATAGGAAGATTAGTTGGAGCAATATCTGTTTTATCTGTAAAATAATCAAGCCAAATCATATCATAGTTATCGTATAAAACAGTGGGGCCTGAGAATATTCGCAATAGCTCATATTCATTTTGTGTCATTGTGTGTATGGGAATTTCGTAAAGCTGATTGTCAAAATTAAATACATAATTTCCATCAGTTTTACCTGAGAAGGGGCTTAATAATGGGAAACGTTTCTGTAATTTTTGAAGATCCATGCATGCCACTCCTTATTTAAATAGAATGTAATAAGGTCAATTTACTATAATTATATGATGAAATGCTTATAGTATTAATATAAAAAACACGGACATGAGCAAGTATGACAATCATACCTAGCTAATGTCCGTGTTATCTATTTAGGCATCTTTTTTAAATAACTTACCTGGCCAGAAAGCATATTTACCTAGTACTGTTGTGATGGCTGGTACAAGTAATGGTCTTACAATAAATGTATCGAGCAATACACCAATGGCTGTCACAACACCAAATTGAACAAGCACTTGAATCGGTAATGTTGCCAGCACCGCAAATGTACCTGCTAGGATGAGTCCAGCAGATGTAATAACGCTTCCTGTTCGGACAACACCTTCTTCTACAGCTGTTAAATGGTCAGTGGTTTTGCGCTTTTTCCAAATCTCTGAAATCATAAAGATATTATAATCCTCTCCGAGAGCAACTAAGAACACAAAAGCATACAATGGAATAGCACCAGAAATTGCCTCGGCCCCCATGATATGATGTAAGATTAACCATCCAGCGCCTAATGCCCCAAAATAAGAAATAATAACAGTCGCTAATAGATAAACAGTTGCTGTAATAGAACGTAAATAGACAAATAATAATAATGCGATTAAGGCAATCATGGTTGGCATGATTACTGTTTCATCTCGCTTAGTTATTTGTTGTGTATCATATTGACTAGCTGTTTCTCCACCAAGCCAAACATGTTTATCAGCGTTGTTGAGACCTTGTGCCTCTAGTATTTTAATAACCTCTTTTTGTAGTTCAGGAATATGAGCTAATGACTCCTGTGCATAAGGGTTGGCATCGAAATTGAGTTCATACAAGTGTATATTCTTATTTTTTTCGCCAATTTGTACATCTGCCACACTATCAATATAAGAGATAGCTTCAAGTTGTTGCTGGATATTGATATCAGTACCTTCTGTGTCTATTACTAATTGAACAGGTGCTAGTTCTCCAGGCGAAAAATTCTCTTCTATTAATGTAAATCCTTCTCTAGACGGCATATCTTTTGGGAAGGATGAAAGCAAATCAAATGTATATTGAATTCGCGGAACAAATGCCGCCAACCCTCCAAGTAAGATTACAGTTACAGCGATAACGACCCAAGGTTTATGGGTAACAAAATGACCAATTTTATGACTAACCTTATGTGAAGGCTTATGCTGTTTCTTGCCCTTTTTCTTGGCCATTTCCTCCGTTCGAGGAGTGAAGGGGAAGAACGCTACTCGCCCAATAAGGACAAGAATTGCTGGTAGGACAACAAGTGCTGCGACCCCCATGACAAGCACACCAAAACTAAATGGTACGGCAAAGCGTTGAAATGCGCCATAATGGGCAAGACTAAGGGTCGCTAAACCTATAACTACTGTTAGGGCACTCATTAAAATAGCACCACCCGATTCTTTAACAGCTAGCTTCATTGCGACCGTCTTATCCTCAACATCAAAGAGTATTTCTCTATATTTTGAAATTAAAAATAAACAATAGTCAGTACCTGCACCAAATAGTAAAACAGTCATAATGGAGACTGCCTGTGAATCTTTATCTATCCATCCCTGTTCAGCAAAAAAACCAAGTGTCGGGCTAATCACACCATAGGCAAGCCCTACAACAATTAAAGGAATAATAGCTAGCAATGGAGAACGATAAATAATAATAAGTAATACTAAAACGAGTAATACAGTTGCGATCAATAGCTTCACATCTGCTTGTGAAAATAAACTGACAGCATCAGTGGCAATTCCCACTGGTCCAGAATAGCGCACATGGAGTGCATCGCTTGATAATTTATCATCTAATTGGACTTGATAGCCTTCCATTATTTTTGTCAGCTTATCTAAACTATCCTGTAGCATATCTGTTGCGACACCTTTTTCAAAAAACACAGGTGTAACAATTGTTGTACCATTTTCAGAAGCGGAAGCCATTAAAGCCTGAGGTGGCATTTGATCAAATGGTGGAACCATTGTTTGATGGGCTAAGGGCTTTGCTTGCAGCTCGTTGTATACACCTTGTATAGCCGAAAAATCATCAGGTGTTAAGCCATTTTCACGATGCCACACCAACAATAGAGGTGTTCCAGCATCATTAGGAAATTGCTCTGCAATAATGGACGCAGCTTGCTCAGACATTTTGGTATTAGGTAAGTTTTTGCCTGACTCACTTTCTATACTATTGATTTGTGGCCAAGCAAATGAGAATACAACTACTAATAGCACCCAAAAAGCTAGTGCTAATAATCTTCCCTTTTTACTTGCAACCATTGAGCCCCATTGCTCAAGTGGATGTTTTTTCATCAAAAGACCTCCATTTCATGTAAGTGATTTAATTATATATACTAGAAGGTTAATTAATCAATCCATAAATATTAATATGTTATAATATGCGTAAAAAGAATGCTTAATTAAGGAGGCGAACTTGTTGAAACAATCACCGCGTGTTCTCGGGAGACCTCGCCATGATGAAAATGCGAAACCTACAAAAGATATTGTCCTTGAAACGGCCACAAGACTTTTTATTAAAGAGGGCTACAAAAATATTTCAATGGATGATGTAGCAAAGGCTTGTAACGTAACAAAGGCGACTGTCTATTACTACTACCCAACTAAAGGGGATTTATATACATCTGCTTTAATCGCTATGATGGATCGTATCAAGCTATCTATTCTACAAATTTTAGAGCAGCCTAAACCATTTAAAGAACGACTCGAACAGCTCGTTGAGGTTCATTTATCAGCCACTATCGATATTGATATGAAAAATTTTATGAAAGAGGCTACCATTAATTTATCGGAATCGCAGCTGAGACATGTTCAAGCATCCGAAAATGGTATGTATCAAACAATAGAGCATGCTATGCAAAAAGAGATGGAAAAGGGCACAATTCGAAAAGGAAATGCAAAGTTTTTCGCTCATAACTTTATGGCATTGATGACTGTAGGGTATTTTAAAGATGGGGATGGTAAAACTTTGCTAGGCTCAGTAGATGTGACGGCAAAGGAAGTAACAAATTTCTTCTGGCTTTCTGTTGAAAAACGTTAACCAAAATAGGTTTGTAAAAGGAGTTATCTCATTCATTTGGGATACTTCTTTTTTAGTGATGTAAGTCACAGACAATCAGAGTGATTCTTCATTATAGTGGGGGTGTGGCCTAAAAAGTAGTGGAACATCGTAAATCAAAAGAACCTATAATAGCATAAAAACAGTGTAATGGAGGAATGACAATGACAATTATACCAATCCAAGCAATGCTAGAAGAAAAGACAAAACATATTGGTAAATTAGGGAGTATCGCTGGTGCAGATATTTTGAACATTCAATTGCGTGCAGGTGAAAAAATTCCTGGGCATCGTGCGGACAATGAAGTGCTAATTATTGTTCAATTTGGTGAAGTTCGCTTTATTGTTGAAGGTGTGGAAGAAATTTTAACACAAGATACAATTTTAACTTTAAAACCATCTGAAAAGCACAGCTTAGAAGCAGTTACAGACGTTCGTGTTATTGTCATTAAATTAAAATAAAAAAAGCTCCTATATTCTAAAATCTACTTTGTTAGCCAAGAGGGATACATTTCTATTGACACTAACAAAAAAGATATAGCGTCCTTATTGAATATTACTAGAGAAACCTAAAGCTGTCGTTTATCTGCTTTCCAAAGAGAAGGGGATATAGAGATGACAGGAAAAGGAATTATCAAAAAAAAAATTATGATGCGTTGGAAAATTTATTATAGCAAGACAGTTAATAGTTGATGAAATCAATGAATTTTGAAAAGATTGTCGAAATTGTGATATAGCTCATTGAAATAATGTACAAACAGTCTTATAATGAAGGTTGTAATGTCACCAAGACAAGATAAGGATGGTATTATGATGCGCTTTTTGCGATTTAAAGTAAACATTGTAATAACAAGTCATACGAATCGCTATCCAGCCCTTGTGACTGGTGATTGTGTAAGATATACGCTGTAACGACTGTTAAGTTTTACCTTAATGGTCTTTTTTACATGTAAGCAATAAAAAATAGTACTAGTGATGGCAAAGGAGAGTTCAAAATGTCAGAAACGAATAACCAAACACAGGCTGAACAAGTAACTGTGAGTAAAGAGCAATTAGATGTACTAGATCAATTATTAAAGCCTGAAGTTCAAGAATCACTAACAACTTTAGTTGAGCAATTACCAAAGTTAACTGAAATGATGACATTATTAACGAAATCATATGAGTTTGCTCAAGCTGTTGCAACAGACGAAGTGCTTAAAAACGATACTGTTGGAGCGGTAACAGAAATCGCTGGTCCTGTAGTGGGCTCTGCGAAAAACCTTGCAGCAACTGCAATTGAAGCGAAAGACCGTGCATCTGAAAGCCATGAAGTAATTGGTTTATTCGGTCTTGTGAAAATGTTAAAAGACCCTCAAGTTCAAAATGTTTTCCGTTTTGTTAATGCTTTCTTACAAGTAAGCTCAGAACGCAAAGCCAAATAAGACTCAAGGTAAATTCAATTCGTAAGGACGGAGGATTAATTAATCATGTCAAAAGAAATCGTCATCTTAGGTGCAGGTTACGCTGGCGTTTTAACTGCATTAACAGCACGTAAGTATCTATCAGCTGATGAAGCTAAAATTACTGTAGTAAACCAATTCCCAACACACCAAATTATCACTGAGCTTCACCGTTTAGCTGGTGGTACAATTGCAGAAGGTGCTGTTGCATTACCACTTAAAAAAATCTTTAAAGGTTTAGATATCGACCTACACATTGCGAAAGTATCAAAATTTAATGTAGATACTAAAAAAGTTGATTTAGATAATGGTTATACATTAACTTATGACACACTTGTAGTATCTTTAGGTAGCCAAACTGGATTCTTTGGTATCCCAGGATTAGAAGAAAACTCTATGGTTCTGAAATCAGTAAATGATGCCAATAAAATCAACAAACATATTGAAGACCGCATTAAAGCATATGCACAATCTAAAGATGAAGCAGATGCAACAATCGTTATTGGTGGTGGCGGTTTAACAGGTGTTGAGCTTGTTGGTGAAATCGTGGACAACTTCCCGAAAATCGCTGCAAAACATGGTGTTAATTTTGCTGACCTTAAAATTAAACTTGTTGAAGCTGGTCCGAAAATCTTGCCAGTTCTTCCAGATACACTTATCCAACGCGCTACTGAAAGCTTAACTAAACGTGGCGTAGAATTTATTACAGGTACACCAGTAACAGGTGTTGACGGCAACGTTATTTCTTTAAAAGACCGTGAACCAATTGTTGCAAATACACTTGTTTGGACAGGTGGGGTAGCTCCACTTCCAATCGTAGGCGAATCAGGTCTAGCTGCTGATCGTGGAAAAGCAACTATTAATGAATTCTTACAATCTACGTCACACGAAGATGTCTTTGTTATTGGTGATGCATCTGTTGCACTACCAGCTGATGGAGGTCGTCCACTATACGCTCCAACAGCACAAGTTGCATGGCAAATGGGTGAATGTGCTGGTTATAATGTATTTGCACAATACAAAAACCAAGACATGAAAGCATTCTCAGCTGTAAACTCTGGCACACTTGCAAGCTTAGGTCGTAAAGATGCTGTTGCTACAATTGGTGCGAGCAACACAGAGCTTAAAGGCCTTCCTGCAACATTAATGAAAGAAGCTTCTAATATTCGTTACTTAACACATATTAAAGCTTTATTTGGTTTAGCCTATTAAAAAACAAAACACTCACTACTATCACGCTATGTCGTTGTTAGTAGTGAGTGTTTGTTTTTTTCTAAAGATGTATATTAATTACTTTAAATCCAGTAAAATAAATACATATTCAATATTCTATTTTCTGAGGTGATGGCTGTGTTAACAATGTTCCAAACAAAAAAAGTAGATATAGAGCAATTTAAGGCTAAAATTGATGAACTGAATGCAAAGCTGGATAAGAAAGATCATGAATTTCAAATTTTTTTAAATGAGTTACATAAGGAAATCATTGAAACTATTGAACAACATAACAAGGTAAATGACCAGCATACTATTTTAGGAGAAATGGTCGCAGATATTGTAGGAGAGTTTAATAAAGTTGAGGATAGCACAATTCACTCCAATAAAATTTCTGAAAATGCCCTAGATAAAGGCAATTTATTAATCTCTTCCTCGGATCAAATGATGACATTATCGGTTGAAAGCAAGCAGGCTGTTCAGGAAGTAGAGCATTTGATTGATGCGTTGGGAGAGCAGTCTCAAAAAACGTCTTTAAGCATGAGTAATTTAAGTGAGCGCTCAAAGCAAATAGCTGAAATTGTAAATGTAATTGGAGAAATATCAAATCAAACCAATTTACTAGCTTTGAATGCATCTATTGAGGCAGCAAGAGCAGGGGAGCATGGTAAAGGCTTTTCGGTTGTTGCCGAGGAAGTTCGCAAATTAGCTGAAAATACGAAAACAAGCACAGAAGATATTGCTAATTTAACAAAGAAAATCGAAGAACAAATTGGACTTGCTTACGAGGATAATAAAAATAACATGCAGCTAGTAACGGAAGGCATTGATAAAAGTGCTAAAACATCAGTAAAAATTGATCAATTACTGCACATTATGACAAATGTTCAAACGGGAATAAATGAGCTATTAGCTTCAATTAAAGATCAGAAGCTATCAAACGAAGATGTTATACATAAATTTAATAGGACGACAGCTTTATTTGATGAAACAAATCGCGTTCTAACAAGCCATATTGATGAATCAGAAATTGTAACAAAAAAATTATTAGAGGCAGTTGATCAAGTAAAGCATTTCCCAACTGAAAGATAGAGATTTTAACTTCATTCTATGGAAATTTAAAAAGCAAGAACCCTGCATAGCAGCAACTTTTCAACTTCTTAGTGACTACTACAGGGTTCATTTAATTATTTCAAGTCGCCAACTTTTTCTTTTAATGCGGCTAATTGATCTGGATAGTTTTTTTCAGTTATTTCATTCCACAATTCTGCATCTTTAATTCCACATCTTTCGGGAATAAAGACTGGGTCAAGCCCCAACTTCTTTTGCTCTTCATAATCTCTTAATGTAGCTATACCTGGCTTTGTTAATAAAATAATAGCAATTAGGTTTAACCATGCAAGTATACCTACACCAATATCAGCAAGATTCCAAGCAGTTGCTGAGGAACGAATCGTTCCAAAAAAGATAGAGATAACTAGTAGTACTTTTACGACAATAGCAATAGTAGCAAAGTTTTTATTGTTTCTAAATAAGTAAGCAACATTACTTTCCGTGTATACCCCAAAAGCAAGCATAGTAGTTATTGCAAAGAAAAATACTGCGATAGCAACAAAAGGACTTCCTAAACCAGGAATGAATGAGTTAATTGCTTCTTGTGCAAATGCAGTACCTGCTTCAACTCCTGGTAGATTCTCAACCAAAAATCCCCCATTAGGATGGGCAATATTGTAACTGCCTGTGGAGATGATCATAATGGCTGTAGCTGTACAAACAAGTAGTGTATCTACATAGACCGAGAATGCTTGGACAAGCCCTTGTTTAGCAGGATGAGATACTTCTGCGGTACCAGCTGCCTGTGCCCCAGTACCTTGACCTGCTTCATTTGAATAAGCCCCTCTTTTTACTCCCCACATAATTGCATTTCCAAAAACAGCACCAAATGCAGCATTTAAATTAAAGGCAGAGCTGAAAATTAAAGCAAATATTGCAGGTACATCTTTTATATTGATCAATAAAATAATGAATGCAAGAAGTATGTAAGCAGTTGCCATAAACGGTACAGCATATTCAGCAACTTTTCCAACCCTTTTAATACCACCAAAAATAGCAAATCCAAATATTGCAGAAACAATAATACCTGTAATTATTGGTGAAATCCCGAAGGCATTTTTTGTTGAATCAGCAATATTAAAGGCTTGAACACCTGAACCAGTGAAACCAGTTGCTATAATTGTAGCGATAGCAAATAATATAGCAAATGGCTTATTTTTTAACCCTTTCTCAATATAGTATGCTGGCCCTCCACGATACTCTCCTGCGATTTCTTGTTTCCAAACCTGGGCTAACGAGGACTCAATATAGGCAGCACCAGCTCCTAAAAAGGCTATGACCCACATCCAAAAGATAGCCCCTGGTCCTCCAAAATAAATTGCAGTAGCTACACCAGCTATATTCCCAATTCCGACACGTCCACCCAATGCCATTGCAAAGCTTTGAAAAGATGAAACGCCATTTGCCGAAGTTTTTCTATTAAATAATTGTTTAATCATATCTTTGAAGAGACGCAGCTGTGGAAACCTCATAATAAGCGAAAAGTAAACGCCAGCTCCTAAGCAAAGATAAACTAATGCGTTACTCCAGATAATCCCTGCTATTTTACCTGTTAAAGCGGCAAAATCCATATAACAACCTCTTTCTATTTTGTACTCTGTCATCTTAGATTATTAGGTAAC
The DNA here is from genome assembly GCF_003367505.1 of Lysinibacillus capsici. Lineage (GTDB taxonomy): Bacteria > Bacillota > Bacilli > Bacillales_A > Planococcaceae > Lysinibacillus > Lysinibacillus capsici. The sequence continues at coordinate 63,436 of NZ_PXXX01000014.1, forward strand.
AATTTAAATGAGAGGATATGAAAGCTATTTTGAATGAAGTTTCTTTTATTTAAAATAAACTTTTAATCAATGTATCAATCATAATAGGCATTTCTTTAAACGCACTATCCACATGCAATCGCTCTGTTTTTTGATGGGCATCCTTACCAAATGGACCGACATTTAAGACAGGACCTTGTAATGCCGCCATCTCTTTGAATGGAATATGATACGTATCGCCCCATACAGGTGTGTTCCGTTCAAATGCTAGCCACTCATTGGATGCATCTGAATAATTGACATAGCTTAAATCACAAATTCCGTTAAAGTAGTGGATCTGCTCCACCTCAATATCAAATGTTTGAGCTGTTTGCTTCATTAATTCAATCGACTGTTTCACTAATGGATGGTTGGATGAATTAATGGCTGGATAGTAAGGCGGTGCATATAACAGAACTGTGGCAGGTGCTAATTCCTGACAGCGAATCATGAGCTGATCCACAATACGAATGGATTTTTCACGATCATCCCATGCAGGATGCTGCTGAACCTGGTGCTTAATCGCTTGTACTTCCTCAGCTCCTAACTTATGGATCGCATGCTCCAATAATGCCTCGTAGCGTAAGACCTTTACCATGCCCACACCCTGAACATTTTCGCGTGTACAAATGTCCTGATAGTGCGCATTGCAAGCAGCCATTGCCTGTAACGCAACTTCCTCAAAAATAGCCATCACCTCAGCCGCTGTACGTTTTAACAAAAAGACATTGTAAAGTGCCGCCGCACGGTATGGTGTTTGTGTAGAATACTCCATTTTTAAATCTTTTAATTGTAGAGAGACGGGTAATGGTGTGCTTTCGCCTAAATCTGTTTCACGGAAAAGGGGATTCCACTCCATATGCTGTGTCATATAGGAAGCGATAAAGGGAGCCGTCATCCCTTTTAATGGCTCGCCAACATGTGTCTCTTTTCCATAGAACAAAGCAGCAGGCATGATTTTACCAATTGTACCTGAATAAATATATTCATTCGTATCCGAAGGCCCTTGTGAAAACGATGGCTCACTATTTAAAAATAATTTATAGGTTAAGCCATGCTGTTCCCGCAGTCTCACCAGTTCCACAACAGCCGCTCTCATACCAGCAGAGTTGACTTCCTCATCAGGAACCGTTGTTAAAATTAAATTAATCGGCCATTGCTCAAAGCTTGCCTTTTCAATCAACTGCATGTGTAAGGCAAGACCCATTTTCATATCCATTGTGCCGCGTCCAAATAAATAATTCCCAGACGCCAAATCAATGCGAGCTGCCTCTGGTAAATCTTTTAGGTATTTAGGTTCCATTAGCTTTTTCGTTAGTTCTTCTGGAGAAAAGGCTAACGGCTCTAGTTCACCATATTCCTCCGTATGCACGGTATCGAAGTGACTGATTAACACAACGGTTTCAGTTGCGGTTTGATGCTTATAGAAGGCTGTCACTGCATTTCTGCCAAGTCCTGCATCATGTAATTCAATCAAGTCTGGGTGCTTCTCAAAATATGGAAGCGTTAACAATTTATCTTTTAGTCGAAAGGCAAATTTATTTTCACCCTCCGTTAATGTTCGGCTTTCCCAGCTCACAAGTTCACATAATAGGGCACGTAGTTTTTCGGGTGTATCCCACATAAAAGTATTCATGATTTTTTCTCCTTTTATAGAAAAATTTTTTATTTTTAAGATGATATAAATAAATAATTAGTAGAGAAATACATATTTTTACCGTTATATATTTTTCACTATATGAAATTAAATCTACATAGTGGAATATAAATTCATCGTAAATGCAAAACAACAAATTGTCAATTTGAATTTTTGTGAATACTCGTAATTTTCTGCGCTAATTGAGTGGAACTATGTATATATTTCATGTAGCATCTATTTATATGCATAAAAATTAGTTAAAATAAAATGAAACTACATTTAAAAGCAGGGCTACATGTAAAAAATTGAAGGTACATAAAAATTTGATAATTTGCATGAATTTTAATTTCATAATGATCCTAGTAAAAGCTAAATGGATCTATAAAAACCTTAAGATAGTGATCATATGGGGAAATGAAAGGGAGTAATTGTAATGATTCAATCAATCGAAAGAGCAATGTTAGTTATAAATATACTGGCGAAGCATCCGAAGCGTTTTTTTACTGTGCAAGAAATTTTTAATGAAACAGACTTGCCTACTAGCACAATTTACAGATTATTATATACATTAGAAAGTTTTGATTTAGTAGAGAGAAATGAGAATAAAAAAGAATTTCGATTGGGGTATACATGGCTGCAACTAGGCATGAAAATGTATCATGAGACGGATATTAGAGAAAAAGCGCATCCTCTATTAGAAAACCTTGCATATGATGTTCGAGAAACAATCTATTTAAGTATTGCTAAACAGTTTGCATCCATTATTATTGATCGAATTGATAGTCCTAAAAATGTCCGTATTATTGATATGATTGGTGAAAAAATTCCATATCCTATAGGAGCTCCAAATAAAGTATTACTTGCGTTTTCTAAAAGCGATGTACAGCAACAATTTTTCCAACAACTTGAGGAGCCTGAGAAAGAAAAATTGATAGAGAGCCTCAATGATGTAAGAGAAAAAGGCTTTGCCATAAGCGTTGGAGAAAAAACAAAGGGGACAGTATCCATAGCAGCACCTATATTTGATTCAAATAAACAAATAATTGCAGCCATTAGTGCAGAGTGCTTTGAATATGATACAGATGCTGAAAAATTAGAAAGTATAACACAGGAAGTCCTTAAAACTGCACAGCAGCTATCCTTTGAATTAGGGTATATATAAGATTGCTTATTACGATAAAAACCATCTGATGTCAGTAATTAGTAGACATTAGATGGTTAATTTTTATATGAAAAGTGAGATTACTGTTGCTTGCTACTTATCAACCTTTTATAATAGTGGCTTTTCGAAGGTTTTATATTTAGCCATAGTAGAATGACAGCTACAAATGCCATCATAAAGGATGCACTAATGACAACTGAGCGTATAGTAATCCATTCAGCGAAAATCCCAAAAATAGTAGTAAAAATAATAATAAAAAGTGCTTCAAAAAATCCATAAATACTTCCTATACGACCCATGCTCTCAGAGGGAATATTATTTTGATAAAATGTATAAAATCCTGTATTCGCAAAGGCAGTTGCAAAGGATAATACAAAGCAACCTATAGCAGCTATAAGAAAGGAAAAGGATGAGGTAAATATTAAATAGCCCAGTGCTGTTACGAGAGACCCCATACCTATTAACCAAGAAGTTGGTATTTTTTCAACAATAACAGAGTTGGTTAGCGAGCCAAATAAAACACCTACCCCTGCGATACTGACTAAAATCCCATATTCTCCTTCCGATAAAGCTAATATCTGTGTTGCAAAGGCAGCCTCCAAAGAATCAGTAGCTGTCATCAAGATGATGATAGCACTAAACAACAAATAGACTACCATAACATAGGAATTTTTTAAGCTAAAGCGTATGACCATTTGCCAATCCTGAAGCAATACTCGAAAAAGGGATGCTTTTTCTGTACGATTCATAAATTTTTCAAGGGCTTCAATGTTCGGCATTTTGAACGTTATACAGGCTGATAGAAATAAAGCAATCGCGTTTAAATATATGGCCATATAGGGTGTTCCGACTGTGAACAAGAAACCTGCGATTGCTGGCCCAGTTAGAAATGCACCAGAGTCGAGTAAGCTGCGTAATGCATTAAAACGTTTCCTTTGTTCGACAGGAATTAACTTAGTGATATAAGTCATAGATGTAGGCTGATACATAGAGCTAGCTACTGTAATGAGAAAAACAAGGACATACATCCACAAAAGGCTTGAAAAGCAGGGGAGTATGACAATGAGTATAGATTGAACCATATTTAGAAAAATCATTAGCTTTTTCTTATTAAAACGATCGATTAGGCTTCCTGACCAAAAATTAGTGAACAAGGAAGAGATCGCTCTTACAATATACAATCCAGAGACAGCCAGAGCAGATTCTGTGAGGTTTAACACAACTAAATTTAAGGCGATAAAATAAATCCATTCGCCAACACTTGAAACACCAATACTACATAATAGGATGGCAGGATAACGCCAGCTTTCTAAAGCTTTTCTCATATAAATTCCTCCTTAAGCAAAGTGACGATTTGCAAAATAAAAAACCCCACCTCCAAGACGATTAGTCTTAGGGACGAGGTTGTAGAATTTATATACTCACGTGGTGCCACCCTAGTTCACTATTATGTCACCATAATAGCCTTTTCAGTACGGCATAGAGCCTATGCTTATACTGTAACTCTATAACGGGAGTTCCCGTCGCACCATCATTCAAACAAAATCCAATGCGCTACTCCGAGGCTTGTTTCAATAATTCGTTCTTACTCGTTTTCAGCAATCCGAGCTCTCTGGGAAGAACAGCCTTATTTACTCTTCTCTTCAATGTATTTTTGCTAGTGTAGCATATGTACACGATTTTGGTAAATAGTACTATAAAAATATTACTAATTATTTTGTAGGAAGATTTTTAATTGTGTTATTAGCGATTGGCAGTGCTGTATGGATAAAACAGCATTCAAAGGAATTTCAAGTGAATGATTAAGGTCCTCAAAAACAGCAAGCTGAAGGGTAGCAAGTTGCGCTAGCTTCTCCTGTGAATAATGAGGGTCCGCTGTACCAATTGCCAAAAATGCATGTTTGTCTAATAGATTTGTCATTGTATGTTGAAGAGAAAGTAATGGGGTGAAAAGTACATAACGAGCAGGAATAGAAGGAGTCTGCTGCATATAATAATCGACAATAGGCATAGTACCTAAAGATTTTCCTAGATAAACGACTTCTCTATAAGGCTTTGATTGCAAGCTATTTTCTACAATAGGGTTGGCAACACGATAGACCATTTTTGATATGGCTTGGGAGTCCTGTTCGAATTGCTGTTGCTCAAATGTATAATTGATTTGGACGACATCATAGCCAAGTTCTAACAGTAATGCTGTAGAATAATAAAGTATAGGTTTATCATAGGTATAGCCCGTGCCAGAGAGCATAAAACATACCTTATCGCTTGTTCCATCAAAAAAATTGTAGGATATACCATTGTACATGGCGTGCTTAGGTTTGATTTTCATGAATATTCCTCCATCATTTCTATATATAGTATATAATTTTACCATAGCAAGGAGGGAGAAATTTATGAAGGCTATTATTATCAATGAATTTGGTACATCGGATGTTTTAACTTTTATTGATTGTCCAAAACCGACTATTTCTGAGGGTGAAGTCTTAATAAGGACAACCCATACAAGCGTAAATTTTGCAGATATTAAAAATCGCACAGGTAATAAAGCTAAAGCAAATTTTCCGATGGTTCTTGGTTTAGATGTTGCAGGGGTAATTGAAGAAGTTTTTAATGATAGCAGTGGTTTTCAAAAGGGTGACCAAGTTATCGCATTCCCGAAAAACGGTGCTTATGCAGAATTTGTAGTAGCAAAGGAACAACTAGTTTTTAAAATTCCTAGTCGGGTACCAATCGAGAAGGTAGCAGCTGTACCGACAGTTTTATTTTTATCATATATGTTAACACATCAAATAGCGGCCATTGGTCAGCAGGATGCCGTCTTAATTCATGCTGCTTCTGGTGGGGTAGGGACAATGCTTGTCCAAATGGCCAAAAGGCTCGGAGCTAAACAGATTATAGGTACGGTGAGTAATTTAGAAAAAGCCCCAATTGTTTATGAGCTTGGTGCGGATCATGTACTTACATATGATCAATTTAGTACAAATGTCAATGAACTTACAAAGGGTCAGGGTGTTGATATTGTGTACGATTCTATTGCAGGAGCTATCACCGAGGAGAGTTTAACTTGTTTAGCGCCTTATGGCACTCTTGTCCAATTCGGGAATAGTGGAGGAAGAGCAGGAAATATAAAAACAGCAGATTTACACAATAGCTGCCGCAATATAAAAGGATTTAGCTTAGGTACGACAAGAGCTTTGAAGCCAGAACTGTTACAACAGGTGGCGCAGGATATTTTCTCTTTAGTAAACGAAGACAGTTTTCAGGTGCCAATTGCTAAAATATTTGCCTTAGAGGAAATGAAAAAGGCTCATGAATTTATGGAAAGTCGTCAGCACCAAGGAAAAATACTTATTAAAATATAAAGCACAAAAAAGATGACACCCATATTTGGAGTGTCATCTTTTGTCGATCAACAATCTAGTTCAGTAAGTTTTTCATAAATACGTCTTTTACGATAAAGCATAATACCAGTTTCGGCTACATCCTGAATCATGCCTTTATTAGCATAGGCTCCAAAAACCATCCCTGCAATAGGGATCATTTGAAACAGCTTTTTCCAGCCTAGCTGATCACGATATGTGTAAAATACCTCCTGCCATCCTTGAAGCTGAGAAATCATGTTATCTGAAGCCTTTTTTGAGCTATTCATAGTAGAAAGCTCCTGTAAGATTGCTTCTTTACCAACAATATCAGCAGAGGTAAATTGTAGACATTTTACAATAAAAATACGTTCCATTTTATCGTTCGGATCATAGCCATGAATAATTGCTATTTCTTGCAAAGTTTTTAGTGCAGTCCCTAAAATCATTGGAATATCAATAGCTAAAGTAAAGATGCCTCCAAAGCCAGTAGAGGCTCCTTGTACAGTAGCAAATTTCACACGTTCATTTTGTAATTTGTCACTGAGGGAGATCATGTCCTCTAAAGGAATCTGACCAATATCAGATATAGTTATAATATGCTGAGTGGAAGAATGGTCACGAATTTTTTGTATCATGGCTTGTTCATTGATTAAATACTTTCCACCGGACTGAATATAATTGCCTAGTTCATCTACCAATAAAGCAATTTTATTTTGGAGAAAGGCAGGTGTCATTTTATCTAATAATTTAAATGGTATTCTCCCTAATTTCTCCCAAAACCATAAATCTTTTTGATCTTTTTCCCACACTTGAATCTCTTGTAAATGCTGCTCTAATAACTCTCGATTCTCCATTATTGTCTTATCCCCTTATGTGTCCATTTAACTTTAAATACGAAAAAAACTATATAAAGTTTCGCTTTATTTAAATGAGATTTCGACAAACTAATGAATCACATGCTATTGCCAAACGGACGCCAGGAGTGCAATTCCTTCATTTATTTGCTGAAGCGTCAGTCCACCATACCCTATAATGATCATGGTTTCATTTGTTCCATTCTGATAGGAGGTAGAGCATGGATAGACTTGAACCCCTACCTCTTGAGCAAGCTGGATCGCGCTACTTTCGGTGAGATGTTGTGGTAGCTTGATGACTATATGAAGTCCGGATTTTTCACCGATTACTTGAAATTCATTTGAAAAATTTGAAGAGATGGCGGTCAATAATGCTTGTTGTTTTTTACGATAGATTGTTCGCATTTTTGCCAAATGCTTATCGAATAGACCTTGTGCAAGAAAGTCTGCTAAGACAAGTTGGTCTACTTTGGAGACAACCGATTTTTGCTCAGAATGAAAAGTCATAAACGGCACTACTAAAGACTTTGGAAGGATCATATAACTAATGCGTAAGGATGGAAGCAATGTTTTCGAAAATGTTCCGAAATAAATTACACGCTGAAGCTGATCCATTTTTGCTAAAGACGGGATTGGTAGCCCCTTATAACGAAATTCGGAATCATAATCATCTTCAATAATAAGCCCCGCGTTCGAGTTAGCCCATTGTAACAATGCCACTCTTCTTTCTATGGTCATAATCATGCCTAATGGAAATTGATGAGCAGGTGTTGTGTATAACATGTGAATTGGTGTTGCAGGGAGTGTAACCCCTGAATAGTCCACAGGAATCGCCTCTGTGGACAATCCACATTGCTGTAAAACGGCACGCACTCTTTTAAATCCTGGCTCCTCTAACCCAACGCGTATCGCAGACCCAAGAAAATGACAAAGAGCCTGAAGCTGGCTTTGTGTACCACTGTATATAAATACCTGTGAAGCATCACAGCTAACCCCACGAGAACGCTCTACATAGCGGGCAATCTCTGTGCGTAAAGTTGTCTCTCCCTCCCAAGGGCTTGTTGATAAGTTGTTACTATTAAAATGCTTTTTTATAAGCTTGTGCCAAGCAGCATAGGGAAAAGCCTCGTTATCCACATGTCCATTTGTAAAATCAAATTGTATATTGTTAGGGATATTGTTACTTGGAACAGATACATGCCGGGGTACTTGCTGTAGCCAATCAAATTCAAAGGGCGCAATAAAATAACCAGAACGCTCTTTACTATAAATATAGCCTTCTGCAAGTAACTGCTCATAGGCTTCCTTTATCGTGTGTACACTCAAATTCAATGTTAGGGCGAGAGCTCGTTTAGAAGGCAGTTGTTCATGAGCAAGTAATTTTTTAGTAATAATCTTATGCTTTATTTCTTCATAGATTTGAATGTATTTCGCTAGATTGCCTGTAAATATAATGGAGAGCTCCAGATAATTTCCTCCTCCTCTGGTATGGTTGATTTTTTAGTAATTGGTTATATATATCATATCAATTTTACCGTTAAATAAGTAAAAAGGAGTGAAGTGTAATGGAATTTATAACATTAGAAAATGAAGTGGTTAAACTAAAGCCTTTAGAATTGAGCGATTTACCAGGAATTTTAGAGACAGGAAGTTATCCAGAAATTTGGTCACATATGTCCACAACCATAGAAAAAAAGGAAGATGTGAATAAATTTGTGGAAAACGCATTAAAGGCAAAAAACGAAAAAACAGAATTTCCATTTGTGATTGTGGATAAACAATCAGGGGACATTATCGGGTCTACACGTTTTATGGATATTGATGACAAGCATCAGCGATTAGAAATTGGCTATACATGGCTAACACCCGCATACTGGCGTACAGCTATTAATACTAATTGTAAGTATTTGCTATTACGATACTCTTTTGAGCATCTTCATTTACAACGTGTACAAATAAAAACGGATCATGAAAATATTCGTTCTCAACAGGCAATTGAGCGAATTGGTGCTACAAAAGAGGGAATATTGCGTAACCATATGATTCGCAAAGATGGGACAACTAGGCATACCGTTATGTATAGCATTACAATAGAAGAATGGCCACAGGTGAAAAAGCATTTAGAAAGTCTATTAGTGCAATTGGGATGTTAATAGGTATTAAAAGGGATTTATATAACCCGTAAAACCCTTTTTTCTTATAAAAAGTGTCAAAAAATAAAGGGGAGGGTAGAGTAGAGTACCGAAAAATTGAAAGAGGGTAATCTACTTGAAACCTAAATACACGTTAAGACAAATTTATGGTGATAATGCTGTGTATACACCCAGAACACCGTATAGCGATAATCCGTGGATGATGGATGATCCTCATAAGCTAGATGCTTTAACCTCAAGAGAAGTTGCTATTGCTGATATCCCCGTGCTAGTACATCGAGCAACACAAACAGAAAAGGCGCAAGAGCTTCATCAATTAGCAGGATTACCATGGGTAGAACAGCCTTATAGTTATGAGACTCAAGAGGAATATCTGGCACAGATCCAAACATGGTGTAAGGAAGGGAAGACCATTGTATGTCAATATATACATGACCTGGAGCATATGGATCGTCAATGTTATTGGATGGATGCGGAGAAATTTAATGAGTTGAATACAAAAGCTTATATTGATCATTTAATCGATAGTAAATATGTGCCAAGTCGTCTAAATGTGGAGACGTATAGACTTTCAGATGCCATTAAAAATTGGCAGCCCCCTGTAGTATTAAAGCCTGGTGATGATTCGCCAACCTCGGGAGGATATGGCGTTACCATTTGTCATAATAAAGATGAATTGACGGAAGGTTTACGACAATTTCGCATGACAGGAACTGAAAGTATAATTATTGAGGAGCTTTTACAGACAAAGGACAACTATAGCTGTCAATTTGTTTACTCAGAGGAGCTAGGGATTCAATACTTAGGAGCTTCCCAGCAAATTACGGATGATAACGGCATTTACGAAGGGAATATCATTGTAGAGAAAGTACCCGAAAAAGTAATTGAAGTAGGAAAGCATATTATGGAACGTGGCGTTGAGGAAGGCTTTGTCGGTGTGGCAGGCTTTGATTTAATTGTCACGGAAGCTGGTGATGTTCAAGCAATAGACTTAAATTTCCGCCAAAATGGTTCAACCTCAATGCTGATGTTTCATGATGCTTTAGGAAAGCCCATCAATAAATTTAGCTCCTATTCATCACAAAGCCCACAACAGAATGATCATTTCTATCAAACAATTAAGAAATATATAGAAAAGGGTATGTTATTTCCTTTATCTTTCTATGATGGTGATTATTTTGAGGAGTCCGTCCCTTCAAGATTTGTCGGTGTATGGTATGCAGATACGTTAGAGGAAATTGAAAAACGGGAGAAGGAATTATTAACTGAAGAAAAGAATGGTCTTTAATCGACCATTCTTTTTTTATAGATAATTGCTGCGAAAATCCAAGAAAGAAGAGACCATACAATTATCGTAATCATAGGAATAAGAACATCTGCCATAGAATACTTACCTTCTAACGCCTCTGCTAAAAGTAATAACTGTGAGCTTGGTAGCCATTCAGCTAATTTTAAGATTGGGTATGCCGAAGATAGAGCTAAGGCCAGAGGTCCAAATGAGAAGATAACCATTACAGGCAACACAATAATAGATGCTTCCATAATAGATTTAGCAAATAAACCGCATATTGTACCTAGAGCAATATAAAACACAGCAGAAAGCAATAATGCAATTGCTAAGATAAAAAGGTTTGCAGGTTCATAGCCAACTAGAAAAATAGCCATTGTTACAGATACAATTGTAACAATTAGAACAAACAGGCTTTTACCAATTAAAATATCTCCAAGTGAGGCAGGGGAGAGCATAAGACTGCGAAGAGTGTTTTTTTCCTTTTCTTCTGCAATTAAACTACATTGTACGTAAGTAGTCACTATGGAAAATGTCATGTTAATTGGTAGAAAATACATGCTAATAGTATTTGCACCTAATCGATTATATAAAAACGCCATTATAAGTGGTAGTAATACCATAGTTGATACGGCATAGTTCCGTGAGAATTCCTTATAATCCTTCATCAATATAGCTTGAATACGTGTCATTGAAATATTCATACTAAATCACTCCCTGTTATTTGCATAAAAATGTCACCTAGTGTTGGCTCGTTTGTATAGATACGTGTAACTTGATCGGATTGCATCCATTGAAATAACTTCTCTGCATCTTGAGAACCATTTTCTATAATTTCCTGTTCACCATTTTTAAGCTCTACTGTAATAGTGTCAGATCCAAATTCTTTTTTTAGATCTTTTGGAGCGCCGATTGCTCGGATTTTCCCTTTATGCAGGAAAGCAACACGATCACAAAGTATTTCTGCTTCGCTCATATCATGTGTTGTTAAAAAAATTGTTGTACCCATAGCATTTAATTTTCGTAAGCCATTATATATATGTTGGGTATTTACTGGGTCCAAAGCAGAAGTAGGCTCATCTAAAAATAATAATTCGGGCTTGTGCATAATTGCACGAGCAAGTGTAACACGTTGAATCATTCCTTTGGAAAGCTGACTGATCTTCTTTTTACGTTCTGTATATAAATTGACAAAGTCCAAAGCTTCTTTTACAGCAGATGGAGATAGCTGATATAAGTTACTATAAAGTATTAAATTTTCTTCAATTGATAGTCTCGTATACAAGCCACTATTATCTGTTAAAATACCAAAACGTTTACGATTTTGACTTTGCTTCATTTCAGATGCATGCTGCCCAAATAATAGAACATTACCAGCCGATTTATCTGTTTGTGCGGTTAATATTTTAATAGTAGTAGTTTTACCAGAACCACTTGGGCCAAGAAAGCCGAATATTTCCCCTTTTTTAATGGTAAAGGAAACATCCTGTAATGCTGTTTCATTATTAAAAGTTTTTTTCAAATGTTGCACATCAATCACTGCGTTCATGTGTAACCTCCTGTTTGTTGTTGATGTCTACACTATAAACAACAAGGGTAAGGCTCACAGTAAAAATCATGTGAAAGGCAGAAAAAGGACCTTTAATGGAATTTTATTAAAGGTGACAGGAGTCGATTATTTCCTGGGAAATCTACTAAATTCCGAGTATTTCCTTTAAAGTTGCCAATTTATTTTTCGACAGTGGAACAACTGTCTTTTCTGTACTGTTGAGTGCTAAGCTATAGCTATTGCGTGTCCAAGTAATAATCTCTCGAACCTTTTGTAGGTTCACAATATAAGAACGATGGCTTCTAAAAAAGCCGAATGGTGTCAATTTTTGCTCTAACTCATTTAGCGATAGAGTACATGGATAAGCTTCACCTGCTACATAAATAGATACTTCTCCTTCAACACTTTCAATATAATCAATTTCGGGTGGATTAAATAAAATAATCTTTTCATTTTTCTTTGTTGGGATTTTATCTAGTCGAATTGGTGCATCTTCAAGAGGCTTTGGAGCTTGCTCAAGGCTACCCTCTTTTACGTCTAAAGGATGTAAGTCTGCCCCATCTAATCGATGTATAGTTGTACTTGCAACCATTAAGTCTTCTAGATTATTTGATAACAAAATGATAATTTTATGCTCTTTTGTGAGATTTTTTAATAACTGTTGGATAGTTTGCTTTGAAAATTCATCTATATTTTGAAAGGGTTCTTCTAAAATTTGAATAGATGCCGGATGTAGGTACATATTCAATAGTTTTAATCGCTGTTTTTCACTATTAGAAAGCTTACTAATTCTATTGTTTTTTTGTTCAGTAAGTTTAAAAAGCTTCAATATGTTCTCTGTTTCATTAGTTGGGCGGTTAAAAAGCTTTAAAATGAACTGGATATACTCGCGCGCTGTGAGTCGCTCATATAACGAGCTTTCACGAAAAGAAGTATACGTATCATCTCTTTTCATAAACCATTGCATTAATGTATGTATTTTGGAAACATCTGTATAGATGCCTATAATCGTGCCAGGTTGTAAAGAAAGATGGAAGCTTGGATAAATAACATTGCCTGCTTCAATATATGGATCAACCTGAATATCAATATTTTGTTCCACGTTTATTCCTCCTATAGCTTGCTAGCTTGTAAAAAGTATTGAATGTCGTTGAGTGCTTGCGAGTGGCTCAACTGACAGTAGTTTGAGTTAGAGGCATCCATAAAGCCATGTAAGCCTTGAAATTGTTTGATTTGAACATTCGGTATGCTTACAAGAGTATCCTTCAATGATTGAATATCAAAGCTATCTTCATGGCTAGGTAAAACAACCAAAGTTGGACAAGATGGAATGTTATCAAGGTATTGGCGGATCCGTGAGCCATATACACAAATGACACGGTGTAGGGGGAGTGTAGTTAATCTCCAGGCTAAAGTTGCACCTACACTATATCCAATTAATATTACCTCGTTGTAGTTTTCACAAGCCTCCAATATTTTTGGGGAAAGCAACTCAAGAGGAGCATCAAAGCCAACTGTCTGTAAGAAAAAGTCATAGGCTTGTTTTTCCTGGTCATATGGAAAGGAAAGCCCTTCTGGATAAAGTGAAATAAGGGAAACGGCAGTGTCCTCATCGCTGTATATTTGTATTTGTTCTTCAATAAAATGATTAACTCCATAGATTTCATGTAATATAAAAATTTTTCTTTTCATTGTGCCCTCGATCTTTTTTCCAATAGTGTATCAAAAAGTAAGTAAAACGTATAATCTGCTTTTAGAATGAATAGTGCAAAAGCATAATGATGAAAATTTTTAGGGACAAATACATAAATTTATTTTTTTACTAATTACATAAATGAAAATATTAATAAAAGGTGACCACATCTGTTATTAATATCATGATTTGTTATAATTTTATTTGATAATGATTATCATTATCGTATAATGGAGTTAAGGAGGATTTTCCAAAGCAATATTTACATTTAGACATTTACGATTGAGCTGTTATGCAGTATGAGCTAGTCCAATTGTTGAGATAGTAATGACCAAATGAAAGGTGTGTTAGGAATTGTTAGAACAAGAATTGTATGATGTAACCATTATTGGTGGTGGGCCAGCGGGTTTATATTCAAGCTTTTATTGTGGTTTACGTGAAATGAAAACCAAGCTAATTGAATCACAACCACAGCTAGGCGGTAAAATTCATGTTTATCCAGAGAAAATGATTTGGGATGTGGGAGGTGTAACGCCTATATCAGGGGGGCAACTAATTAAACAATTAGTTGAGCAAGCCTTAACCTTTAATCCTTCTATTTATACAAATGAAAAAGTGCTGTCCATTGCTAAAAATGAAGATGGTATATTTGTCATCGCAGCAGAGTCAGGGAATATTCATTATTCCAAAACAGTTATCGTTGCTATTGGTGGTGGCATCCTAAATCCTCAAAAAATTGAGATTGAGGGGGCTGAACGCTTTGAAGTATCTAATTTAAATTACACAATTAAATCCTATGAAAAATTTAAAGATAAGGCAGTTATTATTTCTGGTGGTGGTAACACAGCGGTAGACTGGGCATTAGAATTAACGGAGGTAGCATCCAAGGTCTATTTAACTTATCGAAAAGATACATTGTCTGCACATGAGGCTCAAATTACAGAGCTTGCAAATAGTTCGATCGAATGCCATTTCAATTCTGAAATTACTAAGCTGATTGCAGACGATCAAGCAGGAATGATTAAAGCTATTGCTTTAACAAATCATGAAACTGGGACTGTAACAGAAATTCCTGTTGATGAAGTTGTTATTAGTCATGGGTATGTGCGTGATAAAGAATTGTTAGATAATAGTCCATTAGCCATTGAGCGCAAAAATGATTATTTTATCGCTGGTACGATTAATAGTGAATCATCGATCCCAGGCCTTTATGCTGCGGGTGATATTTTGAGCCATGATGGTAAAATTCATTTAATTGCAGCAGCCTTTCATGATGCACTTCATGCAGTGAATAGTGCGAAGAAGTATATTCAACCTGATGCTTCTGAGGGAGGTATCGTTTCCTCACATAATGATATTTTCAAACAACGTAATCGTAAGCTATTACAGGAAAGTTTAAAATAATCGATTTTAGGAGCACTAATATATTGTTGGTGTTCCTTTCTTTTTGTCTTGATGTATATTTTAGAAGAAATACTTCTGATGGACTATCAATATAAAAAAGAAAACATAACGCTGATTATGGAGTATTTATAAGAAAATTATACAGAGAATATGATTGTCATGGATATCGCGAAACATTTTAATAAAGAGTCTATCTATTAGAGAAAAAAATGTTCGTCAACTCAAAAAATCTAAAATGTACCTGAGAAACTCTCATTTATCATTAAAGAATTTGCTGAAAAAATCTCCAAAACAATTCCGTAAATATATGAATTAACAAATACCTAATGAAAAAATAACTTTCATTAGGTGTTTTTCATCTAGAAATAACATAGCTTTTCCTTTTTTGGACACCCTAAACTAGAAAAAATGACATGGGGTGATGATCATGAAAATAGAAAGGTCGTCCGAGTGGGAAGAGGGCTTTATCGATCGATTAAATCATCTTGAAAAATGGGATAGCTGGACATTGTACAAGATGAACTATGATATTGTGAAAATGAAACTAATTCCTGATTTTACAGGATTGCAGGCTACAAAGTACTTACCTAATTTACAACCTTTGAAACACCAGTTAGAAGCAGCTGAAACAGTTATTGAACGTATGAATGGGAAAGCTATTTTAGCTGATGAGGTGGGGCTAGGTAAAACAATAGAAGCGGGCTTAATCTTAAAGGAATACCTTATTCGAGGTCTTGTGAAAAGAGCATTAATTTTAGCACCTGCTTCTTTAATTAATCAGTGGATTGAAGAGTTAAATATAAAATTTCATATTCCTGCCGTCGCATATAAAAAAAATTGCCCGATAGAGCGCTATGATGTCCTTATTATGAGTATGGATACGGCAAAAAAGAGTCCACATAGAGAGCGCATTTATGAGCAGGATTATGACATGATAATTATTGATGAGGCACATAAATTAAAAAATAATAAAACACAAATTTACGAGTTTGTACAAGGCTTAAAGAAAAAATTCTGCTTATTATTAACTGCCACACCTATTCAAAATGATATCTTTGAATTGTATTATTTAATCTCCTTATTAAAGCCTGGGCATCTTGGTAACTATGATGCCTTCCAATCGGCCTTCTCTGCTAGCAAGCATGATTTAGAACATGATGATTATTTAAAAGAGTTGGTTAATCAGGTAATGGTAAGAAATCGTAGGGAAGATACGGGGATTGATTGGACAAATCGTCGTGTTCAAATTGTACCGATTACATTTACGGACGAAGAAAGAGAAGTTTACGAAATGCTTGGCAACCTTCAAAACACAGGGTCATTTTCATTAATTACGTTGCAAAAAGAAATGTGTAGTAGCAAGGAAGCTACGGCATTAACATTAACGAATATGCTAGATGACCATGTACAACCACAAGAAATAGAAGCAATTATTACTAAATTAATGACCTTGGAAGTGAATTCAAAGGCGGAAAAGACTTTGGAAATTGTTAAACAAGCAAATGACAAGGTTATTATTTTTACAGAATATCGTGCTACGCAAATTTATTTGCAATGGTACTTACATTCTAATGGCATATCAAGTGTGCTATTTAATGGTAAGTTTAATAAAAGTAAACGAGATTATATGAAGCACCTATTTAAAGAAAGAGCACAGGTACTCATCGCTACCGAGGCAGGTGGAGAGGGGATAAATCTTCAATTTTGTCATCATGTAATCAACTATGATCTACCTTGGAATCCAATGAAGCTAGAGCAACGTATTGGTCGTGTCCATCGTTTGGGACAGGAGCATGATGTCCATATTTATAATCTTGCCATTGAACATACAATTGAAGAGAAAATCTTGGAATTGCTTCATACAAAAATTGATGTGTTCGAGAAGGTGGTTGGCGATTTAGATGCCATTTTAACAAACTTTAAAGAATCTGTATAAGGTAGGGAGGTGCAGCTATGTATCCACAGCAAGTTCACCACTATTTAAAGGAATTTTTTATGGAGAATGACTGTGCAATTTTAGGAGAAGAGAATCATTATCTAACCGTTCAATTAACGATAGACATAGATAAAAGAATTATGAATAGGCCATTTTATTGGCAATATGTTGAAGCAACGAATAGCGAACCAAACCCAGCGCAAGTAACCTTTATTACAAATCAAACAGCAATGGCTGGTAATTTATTTGGGGAAGCTATTCATTACGGCTCTCCACGTTTAAATCAGATATTTTTAGCTACAAGGGAACTAGGAGCTTATGTTCAGTTGTTTGAAAAAGTTGATCGTGATATGGGGCAGGTTATTTTAACGCCCTGGTTAGGTGTTAACTTTAAAGTTTCGTATTGCTGTGATCGTACAAAAGAAATGCTTTACTCATTTGGCATTAATTTATTGACGGGCGTCATCAAGGAGGGTTTTCATGAAAGGATTTGTTCTTCGGACTTTAACATAGAACCTGAAGAAAATGTATTTCATGTGCAATATATTATTAAGCCTGCCAGAGCACTGGAAAGATTGAAAGCTACAATTGAGTCAATTATTGAGCAGGATGACCATTCCTGGGCAACGGAAGCACAAAAACGATGGCAACGTGATCAACGTGTATTGGATTATTTTTATGAGGATATAGAAGATAAACCAGAGTGTTATGAAATTGAAAGAAAAGCATTAGAGGAGCAATATGAAGCAAAAATTAAAATAGAAGTCATTAATGGGGGATTATTTTATCTCTTTTAAATGAGGAGCTGTCTGACAAAAGGACAGCTCTTTTTCTGCTTTAATGATCTTCAACCATGCTTTGAAGCTGAGCCAATTTATTATCCCAAAATAAATGAAAGTATTGGAGCCAATCTTCAATCTCCTTTAAACGCTCCCTATGCAACGTATAGATTTTTTCACGACCTTTTTTTTGAGCAGAGATTAGCTCCGCCTGTTCCAATATTTTTAAATGCTTTACAACAGCCGTTCGACTAATCGTAAAATGCTCAGTAATATTGGAAATAGGTCTGTCGCTTGCTGCAAGGAGCTGTAAAACGCTTCTTCTTGTGGGATCAGCTATTGCTTGAAAAATATCATACTTTATGGCTGCTTCAGTCATTAGAATTCAGCAGCCTCTTTTAATTTATGATTAATAATCATTGTCCATCCGTTATCCATATTAGTACGTACGGCTTCAGTAGCAGTGTTTGCTTTAGGAATAATATGTGAAGCTTCCTTCCAGCCACCATGTGTTAAAGTAAATTCAGTATGCTCGCCTACTTCTTTTAACTCAAAAGTTACGAACCAGCCATCTTGATCCCAAGCAAATCGTAGAAAGTGTGGTGCATCTACACGTTCTACTTTACAGGGTGATGGGCCGAACGGTGATTGAATAGTGAATTCGTATCCTTCGATAGGTTGAAAATCATTTGGCATAAACCAAGCAGCTATTTTGTCAGCTGTTGCGACAGTCTCCCAAACTTTTTCGATAGGGGCATTTAATGTAATTGTTTTGACAATATCCTGTAATTTTTCAGTCATGTTCTATTACTCCTTTTTCAACGTTATTAAGTCCACTAGCAGAGGAATCTGTATAAAATATAACCATAGGGTGTTATGAATATATAACACCCTACGGTTATATGTCAACGGAAAAATTTTGTATCTTTCTGTTGGACTTGGCGTATGTTACAATTACTTTTATAATTTTCTGACAGAAAGGGTGGGCGTAATATGGTCAATATATCTGTATTCTTAGTTATGTGCATTTTACTTATTATTTTACCTGGCCCTGATACAGCGATTGCAACAAAAAACACACTGACTGTAAGTAGAAAGGGCGGTTTACAAACAATCATAGGTTCTTGTTGCGGTTTATTAATTCATACTTGTGCGGCTGTTATTGGACTTTCGGCGATTATTGTAAAATCCGCCTATATATTTGCTGTTTTAAAATATGTTGGTGCGGTTTATTTATGTTATTTAGGAATCAAAACCTTGTGGACACTTCGAACAATTCGAACACAATCTCCAGTTGTAGACGATGTAGGAAGTATAGAACACAAATATTCCCACCAATCTTGCTTTAAACAAGGGTTTCTCACAAATGTGACAAATCCAAAGGTCGCAGTATTTTTCCTAACATTTCTCCCTCAATTTGTAGATGGAAATAGTGGAACATTTTTCCCTTTTTTAATAATGGGTCTAATTTACACAGCATTAACAATGCTATGGTTTATCTTCTACGTGTACCTTTTAGATCGAATTAGTGCATTTATGAAAAAGCCATCAACTAAGGCAGTAATTGAAGGATTAACAGGTGCAATATTAATTGCATTTGGCATTAAATTAGCATTAGAAAAAGCTCACTAAAAAATACACCACCTTATTAGAGTTATTTTTTACTATAAAGGTGGTGTATTTTTTGTTGGCACTTAATAAGATAAGGTCATTTCTCTTTGAAAAATTTTTATTTAGGTTGGCTTATATTTGTCAGTAGAAGGTTTTTAAGTCTTTCTTGTAAAAATTTTTTCTTTTCTGCACGCTTTTTATAGAGAGAAAAAGATTTTATAACAAATAAAGCTACTAGTATGATGACAATCAATAAAATAAATGAAAATAACATCGTAAAATCCTCTATCCAATTAGTTACATAGAAAGTTCGTTAGTAACAAAAATCTTATTCGTAATAACAAACGTTAATAATATATTTAAAGCAATTAATTTTGGTATGCCTTGTTGCTGAATAATAATGTGAGAAAACTTTAAATTAGCTATACGGTTAGCTAATGTATACTCCTCGGCTCCTGTTACTTGTCTACCATCGGGTGTACACCCTAAAACAAAATGCCCAGCATAAGAATTCTTGAGCACATAGGGATGCATGGATTGATAATGAACTTCCATGATCGTATCTGCTTCAATCATATAATGATGAGTTACTAGGAATTTTTTTAATGCGCCTTTTAGGTCAATGGCAATGGCAGTATCAGCTAGAATTGTCCGGAAATAAACAGGCACGATGTTGGCATGTTTAATATAAGGCTTCACTTCAATGCAAATTTCACCAGAATGTTGTACAAATAGCTGAACAATTGCTTGATGAATTCCATCTGTTAAAGTGACCATGGTATTTCCGAAATGAGCACTTTTAAAGAAAATACTGTCATCAGCAATATAGCCAACAGCAATATGACGATTCTCAATATGTAGCGATTTAGCTTTCACTCCTAAAACTTCCTCACAGTTCTTTAATTCATAAACATGTTGCTGAAATGTAAGACCTAAATAATGCCTATTAACTATTCGATTTTCAAGCAATTGCTTCAACATCTGTTACATCTCCAATCTTTGATAAATTATGACAATATTTATAATTGATTGTAGGTCATATAACTCTCAAAAAACTCTCCAAAAGTCGAAAAGATACGTATAATGGCAGGGGTGAAAATATCTAAATTTTATAGTTCAACACATTGCAAAGGATTAAAAAGAAAGGATGGAGAATTTATTGCTAGAGGGTAGTACTTGTAGATGCTTTTATAACAAATACGAATAAATGGAGAAGATAGTGATGGAATTAAGAGATTTAAAAGCCTTTATGGCTGTTGTTGAGCATAGGAGTTTTACAAAGGCTGCACATGATTCCTTTGTATCTCAGCCTTCATTAAGCAAAAGTATCAAAAAATTAGAAGAATCATTACAAGTTGAATTGTTGAACAGATCAACGCGTAATGTAGAACTTACTGATGCAGGTAGTATTGTTTATCATCAAGGACAAAAAATAATGCAGGCTGTCCAAGAACTACATATTTTGCTAGACGATTTATTAAATATTAAGACAGGTGCTATCAAATTAGGGATTCCACCTTTAATTGGAACTTTATTTTTCCCTGAAATCGCTAGGAGATTTCATCAGCTATATCCTGAAGTGCATTTAGCGCTTATCGAACGTGGTGCAAAAATGGTAGAAATGCTAGTTGAAAATGGTGATGTTGATATGGGCATCGTTGTATTACCAGTAGATGAAAGGAAGTTTGCTGTTCAATCCTTTATAGAAGACCAGTTTTATGTCTTTATGAATGAATCTCACCCCTATGCACACCAGGAATCCATAGCTTTACAAGATTTAGAAAATGAAACGTTCATTATTTTTGCAGAGGAGTTCACGCTTCACGACTATATAATTAAATCATGTGAAAGTGTTGGTTTTACACCTACAATCGGCTATAAAAGTTCACAGTGGGACTTGATTGTAGAGTTAGTATCCTCCAATTTAGGGGTTACATTGTTACCCCACTCCATTGCAGCTAAGCAAACAAATACCAATGTGAAAATAATTCCATTAGATAATTTTGAAATGCCGTGGCGTTTAGGGATTATTACGAAGAAAAATGCCTATCAATCTTATGCATTAAAACAGTTACTTGAAATGATAGGTAGGAATGGTGAAAATAGATTTATTCGATATAGGAATAAGTAGTATTCTAATTAATTCCTTTACTTGTAAAATAGCAATGATGTAGAATTTTCCTTAATAAACGAGCAATTTAGGGAGGTTTCGAGATGGGGAATGGCAAGGTATGGAGTTCTTTTGAAGAGGCGATTGCGGATATTAAGGATGGAGATACATTAGCTGTAGGTGGCTTCGGGCTATGTGGTATACCCGAAAAATCAATCGCAGCATTAGTGCAGCAGGGAACTAAGGATTTAACCGTTGTCAGTAACAACTGTGGTGTAGATGA
This sequence comes from Lysinibacillus capsici, assembly GCF_003367505.1. Lineage (GTDB taxonomy): Bacteria > Bacillota > Bacilli > Bacillales_A > Planococcaceae > Lysinibacillus > Lysinibacillus capsici. Next base: position 85,280 of record NZ_PXXX01000014.1, read on the forward strand.
CTGGGGATTGGGTCTACTATTAGCAAACAAGCAAATAAAAAAAATGGTTGCTTCTTATGTAGGAGAAAATAAGATTTTTGAACAACAATTTTTAAGTGGTGAGCTAGAAGTAGAGTTGACACCTCAAGGAACTCTTGCAGAACGTTTGCGTGCAGGTGGAGCGGGAATTCCTGGTTTTTACACAGCTACAGGGGTTGGCACACCAATTGCTGAAGGAAAAGAAGTGAAGGTTTTTGATGGCAAAGAATATATTTTGGAAGAAGGTATTGTTGCTGACTTTGCGCTGGTCAAAGCATGGAAAGCCGATAAGCTAGGGAATTTAGTTTACAGAAAAACATCACGCAATTTTAATCCATTAGCTGCTATGTCTGGGAAAATTACAATAGCTGAAGTGGAGGAAATTGTAGAAGTAGGCGAGCTAGATCCTGATCATATTCATACACCAGGGGTTTTTGTACAACGTGTATTGTTAGGTGAAAATTACGAGAAGCGTATTGAGCGTTTAACGGTGAAGAAGGGGGAAGCATGATGGATACAAGACAAAAAATTGTTAACCGAGCAGTAAAAGAAATAGCCAACGGTATGAATGTCAATTTAGGCATAGGTATTCCAACACTTGTGGCGAATGCGATCCCAACCGATTATGACGTACTCTTACAATCCGAAAACGGACTTCTCGGTATTGGTCCTTATCCAGTAGAAGATGCAGTAGATCCTGATTTAATCAATGCAGGTAAAGAAACAGTTACGGCAGTTCCAGGGGCATCCTTCTTTGACAGTGCAGAATCATTTGCAATGATTCGAGGTGGACATATTGACCTTGCCATCTTAGGAGGTATGGAGGTATCTGAAACAGGAGACCTTGCTAACTGGATGATTCCGGGGAAAATGGTGAAGGGCATGGGTGGCGCAATGGACCTTGTCGTCGGTGCAAAGAGAGTGATTGTCGTCATGGAGCATGTGAATAAAAATGGTGAATCTAAAATAAAAAAACAATGTGAACTGCCACTAACGGGTAAAGGTGTCGTACATCGATTAATTACAGATTTGGCTGTATTTGATTTTACGAAAGAGGGCATGCAACTGATAGAATTAGCAGATGGTGTTTCTTTAGAGGAAGTAAAAGAGAAAACAGCTGCTTCTTTTAGCGTTGCTCTTATCCAATAACTTCAGACTTAGGACTGTTTCCAGCGTTATGGTCTCATTTTACAATAGTCTAAAAGGGGATTTCATAACAATGGAACAGCAATGGACAAATGAATTAGCAGTCGCACAGGTGCGTGTGGCAAGACCAACCGATCAGCTAAAGGAAGTAGAACGATTTTACTGTGAAGGTGTCGGATTAAAGAAAATTGGTTCGTTTACAGAACATCGTGGCTATAATGGTTTAATGATTGGTCTTCCAGATGCAGGTTATCACTTAGAATTTACTGAGCATAGTGACGGTAGCCCTTGTCCAGCACCAAGTAAGGACAATCTTCTCGTACTTTATATCCCAAACAGAGATACCATTCGTCATATTGCCGAACGTCTTGCGCTCATGGGATATCCCGAAGTTGAGCCTGAAAATCCATATTGGGCTGAGAAAGGGGTAACCATTGAAGACCCTGATGGCTGGCGTCTAGTATTCATGAATACGGAAGGCATTTAAATAGAAAATTTTAAGCACGAGCACGTATGTAGTCTCGTGTTTTTTTGTAACCTAAAATACCCCTTGTAGTATATAATCTGTTTAGGGGGTTACTAAATGCAACGAATAACGACATTAAACAAATGGTGCGATGTTTTAGAGCAATCGAAGTTCAAACCTTGTATTGTGTTAAAAATTAGCATGACATGTATAAGTAGTATTTCAGCATTAAAGGAATATAAAGAATTACAAACGGAATTGCCTAAATATCTTGTCATTGTACAAATGGATCGGGTAATTTCAAATGCTATTGCCTGTGATCTTCAAGTGAAGCACGAATCTCCTCAACTAATAATCCTGCAGGGTGGGAAAGGAATTTGGCAAGCAACTCACTACAAAATAAAGCACTCTCTTTTGGAAAACGCTATAGAACAATATGTAAAAAAAGATACTCCACAATAGGTTGTGGGGTATCTTTATGTGATTAATCTTCTAAAGCCTCATCTTCATGATAATTTGTAGCGCTAGACTCGATATCGACCTGTAGATAATTGGCCCAGTCTATTTTGTGAAAATCCTCTTCACTAAAATAAATATTCAAAACCTCGGTCATTGTTTTGTCCCCATCAGGTTCAGTGAGAGGAGCATACCAAGTAATAGCAGGTGTCTTCACATTTTTTAATTTGGACAAATCAGCGAAAATTTTAGTAGAATCCTTTAGCATCTGGCTTTTCGATCCTTCTGTTACATCTGTATCTTGAATGGAAATTGTGACAACACCGTCTTTTGATTCATCCACAGAGAATTCGTTTTTCACAATCGCGCCTACAATATCTTCAACATTCGTATTTTGATCGACTGCCACTTCCTTTGGTTCAGCGCTCTTTCCACAAGCTACTAACAGTAGTGAAGTAAAAACCAATAGATAAATTATTTTCTTCAATGTCATAACCTCCCTTGTTACTCCATCTATGTGCAAAATGGGAGGGAATTATACAAAATACAAGAAGGTTGTCCTTACTTTTTATGAATGGTTAGGAAGTGATTGAATAAGGAGAAGAGGAGAAGTAGATGTTAGTAAACATATAAATGCTGGTAATCGGTTCAAAGATTATGGTGATATGGACAAACTTGTAAAGTATATTGTAGAAGATATACGTAGATCAGATCAAGATAATGTGGTAAAAGATGGTTGGGACTCGATCAAAACGTATTACGAAAAAGGAGATAAAAAATTAGAAATCCGTTTCTTTATAGAGGATGGAAAATTATTAAGTTTCAATGCTTTTCCTGATCATTCAAGTAAAGACGCAGGTAATGTGATTTGGTTAATTCCACAATAATAATCTAAATAAGAGGAGTTATTATGGAAGAAATAAAGATAAATGATTATGTTGTAAAAGTAGATAAAGAGAAAACTTTAGAATTATACATAACACTTCCGAAGGTTTCTGAAAAAGCTCATTGTGGTTGTGAAGATTGTCAACTTTACGCGAAACAAATTCAGCTCACTAGTCCAGAAATTTTGAATTTCTTTAAACAATTTGGAGTAGATCCTACAAAAGAAGCCGAAGTTTGGAGAGCAATCCCCAATAAGGATGGATATGATACTTATAGTGCAGATTATCATTTTATAGGTTTTATAGAGGGTACAGATGATATAGATTGGATTCATATAGGAGAAGCATCTTTTGGACTTGCCAATCATGATGGAGATTTGCCAAGTCCCATGATTCCAAGTACTTTCTCAAAACCAATAGTAGAATTAGCTGTAAGGATAACAATGCCTAATTTGGAGATTTAATGTGAAAAAATTTTGTTTATAAATTAAACCATGAAAGCCCAGGTACTCAATTAAGTTTGAGCCTGGGCTTTTTTGCGTTTATTATTTTTGAATCTTTACATCATTAAAACGATAGGATTCCCAACCTGCATTTAATACAACGTTAATTTTATCTGTAGATACTGGTTTGAAAAATATCACTGAACTCTCTGTTACTCCAGGTTCAATGTAACTCGCTGCTTTTGCTACGTCCTTATCATAGTATCTGGCAAAGTTAAAATCAAAGTCATATTCATATTGTTTTCCGTTAGCGATAATCTTAGAGAGACTATCCCCAGTCATAGCTTCTTTTTTTGAGTTATTTATATATGTTACAAAAACTTTAAGTGAATCTGAATCTTGGGTAATTTTATCAACTTTAACTGTAATATTACCAATTGTTTGTGTTAATCCATTCTGAGTGTTAGTTGTTCCAGTGGCATTAGATGTAACAGCATACGTTTTAGTTTTGTTATCGTAAGTCACTTTTCCCCCAAAAAGGTCTGTAACAGCATTTAAAGGTACATATGCTTGATTATTAATTACCTGCACATCGATAGATTGTTTTTTGCCATCAAAAGTAAAATTGTATTTAGTTGCAGCGTAAGCACCCATACTAAAAGTTAAAAGTAAAATTAATACACTAAATAATACAGTTGTTTTTTTCAAATTAAATTCCCCCTTTTTTAACTATAATAGGAAATTTAATGAGATTTGTACATAATAAAAAACAGACAACCAATATTAGTTACCTGTAACTTAAAACTTGCGTCCATCCTCTAAAACGAAATGAGCCTCATATTTTGCATCTAAAGCGTTTGCAATCTCCTCTAATTCATTTTCACTAAAATTAGCAACTTATAAAACATTTGAATCAGTAGCAGACATGGACACAGCAGTTGAGGAACACATTGCGGCTCATTATTATGATTTAACAGAATCAGAACGTGCCATCGTTTTCAAACTTGCTTCTCATAGCTTTGAACATCCAGGGGCTTGTCATTTGAAAGCTGCCACAATTGCAGCAGCATTGGAGATCAGCACAAAGACAGTTTATCGGGCTATTTCAAAACTGGAATCGTTAGGGATCGTTAAGAAAGAAACCACTGTAAAAAGCAAAGGTGGACAAGGAGCAGCATCTACATTATTTGCCTTACAATGTCCCAACGTGGAAATGCTGAAAAGCCTTGTGAGAGTAAGGTTGAAGCGCAACAATCTGAAAACCAATCATCTAAATCTTTTAAGTTCTAAACAAGCAAATAATATTATGAGTCTTGGTAAATGAATTAGCTTTGCAAGCTGAAAAGAAAAAGGCATACATGAACGAGTACCAAGTAATGCTACACGATTTCATGCACTCGATGCCTATACAAGATGAATTAAAAGATCAACTTCACAAATGTATCTTGGCTACAAAAATGAACGATATACGTGATTTTGTGAACGGTGTCATTAACTATCACTAGTACATTAAGAGCTGTATTTGTAAGGGCGTTTAACAAGGCTGTAGAACGTTCTAGTATGAAGGTGACTAATTCATCATCTATAGAAGAAACAGCAGATAGAGAGCGTCCAGTACTTTTTATAATTGGCTGAATAAGCGTGATAGTCGAACAGAAATATGTAGTAGACCAAACTTAGAAAACTGGCTGGAATGATGAAAGGGGAAATAAAATATGACTCATTTTGAATATATGGAACTGCAGGGGCAATTAACAATTTTTGATTTGGAAGATCAATATGAGGAAATGAAATTTAAGAAGGAATCCAAAATGTTAATAAGCCTGTTGATAAAAAAATGTATATTGAGCCTCGCATGAGAGTGTATATTGTGCGGAGATAAACAAGCGTTTAATTTTAATTACCAATAATTATAATGAGGTTTAACCCCAATTTAACCCCATTGGCTATTTTGGGATGAAAAAAGCACCTTAACCAATTTGGCTAAGATGCTGTAGAAACCTTGATATAACACTATTTAAGTAAAAGCCGCGTATGCCGTAGTTATTATAGAAAGTTTTAAACCACCACTCCTCAAATGAGTTGTTGGAGGTAATTTATTTATAAATAATCACAATAAATACTGTTATTCAAAGGTTTTTCAATTGTTTTTATCGTGTTCTATCATTAATTACAATTGTTTGTTGTCAATTTTAACACCAGTTTAGCACCAATTTAACACCAAACTAGTTAGATTTTAAGATTGTCTTTTCACTCTAAAAAAGTCATTCAGTTTATCAGCTGCAGCTCGATCAGCAGACTTAAAAGCATGTCCGTAAGTATTCATAGTTACGGATATATCAGAATGTCCTAAACGTTCACTAATAATTTTAGCGTGTACTCCTTGTGCAATTAACAATGATGCAGAAGTATGGCGTAAATCGTGAAGCCGAATATACTTGAATTTGCGATCATTAATAAACTTATGCCAATGCTTAGATGGACTTGTTGGGTATAGGTGTGTTCCATCAAATGAATGGAATAACCATTCTCTATCTTGTTCAATCCATTTGTCACCTTTTTTTAATTTCTCTTTTGCCCAATGTATACGATATGCTTTTAATTCTTCCATAACAGACTCAGGCAATGATACATATCGTTTTGATTTTTTTGTTTTCGTTGACTTTATATGTGGGCCTTGTTTAGTTAAAACAATTGACTGATGAATGTATATTTGTTGATTAGCAAAGTCTACATCTTTCCATTCTAATCCTAATAGCTCGCCTTTTCGCAATCCAGCTGCTAATGCTAAAGTAAACATTATTCGCCATAACTCAGGTTCACTTTGTAGCATACGCATTAATGTTTCTATTTCTTCCTCTTCATAAATTTGCATATCTTTGCCTATATCGTCAGTATCACTAGGGCGTGGCTTTTCAATTCCATCCATTGGATTAGTGGAAATTACCCCCCATTTTACAGCATATTTAAAAATACTTTTTAGTGTTCTATAAACATCTTGTTTACTGTGATAAGTGATTGGTTCGTCTTTACCATCGTAACGTTTCATATCACGTATAACACTCATTAAATGGAATTGATTGATTTGGTCCATTCGCATATGACCAATAACTGGGATAATGTGCAATTCTAATTTACGTTGGTGGTTACCATAGGTGGTTAATGCTAATGTCGATGCAAAGTCTTTTTCCCATTGAGTTGTAAAATCTTTAAAAAGTATTTTTTCTACTTTAACATAATTCCCTGATAAGACTTCATTTTTAAACTTTAGATACTCACTATCCAAAAATTCCTTTAATTGCTTAGGTGTCAATTTTTCTTCTATAGATATTGTCTTTGTTTCGCGTGGGTATTTTCCATTTGCATCTTTAGGTAAATACACTGTGAAACGATATGAATTGTCTCCACGCTTTACGATATTCGCCAATATACTCACTCCTAAATTTTATTAAAATTGGTAGAACACTTGTTCTTATTTTATGTTATAATAGGAACAATAAACAAATAATTATTTTTAAAAATTATATATTTTTGCCTTGTTTCAAAATAAATATGCTTTTAGTAAAAGAAATTTGGTATAGTTTTAGTAAGTCAATTGACTTATTTATGGTCAGATAGAGTAGAAAACATTCTACTCTTATACGCCTTCTTCGGTCCATTCATACAGATCGTCTATTGTGCAATTTAGAACCTCTGCTATATTTTTTGCTACTTTTAATGACATTACTCTATTATTTTGAATATAGTGCTGAATTTGCTGAGGCGTTATACTTAATTTTTCAGCTAGTTCTACCTGGGTCATGTCATTTAACTTAAGCAATTCCCGAAGTCGGCATCTACTGACCTGATAAGCCAATTGACACCCTCATTTCTTACATATTTTAACAGAAAAGGTGGAGCGCGGTATGAACAAGAATGAAATTAAATTGCTAATTGAATTTATAAAATTAAAGAATAAAGCAATTGAAAAGGGGGAGAATTCTGGTAATTTACTGTTGCTTTTTGAAAAGCTCAACCGCGATCTCAATATTCCCCAGTAAATGTTTTCGACTGTTTTCATCAAGCGTTTGAATATATTCCATCAATTGTTTTAAGAATAACATGTCGTTCATAGCAAGATTCTCGTTTGAATCTAATAATGCATGATGTAGAGATTCAGAATTATCTCTTTTAGGGAATAAATCATCAACTTTAATATCTAATGCCTCGGCTAACGCAAATAAAGCATCTTGAGATGGAGCGATAATTCCTTTTTCATAATTTGAGATAGTATTATCGCTTTTGTTGATTTTTCCACCTAGTTCTTTTTGAGTCATCTTTTTTTGTTTCCTAAAAAATTTAATTCTCTCTCCTACATATATTTCCAAATTCTTTTCTAATTTATCCATTTTATACCTCCGTATTTTCTTAACCACACTTATTTTTTAAGATTTACGTCTTTAATTAATTTTTATTTAACACGATTATACCATTAATATATTGTACTCAAAACTAAAAAGCTCGTTATAAATGAATTTTTTTATTGACAGAATTCGGTTATACCGAATAAAATAAGGTAAGGGAGGTGAATACATGCAGTGGAATTTACTGATGCTCCGAAAACAAAAAAAATTGTATCAAGAACATGTAGCTATGATATTGGGTATTAGTGTTGGTTCCTATGGTATGAAGGAAAGAGGCGAGGTTGAATTTACAGCTGACGAAATGTTTAAACTTAGAGATTTCTTTAATTTATCTATAGAACAAATTTTTTTACCGAGAAACCTCGGTGATACCGAATTTTTATAATGTGAGGTGGTACTTATGGAAAAAATAACGTTGTCCGTTGAAGAACTAGCTGAACTAATTGGGGTAAGTAAAACGACTATTTACACAATGGTTCGTCAAGATGAGATTCCCCATAAAAAGGTACGTAATCGAATTCTATTTCATCGTCCAACAGTTGAAATTTGGCTAGGGGGTGGCAACAAATAACTATAATAATCAAACTACCGGGAGGTTG
>NZ_PXXX01000015.1 GCF_003367505.1 Lysinibacillus capsici
GATAAAATTTAATGTAGCGGCTAACCTGCTCAAAGTGGCGGATAAAAATGAAAAAGTGGAGGATAGAACGTTCAAAGTGACGGATAAAATTTAATGTAGCGGATAACCTGTTCAAAGTGACGGATAAAAATGAAAAAGTGAAGGATACCCCTTTTAAAGTAGGGGATAGAATTTTATACTTGATCAAAAGGTAGATGCACTCGATGTCGTACAGGAAGTCGCTTACCGTAGCTTTAAATACATACATTCTCTTCAAAGTTCATCCTATTTAAAAACATGGTTAATAAGGATGGTCATAAACTGTGCAATAAATTTGCTAAAAAAGCGTGAACCGATCGTCGAGTTTGAGCTGGAGTCAGAACTAGGTGAAGAACCGCATGAAGAACTTCCGGAGAGGTGGGCGTTGGAAGATGTGATGACAAAGCTCACAAAGGAGGAAAAGGATATTATTTTGTTGAGATTCTATCATGATTATACATTGTCTCAGGTGGCTCAGGTATTGCAGCTTAAATCAGGGACGACGAAAACCATTTTGTATCGTGCATTAAAAAATTAAAGCAGGCACTGGAACAGGAGGGGCAGGGTGAACGATCTAAAAAAGCAGATGGATCAAATAGACATTCCAGAATCGTTACATCAGCGTAGTCTACAAGGTATTGAACAAGCAACAAAAGAGCAGCATAAGCCTTTGCACTGGGTACCTAAAGTCTTGACTGTTGCTGTAACACTTGCAACGGGTGGATTTGTGGCATTCATGGTGGGGGAACAACACGTAGATAATGATCGGGCTAGTGCGTTAATGTCACAATTAGATCATTTATCTTCGCCAATATACTGGATTTTGGCTATTTTGTGCGTATGCATCATACTGTACATCTCTAGGAAAAAGCTTAAAGTTGGCGCTGATCAGAAAAAGACGATTGGTGTTGCCATAGTTTTGATTTTACTGATCGGTAACAGTACGATTTTTTTACAACATCAATTCATAAAACCGATAGTGGTTCCTGCTGCAATTGAAGTTACAGATAGCTTACTGAATGCTTTAGAGGTACGCTATATTACAAACAAAGATGACCATCGATATGTGAAATATTTACAGGCAGAAGACGTGCAATTACCAATAGTATATGATCAAACAGAGCAAGCAAATCTAGTCAATGGCTTTTATTATCCATTGGATACTTCTCAAGATTTACGCTATCAAAATATTCGATTAGCTTTTTTTCAGCTTGATTTAAACACGATGAAAAAAGTGATGGCAAGTAAAACTGTTTATCTTGTATTAAATGACGGGGTGAAATTACCTGCCCCAATTCATTTTACGAGGGAAACCTTCATTGATGAAAATCAGATCATGAATCATAGCTATAGTCAGTCACAAAATGATTCGGAACAAATCATATCATTTACCCTTCAGCAGGATGCAGTTTTTGATGCATTTTATGTTCCAGCTACATTAGAGGATAAAATACTGTTGAAAGAATGGCGATTAAACGATCAGCGCTACACAGCAAGTGATTTCCCTTTTTCAGTGACGAAAGGTCAACGCTTGGAGCTGACTATTCAATTGAAGGAAGCTCCTTTAGATATCAATACGTCCATAGGTTTTAGTGGCCCCGATGGTTATTTAACTAAAAGAGTATATTCGCAAGCGTATTTTACGTCGAATTTGGTAGAAAAGGTGCGTGAAAACAATGAGTGAATCTAAACAACAGGTAAAACTTTTACAATGGTTTGCAGTGGCGCTCTTTTTTCAATTTATCTATTTAAATGTTTTTAAATACGCTAATCTTCTACAAGATATCCTTGTTTATGGGGCCTATTTAAAAAGTCTTTCATTCTATAAAGAAAAAACACCTATCAGCAAATATATGGCTTGCGCTATGATTCTTGCCTTGATGAGTACTTTCTTTTCTTCACATCTTCTCTTCTATTGGAGTACGGTTTTAATTCAAGGAATTAAATTGCTGATTATAATGGAATTTGGAAAAATTTTATTAAGCATTGAACAAAAACACGATATACAGGGTTCCACTACAAGAGTGATGAAAAAATATATAGCGATTTCCTTTGCGGTCATTATTAGTTGGACGCTGGTAATGAATGTTACAAATGATTGGCAGATGGGATTATTGTTCCTAGGCGCATTGCTTTTATTGGCTGTAAATATACGATTATTTCTTCATGTGTTAGCACTTCGTAAACATGTAAAAAACAAATCCTTTGTTGTTACCTACTTACAAAAATGACTCACCATTCATTTTATGCTACACTTTTTGTACAAGGGGCAAAGGGGGAGCAGGATGTTTAAACGGGAGAAAAGTATCGAGATTCAGCATCATCGCGGTGTACAATGTGCGCATGGGAAAGTTGCGGTGCAGGGGGTTGGTATGAGTGTGTACAGCTTTTTTGTGGATGGGTTACTGATTGATACAGGTTCCTACTCACTATCGCAGGAATTTCAATCCTTTTTTAAGGATATACCGATAGAGCAATTGGCATTAACGCATTCACATGAGGATCATGCAGGAAATGCAGCGTGGATTCAACATCATAAGAATGTACCTATTTATATTCATCGTGATTCAGTCAATCTTTGTGCTGAAGATGGAGACTATCCACTCTATCGTCAGGCATTGTGGGGGGAACGACCCGCGTTTGTTGCCCAACCATTTGGTCAAACCTTACAAACGAACGCAGCAACATGGGATGTTATTGAAACACCTGGGCATACTACAGATCATCTTTCTTTTTACAATCGGGAAACAGGCGCTATGTTTACAGGTGATTTGTTTATCCAGCCAAAGACAAAGGTTGTGCTTGATGAAGAAAACATTGTCCATACCTTGGCGTCTTTAAGGAAAATAGTAAACTATGATTTCGATGTCGTCTATTGCTGTCATGCAGGCTTTATAGTGGATGGTCGAACGAAAATACAAGAAAAAATTGCTTATTTGGAAGACATGCAAGGAAAAGTGAAGCAATTATTTATGCAAGGTTATTCTGTTGAGGAAATCACCAAAACAATTTTTCCTCGTGATTATCCGATTACAAAAGTTTCGGGAGAGCAATGGTCTTCCAAGCATATCATCACGGCCTTTATTAATCATTTTACTGAAGAGTCCTTTATATAGGGCTCTTTTTTGTTTTGTTAAGAATTTCACAAATACTTTGATCTGTATAATAAAAAACTTTGTGAAAAAATGTGAATAAATTGTGACGAAGTCAATCAGGGCAATGGATGCGCTTACAAAAGTTTGTGAAAAAATTCTCATTTACATAAGAAAAATACTATGTGAAAAGTTGAACAGGCTAAATGGCTCTATGTGTACACTTTATAATGTGTTAACAATCGCATTAATTATCTTAAAATAATTGATTGTGAAATGTTTAATTTGACAGAAAAATGTAATGAAAGTCATTAAACATTGAATTATTGAAGTTAAAAATAAATTGACAGAAAATTCGTTGACTATATTTTCACAAAGTATTATGATTCTGAAATATAATAAAAAAATCAAAGGGAAAAGGATGGGATGGAATGGACGTAATGAAAAAGGCTTTAGAAATGCATGCACACTATAGCGGGAAATTAGAGGTGAGCTCAAAGGTACCTGTACAAGATTCCTATGATCTTAGCTTGGCTTATTCACCAGGGGTAGCAGCGCCATGTGTGGAGATTGAGAAAAATCCTTCGCTTGTGTACGACTATACAATGAAGGGTAATATGGTAGCTGTTGTGTCGGATGGGACAGCGGTTTTAGGGTTAGGAGATATCGGACCGAAAGCGGCATTACCTGTAATGGAAGGGAAGGCGATTTTACTAAAGCGTTTTGCCAATGTTGATGCTTTTCCAATATGCTTAGATACAAAAAATACGGATGAAATCGTCAGCATTGTGAAGGCGCTTGCCCCGACATTTGGTGCGGTAAACTTAGAGGATATTTCAGCACCAAGATGCTTTGAAATTGAAGATCGCCTACGTCAAGAATGTGATATTCCAGTTTTTCATGATGATCAACATGGAACAGCAATTGTTGTAGGAGCAGCGATGATTAATGCCAATCGTATTGTGAAAAAGGATATTGCAACGATGAAGGTTGTGATTAACGGTGCTGGTGCTGCGGGCATTGCGATCTTACGTATACTTGTACAAATGGGCTATAAGAATATTTATATGTGCGATACAAAAGGTATTATTTATGAGGGGCGTACAGAGGGGATGAACCCGATTAAAGAAGCGGTTGCTCATTTGACGAATCCAGAGAAGCAACATGGTACACTAGAGGATGCACTAACAGGTGCAGATGTCTTTATTGGAGTTTCTGTAGCCAATCTATTAACAGAGGCACATATTGCGTCCATGAATGAAAATCCAGTTGTCTTTGCCTTAGCCAATCCAAATCCAGAGATCACGTATGAAAATGCCAAAGCATGGGGGGTACGTGTTATGGGAACTGGCCGTTCAGATTATCCAAATCAAATTAATAATGTTCTTGCATTCCCTGGTATTTTCCGGGGAGCTTTAGATGTGCGTGCTACGGATATTAATGAGTCGATGAAGCTAGCTGCTGTAGAAGCCATTGCCTCCCTTGTGAGTGATAAAGAACTAAAGGAAGAATATATTGTGCCTAAATCTTTGGACGAACGCGTTGTGGCAATCGTCTCACGCGCAGTAAGTGGGGCAGCTGTAGAATCTGGCGTATCTGAGCTATTCCAGCAAAGTACAGCACTATCTGTTTAATAAAATTGAATAGGGAAGTTAGAACAGATAGGGAAAAGTGTATTGCTTTTTCTCTATCTGTTTTTTATCAAATATGCTCGAAATTTGTTGTTTTTTGGTGTTTTATGTAATAAAATGATTAAGTAAAATGGAATGTTTTACATAGTTGATTGAAGAGAAGAAATACTTATTGATGACAGATTTAGGTTAAAAAATAAGTCTTAAGTCCATTTAAAATTGAAAGAAGTGATGAGGGAAAATGACATCAATCGTACAATTTCGATCTATTAAAACGAAGCTAATCGCTTTTTCATTGCTGCTTTTAATGATTCCGTTACTTATCTTAGGTTTTATAAGCTATCAGCAAAGTAAATCAAACCTAGAAACAGTAGGGAAAGAAAATCTAAAAAATAGTGTCGAAATGACGATTGCTATGATTGAGCAATTCAATCAAGAGGTAGAAGCAGGCAATTTATCATTAGAGGAAGCTCAGGAAAAAGTAAAGATTGCTATTTTAGGAGAAAAGGATAGTGAAGGAAAGCGACCGATTAATAAGGACATTAAACTTGGCGACAATGGTTATATTTTTGTTGTTGACCAAAAAGGGATGTCCGTTGCCCATCCAAATATAGAGGGTACGAGTGTTTGGGATGAAGAGGATGATAAAGGCGTTAAGTACATACAAGAAATCATTGCTAAAGGGAATGAAGGTGGTGGATTTGTTTCATATTCGTGGCCGTTACCCAATTCAGGTCAATTAGAGGACAAAGGGGTTTATGCAGAAACAGATCCATATTGGGGTTGGGTCATTGGTGCGAGTACCTATTTAATGGACTTCAATAAACCAGCACAAAGTATTCTTAAGATAACACTTATAGTAATTGGCTTGGCCATTATTGTGGGGATATTAATCATTTGGCAATATGCGAGTAGTATGACGAAGCCTATTAACCAAGCGGCTCAAGCCATGGAGCGTTTTGCAGAGGGAGATTTATCTCAAGAAAGTATGGCTATACGTTCAAAAGATGAAATTGGAAAACTGGCAAACGCCATGAATCAAATGCAAATAAGGTTGAAGGATATGATTCATAATATTGCCCAAGCATCAGACTTAATTAATACATCTAGTAAAGAGCTAACGCATTCAGCAAATGAAGTCAATATGGGAGCGGAGCAAGTTGCGATTACGATGCATGAATTAGCATCGGGTGCTGAGGGACAAGCTCACCATTCTAGTGCATTAACTTCATTAATGGAGCGCTTTACAGCAGATTTACAGGAAACGAATCAGCATGGTGCACATATTCATCAATCTTCAGTAGAAGTTTTAACATTAACGAATGAAGGAAGTCAGCTAATGACATCCTCTAATTCTCAAATGGAAAAGATTGATAGCATCGTGCAAAATGCAGTTGAGAAAGTGAAAAGATTAGATGCTCAAGCACAGGAAATTTCTAAATTAGTCGTGGTCATTAAGGATATTGCAGATCAAACGAACCTGCTGGCTTTAAATGCTGCGATTGAAGCGGCAAGAGCGGGAGAGCATGGCAAAGGATTTGCTGTAGTGGCAGATGAAGTACGTAAGCTTGCCGAACAAGTAGCCTTTTCAGTAAACGATATTACATCCATCGTCACGAATATTCAGCAAGATTTTGATGTGGTCACGAACTCTTTAGAGGATGGTTACCAAGAAGTAAAAGAAGGAACGAATCAAATAAAAGCTACTACTGAAACTTTTAACACGATTAGCCACTCCATTAATGATGTAGTGGAGAGTGTCCAATTAATTTCAACGAATTTATCGAAAGTTACAGAAGATGGCCATAAAATGAACAACTCTATTCAAGAAATTGCTGCGGTGGCAGAGGAATCTGCTGCAGGGGTCGAGCAAACAACAGCTACGACAGAAGAGACAAGTAGCTCAATGGAGAATATGGCTGGAAAGTCTGCTCAACTATCAGAATTAGCATTACAATTGAAAGCTCTCATTGCTCAATTCAAACTATAAAAAACATCTCCCACTCTCTTAAATGAGAGGGGAGATGTTTTTACATCATGCCAACACCAATAATTCCGATGAGTATGACAAAGAAAAGAACAAATAATACGATGAAGATAATAATGGCTGGAATAAAGATGGTGAAGAAAGCCATCCAGTTTGAAATTTGATGTGCTTCAGCGACTACACCTACAGAAATAACAAATGACCAAATCGTCACAATGATGCTTACTAAAATAGTTGGCCAAAAAATCCACGGTAATGAACCCATAAAATTAGGATCCAATAATGAATCGGGTGAAGTCATTAACCAAATAATATAAAGTGGAATCAGTACGATATATGGGATTGCAGTTAAGCTTAACCCCTTAAATAAGTCCGAGTAAGTCCCAGTACCTTTAAATAATTTCCCGAATAGCCAAGAGATGAGTGCAGAAATAGCTGTGCCAATTATACCTGCGATAGGAGCAAAAATGACACATAATAGGACTAAAAGCCATGGCGAAAAATCAGGAAGAAATTCTGAATCAATTAATCCAGACATAAGGGAGCCAATATAACCAATAGACAAAACCAAAATTGCAAAGCCGATAGATTTTTCATTAATCATATAACGAGTCGTTTGCTTTGGATGCATCCAAACCGATAAAAATGGATTTAGTTTTGACCTTTCTTCTTTTGATGTCTCATTCAAGTTTTCCATCAAACTACCTCCAAAATAATAGAATAATTGCTTGTTACATATAGTTAATATACGAGTGAAGTAAAGAAAAGTTTCATGGAAAATAAAAATAAGCCCACACATAAAAAAAGAGTCGTAATTGTCGACTCTTTTTAGGGTTGTTTCTATTATTCAGCTAACATAATTTTCTCAAGTTCTAACGGCTCAATATACTGATCACCTTTGTAAGCACGCATATTACCGCCTGAAATTTCATCGATTAATAAAATTTCATTCGTTTTCGCATCGCGGCCGAATTCTAATTTAATGTCATAAAGCGTTAAGCCTTTTTTAGCAAGCTCTGCCGCTACAAATTTGGAAATTTCAATTGTACGTTGTTTTAAAATGGCGTATTCTTCATGAGTTAACAGGTTTAACATCGCTAAAGCATCTTCAGAAATTGGAGGATCTAAACGATCATCATCTTTGATTGTTACTTCTACAAAGGAGTCTAAATCTTGTCCTTCCTTTACATAGGCACCATAACGGCGTAGGAATGAACCAACTGCCTTAAAGCGGCAAATCACTTCTAAACCGTTACCGAAAACAGTTGCCGGTTTTACTGTCATTGTTGCATCTTCAAAGTTAGCATCAACGAAATGAGTAGGAACCCCTTGTTCGTTTAATTTTGAATAAAAATAAGAAGTTAAACGTAAACCAGCCAAGCCAGCCCCATCAATTGTTAAACCAACAGTATTTGCACCTGGATCAAACACGCCGTTTTCTCCTGTAACATCGTCTTTAAATTTTAATAAATAATGACCATCTTCTAATTTGAACACATTTTTTGTTTTACCTGTATACAATAATTCCACAAAAAACCCTCCAATATTTTTCATAGTACTCTAAAATTATAACACGAATGTTCTAAATATTTAATGATAAAAATGTTCGTTTAAAACGTTTATTTTGATGTTTTATAACGGAATTGCAGATAAAAAATAAGGTGATAACGAATGTTCGTTACCACCTTGGTTGAAATTAAGAATATTCCGAAATCAAATCCTAGGAAACATTGAAAATAGAAGGTTATTAATAGACGCCTTCAGTAAGCATTCCATCTGCTACTTTGATAAAGCCAGCAATGTTTGCACCAACTACTAGGTTACCTGGGAAGCCATATTTTTCTGCTGCCGCTTTGCTGTCTGTATAAATATTTTTCATAATTTGATGAAGTTTCGCATCTACTTCTTCAAATGACCAAAATACGCGACTAGAATCTTGTGCCATTTCAAGAGCAGATACTGCAACTCCACCAGCATTCGCTGCTTTTGCTGGACCAAATAATACGCCTGCCTCTAGGAATTCATTGATTGCTTCAAGGTCTGATGGCATATTAGCACCTTCACCGATTGCTTTCACACCATTCGAAATTAATGTACGAGCTGACTCACCGTTAATTTCATTTTGCGTAGCACATGGTAGGGCAATATCACAAGGAATCGTCCAAATTCCTGTACAACCTTCTGTAAAAGTAGCATTTGGTCGGTAATTAACGTAAGTTGAGATACGGTCACCTTTTACTTCTTTAATTTCTTTGATAGCATCTAAATCTAAGCCCTCTGGATCGTAGATATAGCCTGAAGAGTCCGAGCAAGCAACCACTTTGGCACCATACTGTTGCGCTTTTTCAATCGCATACGTAGACACATTACCAGATCCAGAAACAACTACTGTTTTTCCTTCGAATGAGTCATTTGCATCCTTTAGCATTTCGTTCACAAAGTAAACAGTACCGTAACCAGTTGCTTCTTTACGTGCTAAAGAGCCACCGTAGCCAGGAGTCTTACCAGTTAATACACCTGATTCATTTGCTTTTGTTAAACGCTTATATTGACCCCATAAATAACCTACTTCACGAGCACCTACGCCAATATCACCAGCAGGAACATCGACATCTGGACCAATATGACGGTATAATTCAGTCATGAATGCTTGGCAGAAACGCATAATTTCTGAATCTGATTTACCTTTCGGATCAAAGTTTGAACCACCTTTACCACCACCGATAGGTTGCCCTGTTAAAGCATTTTTAAAGATTTGCTCAAAGCCTAGGAACTTAATGATGGATTCATTTACGGAAGGATGGAAGCGAAGACCGCCTTTATATGGGCCCATGACATTGCTGTATTGTACACGATAGCCACGATTCACTTGCACTTGATTGTTATCATCTTGCCATGCTACACGGAAAGAAATAATACGATCTGGCTCCACAATACGAGATAAAATATTGGCCTTAATATATTCAGGATGTTGCGCGAATACAGGTACTAATGAGATGAAAATTTCTTCAGCTGCTTGTAAAAATTCCGCTTGATGACTATTCTGTTGTTTAAGTTGCTCAAATACGCCATCTACGTATTCTTTTGCTAATTGTTCATTGCTAACAGTTGTAATTGTCATAAATAAAACCCCCATTTAGTTGATAGATGTATCGTATATCTATTTTTCAAACTATTCAATAAAATACTTTTAAAGTTTGTGAAAAATTGAGCAAGAGAGGTTGTTTTAAAATTATATTAAAATAATTTAGTTCTAAGTGATTCATCTAATTACGAGAAAGGAATGATGCCTTATTGTGAAGGTTCTTATAGACGCTGATGCCTGTCCAGTAGTGGATTTAGCGCTATCTATATCATCTGAGTTTGAGATAGAAACTATCTTGTTTTGCGATACATCACATCGTGTTGAACGTGATAATGTAATAACAATTATTGTACCCAAAGGTCCAGATTCGGTTGATTTTACGCTAGTGAACGCGCTTTCAAAACACGATATTGTTATTACACAGGATTACGGATTAGCAGCCATGGTTTTAGCACGAGGAGGGTATCCGATTGATCAAAATGGACGAGAAATGTCTAATGAAAACATCGAACGTTTGCTCGATATGCGGCATGTTGGTCAAAAAATTAGAAGGGCAGGTGGACGAACAAAGGGACCTAAAAAAAGAACACAAGAAAACAATATTTCGTTTGAAATGAAATTTCGACAAATTTGTGAACGAGCAATTTTAGCCCATAAACTGGAGGAATCTACAGGTGAAAAATGAACATAAACACGAACTATTCGAACAATATCCGCAGTTGAACGAACTAGCAAAAAAGGCTACTGTATTGTGGGAAAATACAAATTGGATGAAAAATCCTGAAACAACGCTCTTTACTATGGCTGAAGTGGATGATGCGGAAGCAACATTACAACGTTTTTCTTCTTATTTAAAAGTAGCATTTCCAGAGCTTCTAGAAAGTGATGGTTTGATTGAATCAACGATCAAGGAAATTCCTGCAATGAAAAGTGCTATTGAACAAGCATATGGTGTGGCGATTCCCGGCCAATTGCTTTTAAAATGTGATCATGCATTACCGATCTCTGGCTCGATCAAAGCACGTGGAGGAATTTATGAGGTATTAAAACATGCAGAAAGGCTAGCTTTGGCAAGTGGAAGACTTAAAGAAGTGGATGATTATGCAATTTTAGCAACAGAAGAATTTCAGTCGTTCTTCCAACAATATACGATTGCAGTAGGCTCTACGGGGAATTTAGGATTAAGTATCGGCATTATGGGCAAGAAGCTCGGCTTTAATGTCGTTGTACATATGTCGAGTGATGCCAAGGAGTGGAAAAAAGCCTTACTGCGTGAAAAGGGTGCGACAGTGATTGAATATGAAGCTGATTACAGTGTAGCTGTTGAGCAGGGGCGACAGGAAGCTGAGCAAGATCCAAAATGTCATTTTATTGATGATGAAAATTCTAAGGATTTATTTGCTGGCTATGCCGTAGCTGCCAAGCGTTTAAAGGAACAGCTAGAAAGGACGAATATTTCAGTGGATGAAGCACATCCATTGTTCGTCTATTTACCATGTGGCGTAGGTGGAGGACCCGGTGGTGTTGCCTATGGATTAAAAGAAATTTATGGTGAGCATGTGCATATTTTCTTTGCAGAACCTGTCACTTCGCCTTGTATGACGATCGGGCTGATGACAGGCTTACATGACGCAATTAGTGTAGAAGATATTGGCCTTGACAATCGAACAGAAGCGGATGGGTTAGCTGTTGGTCGTGCCTCCAAATTTGTAGGAAAAGTGATGGAGACGTATATAAGTGGTTGCTATACTGTATCAGATGAAGAGCTGTTTACATCTCTGGGATTAGCGATGGAAAGTGAAGGTTTATTTTTAGAGCCATCTGCACACGCAGGCATGTATGGAGCCATTCGTTTATTACAACAAGGTCAATCCTATCTAGAAAAGAACGCGTTAGTAAACCATCTACCACAAGCCACACATCTTGTATGGGCAACTGGCGGTAGTATGGTCCCACCTACGATGCGAGCTGCTTATTTAGCAAAGGCCAAGGAATTTAATTAAAGACGATGTGAAGCTATGTTTGGATGGAAGCTCGACCTCTACTAGTGATATCCCGCTCGAGCATGCAGCAAAGCATTCGAATAGTGAGATGACCCGCTCCAATAGGAGTCCAAAGCGCTCGCAAAATGTGTGGACCTGCTCAAGCAGGAGTCTCAAGCGCTCACAATATGTATGGACCCGCTCAAACAAGTGACTAAAGCGCTCAAAAAGTGAAGCAACCCGCTTAGATTAGCGTCCACAAACGTGCAACGCAATTTCAAGTTTAGTTGAAACAAAATCAAATTAAAAAACAGGTGGAGTCATTTTTCTCCACCTGTTTTTGCTGTTTAACGTTGTAGTGCTTTACGTTGTGCGGCTAAGTATACTTCTTGTGCGGCAAGGACGCCTGCTCCTGGTTCGAAATCATAGGAGAAGTCTTGTAGGGCAGCCTCGAGTAGGGAAACGGCTTGTAAAATGTCACTTGGGAAACAATAGCCCATATGGCCGAATCTAAAAATTTTACCCTGTAGATGACCTAGACCGCCTGCGAAATCTAAATGATAGTGTTGCTTAAGGTGCGTCAAAAATTCACCAAGATCAATTCCTTGAGGTGTTTTAATTGCTGTAATAGTTGGAGAAGCGTATTGATCTTCAGTTAATAGCTCCATGTGTAATGCTTTCATTGCATTTCGCACCATGTTTTTCATGAGGTCATGGCGGGCAACTGTTTGCGTAAAGCCACCTTCCTGTTCGATTAACTTACACACCTCATGCAGTCCATAAATCAGTGTGATAGCAGGGGTATTAGGAGTCATGCCCTTTTCCGCCCAGCTACGATAGCTTTGAAGATTTAAGTAATAAGCAGGTGTTTGATTTTCTTCAATGACTTCCCAAGCTCTTTCGCTTACGCTGACAAGAGAGAGTCCAGGTGGGAGCATCATGGCTTTTTGAGAGCCTGTCACCAGAATATCAATGCCCCAAGCATCCATTTCAGCAGGAGCGCCACCAATACAGCTTACACCATCAACGATAACGAGGGCATCTGTTTCTTCACGGATCACCTGGGCTAGTTCAGCAACAGGGTTTAAAATACCTGTGGATGTTTCATTGTACGTCACAAAAACGGCTTTAATAGTTTGTAATGGCTGTAAAAATGCTCGAAGCTCTTCGGCTGTACAAGCTTGTCCCCATTCTTTTTCGAGCTTATGTACATGGAAGCCATATTGCTCACAGATTGAAACAAAATAGTCGCCAAAAGCTCCAACTGTGATGACGACAACCTCTTCACCAGCAGATACAGTATTAACAGCTGCAGCCTCAAGCGCGGCTGTCCCACCCGAAGGTAAAAGTAAGATGTCCTGTGTCGTACCGAAAACAGGCTTTACTAATTCAATTGTTTCTCGGTATAATTCTACAAATTCCTGACTACGATGACTAAAAATATCCCGATTCATCGCAAGCTGTACCTTTTTTGGAATCGGTGTTGGCCCCGGATGTCTTAAAATATTTTCATACAT
This sequence comes from Lysinibacillus capsici, assembly GCF_003367505.1. Lineage (GTDB taxonomy): Bacteria > Bacillota > Bacilli > Bacillales_A > Planococcaceae > Lysinibacillus > Lysinibacillus capsici. The sequence goes on from NZ_PXXX01000015.1 coordinate 13,313, forward strand.
ATTCATTTATCCCCTTTGCTAGAAATTCAAAATTTTCTAACTATAATAATAGCATATTTATGGTGCTAGCTAACTACTTTTTTGAAAAATGATGGAAGAGATTGTCATTGTGGTACAATTTTTAAAAAGGAGGCAGTGCGAATGGAAACATCCATGCATTATCCATTTATCTATTTCTTCTACGACACAAACCAGGTGCTAGTATATAGAATTCAAGCGTTAGAGTATATCACAATAGCAGAGGTGATGAGGGAGGGGGAATGGCAGGGGTATGAGCTTGAGCCATCTGAATCTTTTACAGCATTTCATCATGAACAAAGCACACCTCAGCAGGGATGGTCTTTCTTTATGGGGCAGGAAGAGCTCTATCAGTTGGTAGAAATTATTAATGATTATATTCAACAGGTCATAACTACTACTTCAGCACAGATGGTACATATTGTTTGCTCGGAATCTGCAGCAGGCTCCTTACGAGCGACACTTGCTCCACCGAAATATGTGATCGGGTTTCCAGAGGATTTGTCGATTGGACCATTGTGGAAACTCGATGAAAAAAGAGGACAGGCATTCCGTGATGAGTGGCTAAGAGAAAATATTAATGATGGAATGGATGATTTTGTAAATCGAAATAAATTAATGAACACAATCAGAGAGATACAGGATATTCCAAGCAACCTGCAGATTTACATTTGGTGTGGGTACAATGCAGAAGAACAGTGTGGTATTAGATTTCTACTCTATTTATTACGTGATAAAACCAATGAAGTTGTTCTTATCAACACAGGTGAACAGCGGGCTATCAACCACCAATGGAACATGGAAATGTATGATATAAAGCGAATGTCCGCAAAGGAGCGTCTAATTTTTCAGCAACAGTGGGAAAGTTTAGCACAGACAAAGGATGTTTGTCGACTATGGCTACATCGACAAATTCAAGCAGTACAAGAGAATTATTATGATAATTTGATTATGTCAACGATTGAACAACTTCATAAGGAGCAAGGGGGTACTGATTTTATACAAACAGGTGAATTCATCTCAGAGCTATTAACAAGAATGGATGCCCCCCCAAATATCTTCTTTTTAGAATATAGAATTCGCTATTTAGTATATAGCGGGGTTTTTGAATTAAAGGGAATTCCTAAATCCATGCACCATTACTCTGTGAAATTACGTAAAAAACCTCTTTAGCCTAAGGGCATAAAGAGGTTTTAAACAATTAAGCAACGAAAGGTCTGTTCATACGCATTAAGCCGTAGATGGCAAAGAACAATCCACCTGTTATTACCATTAAAATTGTGTATAATACTGCCTTACCTGTTTCGCCACACCAGCGGTAGAATAGGCGATACGTGAAATACAGTGTAAAGCCTGCCGCTCCTAAAGAAGCCAGAATACCGATAAATGGAATAAACGAAACAATGATCAAGCCTGCATAAATAAGGGTATTTTTTAAAGCTGTTGCACGTATTGTTTCTCGAGTATCCCCACCAGCTGTCAGCAGGAAGAGACTATATACATTAATAATGGGAATCCAAGCAATATAGGCTACATCTCCAAAACCATTTGTTTTAGATGTCATAAAATAAATAAGTGCACTAATAATGTAGGCAATTAAACCAATAGCAAGAGCGGCTAGTATAAAGATAAAAAATAAACCACCCATGGCTGCATCTAAATCTGAGTAATAATAAGAATCATTATAGTCATAATTCATCAGAAAAACCTCCCTTCATATGAAAATACCTCCTAATCATAACAATCCTCAAGTGTTTAAGCTACAACAATTTAGATGTAATATTTAGTAGAAATCGCACAAATGTACTAGAATGAAGTTGATTATTTAAGACTTTAATGATGATTTTTTGAGTGCCTTGTGATAAAAATGCAAAAAATATCCTTGGGAACATTATTATGCTAGTTTTTGAGAATCATTTTCCGTTTTATTAATTTCAAAAATTACGTACAAAAACATTACTATCCTATGATGGTTGATGCACAAGAAATGCCACAAAAAATAAAAATAGCCATCTTAACTACATTGTAAGATGACTATTTTCACGTGTATTAAATGAATTTGGCGATGTGCTCAAGTTCAATGCGGGAAGAATTGTAAGCAGGTGCGGCTGCCTTACCAATTGCAATTAAAATAACTGGGACGATATGGTCAGCTAATTCAAAGCGTTGAGCAAAGGCTTCTTTATTAAATCCACCCATTGGCACTGTATCATAGCCCATGTCTTTAGCTAGTAGCATAATCTGCATGGAAATTAGACCAGCATCAAATGTAACGATATTTTTTAACACTTCTTGGGGAAGTTGAGAATATAGATTGATTGAGTTGTTAATCATTAAATCTTTTGTTGCCTCATTGATATAGCCAAGATCGAAGTTCTTTGTATAGACAGCCTCGGCATTTTCGTACATCTTTGTATCACCTAAAACGGCAATAATTGCTGAGGAAGTTTCTACTTGTTCTTGGTTATTGGCAATAGCACGTAGCTCTTTTTTGACCGCTTCATCCTGAATTACTAAAAAGCGCCAAGGCTGTAGGTTACTAGACGATGGAGCAGACGTTGCTTCTACAAGTAATTCTTCTAATTGTTGCTGCGGGATTTTAAAGTTTTCATCGTATTTACGAACGGATTTACGCTCGTGCATAACTTTAGTTAAAGAACTTTTTGTCACTGTCATTATTTTGTCTCCTTCATGGTATGATGCGTTTTTTACTATACGATAAATGAATTCATTTTCCAAGTAAATTGCTCGAATTAAAGAGTCTTGAATCTAGGATTTAAAAGTTACAAAAAAAACATATTTTTGTAGGTATAATCCATTTATACTAGAGATGGAATAGAGCAATAATAATAGATATGGAGTGAAGGTGAATGAAAAAGCTATTAGGAAATTTAAATATTATGGCAAAAATCGCAATGCTTATTCCTGTCATCACTGTTTTTTTAGGTGGTATGACCTTCCTTAACTATTTGAACGTATCCAATGAACTTGAAAGCTCTATTGAAAATGAAATGTCTATACTAGCGGATGATGTTGCAGGTTCCGTTGAGAGCAAATTGCATGCACACATTCAGCTCATAAATAGTGCAAAGACAACAATAGAATCGGCTGACAGTATGATGACCAGAGAGCAATTTATTCGCTACGTACAGCAGCTATTGCCTTTCAATAAGGAAACGTATGGTATGGGATTATGGCTAGAGGAGGATGTGGCAAAAGGAGAAATTTTCGGGCCTTATGCCTATAAGGAAGAAGAAAAAATTGTCTCTACGGATGCTTATGAAGATCCTGCCTATCATTTTCACGAGCAAGAATGGTATCGCAATAGTATCCAATCTAGTAAGGTAGTTCATACTGCACCTTATTTTGATGAAGCTCTTGGGGAAATGTTTATCTCATTTGGTACACAAATTGTCAAAGATTCTAAGCCCATTGGCGTTATTACAGGGGATTATGTATTAGATTCAATTCAATCCATTGTTTCTGACGTGAAAATTCGAGAGAGTGGTTATGCATTTTTAATTGATGATAGTGGCAAAATTTTAACGCACCCTGATGTAAATAAAGTGAATAAAGAAACGATCCAGCAGTTATTGAACATGCCTGTGGAGCAGATTTCTGAGCAAAAAAAGTTAATACATACAAGCAGTCAGGGTAGTGATTTTACCTTACAATTTATGCAAATACAAGATATGCCGTGGAAGTTAGTTTTACTGGTTCCGACAACTGAGCTTTACGGCGAAATACAGGCAATGCTTCAACAGCAAATCGTGATCAGTGTCGTTCTAATTTTACTTATCGCAATTAGTATTTATTTCCTTGCTCGTTATATCCGTGGGGAAGTGAAAACAATGAATACTCATTTAGGCTATCTTGCTACAGGTGATTTAACGCAACAAATGGCCGTTCATACGAAGGACGAATTTGGTGAAATGGCGCAGTATTATAATGACTCTGTGGAAGCATTAGGTTCGATGATGCAGCGCATTGTAGCTGAAACCGAGACAGTTGCTTCTACTGCAGAGGAATTAACGGCAAGTGTGCAAGAGGTTAATAAAACTGTCACAGAAGTTGCGATTTCTATGCAAGAGGTGGCAGAAAATACGAGTTCACAACAACAGGTGAGTGGGGAGTTAGAGGGTGTAACAACACAACTAGGTGGGGATATGAAGACCGCCATGGACGATTTACATGAAGCAGTCCAACAATCACAAAAAACCTCTGAACTTGCTACTGGCGGATCACAAAAAATACATGGTTTCGTGAATGATATTGTCCACCTACATGCACAGGTTGACAGTAGTGCCAATCTGGTGAATGGCTTGAAGGAGCATTCGATTCAAATAGAGCAGATGAGTCAGCTCATTTCGGCTATTACCGACCAAACTAATTTACTATCACTTAATGCTGCCATTGAGGCAGCACGAGCAGGGGAAGCAGGGAAAGGCTTTGCCGTTGTTGCAGGAGAGGTTAAAGCACTAGCTGAACAAACTAGCCGTGCTTCGTTAGATATTGCAAAGGTTGTGCAGACGATTCAGGAACAAATGAATGACGCAGTAGAGATGATGGAGCAAAGTCGAAAAATAGCTTATCAAGGCATTGGCTCTGTTCAACAGGCAGGCATGACCTTCGATACAATTGCCAGTGCAACTGAAGGTCTCCAAAACACCATGCAAAAGACAAGCAAAACGACATCTGATGCTTTTGAAAAGTTGCAGGCAGTAACCGAAAAAGTACAGGCAATTAGCAAACAGGCACTTGCAACAAATGATCATACATTAAATGTATCGGCCATCACGGATGAGCAGGCATCGACAATGAATGAGATGTCTGTAGCCTCTGAGCAGTTAGCACAACTTGCTCAAAATCTGCAAGAAGAAGCAACTAAATTCACGATTTAGTGCAAGGTGTACATCTAGATTTAGGTGTACACCTTTTTAAGATCTAAATGAAAAAGCTTCCCATTTTACATTTTTCTTAGGTGCAGCCGATTTGAAATGCTTGATCATTTTTTCTGGTCCACATATATAAATACTAGTTTGTGGAGAAAAGGATAACTCATCAACAGAGAGTCTATTGCGCTGTGTTGTATCAATAAATGTGACAGTAAAATGGTCATTTGCTTGTGCATAATCCTCTAAAAAATCTTTGTAGATGACATTGTCTTGCCCGTGAAAAGAATAATATAAGTCAATTTTCTTATCAGGCTGCGTGTGTAAATAGGCAAGAAATGGGGTGATGCCCATACCACCTGCAATCCATAGCTGCTGTGCATTCCCGTTGCCGAAGTCAAAATGACCATAGGGGCCATCTACAGCAACCTCTGTATGAACCTGAATAAGGTTGTAGACCTGTTTGGTATAATCTCCAATAGCTTTCATTGTAAGATTGATTTGTTGTCCACACCCTCCAGAAATAGAGAAGGGATGTGGTGCTTTTTCGATACCCTCTTGAAAGACTTTCAGAAAGAGAAATTGTCCTGGTCGATAATCCAGCTGTTTTGTAAGCTTCAACTTAATTTCCAATATCTCAGGAGTCAGCCTTTGAATAGATGAAATCTGACCTTTATAGGGAAAGAACATATCCTGATACATTGTCAGCATATAAAGGGCTGACATAAATCCAATTGTAGTTGTTAATGCTGTAAAAATCCCTAAAGCTGAGGGTTGTAATAAATCATAGTGGCTAGAAAAATAAGCATGATAAATACCCAATGTATAGGGTACAAGTAATAAGCGATGAAGCCAGCGCCAATGCTCGTACTTCAGGAATTTTGCAATAAAGGCAAGAATGATTAGGAAGATAAAGCCGTATTGAGCAAGCTCGCCAAGATCTTTTGCGAATTCGTTGAGTGGTGTTTGTTGCGTTAGCTCTTCATCAGGAATCATTTTTTGTAATTGCCCGTGAATAAGGATCAATACAAGTGAAAGGATTGCTAGTAATTTATGATAAAAATAGACATGCTCAAGACCACTAAACCATCGCTCTAACATTTTTATTCGTGTAGCTAATAAGAATACAAGAAATAAACAAGTTATGGCTAAGCCACCAATGACATGACTAAGTGTGTTCAACGGATGAATCGGTGCCATCGGTTTGCTAAAATACCAAAGCAAAGCACTACCACACAAAATGATGAAAATAAAAAGTATTCCTTTATAGGCTCTCATATTTAACCTCCATCACTATGTTTATCCATAATTTAACTAGCTATACAATCAGAGTGGAAAAAGTTTCGAGCGTACGTTCGGAATGTATGTTCCCTTTTGTGTCGAATTATGTTACATTAAGAAGGAAAAATAAGAGAAAAGGAGTGGAAGTAATTTATGCAAGGGAATACCCATATCGTTGGGGGCATTACAGCAAGTCTTGCCTTTGCTCAGTTTTCAAATGATAACCCACTTGTCTTAGTTGGTGCGGGGGTTATTGGTGCATTACTTCCAGATATTTGTCATAGAGGTAGTAAAATAGGTCGAACATTTCCCCTCATCGCGAAGCTAGTGAATACAGTATTTGGACATCGTTCCTTTACACATAGTTTGTTGTTTTTAATAAGCATGATGGTTTTATTACATATGTTGATTCCCTATCGAGCGATATCTATTGGAATAATTATCGGGATGGCTAGTCATATCATACTTGATATGTGTACAAAAAAAGGGGTTAAACTATTTTTCCCTGCGACTGTCTCCATTCGTTTTCCACTTACAACGAAAACTGGTAGCAAGGTAGAAGGTATCGTACTGATGTTGTTATCGATGCTATCCATCTATTTCAGCTATGAATTAATTGTAAGATTTATTGATGCGATATAAATAAGAAAAGCCCCAGTAATCGTTTACTGGGGCTTTTCATGTTAGTCTGCCTGTACCTCTTCAACAGTTTGCTCTACCTCAGCACGAGTCATTTTTTCTCGTCCTTCTTGCATTGCCTTTAGTGTTTTGTGGGCTAAGGCAAGTGGTAGGCGACAGAATAGCAGAATAGTACGTTTATTGATATCCTTCATATATAAATCTGCTTTGGCTAAATTTTCTTCTGCATACGCAAATAAATCCTCGCGTGTCCATCCCTCTGGTACGAAACTTACACCACGTTCATCTAAATCCTCATGCTGATTACGTAAGATGTTGACAGCCTGCAATCCACGGCCATAGCCTATTGCTAGCTCGCGATCCGTTTGAACGCCTGCACCCCATGCCCAAAGCTCAGACAGCATCGTCCCTACAAGCCCAGCCACGTAGTATGTATAATCGTCTAAATCCTCACGTGTGCGGACCTGCCAATTCGCCTTTGCCCATTTTGCCATCCCAAAAGCCATTTCACTTGTGGAAGCCTGTACAATTTTTCTGGATTCCTCAGGGCAAAATGTCAGCCAATCTGCTAAACGAAGGGATACTTCAGGTAATAGCTCTGCATAAGGTGCGAGTAATGACTGATAGGCTTCGTTATTGAAATTGTCCTTTAGTAATTCACTCGTAGCTGACAGTAAATCAAATTTTACATCATTAGAAAGTTCTTCATGGTCTTCAATTTCATCAATAGCACGCATTGCTAAATAGGCTGCAGCCACTGATATCTTTAAATCATTTTTTAAAAATGTAATAGGTATATAAAACGTGCGGCTTGTATCTTTCAAAACCTGCATCGCTTCTTTGTAAAGTCTTTTTTGCTCGTTCACTTGTATTCCTCCGTTCAAATGGTTCCACATCTATAGTATATCGTATCGTAAAAATAGGGAAAGATAAAACAGATTGTTCATATTTAGAGAGATATTCTTTGAAAACGTTTCCTAAAAGTGATATAGTTTAATAGTAAACTATTTAAGCTTATACTTTCTTTGTGGACGAAAGTATAAGTTAAACCACATTACAGAAGAGAGGAAGTTTAGAAAAATGGGACGTTTAGATAACAAAATTGCGATGATTACTGGTGGCGCATCTGGTATGGGTGCAGCAATGGCGAAATTGTTTGCCCAAGAGGGTGCTACGGTAATTGCAGCTGATATTAATGAAGATAACCTAGCAAAAATTTCTGAGCTTGACCATGTAGAGGGGATGAAATTAGATGTTTCCTCTGACGAAAACTGGGCAGAAGTGACGAAAGCCATTGTGGAGAAATATGGTCGCATTGATATTTTAATTAACAATGCTGGTATTTCATCCGAAAAAGGGCCAGATCAAATTACACAAGCGGATTGGTCAATCATGCATAATATCAATGCCTTTGGACCTTTCCTGGGCATTAAACATGCCTCTAACTATATGAAAGAAGCTGGGAAAGGCTCTATCGTTAATACATCCTCTTACACTGCAATTATTGGCGCTGGCTTTAATGCCTATACAGCCTCTAAAGGATCTTTACGTGCGATTGCTCGTGCAGCGGCATCAGAGCTTGGTGCTTTCAATGTTCGTGTCAATACAGTATTCCCTGGTGTCATTGAAACACCAATGACTGCTAAATTATCAGAAGCAAAAGAAGCAATGGATATGTTAGTAAGAGCAACACCAATGGGTCGCCTTGGTCAACCAGAAGAAGTAGCGAATGCTATTTTATTTTTAGCATCTGATGAAGCTTCTTACATTACAGGTGCCGAGCTTGTCATTGATGGTGGCTATTCAGCACGCTAATTAATCGTTTTAGGAAAGTGAAAGTGCCTGTTCAAGCAGTGCATTTTCACTTTTTTTTACATTTCAAGATTTAAATAGTGGAACGTCCGATTTGGACTCTCCCATCACTATTTCATGAACCACCCAAAGCGCCTTAATATGATAGGCATCGTGCATAGCTAATCTCTTCATTTCAAGCACTAATGAGTGCTCTCCTGGAATCTGTTTATATAAATCTTCATATTCCGCTTTAGAATATTCGTTAAATTTCAAAAACAGCATTATGCTTTAACAAAGCTTTATTTTTTTAGTAGAATGATAATAAAGCTTTAGAAATGCATTAAAATTCAGCTATCATATAGAAAAAATTTGATATTTTCCATGATTTTTTCATGAAAGTTTACGAAGTTATTGCACAATCATTTCAACAGCGTTAAAGTTTAGAAAGGGCGAAAATGTCATTACACAATTTGGGGGATTGTACTGAGCGTTTAGCTTTTGTACGAACAAATTAATTGGTCAGGATTTTGGCACACAAAACTCCTTGCAAAATCCTTCGTACCAAAGAGGGCATGTACTTTAATAGTTGCCTTAATCTTCGCGTAAACTGCAATCATTATATGACAAAGTTGCGTAATAAAAACAAAGGAGAATTGTATGCCAAAGGCTATAGGTATTGATGCAGGCGGCACATTGACAAAGGTTGCTTATTTAGATCAACACAATGAACTTGTTTTAACAACCTTTCCGTCTAATGATCTGCAATCTGTAAAAAAATGGATTATCGATCATCCAGATATTGAGGATATTGGTGTTACGGGGGGACGTACAGAGCAATTACTTGATGTCATTAAAACAATGAAATCGATTCATTATATAGTGGAATTTGAAGCAACATTAAAGGGTGTCCGATTTTTACTAAATAAAGAAGGCTACTTTTTTGAGCGTAGCATGATTACCAATATCGGGACAGGCACTTCCATTCATTACATGGAGGGCAATACCCATATTCGCGTTGGCGGGACAGGCGTTGGTGGTGGGACGTTAATTGGATTGTCAGCGCTTACAACAGGGATTACAGATTACAATGAAATACGAGAAATGGCTGACAAGGGCCATCGTGAGAGCATTGATTTATTAGTTAAGGACATTTATCAGGGCATGGATACACCTATTGATGGTCATTTAACTGCAAGTAATTTTGGGAAAGTAGGCATTACCCAGTCCATGAAACATCCTGCAGAGGATATTATAGCGACTGTTCAGGGTCTAGTAGGTGAAGTTATTACCACGCTTAGCATTCAATATGCGGAAGAAAAAAAGGCTCAGCATATTGTCTATATTGGATCAACTCTCAGCAATAATGCTCATCTTGCCCGTGTGATTGCAAATTATACACGCACAAAGAAGCATACACCTGTCTTTATTAACGATCATGGTTTTTCAGGTGCTGTTGGAGCATTGCTGAACATTACAGAATATACAATTGTCTAGGACGGATAAGAATGAACATGACTAATGCACATTAGTCATGTTCATTTTTTTTACAATTAGCGAAGAAACTGATCTACATAGTAACGCCTCTATTTGAACAAATTATGTGCAGGAGGTGATGTTACGTGGGCAAACGTAATAATCGGAATAACAGTAAAACCATGAATATGCGAACGCATAATCCTTTTGGTACCTACAAAAGCAAAGATCTTGATCGAAGTAATAGCAATAATAACAATCCGAATGACAACTTAAACGAAGAATTCGCAGCAGAATTTGATGCGAAAGCTAAAAATAAAAACAATAAAACGAATCATGATAAAAACCAGCAGTCCAATAAAACGAAATAACGGAGGTACAAATCATGGCAAAAAAGAGAAAAACAAGCTTTAAAAAGAAAAAGAAGGAAGATACACATAAAAAGAATGATCGTGAGGAGTACTCAGCAGAGTTTAACCAAGTCATTCATAATAACCCTCAACAGCCAAAGCAATAAAGACAAGCTGCTCCAAATCTTTTTGGAGCGCTTATTTTTTAAAGGAGTGATTCAAGTGAGGAAGTTATATTTACTTGGGATTGTGCTTGTTTGTCTTACTGTGTTCATACAAACAGCAATGGTTGCAAATGCACAACAAGAAGCACCTCCAGCCTATGCCAAATGGGGACAAATGGCCATCAAAGAGGTAAAGGCAAAATATCCTTCAGCCAAAATTATCGATTATTTGCATGAGGGTAAAGAAGTACATGGGGCGTCAACAATCGAAAAGTTTAAGCTCTGGCTCAAGCAACCCGATAAGGAATTTGGTGTCTATGTAAGAATTAGTTATCAAAGTGCAACACAAAAGGTAGAAAAAATTGAATTACAAGAAAGTACGTCATGAAAAAAAGGATGCCCAGAAAAGGCATCCTCATTCATTTAACTTTCAAGCTTTTGAATAAACGCACGCATCAAGCCTGGTAAATCAGGCCAGGCATGTCCACTTACTAAATTGCCATCTGTATGAAGATTGGCATCAATATAAGTAGCGCCAGCCACTTGCACCTCTGGCTTGCAAGCAATATAGGCTGTCAGCTCACGTCCTTTTAGCACTTCAGGAATCGTTGCGAAAATTTGTGCCGCATGACAAACGGCTGCAATCGGTTTATTCGCTTCGAAAAAGTGGGATACGAGTGTTGGCACATGCTCATTTAAACGAATGTATTCTGGCGCACGACCACCAGGAATAATCAATCCATCAAAATGGGTTGGATCAACATCAGCAAAAGAAGCATGTGCCTCTAAACCATAGGCAGGTCGCTCGATGTATGTATCCACGCCATCTACAAAATCGTGTAGTACAGTTTGTAATTTCTTAGCTGATGGTGCTGCAATTGTGACATCATAGCCTGCCTCAAGACAACGATAATAAGGATAAAAAATCTCTAAAGCCTCTACGGCATCTCCTGCAAGTATTAAAACTTTTTTCCCCATGATTCCATCTCCTTTACATTGAAAGTTTATTAACTTTTATTCGACACATGCAAAAAATTTCCTGCTGCTGGTCAAGCCATCTTGGCAAATTACTTCCTTTACAAAGAAAAAAATGAAGCGTATAGTATTTATTTAGCTAGGTAAATAATTTTAGGAGGTTGATAGTGATGAATCCAATTTTCCATGCTTTATTCCAAAAAAATCGCTATTTAACTAATTGCTTAAATGAAGTGCTGAAACAGCATCATTTATATAGTTCTCAGTGGACCATTTTATATTGCTTACATAAAAATGGACCGATGACACTGACGCAAATTTGGAAATATTTAAATGTGGAAGCGCCAAGTATCACCAGAGCGATTACAAGGCTTGAGGCATTGGGCTGGGTACAACGATTAGATGGTGAGGATAAACGAGAAAAGATAGTGACTTTATCCACACAAGCAGAGGAGCGCCTACCAGCCATTACAGCGACTATTCGAGCGTTTGAGGAGGAAATGGTAGGTTCTTTAACTGCCGAAGAACAAGAGCAATTTCTGAAGCTATTGGAAAAAATGAAAGGTTGATGGACATGCAGCAAGAAGAGAATACACAAATATGGACGAAGCGTTTCATTAGTCTATTTTTAACGAATATCTCAGTTTTTTTTGTATTTTATGGACTTGTAACGACTTTGCCGCTTTATGCAATAGGGGAGCTACATCAGACAGATAAGGAGGCAGGGCTTCTATTGTCTGGCTTTTTATTGTCAGCTATCATTGTACGCCCGTTTTCAGGAAAACTGTTAGATGTATTTGGTAAGAAAAAACTGTTAGTCCTCTCAATCGGGGGCTATTTTATATGTACCGTCTTATATTTATTTATTCATCCATTCGGCCTTTTACTTGTTCTACGTTTTATACAAGGGATTTTCTTTAGTATTATTACAACAGCTGCAGGATCTTTAGCGGCTGATATCGTTCCAGCTAAACGAAAAGGAGCAGGCCTTGGCTATTTCACGATGTCTACAAATCTAGCTGTCGTTATTGGTCCATTTATCGGACTATTATTAATACAATATAGTACCTTTAACGTATTGTTCATCGTTATGAGTATCTGTATTCTAGCAGGAGGAATTCTAGCGTTAACGGTCAATACTGATGATTTACCGAAACCTGCACATGAAGGAAAACTAACCTTTAAATTTGATGATTTGTTTGAGCGAAAAGCGTTACCTGTTGCTGCGATTGCTAGTTTAGTAGCCTTTTCGTATGCCAGTGTTTTATCCTTTTTATCGGTCTATGCACAGCAAAAGGATTTAATGGCTGTGGCCAGTCTTTTTTATGCGGTGTTTGCTGCATCCATGTTAATTACGCGTCCGTACACAGGTAAACTTTATGATACGAAGGGACCACAATTTGTTATTATTCCCGGCATTATCTCCTTCGCCATCGGGCTCGTTATGCTCGCTTTTGTAGAGGGGCCCGTATTATTTTTGAGTGCTGCTATTTTTGTAGGTTTCGGCTATGGTGCTGTGACGACAAGCTTGCAAGCATTAGCCGTTCAATCCACAGCCATCCAGCGAAGTGGCTATGCTACAGCAACCTATTTTACGATGTTTGACCTTGGAATCGCACTAGGTTCTTATATTTTAGGAATGGTAGCCGTGCAGGCAGGCTATGCTTCAGTCTACCTGTCAGGTGCAGGCTTACTAGGGGTTGTCTTTATTATTTATCTATTACGACTTGCAAAGATGAAACCGAAAAAAATAGTGAATATATAGTAAAACAGTTGGGCCTGTCCCAACTGTTTTTATGATTATAGGCAATCATGTAGCGTGGCCGTTTTAGACCAAAATATGGTATAATAAGAGAGTAACTAGATAGAGGTTTCATGGGCGGTTGGCACAATATTAACCTATCTCATTCAACTTATGGAAGAGAAAGGAGTTGATGCCTTTGACTATTTTTGAAGCAATAATGGTTGCGATAAGTCTTTCAACACTTATTGTTTCTGTACTTGCATTGTCATTTACTTTTACACAAAAAAAGTAAACCGCCCCTGCCTCGCCAGCATGTGAGATGGTTTACTTTCATCACTTTGCAAATCGCCTTTGAAGCGATTCATCTTGTTACTAGGACCATTGGTGTTCCAGCACCAATGGTCTTATTTACTTATATACATCTTCACTAAGAATTATAACATGGATAAACGGTTTTTTTCAAATAATGTAAATTTAATTGTCATGGATAGAAACCACAAGTAATAGAGTTCAGTTATTTAAGATGTGTATTCAAAAATGCTTATTAGTTAAATGAAATAGGAACCCTCATTGAAATCTAATAACATAGTCAATATAACAATTCTCTTTTAATAGCTTAATTTCAAAGCTTTCAATATCCACTCTGATTACGTTACTTACACTCATCTATAATACCTCCAAAATTATTATGATTTTTCTAATCAAGATTGTTCAATTTTAAAAAACTATGAAACATAATAGTAATTTAATTAATGGGAAGAACCCACTTCAAAAATCACTATTTGTCGTAACTTTTGTGTTATGGCTCATTGATGGTTTTTTGAAGCGGGTTTTTCATTTTATTAAAATCTTTTTCAGGAATAGGGGGACTAACTAATGACCTTGGGGAATTTGATAGATCCTCTAAAAATGGTAAAATTATAGTATAAAAGAATCTAATTCATTTGGAGGTAAAAAATATGAAACGTGGTACTTTTAGAAAGAATTCAAACAAATTATTACTTGCGACTTTAGCTCTAGCTGTGGCGACGCCTGTTTACGCTATTCCTGCTACTTATTCGGTTGCAGAAGCGGCAACAAAAACGACATTTAAAGATGTGCCTAAATCGCATTGGGCTTATGAGTCTATTAAGCAAGTAGCAGAAAAAGGGCTTGTTGCAGGTTACAGCGATGGCACATATAAACCATCTGCTCAAGTAACACGTGCAGAGTTTGCGACATTCCTATCACGCGTATTCGATGGCAACGACCGTACACCATCTAAATTTTCAGATGTTGGAGCTTCACATTGGGCAAATGACGCTATTCAAGAAGGACTAGCTGTTGGTTTCATTAAAGCTAGTGATTTCTCAAATAACAGATTTGAACCAAACAAAGCAATGACTCGCGGTGACATGTCTCGCTGGTTAGCAAATGGTTTAGCACATGCGAATGCTGATTATGGCAAAGCGATTGAGGAAATGGCGAATTCAAGCCTTACACTTATCCCGATTCCTGAGTTTTATGGTGGCGGTGTAAACAAGAAGGATTTACCGTATATTGGGGTAGCACTTGGTACTGGCTTGCTGACAGGCTATGAAGATTTCACATTCAAGCCTAATGGCAATTCAACACGTGCCGAGGTAGCAACTATCCTTATCCGCTTCATGGATGCTATGAAAAAAGCCCCATCTGATTTCACAGGGCTAAAAGAACTTCGTGAAGTTGCTAGCACAGGAACGAACATCTTAACTATTTCCAACTTTAAGAAATCAGAATACGGTGGATATGAAGATGTTCTGGGTAAACCACATACGTATTTAAATAACACTGGTATTGCGACAATTGAACATGCTGTTTTTGTGGATACAACTGGCTCTAAACCAAAAGGTATTTTTAAAGATATGTTTTTTAATGAAAGCAACAATATAGCTTTTCTGAATAAAGGAGTTTACGCTATCTACTATGAATACACATTCAAGCCAAGTAGAGACGTAAGTCTTCTAAGTGTTAGCAATGGTTCTGACATGCACTTTGCTTCAAACTTAGTTGTAGATAAAAGTAAAGTTGCACAGTTTCATATAACATCCCCAACAGGTTCATCAAAAAATGAATTTACGAAGGGTGAAACCTATCGCTTTTGGGCTTTAAATGGAGTAAAGGTTAAATCTGATGAAAAACTAAGAGGAAGAACAGATGATGGAAGTATGTTCATTTATGAAGTAGCGAAATAGGAGTTGATAATTCCATTGAAACTAATAAAAAAGGTACGATTGCGATCGTATCTTTTTATAGGTCTATACATAGCAGTGGGAAATATAGAGATTTTAAAAAAACTTAACGAGTCTATAAAAAATTTATTTCGAAGCACACACAAGTAAGAAAAATAAAAAGTAGAGCAACAAAAAGCCGCTCTACTAAAGATTCTTTTGTAAAAATGCCTTTGTACGGTCGTTTTGAGGGTTTGTAAAGAAGTTGTTTGGATGATCAGATTCGATAATTTGACCACCATCCATAAAGACGACCTTATTTGCTACCTCTCGTGCAAAGCCCATTTCGTGTGTTACCACAATCATCGTCATCTGATCCTCTGCTAGGCTTTTCATAACCTTTAATACTTCGCCTGTCAGCTCAGGATCTAAGGCAGAGGTAGGCTCATCAAATAATAAAATTTGAGGATTCATCATAAGGGCACGTGCAATTGCTACCCGCTGTTTTTGGCCGCCAGAAAGATTAGCTGGATAAGCCTTGGCCTTGTCGGCAAGACCAATTTTTTGTAGTAAATCTTGACAGCGTTTTGTAATGGCTTCTGTCGATTCTGTTTTTAATAAGCTCGGTGCCATTTCAAGGTTTTGCTGAACGGTTAAATGGGGGAACAGGTTAAAGTGTTGAAAGACCATCCCCATTTTAGCTGTGATTGCTTTGATGTCTTGTGGCTTTGTATATCGACCATCTTGCACTAAATAATCGCCATCTACTACAATACTGCCACCATCGATTTCTTCTAAATGTATTAAGCTTCGAAGCATTGTACTTTTCCCAGATCCAGAGGGACCGATAACTGCAATGACATCATTCTTCTCTACTGAAAATGTAATTTGTTTCAGAACCTCCACCTGATCGAAAGATTTCTTCAAATTTGTTACTTCCATTAATGCCATATGTGTCACCTCTATTCGAATTTAAAGCGTTTTTCTAGCCATTTAAAGAACACGGTCAATACAAGGGTCATGACTAAGTAAATTGCTCCAGCAATAAAGAACGGTGTAATTGTGAAGTCACGATTGACAGCTGTTTGCGCAAAATGTAGTAATTCTGGAACAGCAACTGCATAAAGTAGGGCTGTATCCTTAATTAGTGTAACGGATTCATTTGATAATGCGGGTAAGGCGACACGAAACATTTGTGGCAAAATAACACGTGTCGTCGTTTGCCATTTGGATAAACCGAGTACCTGGGCTGCCTCATATTGTCCTTTATCGATGGCAAGAAGACCACCACGGAATATTTCTGCAAAGTAGGCAGCATAATTTAAAATAAAGCCAAGACAAGCGGCCACAAAACGATCGAGTACTAAATATTCACCGATTACTGGCAGCATAGGTAAACCAAAGCAAATTAATAATAATTGTAGTAATAGTGGTGTACCACGCATGATATAAATATACGTATGTGCAAGCCAAGCAAGTGGTTTTATCCGACTTTTTACGGCGAGTGTTAGTAAAAAGCCAAATGGAATCGATACCAGAATGGCAATGAAGAACAGTAAAACTGTCATTTTTGCCCCTTCTAGCATCGGTAATATCATAGTTTGCCAGTAATCCGCCATAACGATGTCCCTCCAAAAAGAGTAAGAGTTCCGCTAAGGAAACTCTTACAGTTGATGTATCCTGTCATTATTTTAATACTTTATCTTCACCGAACCATTTTGTTGAAATGTCAGCCGCAGTACCGTCTTCATTCATTTTGTCTAACGCGGCTTGTAGTTTTTCTAATAAGGCTTCATTTCCTGGTTTCACACCAATACCGTATTGCTCAGGTGCGAGTGATTCCTCTAATAATTTGAATGTGTCAGGCTCTTGTGTCATGTAATATTCTGCAACTACAGCATCAATTACCACAGCATCAACACGGCCTGTTTTTAAGTCTGATAATGCTAAAACATTATCCGCAAATTCTGTAATTTTTTTCACTTCTTTGTGAATTGGATTACCGTTTAATGCATCGGCTGCAGAAGAAAGGGATTGAATACCTACTTCTTGTCCAGCTAAATCACTTAGCTTCGTAATCTTTGAATCTGCCTTTGTTATCACAACTTGAGAGTTTTCAAGATAAGGCTTTGTAAATAAAACCTTTTCCTTACGTTCATCTGTAATGGTATAACCGTTCCAAATTAAATCAATACGTCCACTTAATAATTCAGCCTCTTTTGTTTTCCAATCGATTGGTTGGAATTCTGCTTCAACGCCCATATGCTCTGCTGCAGCGCGAGCTAAATCAATATCGAATCCAACGATGTCGTTTTTATCATCGCGGAAGCCCATTGGTGCAAATTTATCGTCAATTCCGATAATAATTTTTTCTTGATCTGCTGCTGTTTCGTCTTTTTCTGCTGTCTTTTCTTTTGAAGTACCGCATGCTGCTAAAACGATGACAGCTGTCAGCATCATAAATAAAGTCAATACACGTTTCATTTTAGTTTCCCCCTATAATCTAACGCTTTCGTTTGCTAAACTACTAATGTGTTAAAGGATAACATCGTACTCTAACAATGTCAATATCGTTTTCGATTAATCAGAAAATGAGCAGCGTTATCTAGCATTTTTTTGAATATCATAAAATTATGAAATTGGGGGATAGTAAGTAACTAAAGAATAGGGAAAAGAAAAAGGGACTGCTCCTATAGAACAGTCCTGTGAAATGAGGCTAGCCATTTTTGCTTTGGATTGCTTTTCGTGCCAAGGCATCGGCCGCTTTGTTTTGTGAGTCGGGCACCCATTTGATAAAGAATAAATCAAAGCTAGTGGCAAGCGCTAAAGCTTTTTCTAAATAAGGTTTAAATTCCTCATTTTTCACATATTCTTTTTCCATAGAAGCAACAACGATTTTGGAATCTGAACGCACCGAGACAAGAGGGGAGCCTAGCTTTTGTGCTTCTTCAAGACCACGAACCAATGCCGAAAATTCAGCAATATGGTTGTTTGTTTCACCAATATACTCGCTGATTTGGATCTGGTGACCTTCACCTTTAATAAATACTCCTATCCCACTTGGCCCGGGATTTCCTGCACTGGCAGCATCTATATAAACCTCTAACATATCATCCCTACTTTGCGTTTTGACTTCTCTATAATTGTACAACAAGGCTATGGGCAAAGCATCCTTGTGGGGCAATTGGTGTTTGAAAAAAATACGTAGGAAGTAAACAAAATAGTTGCTTGTTGAAATTGAACGCTTCATAATAGTAGGAAGTGAATTTTGGACGTGAAAGGAGCGAGAGTTCAACATGGATAAAGTGACGGTTATGAAGGATATTGATGAACTGCATGATACGTATTGTTCGGATTGCTTAGTGATTAAGCAATTACGTAAAGAACGTGGTAAACCAGGGGCTCATCGTTTCTGCATTGAAGCCTGTTCAGTTGGAGAAAAGCTACAGTTCCTAGGGGAAGAACTTTTAAAAGTTTATAGCAAATAAACACATGAGAAAAAGCTACATGTATTAGCAAAACGCTAGTACATGTAGCTTCTTTAATTGTCAAGATTATTTCGTTTCAGCATAGCTGCTTAGATCTTGGTAATACTTTGTAAGAGAGGAAGCCGAAATATCGAATGTCGCAGCGATTTCTTTTACCGTCATAGAAAGGGACTCAAACAGCTCCTTTTCCTGACCGTAACGAATCGCACCAGCTGCAATGGCCGCTTCTTTACGCGCAGTCGGTTGACCTTCAATTAAATAGTCTTCTAAAAGCTCAAGCATCGGTGCTGTTTCACGCTCATTTTGCTCTAGGAAGTCTTTTACTTGTGTCAGGACATTGCTCTCAAAGTTTGAGAATTCCTCACCCTTATAGCCATTTGATACTAATAACTCCCAAAATGCTAGGTGCTCTTCTTTTAAGAAGGAGCCAACCTTCTTCTCTGAAGCCTCAAAGCGCTTCTTAAATTCTTCAAAGACCTTCGCATGATCCTCTGGGAAGAAAATCAGTGTAGACACAGCTAAATAATGAGCCGATTTCTTCGTGCCATCTGGTAAAATGAAGGCAAATACATGCATACCTTCAGGAATCGGTTTGTTATTTTCACGTCGAATATAAAGCTCATCATTTGTAAGTATATGATTAGCCTTGAAATATTTTTCCTCAACAACAGACACCGTACCAATAAATAAAGTAGGCTGAGACCAATCTTCAAGTACTTTGACTGTAGAAGGTCTTACCGCTTTTTTCTTCGTTTTCTTCAAATAATTTTTCCAAATAGATGGCTCTTGATGGAAGAAAAAGTCGTCTAAAGCGATGGCTTCAATAAGCTCTCGCTGTAAAACGCTCTCTAATTTAGGCTGCCATGTGCCCACATGCTCAATATAGGCACGAACATCTTTACGTTCTGGATATTCTAAGTAAAATGTTTGTAGCACACGCTCTAATTCTTCGATTTGTACTGCTTCCACTGTTACTTGTTGTTTGCCTTCACAACATTTTTTATATTTTTTGCCGCTACCGCATGGGCATGGATCATTACGTTTTACCATAATTAGAACACTTCCTTTAATCATTGTTAATCGTATATTGCTAAATAATTTGCGTACTCTTAATAATAACGGTACTTTTGTATGAAGAAAAATGATTGTCTATTTTGAAATATCTAAAAAATATAGAGGGACGCCCTGATTCTAGTATATGTACGTATTTTTCTACTTAGAACTAAAAAAAGAAAACGATCTATACCTTGAATAGGCAGGACCGTTTTCTAGTTAAATTATTGCTGAACCGCTTCGATTTCCACTGTTAGACGTTCAAGCTCATCAATTAAATGGCCAATGTAGGCAATTGTATCACGAAGTGGTTGGTCAGTCGTAATATCAACACCAGCCATTTGCGCTAACTCCACTGGTGATTTTGTACCGCCAGCCCGAAGAACTGCTAGCCAATCTTCAACAGCTGGAGCGCCCTCTTTTAAAATACGTTGAGACACTTGTGTGGAGATGGTTAACCCTGCACTATATGTGTATGGATAAAGGCCCATATAATAGTGCGGCTGACGCATCCATGTGAGTTCAGCACCTTCAGAAATAGCGACTGTATCGCCCCAGAAATCTTCCAACACGGAACGTTTTAATTGATTGAGGATGGTTGCATTAACTGCTTCTCCAGCATCAATTAATTCATATACTTTGCGTTGATAGGCAGCTTCTAGTAAATGTGTAACAAAGTTATGATAATATGTTTTCGCTACAATATTGGAAATTACCCAACGTTTAAAGCGTAGATCTTCATTATGTGTTAGTAAATAATTTGCTAACAGCATTTCATTCATTGTCGATGGCGCTTCAATAAAGTATAGAGATGGACGACTATTAAGATAAGATTGATGTTCATACGTATTTGCAAAATGCCCAGCATGACCAAGCTCATGAATAAGTGTAAAGACTTCATTCATTTGTTCATTCCATGACATTAAAATATAAGGATGGCTACCATACGGGCTTGAACAAAATGCCCCTGTAGATTTTCCTTTGTTTGGCGCATAGTCAATCCAGCGTTCATTAAAAGCTCTCTCCATTAATTGATTATAGTCTTCACCCATAACGGCTAATGCCTTTTCAACATATTCTTTTGCCTCAGCCATTGATAATCTTGGATCATACTCAGGATCCAGCGCAATTTTTAAATCTGCAAATGTCATTTGGTCGATTCCGTTGGCTTTTTGAATTAACGTTGCATAGCGACGCATATGCGGGGCAAGCTCTTTTGTAATTAAATCAATTTGACGATTATAGAGCGAACGATCGACATCTTGATCAAATAATAAATAATCAATGACAGAATTAAAGCCTCTTAGGTCAGCCATTGTTTTTTCTTGTTGAATATGTGTGTTATATACTTGTGCCGTTGTATGCTGGTAATCGCGTAGCTTGCTTGAAAAGGCTTGAAAGGCAGCACGGCGTACATCTGTATTTGCTTCAAACTCCCAGTCATTTTCGTACAGCACAAAGCTAAGAGGATGCTTTTCGCCATTGGCTTCAAATTCGCCAAAATCCATGTCCACTAATTTTGTCGTATTGTACGTTTTATATGGCGCGTCAAATGTGGCACTGAAGGCTGCCAGCGCTTTTTCCACTTCAGGATGGAGCTGGTGTGGTTTTTGTTTTAATAATTCCTCTAGATATCGTTTGTAAAGAGGGCTTAATGTCGCTGCTTCTTGTAAAACAGCTTCATCCAATGCCAGTAACTCGCTGCGCACGAAGGATAGTGCACTGCTGACTTTTCCGATAGCTGTACCAAACTTTGCTGCACGCATTTGTGCTACATCATTTGTGCGATCTGTCTCAAGATTTAAGCTTGCATATGTGCCAATTGGAACAAACTTTTTTTGTAGCTCTTCAAAGGCTGTTAACACGTCGATTACTTTTTGTGCATTTGTAATCGTACCTTTGTATTGTTGCTCGAAGCTAAGTGCATCTTCCACTAATTGTGCTAAGGTAGGTTCAAAATCAGCCTCATTGCTCAATAAATCTGTTAAATCCCAAGTTTCCTCTACTGCAACATCTTTTCGTAATGGTAAAACTTTCATTTATGGACACCCCTTTACATATAAGTGATTTCATTATAACGAAACTATTTCGGAAAGTGAAATAATTTCGTAGAATAGTTGAAATATTCTTACTCTAAATCGTTTCTCATGAAGGATGTTTGAAATATTGTCGGTCGGGAACAATGAGTGTATAGCCAACATCTTTTATTACTCATACTAATGGCTAGAACAAGACATATTGGAGGAGAAATTAATTATGACACAAAACTTAAACAAACAATTAAATAAGCTAGTGGCGACATGGTCTGTGCTTTATACAAAGCTACACAATTATCATTGGTATGTCACAGGTCCAGCCTTCTTTACACTGCATGCAAAATTTGAAGAGCTATATAATGAAACAACATTGAATTTAGATGAAATAGCAGAGCGTATTTTATCAAAGGATGGCAAGCCAGTGGCAACATTAAAAGAGCATCTAGAGCTATCCTATGTAGATGAAGCAACAGGTGAAGAAACGACAGAGGACATGGTTGCAACGACAATCTCAGATTTCCAAAAGCTGATGAAAGCTTTAAATTCTACAATGGAGCTAGCCGCAGAAGAAGGAGACGACCGTACAGAGGATCTACTCAATGCCATGTATCAGTCTCTTGAAAAGCATACATGGATGTTAAAGGCCTTTCTTGACAAGTAAAAATTGACAATTTGCATGCTGAAGAAGAAATTCTCTCCAGCATGCTTTTTTTCTGCCCTGAACTTATTATGTCAAATCAGCAACGTAGTTTAAGGCAATTTAACAATTATTACAGTTTAGTAAAATGGGTTTGTTTGTGTGTAGTGCGGGTAATTACCTAGTAAGCCATACAACATAGGAGGAATTGAACATGATGAATGAACAAAATCCAAAAATTGAGGTGGCCCATACAAGGGATGAAATGCTTCACATTTTAGAGAATATGCGAATGGAAGGTTATCACCAAGACGATATTCATATTATTGCGAGAGATCCCCAACAGTTTGAGGATGTAAAATGGGATGCCGATGTGCAAACGCATGAGGCTGGAAATTGGGTAGATCAATTTAAATCTTGGTTTACAGGCGACTCAGCCGTTACAGAGGGTTTAAAACGATTTAATCTGACAGAGGGACAAATCGCTTACTATGCGCATCTTGTAGAACAAGGAAGTATTGTCTTATATGCAGAACATGAGGATGATGTCGATACACTCCAAACATATCCAGAGACTGCTGAAGAGCAAGAGGAGCGTTTAAGAAATCAACAGCGTATGGCAGAAGCAGAGCAATATAGAAGATTTTTATAATGAATCAAACTAACGAGATATGACTATTCCTTGCTAGTTTGAATATAGACAAAGTCGATTGTTTCGACTTTGTCTATTATTTTATCTAGCATTTCTTGAAAAGAAGGGCTATTTTTTAAATGCCATCTTTATATTTAGAAATGTTATTTTTCGTATTTAGTATTGAGAGAATAGGATCACTTGTTTTCTTTTTAAAAGGTTGCGAAAGCAGGTCTTGTAAATTAGTAGATTCTCTCATATCAAGGCTTTGTTTGGTTTCCATGAGGAGAACCCTTTGTCCTGTTGGTTTGACAAGGTATTGACGTACATAGCCATTTTCGTATCTGACCTCAATTTTCGATTTGTTCTTTATTTCGTCTTCCTCTTCACGGCCACCGACATGTCTCATTAAATCCAGTAGGTTTTGTGTTTGAATTGGTTGATTATCCTTGGTTGGTAAATAATATGACGTATGTAAGGTTTGAATTTGCATGTATGAATCTCCTTTATTTTCGTCCCTGTAAAAATTATACTATTTTACATGTAATCGTGCTATAAATTCAATACATAGTAGAAAAGGAAGCTTGAGAAATAACTCTCAGCTTCCTTTTTTATTCATATGCACTATATTATTGTATGACTTTTTCCTGTGCATCCTTTTTCATAAAACGTAATACATGGAAATGCTCTAATTGTGCTACTAAATTCCCTATAAGAATGAAGCTGCCACCAATCATTAATTTCATTGTTATGCCTTCTCCGATAAACATCATGGCAAACATAGCGGCAAAAATTGGTTCTAAGGAGAATATAAGACCTGTATGTGTAGCAGAAGTATACTGTTGTGCAACAGTTTGACCAACAAAGCAAAACGCACTACAGATGATGCCAAGCCCTAAAATAGCAATCCAGGATATCGCTGAATTTGGCATTGTTGGTGTTTCGAATAGAAAGGTTAACACAAGTGCATAAATTCCAGCAAAGCCAAGCTGATAAATTCCGTATGAAATGGACTCTACATTTCGTGTGAATGAGCTATTTAAAAGTAAATAAATTGAATAACATAACGCAGCAATTGCTACTAATAAATCACCTTTATGGAATGTGAATGAGCCGTGTGCTGTTAAGACGGTAATACCAATCATGGTACAAATGATCGCAAAGCTAACTGCTCGAGAAGGTAATTTTTTTTCAATAAAGCTGCTGAAAATCGGCACTAACACGACCGTTAGGCTCAAGATGAAGCCAGCATTTGAA
Organism: Lysinibacillus capsici; assembly: GCF_003367505.1. GTDB lineage: Bacteria > Bacillota > Bacilli > Bacillales_A > Planococcaceae > Lysinibacillus > Lysinibacillus capsici. The sequence continues at coordinate 37,934 of NZ_PXXX01000015.1, forward strand.
ACAGAAGTAGATTGTAAACCAAATAAACTTAACGCGAACACAATGAATAATAAAAATCCTTGAATAGCCGCATATTTTAATGTTTTACCATTTACTTTGATCATCCGTTTGTAAAAAATAAGTCCTGCTACAAAAAATGCGATGATACAACGTAATGCCACCACATTATAAACTGCCAACGTTTCTAGCCCCATGACCATAAAGGTATAAGAGAGCCCCCAAAACATTGTGACAATAACCATCAATACATTTGCTTTTCCTTGGATACTCATTATGTTCACCTACCATCTGTGTACTAAAACAGTTTTATACTAAAAATTACTATATATCTTGTATTGTGATTAGTAAAACGAATGTTTATAATGAATAGGATTAAAAAAATTCATGTATATAGAGGGATTGCGGATGAGCTTAGTGAAATATGAGATTTTAACAAAGGTGGCAGAGGTGGCAAGCTTTACAAAAGCAGCTGATGCGCTAGGGTTAACACAATCTGCTGTGAGTCATGCCGTGTCGAGTTTAGAAAAAGAGTTTGGCTTTGCGCTCATTCATCGAAGTCGTGTGGGTGTGACATTAACGAGTGAGGGACAAACAATGCTAAGGGCAATGCGTCAGGTTTTGGATGCTCAGGAATTATTGCAACAGGAAGCAGCTCACATTCATGGCGTGACACGAGGTAAGGTTCGAATTGGTGTGATATCGAGTATTTCTTCCAATTGGATGCCAGAAATTGTTCGAATTATGGATAATCAATTTCCAGGGATACAGGTGGAGTTACGAGAGGGAGATTACTATGAAATTGAACAATGGCTTTTAAGTGGTGAAGTAGAAGCAGGATTTTTGAATGGTCAAAAGTCAGAGCAATATCAGTTCACTGAGCTCCAACAAGACCCATTATTATGTATTGTTTCGGATAAAAGTCCATTGTTTGATAAGACAGAAATTGATATCGTAGATTTAGAGGATATGCCATTTATTATGACTTCCTATAAAGGGACAAATGATGTCAAGGTGCTATTAGAGCAATATCATGTTAAGCCGAATATCCGCTTTGAGCTTTCCGAGGAGGTAGGGATTCTTTCCATGATTTCTCATCATTTAGGGATCAGTATTTTACCTCAGTTGGTTATTCAAAATTTACCGCCAACATTGAGAGCGATTCCGTTAAAGCAAGGTGGCTACCGAACGATTGGTATTGCCATGAAACACCATGCTTCGCCCGTCACAAAGAAATTTGCAGAGATATTAAGTGCTTGGCTAAAAGAACAAAACAGCTCCCTAAAATAGTGGCTATTGAAGCCTATCCTTACATTACGTTAAAATAGTATTTGTATATATTTAAGAAAATAGGTGAGTGTATGGGGACATTACAGGGCAAAACCGTACTCATTACAAGTGGGGGAACACTTGAAAAATGGGATCGTGTACGAGGTCATACGAATTTATCAAAAGGCACAATGGGGTGTTATTTAGCAGAGGCGGCGCTGGCTGCTGGCGCTAACGTAGTATACATGCATGGTTACTTTGCACAGCTTCCAGAAAACCAAAATGATATGACATTGATACAATTTGAAGGCATAGAGGATTTAGGACAAAAGGTGCGTCATGCAGTTCAACAACAACATGTCGATATCGTCATTATGGCGGCTGCGGGCTCTGATTGGGTCATTGACAAAGTATATGATCAATCAGGTAATTTAATGGAGGAAACGGGGAAAATGCCTTCTGACGAACCACCTATTATTCATTTTAAAAAAGCACCAAAAGTATTAGGACAAATTAAGGGATGGCAACCGAATGTAACGTTAGTAGGCTTTAAGCTCGAAGCAACGAATGATGAGGAATTCTTGTTAGCTCGTGCCAGACTGCGTATGGAAACAGCCAATGCACAATTTATGGTAGCAAATAGCTCTCAGTCTTTATATGGGGGGGATGAACCTCATTGGATTGTACCTGCTGATGGACAGCCTCTTAAAGTAATGGGCAAGCAAAAAACAGCAGAAGCTTTAATGATGTATTTACAAAATCAATAAATGTGAACTGTGTAGAGAAATATTTCTACACAGTTTTTTCTTGTCTAAAAGGTTAGCATCCTATAATATTTACTTAACGGTCGGTAAAAAAGGAGGGTAATAATGGGAAATAAAGAACAAACTTTTCACAAGATTATAGAAATTGCTTATGGGATGTTTGCGGAAAATGGATTTGAAAAAACAAGCTTAGCAATGATTGCTACAGAGGTCGGTATTTCAAAACCAGCCATTTACTATTATTTTCAATCAAAAGATCAATTAATCGCTTTCATATTTGATGAATTGTATAAAGAAATTCAACATGATGTTGCTGTGGATTATAAAGAGCTTTCTTCTGCTAATTTTAAGGAGGAATTACTTAAGCTAGGCTATAAATCTATTGAGGCACAGGACAAGGACCCTTATTTTAATAAAATATTTAATCAATATGTACTATTAGCGGCCCGCGATGAAAACTATAAAAGACAATTAGTAGAGCTAGAAACCAGCTTTTTAACGAGCTTTGTTGCTATACTACGATATGGCGTACAGCTAGGCGTGCTAGAAGATACTCCCCATATAGAAGCGAAGGCACAAATGCTAGCCCTCGTCTATGATAATATCGGTAATTTCATGTTAACAGGCAACCAATTGAACTATAGGGCTATTTGGAAGGAGGCTGTACATAGCGTTATCCAAGGGGGCAAAGATGACAAAAAGAAATGATGATCGGCGCATTGAAGGTCTTGATTTTGCAAGAGCTCTCGCCATGCTTGGCATGTTCATTGTCAATTTTGGCGTCATAACAGGTTCTACAACGAATGGTTCAACATGGTTAATTGCCTTCCAACATCTTTTCGAGGGACGTGCTTCGGCCGTATTTGTCATGCTAGCAGGAATAGGGACAGCCTTAATGACTCGTCAGGCTAGAGAGAGTAAGGACCCAATCCTTCTTCGTCAAAATCGACTTACTTTGTGGAAGAGGGCGCTTTTGTTATTTACGATAGGGATAATATTATATGCAATCGGCTGGACAGGAGATATCTTACATTATTATGGCGTGTATATGTTTGTTGCTGCTTGGTTGATTGCCCAATCCAAGAAAATGATAATCTTCATAATTGGTGCCACCCTTATCCTTTCACAATGGCTTCAAATTCAATTTAGTTACCTTGCTGGTTGGCATCCAACATATGTGCTACTAGAGTATCTTGATTTTTGGACACCAGCAGGATTTATAAGAAATTTGATGTTTAATGGCTATCATCCACTATTCCCCTGGATTTGCTTCTTTCTGATAGGTATGGTAGTGGGCACATTAGATTTAACAAATCATACTTTAAGAAAAAACTTACTGGTGATAGGTTTATTGTTAGTCATCATGACTGAGACTTGTTCAACGTTATTCATTAAGATGACAACCATTCATTTATTAGATGTAGAGAGTGCATTGTATTTATTTGATACAGGACCGATTCCACCGAATATGATGTATGTCCTATCTAATTCGGCTTCGGCTATTGTCATCATTGTTGGCTCCATCTATCTTGTAGAGACATGTAAAAATAAAGTTATTCAATCTTTCATATTAACAGGACAAATGTCTTTAACGCATTATGTTGGCCATGTTGTTATAGGCATTGGAATACTAATTATTTGCCAAAAGCTGGAGAACCAAACACTTGCTTTTTCCATGCTGTATGCCTGCTGTTATTTTTTAGGATGTGTCGTTGTTTCTGTATGGTGGAGGACTAAACATCATCGAGGCCCACTTGAATTTATGATGAGGAAATGGAGCTTGTAATAAATTAATGGATTGCCATCTATTTCTCACTGACTAGGCATAAAATACTTTAGGTTTAGGGAGTCTTTTAATCTAAACGACATATTGCATAGTATTCAACTAGGTTTTCTAATATTTTGTATTGACATTCCTATAGCAGAATTATAGAATTATTTTCAAGAAACGCAGTACTCTTATCAAGAGAGGTGGAGGGACTTGGCCCAATGAAGCCTCGGCAACCGAACAACAGGTGCCAAATCCAACAGATGGTGTCTGAGAGATAGGAGGGGCTATCAATCAGTTTGATGCGTTGGCCTCTTTATGAACAATAAGGATAAAAAAGAAGGGGTGTATCGTATGGCTCAGTCAGTAAAAGTAGATGATAAGAAACTAGAGGCAATTGCGAAGGCGATTCAAAATCTTGAATTTGGTGAAGTGCATATTACGATTCAAGATGGTGTGATTGTGCAAATTAATAGGCTTGAAAAGCAGAGATTTCCGCAGAAAAAATAACAATGATTTCAGTAGAACTTATGTCAAACGGCCACCTATAAGCATGAAGGATTTCCTGTGCTTACAAGTGGCCCTTTTTTTGTGTAAAGGCTAGCTATAAAAGCTTTTTGGTATGGGACCGATATGACGGCGATGATAAAGCAAAGGCTCTTTTTGAGCATTTGTAATGTCTACGACCTGCCCAACAAAAATGGTATGGTCGCCAGCATCGATTTGCTGAAATGTTTTACATTGTAAATTAGCTGCTGTATCATGTAAAATCGGTAGTCCTAAAGAGGAAGTTGACCATTTTGCTTGTGCAAAGCGATCAGGGATTTTACTGGCAAATAGTGTACATAAATGCTCTTGATCACTCGCTAAAATATTGACCGCAAAATTTGGCGCAGTCGTGAAATAAGGATGGAGCTGAGATTTTTTATCGAGTGACCACAAAATAAGGAGCGGGTCGATTGAAACAGATGCAAAGGAATTGACGGTTAAGCCAATCGGTTTTGTGTCATGACATGTCGTGACAACTGTTACGCCTGTAGGATAATTACCTAATGCCAATTTAAAAGCAGCTACTAAATCTGTCATTCAAATCACCTCTTTATGAAATTAGTGAACGGAGTTTGTAGGTAAACGAAACTTTTTTTCATATCCTACTAGTAACTCCTTTTCTTGAGTAAATTTTAAACTAATCAAACATACAGGTAAAGGTAATGGGGAAAGAAAGGGGAATGGCCATGACTTTATATTTTGATCATTTGGTTCATCAAGTGGAATCACCAGAAAATATAAAGGTTTTCTTCAATAAACGAAATGTCCATACAGTGAATGGTGGGCAGCACACGATGTGGGGGACTTATAATACGTTAAGCTACTTTGGCTTAAGCTATATTGAACAAATTGCTATCTATGATCGTGATTTATTTGAGCAAGCGGCACAATACCCATATTCCCTACATTATACGTTTAAACGTGATCAAGAGCGCCAGGGATTTTCTCGAATTGCTCTGCGCACAAAAAATATTGAGGAAGAGGGTCGACGCTTGCGAGCATTGGGCTATGAAGTATATGGACCAGATGCATGTAGCAGAACAAGACCAGATGGCACTGTGGTAGAATGGAAGCTACTGCATTTTGGTAAGCCAGATCTGCCAATTGATTTTCCATTTTTGATTGAATGGGCGGAGGAAGATGAAGAGCGTTTGGTTCAATTAAAGGCAAGTGGTGCCATTGATGTCAAACAGGCTATAACGATGGAATCCGTCCAATTCTACGTCAAGGACATGCAGGCAACAGTTAAGCTGTGGCAAGAGGTGTTACAGCTACCAGTGCCTACGCAATATGAGCAGTATATGTCACTACAGCTACCGAATATGCGTTTAGATTTCTATGAGGAAGAGAGCGCGATGACAATGACACTTGGTCATGTCAAAGAGGGACCATTTGGTGTGACATTAAAGGATCCTAAACGAACAAAGGAAACTTTAGTTTGCCCTGGTGCTTTTTATTGGATAAATCGATAATGAGAAAAGGCTGGGCCATAACTAACTGGGACCTTCATAAAGCCGAATAATCTTTAAATTAACAAACATGATAACTAGAAAAACCGAGCTATTCCGAAACACTTCGTAAGCGTTTTAGTGGATAGCTCGGTATTTTTATGGGCTGAAACACTGTTGCTCCAGCCTCTTTACATAAGTATTGAAAAACCATCAATAGAATTTCTGATGCTGGCTACTTGCTTTCCTGTGGATTTAGCGTTACAGAGGAGACCATGGAGCGAAATCACCTCCTCACCTTGCTAGAAAGTTTTAGCTAGTGACATGATCTTTAATTCAACAATATGGAAAAATCCACTTCATCAGAGAAGTGGATTTTCGTTGCCAATTATTATTCAATTGTCATTTTTTTCGGTGTTTCTGTACCTGTATACCAATCAAATTCAATTTCAAATGAATGCTTGTCGCCCTTTTTTGTATAGGAGTATTCGATTTTGAGCTGTTCACTTGGGCTGACAACTGTTGGCTCTGTGTCTTGAACAAAAGTGAATTCACCATTTTCTTTAAGCTTTTTTGCAATCGTTTCCAGTGTTGCTGCAAATTCTGCTACACTTTGTCGTTCTTTATGCTTCAAAATAACTTCAGTCATGGGTTTATTTTGTTTTTGCATCGAAATCCCTCCTTACGTCTTGTTACTTCTATTATAACATGGAGGGGGCATTCAGCTTATAAAACAATACAAAAAGCGGATGAAGGAAACGATGCATTTCCTAATCCGCTGCTAATCTGGAACTACACGGATAGTCCCATTACGCTTATAGTTTTACAACATTTGATGCTTGGGGTCCACGATTGCCTTCCACAACATCAAATGAAACCTTTTGACCTTCTTCAAGTGTACGGAAGCCTTCCTCCTGGATGCCCGTAAAATGAACAAATACATCTTCGCCATCATCACATTCAATAAAGCCATAACCTTTTTCATTATTGAACCACTTTACGATCCCCTGTTGCATAAGCATTCGCCTCCAATGCGCTTGAATGTAAAATAAAGTTAAATAAATGGTGCACTCATTGAGAAAATGTGAAAAAATTGCATTTTCTCTTAGAACATACAGGAATTGAACAAATAAGTCAATTGATTGACGAAATGCTTGCATATCTGGCTTTCTTTTTTTTCACAATTAAGACTATAATGGAAATGAACAACATAGAAAGTAGGATGCCAAATGACAACGAAAAATCAACCATTATCAGATTTAGAAATCGCTAGTCAAGCAGTGATCAAACCTATTACGGAAATTGCCAATGCTGCGGGTATTCCAGAGGATGCTCTTGAGCAGTATGGACGCTACAAAGCAAAGATCGACCCATTAAAAATTACTGCTCAGGGCGAGGATGCAAAGGTAGTATTAGTATCAGCTATTAGTCCAACCCCAGCTGGTGAAGGAAAGTCGACTGTGACTGTTGGACTAGCAGATGCCCTTCATCAATTAGATAAGAAGGTGATGGTCGCATTACGTGAACCATCATTAGGTCCAGTCATGGGCGTAAAAGGTGGCGCAACTGGCGGAGGTTACGCACAAGTTATACCAATGGAGGATATTAATTTACATTTTACTGGCGACCTTCATGCGATTACAACAGCTAACAATGCTTTATCCGCATTTATTGATAATCATATCCACCAAGGAAATACACTTAACATTGATCCACGACGCATTATTTGGAAGCGTGTCATGGACTTAAATGATCGTGCCCTTCGTAAGGTAGTGGTGGGATTAGGTGGTCCTGTTCAAGGCATGCCGCGTGAGGATGGCTTTGATATTACGGTTGCCTCTGAAATTATGGCGGTATTCTGTTTAGCAACAAGCATTGAGGATTTACGTGAGCGTATCGCTAGTATCGTGATTGGCTATACTTTCGAGCGTGAGCCTGTCTTTGTGCGTGATTTACAGGTAGAGGGTGCCTTAACACTATTATTAAAAGATGCCTTCAAGCCAAACCTAGTTCAAACATTAGAGGGAACACCTGCTATTATCCATGGTGGTCCATTTGCGAATATTGCCCACGGCTGTAATTCTATTATGGCGACACAAACCGCTCGTAAGCTAGCTGATATTGTGGTGACAGAAGCGGGCTTCGGCTCTGATTTAGGTGCTGAAAAATTCATGAACATTAAAGCTCGTAAGGGAGGCTTTAAACCAAGCGCAGTTGTCATTGTAGCGACAATTCGTGCATTAAAAATGCATGGTGGTGTACCGAAAACAGCGCTTGTAGGTGAAAATGTGGAAGCACTCCTACAAGGAATTGAAAACTTAGCTAAACATGTAGATACAGTTCGTACATTTGGCGTTGAACCAATTATTGCCTTAAATCGTTTTATCACGGACACAGAGGCTGAACTAGAAGCCGTTCTGAACTGGTGTCAAGAAAATCATGTTCGCATTGCCCGTACGAATGTCTGGGAAGAGGGCGGTAAAGGTGGTCTAGCCTTAGCTGAGCAAGTACTAGCTGTGCTAGAGGAAGAAAACAACTTCTCTCCTTTATATGATGTAACAGAGTCAATTGAAGAAAAGGTACGTACGATTGTGCAAAAGGTATATGGCGGGAAAGATGTACAATTTACAGACCAAGCCAAAAAACAAATTGCCCAAATCGAAAAATTTGGTTGGGACTCCCTTCCAATTTGTATGGCGAAAACCCAGTATTCTTTATCAGACCAACCAAGTTTACTTGGTCGTCCAGAAGGCTTTACCATCACAATTCGCGAAGTTATTCCAAAGCTTGGTGCAGGCTTCTTAGTTTGTCTAACTGGCGATATTATGACAATGCCAGGACTTCCAAAAGCACCAGCTGCGCTACGCATGAATGTCGATAACGAAGGACATGCGGTAGGATTGTTTTAACAGAATATTAAAAGCTGCCTACTTAAATGGGCAGCTTTTTTATTGATAATGGGTAAACATGGTTTGTAGGAGGTGACCCAATTCATCGTCTATCTACAATGCAAATATGGTATAAAAGTAAAATTTCGGATGATTCCTTCATCCACCTCTTGAGTAAAAATTCATAAAAATTAATTTTTTTAAAACGATTTTAAGATTCTAGTGAAAACTAGGATCTTTTTTATGTTGCACAAAAATCACGAGAACCTTCCTTATATAAATGTGTTTGGTATTTTTTATCAATAGTTCTCTGATATTGGAAAGATAGAGCGGGTTTTTACAACGAAGGACAATTGTCAAATGAATTTTTATTTAAAAAATACATTGAATTTTCTTTTTCTTTTAAATATAATTTATTTAATTCTAATTCGGAACACTGTACCGATAATAGGAACACGGAGGGATGAAGTCTTGAAAATCGCAACAGATATTGGCGGTACTTTTACTGACCTAGTTTTCACAGATGAAAAAGGAAATCTTCATTTTGATAAGGGACATACGACACCTGGTCACTTTGAGGATGGCATATTAAATGTATTAGGACGACATGTAACGGAAGATTCTTTCATTGAATCATTTATTCATGGATCGACGGTTATCATCAATACATTAACGGAAAGAAAAGGGGGCGTAGTTGGGTTAATTACAACAAAGGGTTTCCGTGATGTTATAGAAATTGCTCGTGGAAATCGACCAGACTTATATAACTTTAAATATAAAAAGCCAGAACCATTTGTAGAGCGTTATTTACGTCAAGAAATTGATGAGCGAATTGATTTTAAAGGAAATATTATGAAAGCGCTTAATACCGAGGAAGTTGACGAGATCGTTTATAAATTTAAGGAATTAGGTGTTGAGGCGATTGCCATTTCCTTAATACACGGCTATAAAAATCCAATTCATGAACAACAGTTAAAAGAAGCCATTTTAAAAATTTGGCCGGAAGTATATATCACACTTTCAAGTGAAACGATTAAAGAATACCGTGAGTATGAAAGAACAAACACAACAGTCCTTAATTCTTATGTAAAGCCAATTGCACATGCCTACTTAAAAAGCCTAAAAGAGAAATTAAGCACAATTGGCATTACAGACCATTTAAAAATTATGCAATCGAATGGCGGAACTACAAGCTTTGATAAAGCAATGGAGCTACCAATCAACCTCGTTGAATCTGGACCTGTAGCAGGGATGTTTGGGGCAGCTAAATTAGGCCAACTTTTAAATGAATCGAATATCATAGCTTTTGATGTTGGTGGGACGACAGCAAAATGTTCGCTTATTACAGATGGCAAAGTCAATGTCACAACAGATTACTATATTGAAAGAAATGAAAAATTTGCGGGCTATCCAATTAAAACACCTGTAGTGGATATTGTGGAAATCGGAAATGGTGGTGGCTCTATCGCACGTGTAGATCAGTTTGGCTCATTAAAGGTTGGACCAGATTCTGCTGGGGCAAAGCCAGGGCCTGTAGCATATGGCTTAGGGAATACACAGCCAACAATTACAGATGCCAATGTTTATTTAGGAAGATTATCCTTAGCAAACTTTGATAACCCAGTATCCATTGACAAAGTGGAGGAGGCTCTTGTTGAAGCAATTGCGAAACCATTTAATGTGTCAGCAGAAGAAGCAGCACAGGGTATTTTAGATATTGCAAACTCCAATATGTTAAATGCACTGAAGCTGATCTCTATTCGTAAAGGCTATGATCCTGAAGACTTTACAATGGTGGCATTTGGTGGTGGTGGTCCACTACATGCGATTAATTTAGCAGAAGAGCTTGGTATGAAAAAAGTCATTATTCCTTATGGCTCATCCGTCTTCTCAGCATTAGGAATGATGATGACCGAATATCGACAAGATTACATTCAAACAAGTTTAATGAACTTTGACAAAGACCATCTTGCGGCTATTCAAGAAAATATTGATCAAGTCATTGCTAATGCCTATGCAGATGCACCATTATCAAAGGATCATTATTATTTTGAAATTAATTATGATTTACGCTACAAAGGTCAAGAGCATACCGTTAAATTAAATGCATCAGCTATTACGCTTGATGAAGAGGGGCTACTTGCATTAGCAGAAGCCTTCCATATCAAACATAAACAAGAGTTTTCTTTTGATTTACCAGCTACACCAATTGAGTTAGTCAACTTACATCTTACAATCTACGGGAAAGATGAGGCGGTTCAATTTAAAGAGCTAGACTTCTCTCATATCGACAATTCTACATGTATCAAGGCACAACGCAATTTATATGTGAAGGGAACAGGTTGGGTAGAGGTCAATGTCTATGACCAACAAAAATTAGTACCTGGCTATGTCATTACAGGTCCTGCAATTGTGGAAAATCCAACATCTACGGTCGTAATCAATAATAATCAATCAATTGAAATTGATAAATACGGCAATTTGATAGTAGAGATGGAGGGGAAATAAAACATGAAAAAAGATGTTTTTGCAGTAGAAATTATTCAAGATTCATTGCTAGCTATAGGCGATGAGATGTTTATAGCTCTAGCACGCTCTTCTATGAGTCCAGTAATCTATGAAGTATTAGACTATGCTTGTGGTTTAACAGATGCCAAGGGTAATTTAATTAGTCAAGGAAACGGTGTAACGAGCTTTATTGGGATGTTAAGTCCAATGGTACAGCATGTAATAGAGAAGTTTGATAATGGGAAAAAACTACATGAAGGTGATGTCATTATTATCAATGACCCTTATGTTGGAGGTGGCTCGCATTTATCGGATGTGGGCTTAGTTCTCCCAATTTTCTACAACGGTGAAATTATTGCGTACTCTGCCAATAAAGCACACTGGACAGAGGTAGGGGGCATGGACCCTGGTTCGTTTACAAGTAATTCTAATGAAATCTATCAGGAAGGTTTACAGCTACCAGGTGTCAAACTTTATCATCAAGGTGAGTTGAACGATGCAGTCTATGAAATCATTTCTACGAATGTTCGTTTACCAGAGCTTTCAATCGGTGATATGTTTGCACAAGTAGCCGCCTTAAAAACAGGTGAAAAACGAATCGCAGAGCTTTGTCAGAAGTTTGGTGCGGAATCGGTGAAATTGTCCATTCAAAAATTATTGGACAAGGGTGAGAAAATTGTAGAGTATGAGCTTCAACACCTACCTAAAGGTGAATTTTATGCGGAGGACTTTATTGAAGGGGACCCATTAAAGGGTGGACCTTATCCAATAAAAGTAAAAGTCACAATTAGTGATGAGGCGTTTATTTGTGACTTCAGAGGCTCACATCCTGCAGTCAATGTGCCAATGAACTGTTCTCAGTTTGGTTTAATGGCAAGTGTGCGCGTTATGTTCCTAGCATTACTTGGCGATATTGACGTAATTAACGAAGGTGTCTTTAAACGCTTAACGATTATCACAGATGACAATTCGATTGTTTCAGCTAAACGCCCACATCCTGTGTCTATGAATTTTGAGGCACGTATTGGGGCAGCTGATCTAATTTGGAAAGCTCTTGCGCCGCATTTACCAGAACGCTTATCGGCAGGGCATTTACAATCTGTTTGTACGTTTATTCTCACTGGGAAAAATCCTGAAAATGATGAGTCATTCCTAATTGTTGAGCCATCTGTTGGTGGCTGGGGAGCGGCGAATGATGAGGATGGGCAAAGCGGGCAATACTGTATGGGAGATGGTGAAACATATAATCTTCCAGTTGAAATTGCAGAAACAAAATACGGTATTCAAATTGATGAATATAGCTTAAATTGTGACGGTGCTGGTGCTGGTCAATTTAGAGGTGGCTTAGGTGTTCGTCGCGTTTATACAGTCAATCATGATGGTCAAAAGGTTTCTGTGAACTTAGGTAGACATCAATTCGCGCCATTCGGCTTAAATGGTGGAGGAGAAGGCTCTCACAACTATTTAATCATTCATAAAAAGGATGGAACGAAAATTGGACCAGTGGGCGTACTTGCCAATTATGAATTGCAAAAAGGCGACCGTATTGAGCTTGTGACTGCTACTGGCGGTGGTTATGGTCCTCCACACGAACGAAGCTTAGAGGCCATTGAACGTGATCTATTAAATGAATATATTTCTGTAGATGTAGCGAAAGAGCGATACGGTTATCAAAACGCTTAAAGGGAGAAATAGATGACTGTCAAGACATTAAAAAACTCATTGGATATACTAGAATGCTTTGCAACGACAGAAAATGCATTAGGTGTTCGTGAAATTTCACGCATGATGAAACTGCCGACAAGTGTCGTGCAAAGAACCATTAATACATTTACAGAAGCGGGTTATTTAATACAGGATGAACACACGAAAAAATATAAATTAGGTTATAAAATGTACCTTTTTTATGATGTGTTATCGAATTCAAAAGACCCTCACTCGACCATTTATGAATTGATGCAAAATCTTGCCAGTGAAATCAATGAATCAGTATTTCTTACTTATATGGACAATGAATACGGTGTCACAACGAAAATAGCCGAAAGCAATAAAAATGTAAAGTATGCGGTGTCTTTAGGAACAAAGACACCCCTTTACATCGGTGCTTCCTGTAAGGTCATGTTTGCTTATTTAGACGAGGACAGGCAACTGGAATTAATGGCCTTCTTTCATGAGGAACAATCGAAGGAAGAGCATGTTTCTTTCCTAGCGTCATTAAAGGAAGAGCTGCAACAAATTCGCCAAAACAACTGGTGTGTTACCATCGGGGAGTATAATGAACATGCATTTGGCATTAGTGTACCGTTATTTAACTATAAAAAGGAAATCACTGCATCTCTTACAATTTCTGGGTTAGTATATGATTTAGATGATCAAAGGGAGAAAAATATGCTTGAACAGTTAGTGAAAGTAGCTCAGCAAATACAATCACACATTTCAAAATTATAACAACAATAGGGGAGCTGACACTATGAATAATAAAGTATTACATCCAAGGGCTTTAGAGCCTGTAACTCTACTAATGATCGTCTTAACATCTGTTGTGGGGGCAATTATTGGGATACAGCTAATTACGACTTTAGGGATTTCTGCCAATACATCAATCGTTGGGGCAATATTTGCGATGATTCTTGGAAGAATACCGATTGGCAAGCTAATTGCCTTTAAATCTGTACACAGACAAAATATTATTCAAACTGCCATTTCGGCAGCAACGTTCAGTGCAGCAAGTAGTTTAATGTTGCCAATTGGTATTCCATATGTATTAGGCTATGAAAATTTAGTATTACCATTGTTTATCGGTGTTATTTTAGCGATGTTTGTTGATGCTTTATTATTATATAAATTTTTCGATACAAAGATTTTCCCAGCAGCAGGTACTTGGCCACCAGGGATTGCAACAGCTGAAGCCATTAAGGCGGGCGATAAAGGCGGTAAAAATGCAAAGGTATTAATTGGTGGTGTGTTAATTGGTATCGTGGGATCTGTTTTGAAAATTCCAATGTCAGCTTTTGGGGTAGCGTTCATCGGTAATATTTGGGCACTGACGATGTTTGGGATTGGGCTTTTATTAAGAGGCTATTCTGTTCAATTATTTAATGTTGACTTAAATGCTTACTATATTCCACATGGCGTTATGATTGGTGCTGGGATTGTAGCACTTTTCCAAGTAGCTTTTGCCTTATTGAATAAAAAGTCGGCTAAAAAGTCAGAAGAGTTAAGCTATTCAAAAGATGCAAAAGAAATTCGACAAGCATTTGGTGTTGGGTTTATAGCATATTTAGCCATTGCTCTATTAATCGCTATTTTAGGCGGTATAATTTCACACATGTCTTTCGGTATGTTAATAGGATTCATCATCTTTGCAACGATTGCTGCATTTGTCCATGAGCTAATTGTAGGTATCGCAGCGATGCATGCGGGTTGGTTCCCTGCATTTGCAGTGGCATTTATTACACTGATTGTTGGTATTTTAATTGGTTTCCCAGCTCCAGCACTTGCATTACTAGCAGGGTATAGTGCTGCTACAGGGGTAGCATTTGCGGATATGGGCTATGACTTAAAAACTGGTTTCATTTTACGTGGTAATGGTAGTGATGTTGCATTAGAAAAAGAAGGTCGCAAGCAACAATTGATTGCTGGTATGCTAGCTTTTGCAATTTCCGCAGTTGTAGTATTGCTATCCTATAAATCTTATTTTGCACAGGATTTAGTAGCACCTGTTAACCATGTGTATGCAGCAACAATTCAATCAGGCGTTACAGGCGATGTAGCGAAACAATTAATGATTTGGGCGATTCCAGGTGCATTAATTCAGCTAATTGGTGGTTCAAAACGTCAAATGGGTATCTTATTCGCAACAGGTTTGTTACTTGTCAATCCAATTGCTGGCTGGGCTGTATTAGTTGGTATCATACTTCGTGTTATTTTCACATATGTGACGAAAGGT
This sequence comes from Lysinibacillus capsici, assembly GCF_003367505.1. Taxonomy (GTDB): domain Bacteria; phylum Bacillota; class Bacilli; order Bacillales_A; family Planococcaceae; genus Lysinibacillus; species Lysinibacillus capsici. The sequence continues at coordinate 53,074 of NZ_PXXX01000015.1, forward strand.
AAGAGAGAATCTGAAATGACGGTCTTTGCAGCAGGTGTCATCGCTGGAGATGCGCTATATAGCTTCTTCTCTTCCATTCTAAAAATAGGGAAATAGAAAGGAGTCATGCTGAATGGCGAAAGGATTATCGTATGAGGATGGGATTGCTGCCGTTTATGGAGGAGCAATCCTTGGCGGAGGCGGCGGTGGTCTCCTAGAGGAAGGACTCAAGCTAGTGGAGGAAATCTTTGCAGCAGGCGAACCTCAAATCGTGGATATTACCGAATTAGACCAAGAAGATTTAGTTGCCTGTGTGGCAATGGTAGGTGCGCCATCAGCGGCCGATCAATATATTTCAAATGAACAGCTTTGTTGGAGCTATCGTAGTATGAACAACTATATCAATCGACGTCTAAAGGGCATCATTACCAATGAAAATGGTGCCATCACGACGATCAATGGCTGGTTGCAGTCAGTCTTATTAAATGTACCTGTTGTGGATGCTCCCTGTAATGGACGAGCACATCCAACGGGAATCATGGGTTCTTTAAATCTCCATGAACAACACGAATATCAATCCGTACAATTTTATGCAGGAGGAAAAGGTGACTTCGCCGTCCAAGGCTTTGTGGAAGGGAATTTACACAGCACCGCAAAGACAGCACGCCAAGCTTCTATTTTAGCAGGCGGGCTAGTCGGGGTCACTCGAAATCCTGTGACGATTGACTATTTACAAAAACATGGCGCACCAAATGCGATTACCATGGCCATAGAGCTTGGCTATTGCTTCTTAAATGGGCAAACCTTTGAAGAAAAGCTAGCCCATGTGTTGCAGTATTTGAATGGCGTGCACATCGTATCAGGCGCTGTCACAAATTATTCGTTAACAAAGGAAAATGGCTTCGATGTAGGGGAATTATCAGTGGGTGATTACCATCTGACGTTCTGGAATGAATATATGACATTATCGAAGGAAGGGCAGGTACAATCCAAATTCCCAGACCTCATTATGACGTTCGATACAGAGAAAATGATGCCAGTTCCAAGTGCAAGTATTGAAGAAGGAATGCATGTTGCAGTGATTCATGTAGACCAATCTAACTTAAAATTAAGTACAACCATGCAAAACGAAGCACTATTGCGGGAAATTGATGAAGTGATCAAAGGCGTTCTATAAATTAAGAAAATAAAACAGTAAAAGCTGCCATCATCTACTTGAATGTAAGATGGGCAGCTTTTATTTGTCCTTCAGCGGGATGGTAATACATTTTATCACAATCGTTCCTACTTCCTTTTTCACTTCATACATTGATGGCTTAAATGAATTTCTTACTGATTTGCACAACTCATCGAACGTGGTATTCACAAGCTGTAAGCAATTATCGTGTACGATTTTCATTAAAGGGAGGAGCTACGTTCATACATAATCAAGGTATTGACTAGAAGAAGGTAACAACCAGTAATGAAAAAACAATGCACTTCTGCTACAACTGGCGAAATCCTTTTGGTCATGCAACAAACTAACTTGTTGTTCACATTTTCGGCATGTACATTTGGCTATGCGGGTTAAACAAAGAATTTCTAAGGGAAAGTGTTCACTTTTATTTGTTTAGATGAATGGTTTTCAATACGCACGTCATCTTTTAAACAGGTTATTCAATTGTAAGCCCGCTGAAGTTAATGTTAAATCTGTTAAACACACAGCTGTTGTACATTGCTGAAAAATATGAGGTACAGAACAAATAGCTGTTCTGTACGTTTATCATACAATATTCTGAAAAATTAGTCAATTGAAATGGATTTGATTTTTAATTTTTCTAGATTACCTCTTATGTAATAAAATACAGTATAATTTTGTAGGAAAGGAATGAGTGAAGACTATGAATCATTTAATGAATAAAGTACGTGAAATATATGATCAATTTGATGCTAGTCATGATTTTCAACATATTGAACGTGTCTATCAAAATGCATTAGCTATCCTACATAGCGAGCCAACAGCAGATGAAGAAGTTGTGAAAATAGCGGTACTTTTACATGATGTCAGTGACAAAAAGTATACCGATAGCAAGGAAAAGGAAGAACAGCTTATTGCGGAATTACCTGTTAGTGAAGGTAAAAAGCAGCATATTCGAGATTGCATTGCTCAAGTGTCATTTAATGGTGGGAATGAGCTAGAAGCAACATCATTGGAAGCAAAAATCGTCCGAGATGCAGATCGTTTAGATGCGATTGGTGCTATTGGCATTGCCAGAACATTTGCTTATGGTGGCGCAAAAGGTCGCAAGCTTTATGATAAGGAAGAAGAAGCACGCACAAATATGTCAGAGTCAGAATATCGTCAGAAAAATACCTCGTCTGTTACTCATTTTTATGAGAAATTATTATTGCTAAAAGATTTAATGGTGACGGAAAAGGGCAAGCAAATGGCACTTGAACGTCATCAATTTATGGAAAGTTTTTTAAAGCAACTCCAGCACGAAATCGGTCAATAGCACATAGCACAAAAACCGCCTTTTCAAATAGAAGGGCGGTTTTTGTGCTTCATTCGGGTATGGTCTTCGTACCACCAAAAGGATGTATGGTAAGCTAGTATTTTAGTTTTGTATTGACTATCAAATAGATTGGAGACGCACAAATGAGGAATCCTTCATCATGCTACTCCATTACCATTTAATAGCTTAGATGGATTCATTAAAATAGGAGGATATCGCTGTTGTTAATGCTTCCCAAATGATTGTCAGGTCTGCTTGGGAAGTACGCCAATTACTGAAAGCCGCACGAATAGCTGGCATATCTTTGTAGACAGTTGGCGTCATGTATACTTTGCCTTGTTGATTTAAAGTAGTTAAAAATTGTTGGTTCATTTCAGCTGTCAGTGCCTCATGATTGACGGCGAAGCACACGATATTCAGTCGAACAGGTGCTAGCAATGTAAAGTAGGGACTGTCATCTATTTTTTGACCAAGCTGTTGTGCGAGTAATACATTTTCTTCTATTAATTGTTGGTAGCCCAATTTACCATAGGCCTGTAAAGAAAACCAAGCAGGTAGCGCACGAAAACGACGTGAATTTTCAGGTGTAAGATCACAGAAATCTGGATTTTCAAGGGAACTACCAAGATAGGCAGCATTATTTTGAAAAACGGTTGCTTGCAACGATTGATGACGGGTAAATTGCATAGCGGCATCATAAGGGACGTTCAGCCATTTATGTGCGTCAATTGTAATAGAATCTGCATAATTCATGCCCTCAACAAAGTGACGATACTTTGGTGAACAGGCTGCAAAGCCACCAAAGGCCGCATCGATATGAAGCCAGAAAGGGTATCGCTTTTTTAGCTCGCCAATTGCTTGCAAATCATCAAAGTCAACCGTATTGACAGTTCCCGCATTTGCTACAACTATACAAGGTTCATGTAGGTTTTCTTCAAGAAACTGCTGTAATTTTGTGATATCAATGGCTTCTCGCTGTTCTAGGCATAGCATAGTATGAATGGAATTTCTCCCCATGCCAAGCATAGAGGTTGCTTTGATTATACTTGAGTGGGGCGTTCCGCTAACAATCTTTATTGGAGGGATACCATATAGACCATCCAGAGCAGTGTTTTTTCCATAGTATTGTGCAATCCATTCCCTTGCTTGAGCAAGTCCTACAAAATTAGCCATCGTAGCCCCACTGACAAATGTTCCTCGATAATCATCGCTTAATAGCAATAACTCCTTTAGCATGTCAATTGTCGCAAGCTCCATTGAACCTGCAATAGAGCCCTTAGAATGGGATAAATTTTGATCGTAAACACTTACTAACCAATCTCCGACAATCGAAGCAGGGGTAGATCCACCTGTGACAAAACCTAAGTACCTTGAGCCTACACTACTATTTAAGCCTTCAGCAAATTGCTTTGTAAAATATTGAAGTGTTGCCTGAGCACCCTCACCCACTTCTGGAAGTGTAGGAGTAGGAACACTAGAGGAATGGTTCGTTACAGCTCTATGCTCCAGATTAGTAAAAAAATTGGCTGCATGGTCAACTACATCCATTAAAAGCGTTTTTATTTTTTCCTGATCTTGCTTCATGTTCATCATGTATCATCATTTCCCTTCATTTTAACTTAGCTATTTCTGCCTCTACACTATATAGTGATATATATAACAGTCAAATGAAGACTATAACAGTTGGAGGTCCAATGGAAATAAAGCTGAATCGTCAGTCCGATCAATCTTTAATTGATCAAATTTCAACTATCCTTGCAGAAAAAATAAGGTCAGAATTTTTACAGGAAGGGAGCCAATTACCTTCTATTCGGAGCTTTTCAAAAGAAAATCAAGTGAGTCCTGTCACAGTCAGTAAGGCATATGCCTTATTAGAAAGAAATGGTTATATTGAAGTGATACATGGCAAGGGGGCGTTTGTTCGAAACAAAGAACAAAGAAGCTCAAATGAGAGCGGTAGTGATTATAATTGGCAACTAACCATTCCTGATTACATTCAACGTTCACAATCTATGTTAAATAAAAGAATGGAATATGCGATGAAATTCTCCAGTGCGACCATCCACCCTGGATTATTACCCTCTGTTTATTTGGTGAATGAAATTGTGGCGATATTACAGGCAGATCCTCAGATTGTGGCTCGTTATGGAACGGTACAGGGGGATGAAGATGCACGAAAGGCAATCCGAGACTATGTCAAAACATATAGTAATATTGCCACAACACCGCAGGAAATTATTGTGACAAACGGTGTACAACAAGGTATAGATTTAGTGGCTAAAACATTTATTGGACCTGGAGATATTGTCATTACCGAAGCCCCTACATATACAGCAGCAATCGATGTCTTTAGAAATCGTGGGGCCCACATTATTCCCATACCAGTAGACGAGGAAGGAATGCAGACAGCTCTTCTAGCGACACTCTGCCTAAGCAAACAGCCAAAGCTTATCTATACAAATCCTACCTTCCATAATCCTACAGGCACAGTTTTAAGTGAAGCAAGAAGGAGAGAATTACTGGATCTTGCCCAACAATATGGCTTTCTTATTGTAGAGGACGATTCATGGAATGAAATTTATTTTGACGATAACCCACCACCACCACCTCTGAAAGCTTTAGATACAAGTGGTCATGTTATTTATATAAAAGGCTTTAGTAAGACGTTGGCCCCAAGCTGTAGAATCGGCGCTATCCTTTCAAAAGGTACCGTTCATCAACGACTTTTATCTGCCAAATCCAGTGCCGATTCGGGTAACCCCTTATTAACACAAAAGGCACTGATTCCATTTTTACGTTCAGACCGAATGCATGCCCATTTAGAAAAACTGCGCATTGCACTTGAGATAAGAAGGGATCAGACCATTGCATTGTTGAATAAGCATGCACCAAAGGGCGTTACGTGGATCGAGCCAAAAGGTGGACTTAATATTTGGGTGTCTTTACCTAGTAATGGCAATACGGATGAGCTGTTATGGAAGGCTCAACAAAACCAAATTACCTTTTTACCAAGCTCAGCTTGTTATCCAGGAGAGCCACAATATCACCATCTAAGAATTAGTTACTCTTATCCTGAACCTCACGACTTAACACAAGGAATCATCAAGCTTTGTCAGCTTATGGAATCCTATTTACAGGACATGCCACCAGTTCGTTGATAGTTTGTTGTTCTTTGTTTACCTGCGGTTTGATGTTATGATGAATAGTGGATATCAATAATCGTCTACATAAAAATCGTGTGGGCATGAACAATACCTAACATGAAAGAGATGGAATAGTGGAATGAGTCATTTAATTGTACAAAATTTAACCAAAACAGTGGGCGATAAAACGCTTTTTCAAAATATTGAATTTACCATTTATGAGGGAGAGCGGGCAGGCTTAATCGGTATAAATGGAACGGGAAAATCAACCCTGTTATCCATTTTAGCTGGGGACATGGAAGCGGATTCGATGACAGTAGATCGCCCGAATAAATACCGTGTCGCTTATTTACCACAGGAGCCTACATTTCAGGCAGGTGAAACAGTTTTACAAGCTGTCTTTTCAGGCGATTCGCCCATTTTACAGCTGAATCGTCAATATGAGGAAACGGTTGCTGCACTAGCAAGTAACCCAACATCCGAAAGTTTACAAAAGACGTTATTTAGTCTGCAACAGCGCATGGATGAAGAGCAGGCATGGGATGTCAATGCCCTTGCAAAGACGGCCTTAACAAAGCTTGGGATTGAAACTTTTGAAAAAGAGGTACTAACGCTATCAGGCGGTCAGCAAAAACGTGTAGCATTAGCGAAGGTGTTAATTGAACCAGCGGATCTTTACTTATTGGATGAGCCCACCAACCATTTAGATGTACAGTCTACAGAATGGCTTCAAGAGATGGTCTTACGATTAAAGGGTGCAGTGATTTTCATCACCCACGATCGTTATTTCTTAGATGAATTATCAACACATATTTACGAGTTAGCAAATCAAACCTTGTATCGTCATACAGGGAATTACGGTGATTATTTAGAGGCCCGAGCTATTCGTGAGGAGATGCAAGCTGCTTCTGCACAGAAGGATCGCAATCGTTATCGTTCAGAATTAAAATGGATACGTCGTGGTGCGAAGGCGCGTTCAACTAAGCAAAAGGCTCGTATTCAACGCTTTGAAAAGCTAGAAGAAAACCTAGAACGCAAAACAGAAGATGTTTCCTTGGATATGGGACTTGCGACAACACGTCTTGGACGTAAAGTGCTGGAGGCTGAGAAAATTTCGAAAGCCTTTGGCCAGCAAAAAATCCTTGAAAACTTCTCATTTCTACTACAGCAAGGTGATCGAATTGGCATTATCGGCGCGAACGGTGTAGGGAAATCAACTTTGTTGAACATGCTAGCAGGAGAGCTGACACCCGATCAAGGTGAAATTCTTGTTGGGTCAACGGTCAAGCTGGCACATTTCAAGCAAACATTGCCGAAAATGAATGAAAATGAGCGCATGATTGAATATATACGTGAGGCTTCAAATGATATTACCGATGCAGAGGGTGTCCGTTACTCAGCTGCTCAAATGCTGGAGCGCTTTTTATTCCCGTTGCATGCTCATGGTACTCCAATTGGAAAATTATCGGGCGGTGAGCGCAAGCGTCTTCATTTATTACGTTTATTGATGGAGCAACCAAACGTCTTATTATTGGACGAGCCAACGAATGATTTAGATATTGAAACATTAGGTGTGCTAGAGGATTTCATCGAGCATTTCCCAGGCGTGGTTATCACGATTTCCCATGATCGTTTCTTCCTCGACCGTATTGCGAAAAAGCTATGGATACTAGATGGTCAGGGACAAGTAGAGGAAACACTGGATCTATACAGTGAGTATCTGGAGAAACGTGAGCAGACAGCTACTGTCAAAGGAGAAACGTCAAAAGTAGAAAAGCCAAAATCAGAAAAGCCAAAATCAGACAAAAAAAAGCTATCGTTTAAAGAGCAAAAAGAATGGGAAACGATTGCAGACGAGATAGAGAAAACAGAAACTGCTATTATGGAGACCGAAGAAGGAATCGCCAATGCAGGTTCAGATTTTACCAAGCTACAGGAATTAACAGCTAAGTTGGATGAGCTAAATGCACAGTATGAGCATCTAATTGAAAGATGGTCGTATTTAGATGAAATAGTTAACGGATAAGGAGCGATAGACATGAAGATTATTACCATTGAACCGACGCCAAGTCCCAATTCTATGAAGATTGTTGTTGATACAGAGCTACCATTCGGGAAGAGCTATAATTTTACAAAGGATAATAAAGACGAAGCAACAGGCGAGGCGGCTGCTATTTTAGCGATTGAGGGAGTAAAGGGCGTTTACCATGTAGCCGATTTCTTTGCTGTTGAGCGCAATGCCAAATATGCATGGGAAGGCATTCTAGCAAGTATTCGTCAAGTGTTAGGGGAAGATGTCCAAACACAAGAAGAAACGGTTGTGGCCAATGAATTTTATGGAGAGGTTTATGTCCATGTACAATTTTACAAGCAGGTGCCTTTACAAGTAAAAGTTTTTGATAACCAACGTGAATATCGTATTAGCTGCGGAGACCGTTTTGTCGATGCTTTTAATCAAATTATTGAGTCAGCAGTAGATGAAAACTATATTTTCCAACGTAAGTGGATTGATTATGGGGTTCGATACGGTGAGCTTGAGGAAATTGCTGAAACAATCAAACAGGAGATTGATGTCACTTATTCTGCAGACCGTTTAGCAGAAATTGTCACAGCTATCAATAATGATGGTGAAAAAGCCGCTGTGAAAACGGACAAACTCAAAGTGACAGTAGAACAGTTCAAGCAACTTGAATGGGAGAAACGCTTCCAACTGCTCGATCAAATGGCTGATCCTGAGCTTGACGATCTACCGCTATTAGATTTAGCCTTACAGGATGAACAAATGTCTATCCGTCGACTAGCGACGGTGTACTTAGGCATGATTGAGGATGTGGCAGTTGTCCCTTATTTAGAAAGAGCCCTACAAGATAAAAGTGCAGCAGTACGTCGAACAGCAGGTGACTGCATGAGTGACCTTGGCTTTGTAGAATTTGAAGAAGCCATGCTGCAAGCCTTACAGGACAAAAACAAATTGGTTCGCTGGCGCGCAGCCATGTATTTATATGAGGTCGGCACAGAACAGTCCTTACCAGCATTGAAGGCTGCCGAAGATGACAAAGAATTCGAAGTGAAGCTACAAGTGAAAATGGCCATTGCCCGTATCGAACAAGGCGAGGAAGCAAAAGGCTCGGTTTGGAAGCAAATGACCGAATCCCGTCAACAATAATCAGGAAAAACCAGCAAATGCTGGTTTTTTTCTATTTTGTAATGGTTGGCATTCGCCCTAATAAATGGGTAAGGTGCTTCTGAATGGTGATAGGTCCTCTCCAAGAGTGAGCGAACCACTCCAAAGAAGTGTGGACCCACTCTTAAAAAGGGTGAATCGTTTCAAAGAAGCGGATACCCGCTCTAAAAAGAGATGAAGGTCGCTCCACAGAACCAAAAACCCTTTCTCCAAATTAAAGAAATCCCGCTCAAAAAAGTGTTCCCTCTTCCAAACTATAATTATCTAACCACCTGAAAATCAAAAACAATACTCTCTTGCATTCGATGAATTGATCGAAAAATCGTGTAAAACAGAAAAAAATGTTGTTTTCTAGTGTTTTATTGCTAAACAAAAAGTTAAAGGCGTTCTTTGAATCATTAACATATTGTCTAGTTTCATAGAGAAAGGACAATGTTAAAATAACATAAATTCAGAATATTCTTTAAAAATAGGAGGTCCTTTGCATGACAGTAACTAGTTTAAAGACAACAAAATCGTATGTGCGAGATCGTGAGACGGTCATTGCCTTAACACAGAAGCTCGTGCGCATTGAAAGCGTTTACCGTGAGAACGATCCGAAGGGCAATGAGCAAGAGGTGGCAACTTTTGTAGCGGCGTATTTACGAGATATTGGCATCGAGACGCATATCGAGGAGGTTGTGCCAGGGCGACCAAATGTCATTGGTATTATTGATTCGGGCAAGCCTGGGAAAACATTACTTTTCGAAGGACATACGGATGTGGTGACAGAGGGCAATCGAGAGGCTTGGGCCTATGATCCATTTGGAGCAGAAATTGTAGATGGGCGTATGTATGGCAGGGGAACGAATGATACAAAAGGGAATCTTGCTTGTATGATTACAGCTTGTCAGTCATTGCTACTAGATCAAGAGGCGTTTACGGGCAAAATTATTTTATGTATTCCATGTGATGAAGAAGGGCTTATGCTAGGCATTAAGCATTTTATTAAGAATGGCTGGGCCGATGGTGTGGATGGTGCGATTATCTGTGAGCCACAGGAAAATAATGTGTGTATTGCACAACGCGGGGCTATTCGTTTACAGGTAGATATTTTCGGTAAAATGGCGCATGGTGCGATTTCGTGGAGTGGCATTAATCCTAACTGGCGTATGGCACGTTTCATCGTAGAGCTTGAAAAATTGGAAAAAGAGGAGCAAGCACGATTAGGGCGTGATCCAATGCTGAATTGGCCATCTATTACACCAACGATTTTACGAGCGCCTGTAAAGGGAGATGCACAAATCAATGTCATTCCTGATCACTGTATGACAACACTCGATATTCGCACGGTGCCTGCGCAGGACCATGATGAACTACTGGGCAAGATTGAAGCGATTATTAAACGATTACAAGCAGATGATCCTGATTTCAAAGTAGAACTGACGGTTCTTGATAACCGACCTGCAACAGCAACAGCGAAGGAAGACCCTGTTGTACAGGCAATATATGAGGCTGTGGCAGAGGTAACAGAGAAGGAACCAAAATATAACGGTGTTCCAGGTGCGACAGATGGGACGTTTCTTCATGTGCATGGTATTCCAATTGTAACGGTTGGAGCAGGAGATCGAGAAATTCCTCATCAAATCAATGAGTATGTGGACATTGAAGAATTGGCAGAAACAACGGCCATTTACCGTTTAGCAGCATTAAAATTTTTGGCGGGTGATGCACAATGACAGCTTTCAAAATAGCAGTAATACCAGGAGATGGCATAGGAAAAGAGGTTATGCAGGAAGCGTTAAAAGTTTTAAATTGTTTGCAAGAACAACATAGCTCCTTACAAATTGAAACAACCATCTTTCCTTGGAGCTCCGATTACTACGTGCAGCATGGCTGTATGATGCCTAATGATGCACTGGCAACACTTCAAACATATGATGCGATTTTATTTGGAGCTATTGGCGATGCTCGTGTGCCTGATGATGTTACCGTTTGGGAATTAATTATGCCCATTCGAAAGCATTTCCAGCAATATGTGAATTTCCGTCCTATTAAATCACTACCTGGGATAGCGTCGCCCTTGGCTAACGGCAAAAAAATTGACTTTGTGATCTTCCGTGAAAATGCAGAGGGTGAATATTCGGACAGCGGTGGTCGACTGTACCAACAGCAGCCGCAGGAAATGACGATTCAAAATACAATCATGACGCGCATTGGGATTGAAAAAATTGTCCATGCTGCCTGCGATTATGCGAAGCAACACGGTAAAACCAAAATAACAAGTGCGACAAAATCGAATGCCATTATTCATTCGATGAAATTCTGGGACGAGCATACAAGCAAAACGGTGAAGCAAAGTTCACCAGCACTACAGCTCGAATCCATTTATATCGATGCACTCGTCGCCTATTTCGTAGAACGACCACAGAATTTTGAAGTGGTAGTAGCGTCCAATTTGTTTGGCGATATTTTATCCGATTTAGGCTCTGCTATTGTCGGAGGACTTGGTCTATCACCATCAGCCAACCTGAACCCCGAAAAGGATTTTCCATCGATGTTTGAGCCTGTTCATGGCTCAGCACCAGATATTGCAGGCAAGGGCATTGCCAATCCAATCGCTCAAATTTGGTCGCTTGCCTTACTGCTTGGCCATCAAGGCAGACCAGATTTAGAACAGCTCATTGTTAAAGCCATTACAGCTGTGCTGCAAGAAGGCGTTGTGAAAACAGCAGATATTGGTGGACAAGCGACAACAGCACAAATGGGCGATGCGATTTGTCAGGAAATTATTAATAGAACTTTAACAGCAGGAGGTGTTTAGCATGGCAGTTGAGCAACAGGTGATTGTGGTTACTGGTGCGGGAGGCGGTATGGGAAAGGCCATTATTCACGAGCAATTAAAGCTGGGCAATCGAGTTATTGGACTTGATCTATCCATAGATGCCTTATCAGATATTGCACAGGATGCCCTTCAATGCTTTGAAGTCAATGTGTTACAGGAGGAACGTGTGCAAGACATCTGCCAGCAGGTTTTTGATAAGTATGGCAGAATAGATGGTCTTGTTAATGCACTGGGAATTGCCCAGTCAGCTACGCCGATTGAAGAGGTCACAATGGATGAATGGAATCGTTTAATGGATGTTAATGTGAAAAGTTTATTTATCACGACAAAGGCAGTTGTACCTTTTATGAAAAAACAGCAAAGGGGTTCTATTATTACAATTGCCTCGATTTCAGCAGTGCGACCAAGACCGGGCTTACAGGCTTATATTGCATCGAAGGGTGCAGCAGAGAGCTTTACGAGAGGACTAGCAATTGAACTAGCATCTAGTCAAATTCGGGTTAATACGATTCATCCAGGACCAGCAGACACACAAATGCTTGGTCAATTTGCCGCACAGGGTGCAGACGTAGAGCAGACGAAGCAAAGTGTCTTTGTGCAATCTGTGCCATTAGGACGATTAGTGAAGCCAGCAGATATAGCAGGAGCTGTTAGTTATTTACTATCAGATGCAGCAAGTATGGTCACAGGAACGACATTACATGTAGATGGTGGCCGTGGATTATAGGAGGGGTACAATGAAAAAAATTCCTATGTTGATAGATGGTGAGTGGGTTCACGGTGATGCTCAGACATACCTCGATGTTAAGAATCCCTCAACGGGTGAAGTGATTGCACAAATTAGCAACGCGAGTAAAGAACATATAGAAGAGGCAGTACGTGCAGCCCGTGTAGCCTTTGAACGTGAGGACTGGCGTCAATGGAAAGCCTATGAACGTGGGCAGTTATTGATCGAATTTGCTCATTATATTCGTAAGCATGCAGAGGAATGGAGTTTGCTAGAATGTCGGGATGTAGGAAAGCCCTTATCACAGGCAAGAGCAGATATTGAAGCAGCGGCACGCTATTTTGAATTTTATGGTGGTGCAGCGGATAAGGTGATGGGAGATACAATTCCGATTGAGGATGGACTTTTAAATGCAGTAGTGCTAGAGCCAGTGGGCATTACGGTACATATTGTGCCATGGAATTATCCGATTCAAATTACGGCAAGAAGTGTAGCAGCCGCTATAGCAACTGGTAATGCAGTCATTGTGAAAAGTGCGGAGGATACACCGCTAACAACACATGCCATTGCAGAATGGTTCGCCGATAAGTTGCCGAAAGGGATTTTCCAGCATATTACGGGCTTGGGACGAGAAGTTGGTCCTTATTTAACTTCACATCCCGATATTAATCATATTACGTTTACAGGTTCTGTTCCCACAGGAATTGCGGTGATGAAGGCGGCTGCTGAAAATGTTGTGCCTGTGACATTAGAGCTTGGTGGTAAATCTCCTAATATTGTTTTTGCGGATGCTAACATGGAGCAGGCATTAGAGGGAGTTGTACGTGCGATTATTCAAAATGCTGGTCAAACTTGTTCAGCAGGGGCACGTTTACTCATTGAGGAACGAATAAAAGAGTCCTTTATTTCCCGATTAGCCCAAAGGTTCCAAGTGATCCAAGTAGGACCAGGTGAGGCAGATATGGAGATGGGACCGTTACTGAATGAACAACAATATACAAAAATCACTGCATTATTACAGCAAGCAAAGGTAGATGGCTATGTTGTGACGGGTGGGGAACCATTGACATTGGCAGGCTATGAGAACGGCTTTTATGTTCAGCCAACTATACTTGATGGTGTTGATCCAAATGATCCATTAGCTCAGGAGGAAATTTTCGGTCCAGTGTTAACCGTCTTGACATTTTCGACTGTAGAGGAGGCCATCGCATTAGCCAATAGTACGGACTATGGCCTAGTGGCGGGCATTTGGTCACAAAATATCGATACGGCTCACTATGTGGCAAGTCGTGTGCAGGCGGGACAAATATTTGTCAATAATTATGGGGCTGCTGGAGGCATTCAAATGCCATTTGGAGGCTATAAAAAAAGCGGAATTGGTCGAGAGAAGGGCTTTGTTGCACTGCGAAACTATACGCAAATGAAAAATATCGCTATACGCTATGCACCACCTAATCAACACTGAGATGGAGGGACGCATATGGAACAGCCAAAAGAAAAAGATGTGCTTTTAGAGGTCAATCACTTATCAATTAAATTCCATTTAAAAAATGGCAAAGAGGCAAAAGTTGTGGAAGATGTGAATTTTACTATTCATAAAGGAGAAACCGTTGCACTGGTTGGTGAATCGGGAAGTGGCAAAAGTATTACATCCTTAGCCATTATGCGGTTGCTGCCTATACCTCCAGGAGAAATTACGTCAGGTTCTATCACTTTAAACGGTAAAAATCTACTTACCTATAAAAATAAAGAAATGAGCCGTATACGAGGCAATGAAATTAGTATGATTTTTCAAGAGCCCATGACCTCTTTAGATCCCGTTTTTACGATTGGCAATCAAATGATTGAAGGCATACGAAGACACCAAAGGGTATCGAAAAAAGAGGCATGGAATAAAGCGCTACAGCTATTAAAAGAAGTCGGGATTGCGAATGCAGAAAAGGTCATCGCTGAATATCCTCACCAACTCTCAGGCGGGATGCGACAACGAGTTATGATTGCCATCGCAATGTCGAATAATCCGCAGCTATTGATTGCGGATGAGCCAACTACTGCACTTGATGTCACGGTTCAGGCACAGATTTTAAAGCTGATGCTAAAAATGAAGGAAGAGCATCGATCAGCCATTTTATTCATTACCCATGATATGAGCGTTGTTGCAGAGACAGCTGACCGCGTTATGGTGATGTATGCGGGACAGATTGTCGAGGAGGCTCCAGTAAGAGAGCTCTTTTTAAATCCACAGCATCCTTATACCACAGCGCTTTTAAAGACGATGCCAAGCCTTGAAACAGATGTCAAAAGGCTACCATCGATTCCTGGTACTGTGCCACCTGCGTATGCATTACCTGACGGCTGTCGCTTTGCGCCACGCTGTCCCCATGCGCTGGCACATTGTCATCAGGAGCAACCTGCTGTTCATCACATTCAGGAGGCACATAAGGTACGCTGTCATTTATTCACGGAGAAAGGAGAGCTGGCTCATGACAGAGAAAGAAGTTTTGCTGGAAATTAATCATTTAAAAGCCTACTTTCCTGTGAAGCGTAAATCGATGAAGGAAGAGAAAAAGGTCATAAAAGCGGTTGATGATATTTCGATTGAGATTTATAGAGGGGAAACACTTGGAATTGTTGGTGAATCAGGCTCAGGAAAATCCACCTTTGGGCGAACAATTTTAAAGCTCGTTGAACCAACAGCAGGCGAAGTGCTATATAAAGGACAACCCATCCAGCATTTAAAGGGGAATAAGCTACAAAGTTACCGCAATCAAATGCAAATGATTTTTCAAGATCCCTTTGCCTCTCTCAATCCTCGGATGCGAATCGGTTCTATAATCGAAGAGCCGATGAAGCTACAATTAACCTTGACGAAGGAGCAACGCAAAGAGCGTGTGAAGGAGCTATTACAAAAGGTAGGGCTACCTGAGGATGCCATGCATAAATTTCCACATGAATTTTCTGGTGGGCAGCGGCAGCGTATTGGGATTGCACGGGCATTAGCGATTCATCCAGAATTCATTATAGCCGATGAGCCCGTTTCAGCATTGGATGTGTCGGTGCAATCGCAAGTGCTCAATCTCATGATGGATTTACAGGATGAATTTCAATTAACCTATTTATTTATCTCACATGATTTAAGCGTTGTGAAGCATATTAGTGACCGTGTGGCAGTGCTGTATTTAGGTAGAGTAGTGGAGATTGGGACAAAGAAGGAGCTATATGCCAATCCGTTGCATCCCTATACACAAGCATTACTATCTGCAATACCAGTTGTTAATTTTGATGAGCCTAAGCAAGAAATACTTTTACAGGGCGAGTTACCAAGTCCGATGAATCCACCTGTTGGCTGTGTCTTTCATACACGTTGCCCGCATGTGATGGAAAGATGCCATCAGGAGAGACCGAAGCTTCACAATGAAAATGATCATCAACGAGTAGCCTGTTTTTTATATGATGAAAAATCAGAAAATTATAATTATTTAAAAAGTGAGGTGTGAAGAATGTTTGGCAATATAACGGATGTGCCAGGTGTTAAGGTAGGACATCGCGAGAACAAGGAGGGCATCACAGGCTGTACGGTGCTAGTAGTGGAAAACGGAGCAGTTTGTGGAGTGGATGTTCGAGGCTCTGCACCAGGTACTCGTGAAACAGATGCGTTAGATCCCATCAATGAAATTGACCGAGTTCATGCTATTTGTTTAGCTGGGGGTAGTGCGTTTGGGTTAGATGCTGCTACAGGCGTCATGCAATTTTTAGAGGAGCAAGGGATTGGGGTAGATGCAGGAGTAGCGAAAATACCGATTGTACCAAGTGCTGTACTCTTTGACTTGTTTATCGGTGATCCACATGCACGACCTACAGCACTAATGGGCTATGAAGCGGCACAAGCGGCACAAGTTGGCTCATTTCCAAATGGCAATGTAGGCGCGGGCTACGGAGCAACTGTAGGCAAATTAGCTGGTCCAGAATTTGCAATGAAGGGTGGGCTTGGTAGTGCTTCCTATGCGGGAAAAGATGGTCTTGTAGCAGGTGCTATCGTGGCTGTCAATGCAGTTGGAGATGTCAAGGACCCTACAACGAGGAAAATTTTAGCTGGAGCAAGAGATACGCATTCTGGTCAATGGGTGGATTGCTGTGCCTATTTAGAGCAACATGCACAATCAGAGGCTTTAGCGGGAACTAATACAACCATTGGTGTTGTGGCAATGAATGCCAAGCTAACGAAGGCTGAGGCTAAAAAGATTGCGCAGCTTACGCAAAATGCCTTAGCACGCACGATTTATCCTGTTCATACGATGCTGGATGGCGATACGATTTTTGTGCTTGGTACAGGGGATCAATCCTATGCACTTGATTATTTAGGCCAGCTAGCGACAAAGGTGATGGAGGAAGCAATTCTGGCTGGTATTAAAGCCGCTGAACGATTGGCGGATGTTGAGAGTTATACAAGCATTCAAAAGTCAAGCACTTAGAAAAAGGGGGAACAGCCATGCAATGGAAAAAAAGCGGATTGATACTACTAACAGTGTTAATGGCAATCGTTATGGCAGCGTGTTCAAGTGATGGAGAGAAAACGACGACTACTTCAGGTACTACAGATGGTCAAGCGGCAACAGATGCTCCACAGGAAATTGTTGTACGTGTGAATGATGATCCAGATTTTTTAGATCCACATAAAGCTACAGCGTCCATTTCTTATCAAATGATTCTAAATATCTTTGAGGGGCTAATGGCTCCTGAAACGGATGGCTCCTTAAAGGAGGGACTTGCTGAAAGCTATGAAATTTCTGAGAACGGCTTAACCTATACGTTTAAAATTCGCCAAGGTGTGAAGTTTCATAATGGTGATGATTTAACGATGGAGGATATTCAATATTCCTTTGACCGTTTAATGGGGAAAAATGGTGGGGAAAAAATGTCCAATAGCTTTGATAATGTAGCATCTACAGAGGCGCCTGATGCAAGTACATTTGTGATTAAGCTAAAAGAGCCAAATTCAAATTTCTTGTATTCATTAACAGGCAGACAATCAGCTATTATTCCAAAGAGCAATGATGGGAAGCATAATGAAAATCCAATTGGTACAGGTCCATTTGCCTTTGTGAAATATGCACCAGGTACAAATTTAGAGCTTAAGAAAAATGAACAGTATTGGCAAGAAGGATTACCTTATTTGAATAAAGTAACCTTTGCCTTCCAATCAGATGATCAGGCAGCCATTATGAGCTTAATGGCAAACGAAGTTGATTTAACGAGTGTTCCTTGGCACCGTGTGAGCGAGGTAGAGGGAAGCTATAATTTATCACACCAAAATAATAACTCTTCTCTTATTGTTACATTTAACGAAACAAAGGCACCATTTGACAATGTGAAGGTTCGTCAAGCAATCAATTACGCAATTAGTAAAGCCGATATTATTGACTCTGTGTTTGCAGGCTATGCTGTGCCACTTGGCTCTAATATGAGTCCAGCGATGGGCGATTTCCAAAAGAAGGGCTTAGAAAGCATGTATGAGCGAGATGTGGAAAAAGCGAAGGCGTTATTAGCAGAAGCAGGATATCCGGATGGCTTTAAAACAAAAATTACAGTGTCTTCACACAATGATATTTACTCAAATATTGCACAAATTGTCGTAGCTAATCTACAAGAAATCGGAATTGATGTAGAAATTGAAGTAGTGGAATGGGGAATTTGGCTAGATCGCGTTTACTTTGGTCGTGACTATGCAATGACAACGATTGACTTAACAGGTCGTGCATCTGCTTTTGAAGTGTTGAATGATTACATTTCTACAAACGATAGTGAAAACTTCTTCTTATTTAAAAATGAAGAATACGACAAAATTATGGCTGATGTTTTAAAGGAAACCGACCAAGCCAAGCAAATAGAGTACTATCATCGTGCACAGGAAATATTAGCTGAGCAGGCAACAGCAGTGTATATTGCGGATTATCAAATCGTTTGGGGATCTGACAAACAGGTGACGGGGCTCAAGAGCTATCCATTCTGGTTCCACGATATGTCAGAGGTCAAGTTTTCAAACTAGAAAGGGATGAGTGCTTATGATGTATATCCTACGTCGAATCATCCTGTTAATAACAACCATCCTTCTAGTATCCATTATTACATTTGGTGTTTTTCAAATTTTACCTGGTGATCCAGTTCGCACAATGCTAGGAACAGAGGCGGATCCCACTCAAATTGAAAATTTACGATCTGAGCTTGGCTTGGATCGTCCTCTTTATGAACAATATGTGGATTGGATGAAGGGCTTATTGACAGGGCAATTAGGGAATTCCATTCGATTTTCCATGCCAGTAAAAGAATTACTATTTGATCGACTTCCTGTCACCATGTCATTAGCAGGACTCACCCTTATCATTGTCTTAATCATCTCATTACCTTTAGGGATGTTTGCAGCAAGAAGACAAAATAAATTAAGTGATGTGTCATTATCGACTGTAACCCAGATCGGTATGGCAGTGCCTTCCTTTTGGCTAGGGATGATGCTTATTCTTTACATTGGCCTACAGTTCAGCTTCTTTAAAATAAGTGGCTATATACCTTGGACACAAAGTGTAGCAGGGGCGCTCAGTACCCTAATACTTCCAGCCTTAACGATTGCGATTCCACAAATTGCGGTGAATTTTCGTTATGTTCGTACAGCCATTTTGGAGCAGGTCCAGCTCGATTATGTCCGTACGATACGCAGTAAAGGGATGTCTGAACAAAATGTAATGTATAAGCATGTTTTGAAAAATTCCATGATTCCGATATTGACGGTTTTTGGGTTGATTATGGCGGAGGTTGT
Source organism: Lysinibacillus capsici (assembly GCF_003367505.1). Taxonomy (GTDB): domain Bacteria; phylum Bacillota; class Bacilli; order Bacillales_A; family Planococcaceae; genus Lysinibacillus; species Lysinibacillus capsici. The sequence continues at coordinate 72,237 of NZ_PXXX01000015.1, forward strand.
GGCAGGAACGATTATTGTGGAGCAGGTGTTTTCATTGCCAGGGATTGGTCAGTTATTGATTACGGCTATCAGTAATCGTGATTTTCCACTCGTACAAGGGATCGTTATGTATATTACAGTAGCTGTCGTCATGATTAATTTTATCGTCGATGTTTTATATTCTGTGTTGGACCCTAGAATTCGATTACGTTAAGAGGTGACTACCATGAAACAATTACAGCGCTATACTAAAAAAATCAATTTAGTCATTGGTCTCCTCGTCATTGTTGGCTTTCTGCTCGTCATGATTGTTAGCTTTTTTTATACACCCCATGATGTCAACGCGATGAATATACCTGAAAAATTGCGTGGTCCAGGTGGTGCCTATATGTTTGGAACAGATGAATTTGGGCGAGATATTTTTAGTCGCATTATGAAGGGGACACAAACAGCCTTTGCCGTGGGTCTATTAACGGTTGCGATTGGAACGATATTTGGTATTCTCATAGGCGGAATTGCAGGCTATGTTGGTGGCTGGGTCGATGAAATATTTATGCGTACGATGGACGCTTTAATGGCCTTTCCAGGAATCATCTTAGCATTAATGCTTGTAGCAGTATTCGGCCCAGGAATAACGAATACAGCGATAGCGCTGGGGATTATCGCGATACCTGCTATTGCGAGGATTGCCCGCAGTGGCTTTGTGCAACAACGTGACTCGGAATATGTGCTCGCAGCGAAATTAATTGGTGTTAAGCCTTATAGCATCATGTTTCGTCATATTTTGCCAAACATTTCGTCGCAAATTATTGTGGCAGCAACCGTGACTTTTGCAACAGCCATGTTAGCCGAGGCAGCACTGAGCTATTTAGGGCTTGGGGTACAGCCACCAAACCCTAGCTGGGGCAGAATGTTAAAAGATTCACAAGCCTATTTAATCGGTGCCCCTTGGTATACGTATGCCCCTGGAGGAGCCATTACGATTCTTGTTTTAGGCTTATATATGCTCAGTAATGCTTTACGAGATTTTATGGACCCGCGTTCAAAATCGTAATAGATCAGGTGCTGTCTTTTGCAACAGTTCATATGCCTTAACTGCCATCTCAATATTGAGGCGATGGGGAGCTTGTAAAAAATCAGCACCTAGTATACTTTCTAAGCGTTCTATTCGTTTGTAAAGTGTTTGACGGACAATAAACAGCTGTTCTGCTGTATCATTTTTAGCTCCATTACAGGACAGATAAACAGCTAATGTTTGAAATAAATCATGGCTACTTTTTTGATCTAATACTAAAATTTCCTGTAAATAATCTTTTACAAATTGTAAGAGAGCTGTTTGATCCTGCTGTAATAACAATCGATAAACACCTAAATCCTTATAATAGATGGAGCTCGTCAATTGATGATGCTGCATTTGGATGGCTGATTTGGCTTCCTTATAGCCCAGATGAACACTTTCGATCGTTTGATAGACATTGCTAATACCACAGCTAAGGGTAAGTTGCTCAAAAAATTGTGCTGCTTTTCTTGCAATGATTTGTGAAATTGCTTGATCAAAAGCGTCGCGATTGTCTTTCATATAATCTGCGGCAATGAAAAAGGCTAAAATAATTATCTCGTGCTGTCTTACTGAAACAGTAGGGAAAAATCCAAGCTTTTTCAGAATCGAACGAACATACATGGCATTTTGTAACTGGATTTCCTGCCATTCTTCTTCAGGTACAGTATTGGCTTCATCATGTAGATTGAACACGACGACTCGGTAAAATAAATTACGACTTTCGATTGGTAAATAGCTTTGGTAGTATTGAATATCTACTGGCTGACCTTGAATTAAGGCTAGTATGAATTCATCTTCCCGGCTTTGCTGTCGCTCCTGAAGCATGCGGTTACGCATTAAAATATGGGCAATCGACATAGTTGCTCGTTCAAGATTTAACAAGGTGTAATCACTCTGCTTTGGCAGTTCAGAATGCATACATAAATAGCCCCACACTTGTCCAAGTCCATTAACAGGAATAATGACAAAATGGTCTTTACCCAAGGATAGAAGGTGCAAGGGCTCTTGTAGTTCTAACTGCTGACAATGCTCCTCCATGACACGTAAATATTTTTTAGCCTCCATAGGATAATAAAAGCTTTTTGTATCTTCTGAAACAAATAGAAAGGGAGCATTTGTATCTTGATGGAGCACTTGTAATATTTTTAAAATACCATTTGGCATTAATGATAATTCCATAAAAGTTTTGGATAGTGTATCTAGCTGTGTAAGTGCCTGCTGGTGTTGATTAATTATGTACGTGTGCAAATCTTGCGTAATATCAATAAATCGTACAATTTCTTCAAAGATGATGATAGGGAAATGATGGGCATTTGCCATGGCAATCAATTCTACGGGAACATGGTCAAAATAGTCGCCAATTTCTATACAAAGACCAGCTGCCTCATTACGAATAAGGTTTTGTAAGTAGGCTATTTGTGTTTCTCGTTCTAGCTGTAAACCGACACCCGTGGTTAAAATTAATTCACCACCATTGATTAAGGTTTCAAAATCTTTAATTTCTAATATATGTGTCCACAATACTTGGCGATCTAGGCCGTGCTGCCCTGCAATAAGCTTCGCCGATTCAAAATGCTTGCGCTTGAGGACATCACGTACGAGTAGAGGATGTTTCGACATCAATTAGCACCTGCCCTTCGAATGTACAATGTCTATTTCATTATGTTAGAGAAATCAGAAAATTTCAATATTAACTAGCTTAATAGGGAAAATGGTGATAGACAAAAAGACACCGATGATACACGATTGGAGGTCATGATATGGAGCGAAACGATCAGTTTACACATATTTTACAGCAAAAAGATCATGAAAACATTTGGCATCACATGTCTATCTATAACGACAAAGCACCTCCCATTATTGAGCAGGGAGAAGGGGCATGGATTACAGATAGTTTAGGCAATCGCTTTTTAGATGGCATGTCAGGCTTATGGGCAGTGAATGTAGGGTATGGGCGTGAACGTCTTGCTAGGGTTGCGTATGAGCAGCTAAAAAAGCTTTGCTATGCTCCTTTAACACAAAGCCATGAACCTGCCATCAGGCTCGCTGAAAAAATAAACAGCTTACTTGATGATGACTATATGATGTTTTATTCCACTAGTGGCTCAGATGCGAATGAAGTAGCGTTTAAGTTAATACGTCAATACCATCAACAAAATGGGGAAGGGAACCGCTACAAAATCATTGCTCGTTATCGGGGCTATCATGGCAGTTCACTTGGGGCATTAGCAGCTACAGGTCAGGCATTACGTAAATTTAAGTACGAGCCGCTGACACCGGGCTTCTTACATGTTGCTCCACCTGATCACTATCGTCGTCCAAAAGGGCAGTCAATTGAGGCATACAGTCTAGCACTTGCCCGAGAAATGGAAGAAAAAATTATTTGGGAGCAAAAAGAAACCATTGCGGCTGTCATTATGGAGCCACTCATCACGGGTGGTGGAGTGCTTATTCCACATCCAACTTATGTCAAAGAAGTCGAGCGCATTTGTAGAAAGCATGGAGTATTACTCATCATGGATGAAGTCATTTGTGGCTTCGGACGGACAGGTAAGCTATTTGGCCATCAGCATTTTGATATTCGACCAGATGTCATTACCATGGCGAAAGGATTAACGAGTGCCTACCTACCACTATCCATTACAGCTATACGGAAAGACATTTATGAAAAATTTAAAGAGACGGACGGCTATAGTCATTTTCGCCATATCAATACGTTTGGGGGCAATCCAGCAGCTTGTGCAGTGGCCTTAGAAAATATAAAAATCATGGAGGAGGAAGGACTTGTGCAGCGAGCAAGAGATTTGGGTATTCAATTCCTACATGATTTGCAAGACCTATTAGAGCTGCCTTTCGTTGGCGATATTCGTGGGCTTGGGTTACTCATTGGCATCGAGCTGGTCGAAGATAAACAATCTCAAACACCTGCTAAGCCTGAGCTAATCGCGAAAATCATGGCTGATTGTCAAGCAAATGGCTTAATTATTGGAAGAAATGGTGATACAGTTGAAGGCTTCAATAATATCATTACGTTAAGTCCACCGCTGTGCTGTACAGACGAGGACTTTGATTTTATGGTTGCTGTATTAAAACGAGTATTTGCAGCCAATGTCTAGCCTAAGGCGATTCCAAATGTGCGAAAAACACGAGGAATCGCCTTTAATACTGTCGTTTATGCCCTTTCTTCACCTCTTCCCAGTCAATTTCGATGTTATGCAACACACGTGTTAGAAGACTGTGAATGCAGTTAATCTCCTCATTAGAAAACCCCTCAAGCGCACGAGCATTGGAATATTCGCCCTCCCGTTTTAAAAAAGGATAGATGTCCATGCTTTTAGCTGTAGGAAAAAGTAATTTATTTTTCTTATTACCTTGTTCAATTCGTTTTTCAATAAAGCCTTTGGTCTCCAATTTTTGAATAGCTCGTGAAGCCGTTGTACGGTCTACCTTCAATAGCTCTGCGACTTTCTCTTGAATAATACCTGGATGTTCACAAATACGGATGACATATAAATATTGCCCCTTTGTCAAATCCAATTCCTTGAATTCAATATTGCTTATCGAGTCTAATGCCCGTGCTATGGCACCTATTTCACGTAAGATTTCTTTCATGTTCGATCCTCCTGAGATTTTTGTTGTAATTGCAATAAAAATCATTCTATACTAATACTATCATCTTCAAAGTGAAATTGCACCTAGAGAAGATGATAAGGCAGGAGAAACTAGGAGGAATAGTAATGACTATAAAAAAAGTGACAACTGAAGCAGAATTACAAACAGCGTTTGATTTTAGACGAAGCGTTTTTATTGAAGAGCAGCAAGTCCCTGAGGAAGAAGAATATGATGAATTTGATGCACTGGATGCTCCATGCGATCATATTTTGGTGTATTACAATGAGCAACCTGTTGGAACAGGGAGACTTCGAGTTGTAGAGGGCTATGGCAAATTGGAGCGTATTTGTATATTAGAAGAATACCGCAAATATGGCCTTGGTAAGGAAGTTATTGTAGGCCTAGAGCAAATTGCTCGAGATAAAGGGCTAACAAAAGCAAAATTAAATGCTCAGTCCTATGCAGAAGGCTTTTATGAAAAATTAGGCTATCAGCGTGAAGGTGAAGAATTTATGGATTGTGGCATCCCCCATATTTTAATGAAGAAATACTGGTAGCAGACGAAATTCACACGATTATAGAAAATGCCAGACTTAGCGTCATACGTTGTAACTTTTTAATCGTTGCTCGGGTCTACTGCTGAAAGGGGGGATGTTGTTGAAGAAATGGATATGCCTTTGTATCATGTGTTTGTTGTTACTGACTGCTTGCGGTAGTCAATTCATCATCGAATGGGTTGATTTAATCAAATGGGATGGTAAGCAATATGAAGCTGTATATGAAGTAGCGTTAGCCGATCGTTCATTCATTGATAAGGAAATAGGGGAAGTTGATTTTAAAGTGGCAGATCATATCAAAAGAACTTCCTATCGCTTTAAGGATGGCGATGCAGCATTCCATGAGAAGGGAACAAAGCTTTATGCGATAAAGGGTCTTGACGATGCCATTGCGGTAGAGGATCAGTCGGTTATTAATGGCTATCGAATTTATATGATAAGAGCTGAAGCTCCGCCGCGACGGAATTTTGATCAGGTTCCATTAGAAGAAGTGAAGAAAATAGAATTCTACTCATCTACGGAAGAAGGCAATCGGAAAACGGCTAGCTATACAAACCAGTCTGACATGGCAGATATAAAGGCAATTTTAGTCAATAGTAAACCAGCCCCATCCTTTGAGCCAAACGGGGATACGAACCGTTATGATGTACTCCTTTATACAGACGATGCCATTGCTTTTCAATATGGCATACAATTTGATGGTACTACTTATTTTTGGTTTCCGTCAGAAAACGCGATTTTATCGAATGATATACAGCAGTTTATTTCCAAAGATTAGCATACTTCTCTAAAGAGAATTCCATACTACTTTCTGTAATGGTTAGGCGATCAGGAAGATTAACACTTTAGCAAAATGCGCCAATTAAAGAAAGCTGCCCAAACGATAAGGCAGCTTTCCTTTATTTTTTCTTTACAACCGTACCTGCAAAGCTATCATGAGGAAGACGTTGACCATGCTGCTGCTCAAAGGCTTGGCGATCTTTAAGATAATCGAACGTACTGATAGTGTCTCGATAAGCCATGCGTTTAATAATTTGACATTCTGATAATGGACGACCATCTTCATTTTCGAGTGTCAATCCCATTGCTTTGTAGCCAATCGTTTGTCCGTTTTTACGGAGTTGTGCATATTCTAGCGCCCACAATACCACGGTTGGCGTAACGAGTGCATGAACAGCCTCATTTTTTACTTTTTTTCGTAGGAAGTATTCAACCCCAAACGTGACAGCTGTTGAAACAGCTGTATCGATTAAAAATGCAGCTGTGCGTTTTTTTGTCATCGATTCCATATAAGCCCTCCTTTAATGACCTGTCACTAGTACATACGAACAATAAGAACAAAAAGTTTCGATTTATCCTAGTTTCATATCTAATGAAAGTACAGGATAGGATGGAATCGCCCCATGCTTTGTTGTTGAAATGCCCGCATATCCGTTTGCAAAAGATAGCAGAGACATTGCATACTGTTCACAATGAGCTGCCACTTGATCTACTGTTAGTTGATGATGAAGAAATTGACTTAAAATCGCGCCAATAAAAGCATCACCAGCACCAGTTGTATCAACGGTTTGTACCTTGTTAGCAGGAGCCTTCACATGATGTTTTTTCGTATATAAGGTAGCCCCAGCAGCACCATGTGTAATGATAATAACTTCTACATATCCCTTGAATAACGTTTGAACAGCTTCCTGTTCATCTTCTAGAGTTGTTAAAAACAACAGTTCTTCCTCTGAAAGCTTGACAATATGGGCTTTTGGTAAAAAGGCTAGAATGGTTTCACAACACGCCGTCTTATCCTGCCATAAAGGAAGGCGCACATTCGGATCGAAGGATATAAGGCTTCCTGCTTGATGTGCCTGTTCAATAAGGGCAAGATGTGCTTGTTTCATAGGACTCTCTACAAGATTAACAGAGCAAAAGTGAACGATATCGTGCGCTGTTAATAGCTGCGAGGGGAGGTATTCCTGTTTGTATAAGAGATCTGCAGCATGTCGGCGATAAAATTGAAAATCTCGTTCGCCATGTTCATTTAATGAAACAAAGGCAAGACTTGTTTCACCATCCGTTGATTGACGAATAAACTGTGTATCTACACCTGCTTGCTGCAACGTTTTGATTAGGAAGTCACCAAAGGCATCCTGACCGACTTGTGTGAGAAGGGCCGCCTGCTGTCCTAGCTTTGCACAGACAGCGGCTACATTGGCAGGTGCTCCTCCTGCATGTTTAGTAAAATGCTCAATGTTGGCTAGGGAGCCGTGCTGCTGTGTCGGTGTAAAGTCAACTAATAATTCTCCAATTGTGAAGAGCTTGCCCATTATGAGACCTCCTGTGGTAGTCGCTTTTTCTTAGGAACATAAATGGTATAAAAAATACCAGCGAAAATGAGAAGGATCCCCATCGTTTGCGTAAAGCTTGGCATAAAATCAAGCAATAGCATATCCAGTAAAATGGCGACAACAGGGTCGACAAAAACCAATACAGAGACAAGAATCGTAGACAGGCTACGAATACTATCAAAAAATAAATAGTAAACAAATCCTGTATGAATAAAGCCTGTGCCGAGTATATAAAACCAATTAGTTGACGTTAATCCATCAAACAGCGAGAAGTCGATAAAAGGCAGTAGTATCACGATTCCAACTGTTGTTTGAATATAGGTTAACGCATACGAGCTAAGCTTCGTGATGGTTTTGCTTGTTAGCATTGTAAGGGCATAAAATACTGCTGACAGTAATGCCCAGATAAAGCCAGATTGCATAAATTCTGAGAACGACACAAAATTATTGAGACCGATGATAAAAATACTACCGATAAAGCAAGTGATTGTTGCGACAAGTGCCTGAATGGTCATTTTTTCCTTCAAAAAGATAGCGCCTAAAATTAACACAAATATGGGGGCTAAATTATAGATGGAAATGGCAATTGAAATGGACATTTCCTCAAAGGCTTTAAATAAAAATACCCAGTTTAACACAATAAAGACACCGCAAATAAGCGTTTGAAAAATTTCTTTCTTATCCCATACCTCTGTTTTATGTCCACCAGTGATGAGCCACATACCACCTAGAAAGAGGGTTGCGCAAATGCATCTAACAAAGACAAGCTCTGTAGCGGGAACACCAGTGTGAACGGTAAAAAAGCCGATGGAACCAAACAGTGCCATGGAGACTGTTAGTTTAATGATTGCTGAGATGTTCATACGAAACCTTCCTTCTATTATTTTATGAAACTATAAGAACTATTCACGAATTTGGCCGTTGCCATGAATAACATATTTTGTTGATGTTAATGCAGGCAAGCCCATTGGTCCACGGGCATGTAGCTTTTGTGTACTAATACCGATTTCTGCACCATAGCCAAATTCAAAGCCGTCTGTGAAACGGGTGGAGGCATTATGATACACTGCTGCTGCATCAACATTGTTTAAGAACGTCTCGGCGGTTAATTGATCTTCTGTAATGATGGCCTCAGAATGATTTGTGCCAAAGTATTGAATATGCTCAATCGCTTCATAGACATTTTCCACCAATTTAACGCTTATTTTTAAATCAAGGAACTCTGTCGCATAATCTTCCACCGTAGCTGGAAGGGCAGCTGCAAATTGCTGACATACTTGCTCATCACCGATGATGGCTACACCTGCATGATGAAGGGACGTTAAAAGCTGGACACCATGTTCTTGAAACCAAGTAGGATGAATGAGTAAGCTTTCTGCTGCATTACAAACAGAAGGACGCTGTGTTTTAGCATTCAGACAGATTTTTTCTGCTTTTATGTAATCCGCCATTTCATCCACGTAAATGTGACAGTTGCCTGCACCTGTTTCCAGTACAGGAACAGTCGCTTCATTGACAACTAAATCGATCAGAGCTTTGCCACCGCGAGGAATGAGCACATCTAAGTACTCTTTTAAATGGAAGAGTTCTTTGGCTGTTTCGCGGCTTGTATCCTCAATTAATTGAACAGCATCTGTAGGGATGGATGTTTTAGCAAGCGCGCGATGAATACTTGCAACAAGAGCCATATTAGAAAACTTAGCAGAGGAGCTTCCACGCAAAATAACTGCATTGCCCGTTTTTAGGGAAAGTGTTGCTGCATCGATCGTGACATTTGGTCGAGCTTCATAGATCATACCAATAACACCAAGTGGCACAATTCGTTTTTCAATGCGCAGCCCATTGTCTTTTTCAATGCGTTCAACAATTGTACCTACTGGATCGTTTAAGGAGATGAGTAAATGAATGGCATCGGCCATTGCCGCAATCCGTTCTTCATTGAGCATGATGCGATCTAACGTAGACGCAGGAATACCTTGCTGCTCACCCTGTGCCAAATCCTTTGCATTTTCAGCCATGATATCAGGTTGATCGATTAATAGCTGTTCTGCAATTTTTTTCAGTGCCTCATTTTTCTCGCAGGTTGTTTTAATATTTAACATGTAGCTTGCGGCTTTTGCGCGTTGTCCTTTTTCTTGAATTTCACTTGTCATTTGTCATTCCTCCTTAATTCGTTTGAATTTTCAGCCATTTGTCTCGGTGAATTACCTCAATAGGGCTTTTCAGCAATGTATCAGTCCGTTTTCCCATGGCAGAGATAAGCTCTTGGGATGAGTACAGTACTTCGCCGCGTCCTAGTAAGTCCTTCTCACTATAGACTTCAACAACATCACCATTTACAAAATCACCTTCTACACGATAGACGCCAGCAGGTAATAGACTTTTCCCATTATTCATTAAAGCCTGTTCAGCACCACTATCTATAAAAATTTTACCAGAAATTTCCGTAAGTGCAATCCACTGTTTATGATTTGTTAACACAGCAAGCTCGTCATGCTCCACATAAGTGCCATCACCATGTCCTGCTAAAATATCGACGAGCTTCTGTGCACCATGACCTGTTCCGATAAATACCTTCACTCCTGCACGTAGCGCTGTTCGGGCAGCCAGAAGCTTAGAGGCCATGCCACCTGTGCCAACCTTTGATCCTGTACCATCCGCAAAGCTTAGTAGATCATCTGTAATAGCTGCTAATCGATCAATGCGCTCTGCCTGAGGGTTTTTATTGGGATTGGCATTATAAAGGCCATTGATATCTGTTAAAATGATGAGCTGATCTGCGTGGACAAGTCCACTGACGAGTGCTGAAAGCATATCGTTATCTCCAAAGGTTAATTCACTAATTGACACTGTATCGTTTTCATTAATAATCGGTAGCATGGATCGTTCTAACAATTCCTCGAAAGTCGCATAGGCATTTTTATAGCATTCTTTTTTAGAAAAATCTGTTCGTGTCAATAATATCTGTGCAGGCATGATATCGTAAATACTAAATAAGGCACTGTACGTTTGAATAAGTAGGCTCTGTCCTACAGCAGCAGCTGCCTGCTTTCCTTTCACTGTCACAGGGCGAGCAGGGTAGCCTAGTTGTTTAAAACCCGCCGCTACAGCACCTGACGAGACAAGCAACACTTCATGACCCAATTTCTTCAACTCGGCGATTGCCTGCACATGGTCCATTAAGCGAACTTTATCGATTTCACCCTTCACATTCGTTAAAGAGCTACTACCAATCTTAACAACAATTCTTTTTCTCTCCATCTCACTACCTCCATCATTGCTGAATCAAGATAAAAAAAGCCTTTTCATCCTAAAAATTAGGACGAAAAGACTTGCCTTCCGTGGTACCACCTACATTGAATATCATGCGACATTCCACTTTTCTCATAACGCTCGAGACTGCGCCTAGTTTGGCTAGGACGTTTCACGAAGTAGGTTTCATTAGTCTTTCTTGTACAATGCCTTTCAGCCGATGGGCATCGCTCTCTTTTCAAGCAGTGGCTAACTACTGGTCTTCGTTCGTTTTCTCATCTATTGACTAAAGGATGCACTACTTCTATAAGTCTGTCAAGCTGAATGGATAAATTACTTGAAAGTTTTGATAAATTAAGAAAGGGATGCGCTAAAACGCTAAAGAGATCGCTTATTCAATTATTTAAACCACCAAATCGCAATGAAAAGGGGAAGCATAGCCAGTACAATGACAAAGAAACTCCAAATGACTTGTTTCCCCGAAGACATATTTTTGGGTTTAATGCTCATTTGTTCATACAGCTGGTTAATGGCCCGTTGCTCTTTCGCATAAAGCATTGCTTGAAATTCTTCGTAATCTTGTATATAGCTAGATGGGGCACGTGGACTGAAGCGTAAATTTCGAATGGAATCTGTAATCTCTTTGTCAGCCATCCAATACGTGATGACAGGTGCTAAGCCTGCGTTTTGTGTGGCCTTTACTTCAATGTCATGGGATTTCATTTTATAGTAAACCTGTCCATGCTCATCCTCATATTGCGTGACAATATCACTTACTGCCATTATCAATCACCTCTTATGGAAGTTATCTGGTTTATCATGAGTTTCTACTATTATAATGGATTAGGGAAGAAAAGTATCGCTTGAGCGAGCATAAATTGTGAAACCAAAATTTAAAAAAAGTTTTGGATAAAGTCATAAACTTACATCTAGTGAGAACAACGTCATGTAGTATAATGTATATAGTTTTTTAAAAGAAGTTGAAGGAAGGGAAAGTTTTGGACATCTCAACGTTATTTGCGTTTTTAGGGGCTGCGATGATTTTAACCATTATGCCAGGGCCCGATAATTTATTTGTGCTTGCCCAAAGTATTACACAAGATAAAAAAGCGGGTATTGCCACATCTCTTGGATTGTGTACAGGGCTACTTGTTCATATTAGTGCAGCAGTACTTGGTATTTCTGCGATAATTTATCAATCGACCATTATTTTTACCATCGTCAAATTTGCAGGAGCAGCGTATTTATTATATCTAGCTTGGCAATCATTTCGTGCTAAAGGAGACCCTTTTACGTTGCAACAGCAAAATACGCAAGCCTATATTAAATTATATAAAAAAGGAATATTAATGAATATTTTAAATCCTAAAGTATCGTTATTTTTCCTAGCGCTGTTACCACAGTTTGTTAATCCATCGGAAGGACATGTGGCGTTTCAAATGCTTATTTTGGGTATTGTATTTTTAATACAAGCGCTTGTATTATTTTCATTGTTTAGTATATTTGCAGGGAAAGTTAGACAAGTCATTATTGGTAAACCTGCGATTGCTAAACGACTAAATACAGTTCAAGGTATTCTATTCACATTTATCGGGATACAGATTGCCATCAGCAAACAGTAGGGAGGAATGGACATGGCTATTTTACATATTACCTTTAGCTTAGCAACGCAGGGTTCTATGAAACTTGCAATTCGTCAACATCGTTTGCAGCGAAATGAATCAGTTCTAAGTGTCCATGATGATCTCTCGATTGGACCTCTTCAAAACTTTGAAGAACGTAAAACTTGGTTAGCCACGCATATTTTAGATGATGATGACCAGCAATTGTATGATGAGATGTATGAAAACTGGAGGAAAAAAATCGCTAATTTACCTTGTGATGTGGATGTGTGGATTTGGTATAGTCACAACACACATGAACAGATAGGACTGCGCTATGTGATGAGTGAGTTAATTCATAAATGCAGTATGGTGTATGGTATTGATGCAACGGAGAATCTGAAGAGTATTCACCCCAATTTAGACATTCGCCATACAGGCGAGCTTTCCTCGGAAATGCTAATGAAGCTTCGCCCTAGTGCAAAACGATTCTCTGTGCAAGAATGTCAGCAACTCGCTAAGGAATGGGAAAACATTAAAGAACAGCCAAGTACATTACGGTTATGGAAAAGTGAACTATTGCATGTAGAGGAAGATGCAATGGATGCATACATTATCGCCAGTGCAAAAAATTTGCATTTACAGCAAAATGAAGAGTGGCTAATGCCTACGCATATTTTGGCACAGACATTTGAAACATTTGTCCATTATGTAGGAAATGATTTTGTAGAGTATCGCTTACTGACGCTCGTCGAACAGGGAGTATTTGCAATGAAAGGCGATACAAATGATATTTTTTCTTATCAGGTTAAATTACTTTAATACATTTAAGAGAATGAACAGTAAAAAATCAGGCGAGCAAAGCCTGATTTTTTATTGTGCCAAATGCTTGAAGCCGTTTGTATTAGTAGTGCTCAAAGTCAGTCGTTTCAACATAATGATTCAGCACAGTAACTTAACCTTTTTAATTTTGATAACACTTTTCATATTCATCTTTCATTAACAAACTTTGACAAGCCAAGCCATTTTCATGATAAATCTCTTTATCAATACTTAATACTATACTTCTATTTGAATTGGTATAATTAGGCTCTTTATTAACAATGGATAATTTTTCTTCGTCTAGCCATTCCATCGAGAATTGACTTTTTGCCTCTGCATAATAGACGATTTTGTTTGTGTGAGCATTATTATTTAAAATTTCTATCCATACATGAACACCACCACTTGGACCTGCACCACCATATGGTTCATAATAAGCGTGCGCTGTATATTCCCCTGTAGGAGATGACACAGATTCGGGCACCTTTTGCGTATCTTTTTTATCTAAAGTACTAAACGTAAAAAAATATTGGATATATATAAATATTCCCAAAAACAGTACTAAACCTGTCAATAGTGCTGTTAGTGTTTTTTTAGGGAAGTTTTTCTGTTTAAAAAAGAAAATCATTAATTTGATTACAAAAATGAACAATACGATCAAGGTAAATAAAAATACAAAGAAACCTAATGTATTAAGTAATAAATTCAAATTATTACCTCCCTAGTATGGTAAAACAGTGCCTTTTAGAAAATAAAGCGAGTAACAAGGACATCTAGATGATGTTGTTACTCGCTCTTTCTATTTATTGTCATAAAAATCAAAGACAAATTGTTTAAACTGACGTGCAGATGGCGATAAATAACGATTTTCTATCCAAGCCATGCCTATAATTCGTTCACATACCATATCCTCAACATGAATTTTAACGATTTTTTTGGGATTTAAATCCTCATCATCGGGTAGTAAGGAAACGCCAAGCCCCGCACCAACAAATCCAGCGATTGTCGATACTTCATCACCTTCATAAGAAATTTTAGGCTTAATGCCCGCAGCATTTAATAAGCGATCAGCTGAGCGGCGTAATGCATAGCCTTTTTTCATTAAGACAAAACTTTCATGCTCTAATTCTTTCATTTTGATGCTTTTACGATGGGCTAATGGATGGTCAATTGGGACCATTATAAAGAGCTCATCTCGCCATAATTCCTTCCAACAAACTGGCGGCTCTGTATCGATCGCGGCTAGTAGGCACAAGTCTAACTCACCTGCCAGTAATTGTTTTAACTGTGAATGGGAGTAGTTTTGTGTGAAATGAAAACGGATATGGGGATGTTTTTGACGGAAGGCACGAATCAAGTCGGGTACAATACTCGTTCCAAGTGTATGTAAAAAACCGAGTGATACATCTCCAAGTTCTGGATTATTAAGCTCCTGTAATTCTAAAACAGCCTTTTCATATTCTTTACGCATGCGCTGGACACGATATAAAAATAGCTCTCCATATCGGTTTAGCATAATCGAGCGCCCTTGTCTGTCGAAAAGCGGTACACCTAATTCTTCCTCCAGCTTTGAAATTGAACGACTAAGTGCTGGCTGTGAAATCGCTAATGCTTCGGCAGCCCGTGTCATATGCTCTAACTTTGCAACGGTTACAAAATATTCTAATTGTTGCCACTCCATTTTTTTCACCTCTTTTCTTGTGATTTTTAAGTTATCTGCATTATAACGGGAAACAGACGGGAAGTATAGGTAACAAAAAATTTTTAAAAGGACGTTGCAATTATTTAGCAGAAAGGAAAAGTTAAGTAGCAGAAAGTGTGATAGTACAGCCGTTAAGTTGACATCATTCATGCACAATAAACATTGATTTGATAAAAACTATAAATTGTACATTATGAATAAAGGGTGATAAGATAGACACATAAAATACACAATTATTAATTTCCGTGAAGGGGATATCATAAAATGAAGTTAACAAAGCCACAACCTCTAACAATCGAGGGAGGCAAAAAAGCCGTACTATTACTGCATGGATTCACAGGTAGCACAAAAGATGTGAAAAAGCTAGGAGAATTTTTATCTCAACGAGGTTACACTGTGCATGCACCAATTTATAGTGGGCATGGCGTAGAACCAGAAGCATTATTAGAAACAAAACCAGAAGATTGGTGGAACGATGTAGTAGAAGGTTATAACTTCCTACAAAAGAAAGGCTATGAAGAAATCGCTGTTGTTGGGATTTCACTTGGAGGCGTCTTTTCGTTAAAGGTCGCAGAGACATTCCCAGTGAAAGCATGTGTAGCGATGTGTGCACCGATTACACGTGATAATTCAAAAGGCTTATTTACACGTTTGTACCACTATGCTCGTTTATATAAACACTTTGAAAATAAATCAAAAGATCAAATTATTTCAGAATTACATGAATTACGTATTTCACCGAAGGATTCATTGGACGGCGTAACACGTTTAACAACAGAAACGCGTGAAGAATTATCAACGATCAAAGCACCAACTCTTGTGTTACAAGGCTCACTAGATGATGACCTATATCAAGAAAGCGCACCTTTTATTTTAAATACTGTGGAAACAGACGACAAAGAAATCATTTGGTATGAAAACTCTGGTCACATTATTACATTGGACAAAGAACGCGATAAAGTGTATGAAGATGTTTATAAATTTTTAGATCATATTGAATGGTCAGTTGCAAACTAAGAAGGGGCTTGTCAGTAGACAGCTCTTTTTTTGTTGAATCTCACTGGATAAACGAAAAAACTATTGTAATTATAATAAATGCTTGATAACATGATGAAATTGTAGTGAAAAATCATTCGATTAAAATAATTTGCTATAGTCTAAAACTTCTAAGGAGCACATCAATTATGCAACAAAAAATACCTTTTTCAACTTACGCAGTCATTGGTACCATGTTATTTGGACTGTATTTTGGAGCAGGGAACCTAATTTTTCCTATTCAAATGGGTCAGTTTGCTGGGACTAATTTTTGGTTTGGATTAATCGGATTTTTAGTGACTGCTATCGGCTTACCATTCCTCGGAATTTTGGCAATTGGCTTATCAGGTAGTAATGGTTTACGTGATCTAGCCAATCGTGTTCATCCTATATTTGGTATTATTTTTTCATTGGCACTGTACTTAACAATCGGACCATTCTTTGCCATCCCACGTACAGCAACTGTACCTTTTGTAGTAGGGTTTGAGCCATATATTCAAGCACAGCATGCAACACTGCTACTTGCTGTATTTAGCTTTATATTTTTTGCCATTGTCTACTATTTTTCTTTAAATCCAGCGAAAATAATGGATTATATCGGTAAATATTTAACGCCTGCATTTTTAGTTGTTTTATTTATTTTAATTATTACAAGCATTACGAAGCCAATGGGCCATTTCCAGCAGCCAATTGGTGAATATATGGATGCCGCCTTTATGACAGGCTTTAAAGAAGGCTATAATACGATGGACGCCCTTGCCTCACTAGCTTTCGGGATTGTTGTCATTAATGCAATTAAAAGTGCAGGGATTACAGATCGTAAGGAAATTGCCAAGGCTACATGGACATCAGGTATTTTTGCGATGGCTTTAATGACGCTGATTTATGGTCTCATAACATATATGGGCGCTTCCAGTATTAATGCTGTCGGGACTTTTGATAATGGTGGTTTAATCTTTGCGGCAGTGGCCGATCATTATTTCGGCTCATTTGGAGCTATTTTATTGGCGGTCATCATCGTGCTCGCTTGCTTAAAAACAAGTATCGGCTTAATTACATCTTGTAGTGAGTTTTTCCATGAGGTATTTCCAAAAATTAGTTACAAATGGTTTGTGTTTCTGTTGTGTGCTGTATCCTTTACGATTGCGAATTTTGGTTTAAACAATATTATCAAATATGCTATTCCAGTTTTAATGTTCTTATATCCATTAGCAATCGTCCTAATCTTGCTCGCTCTAAGCTCATCCTTCTTTAAGAATAAGCAAACAGTGTATGCCATAGCGATGATTTTTACATTTTTCATTAGCTTGATTGATGGCTATAAAGCTCTGGTAGAAAGTGTGCCAGATGCGAAGTTAGGTGTATTGGATGCAGTAGAGAAATACTATTCTGCGGTGCTACCTTTTTATGATATTGGCTTAGGATGGATACTGCCAGCGTTAATAGGGGCAGTAATTGGAAGCATGATTCCGTCTCGAAAAGTTATATAATGAAAGAAACACGCACAGAAAATGTCTCTGTGCGTGTTTCCTTATGGATTAGTAAGCTGTCCAGCCGCCATCAACAGCAATAACTTGTCCATTCACAAAGCTAGCCTCATCTGAGCCTAGGAAGATCGCTAATTGAGCGATTTCTTCTGGCTGACCAGCCCGCGGATTGATGGAAAGTCCTAGTGCTTGTCGTGCAGCACCTGTTTGGCTCATATTTGTCATAGAAGAGGCGATATTGGTCATCACTGCTCCTGGCGCAATACCATTACAGCGAATATTTTTATCAGCATACATAAAGGCTGTATTTTTTGTTAAACCAACTACCGCATGTTTTGAAGCTGTATAAGCAGCCCCAGCCCGTGCACCATATAAGCCACCTGCAGAAATATTATTGACAAAGACACCGTGACCTTGTGCAAGGAAAATTTCGGTAGCCATACGCATAGAGCGCATAACAGCTGTTGTATTCACTGCAAATACTTTTTCCCATCGTTCATCAGAAATTTCTCCAACTGGCTCCATACCATCCATAATACCTGCATTGTTGACTAATATATCTAATTGACCATAATTCGTTTTTGTTTCATCAAATAAGCGTTGTAAGTCTTCTGTTGATGCGACATTGGTTTGAATGGCAAATGCTGTTCCTCCAGCAGCTTGAATACCTTCCACAACCGCTTGGGCACCCTCTAAATTTAAGTCTGAAACGGCAACCTTAGCGCCTTCTTTTGCATATCCTTCTGCAATGGCTTTCCCCATACCTGAAGCTGCACCTGTCACAATGGCTACTTTACCTTCTAATCTCATCTCAAAGACCTCCTCATAGTAATTTCTTTACTTATTGAACATCTGTTCATTAAAATCATATAATAAAGATGAAAGCGATTTCAATATGCAAAAAAATGGGATGTGTTGAGTAATCAACACATTTGGACAATCTGTTTATTAAGGAGTTGAAAAAATTGCGTACTACGGATTTACGGATTATTAAAACGAAGCAAGCTCTCCACGATGCTTTATTGACATTGCTTAGCCAAAAACCATTGGAGCAAATCTCCATTGCTGAAATTTGTAGAGAAGCAAAGGTCAATAGAGGAACCTTCTATTTACACTACGAGCAAAAAGAGGGGCTCTTTGAAGAATATTTTCAGGAGATAATGGAGGATTTATATCAATCCTATGAAGAACCCTATCGTGCCGTCACGACATTGGATACAAATCAATTAGATCCCAATACTATCCGTATTTTTCATCATATTGAACGCTTTAAAATGTTTTACCGTATCGTCTTTTCTAAAAATGTCCCGCTGACCTACTATTACATGCTATTTGATGGGATTTATTCCCTGCTAAAACGCGATATTACCACACAGCACATACATCAAATGGAGGATCATATCTCGATCGACTATTATAGTGCCTATCAAGCAAACGCCATCATCGGACTCATCATCCAATGGTATCGCGGCGATTTCAGCGATAGCGTGACCATGTTAAATCAACAGCTAGCAGCTATTTTAAAGAATGTGAGGAGTGGGGGATAGAGTAGAGCAGCTGGTGGATAGGACGCCAGAATTGAAGGTTAGAAGAGAAAAAGTGGCGGATAGAACGCTCAATTTGAAGGATAGAGAGAGAAGTGACGGATAGAAGAGAAAAAGTAGCGGATAACCACTCAAAGAGAAGGTCTACATCAACTTGTAGACCTTCTCTTTTCTCTTAAATCATCGAACTGGAGCTGGCTTAAATGTGACGATCAACGTAGCGATGGCTAGTGTCACAAAGATGATGATGGCCAATGAGCTACTGTTTTGCAGGAGATTATCAGAACTACCACCAAAGATGATTGTGTAGTAGCCATCTGCTCCATACGAGGCAGGTAGCATGGCAGCGACCTGTTTGTATCCTTCAGATAGCATGGTTTTTGGAACAAGTACACCTGATGTTACTAATTGGAGTGAGAGAGCACAAATATTAAATATCATCCCCATATTCCCAAAGGCAATCACAAATACTTGGGCCAAGCTAAGGAAAGCAAGATACATTACAGATTGGAAGAGATAAATCGACAGCAGGCTTTCTTGACTATCGATATTAAAAAGGTGCATCAAGCCAATTGTTATGAATGGCAATGTAAAGGCTACGCCCACATTGAGTAGCTGTCGTGCGAGAAACAATTGCCATTTTGATAGGCTGTCTTGAACGAGCTGTGCTGCTTGCTGGTGTTGCATAATCATAACCATCGCTCCCACAAAGGAGGAGATGATGACCATAAGTGGGACAAAGTTTGCAGCAAATCCCTTTACATCATTGGTTTTTACAATCGTACCATCGACGGGATGGTCTTTGACATTCATTACAGTCGTTTTGACAGAAGTGGTAATTTGTTGGGCAGTGTGTTGCTCGAAGGGAAGCTGAGCAAATTGTTGAGCAAAGACTGCAACCGCTTGATTTTGTTGCATTGGATAGAGGGCTTGATTGATTTCTTCTGTTAATTGCTTTGCTACACCCTCCATCATATTTTTCGCTACACTTGCATTGGCTTGATTAATCGCATAAATAATTTCAGCCTCTTTCCCTGCTTGAATTTGATTTGTAAAATCGGGTGGAATTTGCATAATCATATTAATTTGTCGTTCGTTTAATGCGCGCTCAGCTTCCTTCATCGAAGAATAGTCCTTCATTGCAAAGGGGATGGAGCCTTTGATGTTCTGTGCTACCTGTTGACCCATTACAGAATCTTCCACAACAATACCAATGCTTAACTGTTCCGCTCTTTCATTGACACCATCATAGGCAGTCATCCAAATTGTAAAGAATATTAATTGGAAGGCAATGGTTGCAACAATGCCGATATAGGTTTCACGAACTCGCAATAGTGCTTGTAAACCTGTCATTTTTTATTCCCCCTAAAATTAAGTAAGTACTTACTTGCATTGATTAGAAAAATTTTTTCTAGGAAACGAGTCCCCTAGAAAAAATAGCAACACTAGTTTGTAAAAGTTCTTCAGTTGGTAAGTCAGACACGATAGTTCCAAGGCGAGCACGTGACATAAAATGACCAAAATTCAAAGCTATAAGCGATAACGCTGCTGCTTCAAAATCAACTTCTCTTATTTTTCCTTGTTGATGCATCTCTTGAAAATAGAGAATGAGCTCCTTTTTTATGAGGAGCGGGAGATTGGCGATTTCCTCACTAATTTCAGGAAATTGAATAGATTCCTTAAAGCCGATCATGACAAAATCTTTAATCGACATTAAAAAATGAAAATGCTTCAGTGAGAAATTCAATAAATCCTTTTCTAATTCCCACGTTACATTTTGATTGATCTCCTGCTGTAGAAGAGGATAATAAGAAAATTGCTCAATAATGGCTTTTAATAAACCACGTTTGTTGCCAAAGTGACGAAAAAGAGTGACCTCATTGACACCTGCTAATTCTGCAATGGTTTTGGTAGTTGCAGCTGTATAGCCTTTTTCACTAATCAATTGTAGAGCAGCTTCGATAATTCGTTGCGCAGTTCCTTTCGTTGTCAAGAACATACTTCCTTCCATGCAAGTAATTACTTACATCCTAGCATAGTGTACGAGGATCTGCAACACTGTGAATGAGCGTTGACAATTATATCGACTGCTGATATATTTTGAATATATCGACTGGCGATATATTGATAGACGATATAAAGGAGGATTTGTATGACACAGGAGCATCCGCCATTAACAGAGGGCGTTTATTATATTTTATTAGCATTATATGAGGCGAGGCATGGCTATGGCATTATGCAATTGGTGGAAGAAATGAGCAATGGAAGAGTGCGCTTAGGGGCCGGAACCATATATGGTGCGATTAAAACATTGTTGGAACGAGGATGGATAGAGGCACTTGATGGAGATGGCAGAAAGAAAGAATATATTATTACTGAAACTGGAAAAACAGTGGTGGAATATGAAATTTTACGATTAAGGGAACTTTTTGACAATGGTATCCGTATAACGAGAGGAGTTGAATAATATGCATAAATATCGATTGATGATTAATCCCTATGCAATAGAGAAGTGGGTCAATGACATGGCTAGTCAGGGCTGGCACTTAAAAAAATTTACATGGATTCGTTTTACGTTTGAGCGTGGAGAACCAAACAGCTATATTTATCGCCATGATGAATTAAAGCGATTCGGTACGCACTATGAAGAGGAATTTCTCGAATTTCTCAAATCCTCTGACATTGAACAAGTAGACCGCTCTGGAAATTTTGTATTTTTCAGAAAAGCAGCACAGGAAGGTCCATTTGAGCTGTATACAGATAAAAAAACGAAAATTGGTAACCTGTCAAAAAAGATGAGGATCCTGCTTTCTCTTATTCTACTTAATTTGTTCATTGGACTGATCGGTTTAATTGGCGATTTTTCGGAGCAAACAACAGACTGGATTGGTTTTGCGTTAAATACGCTGAATCTTGTGGTTGTTGTATTATTTGCCCTCCCATTCTATAAGCTTATGCGTATACGTAATCGATTAAAGAGAGAATTAAATGTATTTTCGGATTAACGAAGCGTCTATTATTTTCCGGGAAATCAGAAAATAATGAAAAAGGAAGCATGATTTTATAGTAGGAGTGATGCAAAATGAAAAAAAGAATGTATCGTTTTTTTATTGATTACGAAAAGGAAGAACGATGGGTCAATGACATGGCAGATCGGGGGTGGAATCTTAAAAAGACAGTAGTAGGCTACTTTGTTTTTGAAAAAGGGACACCAGGTCAATATATTTATCGAAATGAATTTATCAATAGAAAGTCGAAGGATTATTTTGAGTTTCTAGACGAAATGAATATCGAGTGTGTGTCTAAGTTTGGTGGGTGGGCCTATTATCGAAAACCGAAATCGGAGGGCCCTTTTGAGATATTTTCAGATGCTTCCTCGAAAATAAACTATATTAAATCCATGAATCGCATTTTTATATTCGTGCTACTATTAAATTTAATCATTGGTATTTATAATCTATCGCTAGGTTTACGGGAATTCGTTGTAGGATCTATGAATACAAGTGTGGGGTGCATGAATTTGATTGTCGCCTTACTGCTATTCATTCCTATAGTAAAAAATGAAAATCGTAAAAAGGGCTTGAAACAAGACTTACATATATTTGAAGGATAAGGAGGAAGACAACATGACATTACAGTTACAGCATGTCACAAAGAAGTACAAGGATTTTACAGCTGTAGATGATTTAAATTTTACCATTGAAAAAGGGGAAATTTTCGGTCTAATTGGTCAAAATGGTGCAGGAAAAACAACGACATTCCGAATGATTTTAGATTTACAGGAGACGACAGCGGGGACGATTACTTGGGATGGGCAGCCAGTTAATGCCATTAACCGAGATGTCCTTGGTTATTTACCAGAGGAGCGTGGTATTTTCCCAACAATGAAGGTAGAGGAGCAGCTTAACTTTTTTGGTGAGCTACGTGGCATGAAACGAGCAGAGCTGAAAAAGGAAATAGATTTTTGGATTCAACGCTTTGAACTGGAGGAAAAACGCAAGGATAAGGCAGAAACACTGTCAAAGGGGAATCAGCAAAAGGTACAGCTAATTGCAAGCTTTATCCATAAACCTGCGTTTTTAATTTTAGATGAGCCGTTCAGTGGGCTAGATCCCGTCAATAAAGATTTACTAAAGGATGCTATTTTACTATTGAAAGAGCAAGGCACGACGATTTTGTTCTCCAGTCACCAAATGGACAATGTCGAGGAGCTTTGTGATCATTTGTGTTTATTAAAACGAGGTGTTTCTTTATTTTCTGGAAGCTTACTAGATTTAAAGAAACAATATGGTAAAACAAAGCTTGCTGTCCGTACGGATTGGTCAACAACACAATTATTGGCACTTGAGGGTGTCAAGGATGTGCGTGTAGAGAAGGAGCAAACAGTGCTTACATTAGTGGACGAAAGCTTTGCTCAAGGTATCTTTGAGCAGCTATCCAATGGGAAGTATATTGAAAAATTCAGCTTAGATTATTTATCGTTAGATGAAATCTTTAAAGATAAGGTAGGTGGCCATGTTGTCGAAGTTTAGTTTATTAATGAAGCAATTATATAAAGCTAAAATTAAATCAAAATCCTTTATCTTAATGACTTGTTTATATGTAATTGTCATGTCAGTGGCTGTCTTCTGGTCAGAAATTAAGGAATTATTCACAGGTGATGATGAAGCACAGCAAATCGCGATTATTAATAAAACCTCTGCTGATCTAAGTGGTATTTTTGTCTCGAATGGAGATATGAATTTTATTCAAGATGAGCAAGATGTATCGACCCTTGAAAAAAGAGTAAAGGACGGCAAGCTGGATGCGATTGTGACGATTAACGACCAAAATGGTCAATTACATGCTGAAATTGCTACGTTTACACCACTGAAATTAAACGATCAATCTACATTATCATCCTTATTACAATATGCAGGACAACACTATGCCGTACAACAATTATCGCTTTCACCTGAGCAAGCGGCACAAATTATGGCAGCTCAAACAACAATTTCAACGAAAAACTTAAATGAGGCATCAACAGGTGGAAAAAGTGAAGAAGAAAAGCAATCAGGGCTAGTAGTTTCCTATGCGGTAGGGATTTTAATCTATTTCTTTATTTCTACTTTCCTATCGATGATTACGACTGAAATAGCCTCTGAAAAAGGCTCACGCGCAATGGAAATGCTGTTAGTTAGTGTCAAACCTGGGACACATTTTAAAGCAAAAATCGCTGGAGTTTTATTGCTCGCTTTAACACAGATGGGTATTATTGCGATCGTGTTCCTTATCTATGCGAAGTTTATCAAAGGTGGAATGGTTTGGGATGCAGCTGCTAGCATTGTCAAGGAATTGTCCGTTGGCTATGTCATCTATGCTATCGTATTCCTACTGTTAACAGTTATCCTTTATCTTATTATCGGTGCATTATTTGGCTCTTTAGTATCGAAAGTAGAAGAGGCGGGTCAAGTATTAATGCCTGCGATGATTATTACGATTATTGGCTTCTATGTTATGCTGACAGGCATGGGGAATCCAGATACAATTATCATTAAAATATTCTCTTATATCCCACTAACTTCTGGAATGATTATGCCAATGCGTATTGGCGCTACAGATATCGGTGGCATTGTACCATTACTTTCTTTAGGAATTTTAGTCGTAACGATTGTTGTCGTATACCTATTCAGTTTATCGTTCTATAAACGTAGTGTATTGACATATAGCTCTGGCGGCGTCATTCAAAAAATTAAAACGGTATTAAAGGTAACAACATAACATAATGGCAGCTACATGGATAATGTAGCTGCTTTTTTGGTGTCATGGTGCCATTGTTAGCAAACAATGTAAAGGAATTTACGGAATCAGTCGAATTTTGGCTAGAAAGAAGCTATAATTTATAAAAGGGGATGGGATGATGTTAGCTAAATCAGAGGTGGAGGCAATTCTTGACCGATCATCAAATCAGCATTTAGCAACAATCGAAGAAAAAGCGCAGCTCTTTCAAAAGCTTCAACAGCTGTGCGCTACTAGTAAAGAAATAGCAGAAATTCTTCACTATTGCACTGAAGTGGAAATTTTTGTTGATAATGCTCACCCTAATCAATATAGTTTGCAATATAAGGTACACCAGAATGGCTATTGTATAGCAGATTCGTATTTTTTCATCCTATAGAAAATGAAACTTTTTTACATGGTAATCGTAAGTAATTAGTAGAGATAAATTGCAGGGGGTAAACATATGTCTGAATTCAACAATGATCTTTTAAAATCCAAGGACCCATTCGCTTCAGAAAATCCTTTATTACAGCCAAATCCACTTTTACAGCAAACGGCTGAGCAAAAGCCAGTACTTGTATCTGAGCAGGAACTATCACAAATCGCTCAAAACCAGCTAATGTTAAAGCAGGATCCAGAGGTTCATACACTTGCACAAAAAATTGATGTCAAAGATCAAATTGCCATGCTAGAGCTCGGTAAAGAAACGGCAAGTGGCATTTCAACCTTTTCTGATAAAATGCTCGCAACGATGAAAGCTAGTAAGCTGGAAGAATCGAGTGTGCTTTTAAATAACCTGAATAAAATTATGGATAAATTTGATCCACAGGATTTTGCGGAAGAGAAAAAGGGCGGTTTCATCTCCAAGCTCTTTAACAAAGGAAAAGAGCAATTGGAAAGGTTCTTATCTAAGTATGACAGCATGAATAAAGAAGTGGATGTCATTTACCGTGAAATCCAAAAATATGAAGGGGAAATGAAGCGTAATACCATTGACCTTGAAAATTTGTATGATCAAAACTTAAACTACTTCCAATCATTAAGTAAATATGTTGCAGCTATTGAAGTGAAAACAGAAGAGGTTCGTGCGTCTTTACCAGCACTTGAACAAAAGGCTCAAAGTGGTGATCAATTGGCAGCTATGGAATATGAAACAATGCTACGCGCTGTGGAATTATTAGAGCAACGTCGCTATGATTTAGAAATGGCACAACAAGTATCATTCCAATCAGCACCACAAATTCGCTTAATGCAGCAAGGGAACAATCATCTAATTGCCAAGATTAATTCTGCCTTTGTCACAACGATTCCGATCTTTAAGCAGGGGCTTATTCACGCAGTGACATTAAAGCGTCAAAAGTTGATTTCTGATTCTATGGTGGAACTAGATCGCCGTACGAATGAAATGCTTGTGCGTAATGCTGAAAATATTAGTAAGAACAGTGTGAATATTGCTCGTCAAGCTGGTAGCCCAAGCATTAAAATCGAAACCATTGAAACAACATGGCAAACAATTATGGCTGGTATTCAAGAAACAAAGCAAATTCAAGCAGAAACAGCAAGAAACCGTGAAGAAGGTCGTAAACGTATTGAGCGTTTGCAATTGGAGTATGAGAAACTGAAAAAAATGTAAGGCTAAAGCTTCTTGCAGCTATTGTTGCAAGAGGCTTTTTTTATGGAAAGGGTAGGCAGGTAGAGGCTCCTTCCACACAAGGGAAATGATCTTTGACAAAAAGCAAAAAAGTGATTATGATAATGTTAAATGAGAATGATTATCAAATAGAAAAGGAAGCGGAAAGATGCTACACAAAGGTATTCGATTACATGTAATTATTCGTGGAGGTGTGAAAAAATAAATGGCAAATAAAATAAATCCCTCTACATTGTCGTATGAGCCGTTTAAAGATGGAACGCTTGCTCTATACACGACAGATAGCTTAATGATTGTACCGCAAAGTCGCTATCTAGAGCTTCTGCATATGGAAGAGTTATATAATGCTATGTATAAGGATTTAGATAACAAGCAAAATGGTTTAGAACGAGAACGAAAAATGCTAAAAAAACAAAATGCACAGCTAACAGAGGATCTACAAAAGTTAAAGCAGCAAAACACGGTCTTGCAGAAAAAGGTCACTGAATATAATTGTGTGGTGGAGGAGATGAAGGTGCTCCGTCAACAAAATACAGATCTTCTCATTGAACTGAGTAAATATACAGCGATGTCAAGAGAGTCATTGACGGGGCCCTTGAAGTCGATGATTCGAGATATGCGTGAGCAAGGGGTTGGAATTAAAGAAATCCATATTCGCATCAAGCGCCAAATCAATCCAGAGATTAGCTATAGTACTGTACGCAAGTATATTTCTGAGCTAGAGTCGGAACAAAAAGGTTAACAGCTTTTAAAAGGAACTAGAAATTTGGCATTTACAGCAGCTACTCAAAGTCCTATAATGAGTCTATTCTTTAACTAGTTTAAGATTATAGGAAATCGTTAACCGATTTCAGTAAGAGTAGGAGCGTTAATATCATGTCAAATGAGAAAAAAGGAGTTTTGGCAGCCTTTTTTGCCTATGCCTTTTGGGGAGCATTCCCTCTATATTGGAAATTACTTGAGCATGTACCAAGTATGGAGATTTTATTATCCCGTGTCATTTGGTCCTTTGTCTTTACGGTGCTGGCAGTGCTCGTATTTCGAATGCGTCAGGATCTCGTAGCAGATTTAAAATATTTATGGTCACATCAAAAGCATTTCTGGCAGCTTGCGGGTGCGTCCTTTGTCATTTCAATGAACTGGTATTTATATATTTGGGCAGTGACGCATAATCATCTCATTGAAACGAGCTTAGGTTATTATATTAATCCGCTATTGTCTGTAATTTTCGGGGTGATTTTCTTTAAAGAATCGCTGAGTCGTGCACAATGGGTAGCAACAGGAATTGCTTTTATTGCGGTGATTATTTTAACGATCAATTACGGCTCAGTACCTTGGGTAGCTTTATTGATTGCGCTATCTTTTGCTATTTATGGTGTGCTGAAAAAGAAAATTACACTGGATGCTACAAGAGGCCTAGCCATTGAAACGTTATTGATTTTACCCTTTGCTTTAGGCTATTATGTCTATCTTTTTGCTACACATCAAGCCTCGTTTTTACATGTCGATGTTAAAACAGATATTTTGATGATCTTTAGTGGTTTAGTAACAGCCGTCCCGCTTATTTTATTTGCGAAGGGGGCACAAAATATTCCTTTATATTTACTAGGGTTTATCCAATATGTATCGCCAACGATTGTCTTGATTTTAGGCATCGTGCTATACAAAGAGCCATTTAGTCAGGTTGAGCTCCTTGCATTCAGCATTATTTGGGCAGCTTTACTTTTATTTTCTGGTTCGAAAATTATAGAAACAAGAAAAGCCCATCATAAATCAGTTTCGTAAAAGACTTGTAGATTTTTCTACAGGTCTTTTTTGTAACTTTTACCACTTCGCTTTGTAATGCACAAAACTTTTTTATTCCTTATCGGATTGGGCTGCTAGATTGTCTGCTATTTTGTTTAATCGTATCCGAAAGATCGATAAAATTCCTCCACTAACATGGTGAAAAATATAGGTAGCTTATTGAGATGAAGTGACTGTTTGAGCACTATTAAAATCGCTAGAGTGAATGGCAGAACGATTACAACACTGCGGGGTTATTCAGCTCATGCTTTTGCCTTCTAAAAAATAACCAACAAATAATGGTAGCCATTATGAGTGCACTGAGTAGTATGAGGCTAACAATGAATAACTCATTCACCGCTGCTTTATATTGCGCTAAATGCAAGACTGCATAATGAAAGCCCATAGCGTTTATTTCACCACTCACAGTTGATGTGGCAGAGACTGTAGGGATTATAAAAATAAATAAGAAAATGAAGGTAAACAGGCAATGGGTAGTCTTTTGTTGCATTTGGGTACTCCCTCCAAATAGAGTCTTTTTGATAGATTCGACAAAATAGGAGAAAACCTTTTGAAGGTAGGTACCTTTACTTTCCTGTTAGCATATAGTAAAATGTCAATAATTAGATAACAATGATCAATTAATGAGAGGTGCTTTTTGTGAGTGCGGTAGGTTCTAACTAGGTAAAAATTGAATGAAATAGTGGCGATGACGACAGCAGGGGATACATGTTATAAACACCCCTTATTTTGTCATGGATCTATTTCAACAACCTATGTAGATACCTACAATACTTTATTAAGCGTGGCAGATAGGATAGAAACTTCAATTAGCTGAAGTTTTATTTGTGATGCCAGGAAAACGCGCCTTTTAAAGATAGAGCTGTGGGGATTCCTCACAGCTTTTTTATTTTGTTTAAACCATCATTGCTATCTATTATTGGGTAGGTATCTTCATGTATGATAAAACATTACAATGAGGAGCAAAAAGAAATGAATAATACTACACTTGAAAAATTACAATATCATGAATTAAAGGACATCGTTAAATCCTATTGTGTCAGCGGGTTAGGCAAACAGCTTTTAGATAAATTAATGCCAAGCTCAAACTTAACAGTGGTAAAAAATCGGTTGAATGAAACAACAGAAGCTCGTGCAATATTGGATGCAGAGGGGCATGTTCCGTTTTTAGGGGTATCGAATATTGAGCATATTATGACAAAGCTTGAAAAGGGAATGCTTCTAGATCCCAGTGAGCTAGTGAGTATCTCTGATTTTTTAAGAGGCTGCCGCAACATCAAAAAATTTATGTTAGATAAGGCATTTTTTGCGCCTGTTCTTTCCTCTTACGCTCATTCT
The DNA here is from genome assembly GCF_003367505.1 of Lysinibacillus capsici. Lineage (GTDB taxonomy): Bacteria > Bacillota > Bacilli > Bacillales_A > Planococcaceae > Lysinibacillus > Lysinibacillus capsici. Next base: position 101,779 of record NZ_PXXX01000015.1, read on the forward strand.
ATGGCTGAATTTAAAAGCGTGGAGGAGGAAATTAATTTTGCGATCAAAGCCAATCGTGTAGATTCGGCCGCTAGTCGTGAATTAAAACGCATCCGACATCATATGGAAACGACAGAGGAAAAAATTAAAGAACGTTTAACGAAATTTTTAAATAACAGTGCTAATAAACCGTATATTCAGGAATTTTTTATTAGTCAAAAGGATGATCGCTATACGATTCCGATTAAGGCGACCTATAAAAATCATGTACAGGGTACGGTCGTTGAAATTTCCTCAAAAGGGGCAACCGTTTTTATGGAGCCAAGTGTTGTCGCTAAATTAAATGTAGAATTAGCTACCTTAAAGGCTGAGGAAGCCGTGGAGGAATACCAGATTTTAGCGTCTTTATCAGGGCTATTGATGGAACATCTTCATGCCATCACCATTAACATGGAGTTGATTAGTCAATACGATATGGTTTTTGCCAAAGCGAAGTTCAGTAGACAAATTGGTGGTAGGGAGCCACGTATAAATGATTACGGTTATATTCAACTAATCAATGGTAAGCATCCATTACTACCAGGAAATGCGGTACCCCTTCAATTTTCCATTGCGAAAGACTACCGTAGCTTAATTATTACAGGTCCAAACGCTGGTGGGAAAACAGTTGTGTTGAAAACCATTGGCCTTTTAACATTAGCTACGATGTCGGGCTTCCATATTGTAGCGGACGAAGGAACGGAAATGGCTGTATTTGATCATATCTTTGTTGATATTGGCGATAATCAAAGTATAGAGAATGCACTTAGTACGTTTTCTTCTCATATGAAAAATCTTTCCGATATTATGAGAGCTGCTAATAATCATACACTCTTACTGTTTGATGAAATTGGCAGTGGAACAGAGCCAAATGAAGGAGCTGCACTAGCCATTGCGATATTAGAAGAATTTTATCAAATGGGCTGTATAACTGTGGCAACTACACATTATGGTGAAATTAAACGATTTTCTGAAATGCATCCTGATTTTATGAATGCGGCAATGCGCTTCCATGCTGATACATTAGAGCCTTTGTACCAATTACTCATCGGCACCTCTGGAGAAAGCAATGCCTTATGGATTTCTAAAAAAATGAATGTCCGCGAAGCGGTTTTACAAAGAGCAAAGGATTATATAAATAATAAACAATATCAACTGACGATCGTTCAGGACAGTAAAATTCGAAAGCCTAAAGAAGAGAAAAAAAGCTTGGCAGCAGCTTATACATTTGCAAAGGGGGATCGTGTGAAATTATTGGACTATGATGATGTGGGATTGGTATATGAAGAAATGAATCCGTACAATAATGTTAGCGTATTCTATCAGGGGCAAATACTAGAGGTCAATGTAAAGAGGCTTGCCCTTGAATTACCTGCAACAGAGTTATACCCTGAAGGATATGATTTAGAGACATTATTTGTAGACTATCAGGATCGGAAGCTTCAGCACGATATCGAACGTGGGTCGAAAAAAGCGTTACGCAAGATCCATAAACAAATAAAGAGTGATCGTCAGCAATAAAAACAAGGGATTGCACAGCCTCGTGCAATCCCTTTATTAATTAATTTATGGAATCAATCTGTGCCTTAATCGTTCGATAGACTTCCTCAATTTTTCGTTTATAGGGCAAATCCACTAAATCCAGTGAATCTGTATAGGCCATTTTTGCAATTTCATAGGCTGTTGTTAGCTCACCAAAATGTGCATAGCAAAGGGCTTTATAGGAAAAGCATTCATTTAAGCTTAAAATATCATATGGATGATTAATATAGATCGGTCTGTGTTTATACTGTTCGAATGCAGCCTTCGCCTCCTCATATTGTCCTAGTAAATATAAGGATTTTCCTTTTTCAGCATAGTAAAAGTTTGGATCTAGCTTGTCTAAATAATCATCGTGTCTAAGCTGATAAAAACGTTCTATTTCCATCAGAGCCTGCTCATAATTATTGCTGTAATTATTACAATAATGTGCCTTCAATACAAAAATAAAAGCATCAACCTCAACACGTTCAGCAAATGCCTGATATTGCTCCAGTTTCATAAACATATGATTGGTTTGTTCAAAATCACGATCAATCATGGCACAATAGGCACCAATTCTGTACATATTATCAATCTGATAGAACAATTGGTTTTTATGAGCATTGGCAATCGTCTCTTGAATTAATTTTTTCCCTTCCTCATGCTCACCAATTGCAAGTTGGAAAATACTTGTATAATAAGTCATTAATAAGGCATCACGAGAATCGAGCTGATAGTCCTCTTGTTCGATAATTTCCTTTGCCTGTAAGATACGATCGTACGCCAATGTATATTGACGTTTTGCTGCTAAAATAGCCATCTCGAGGATAAAGGTTTTGAACCAATGGCTGAGTAAATTAATTTCCTTAAAAATAGTGCGGGCTTGCTGAAGCGGGACTTCCCATGTTGTTAATCCAGCTTCATACTGGGCATCTGCGTAAATATACAATAAACGGCCAGCTTCATAACTTTGAGGCAGGCCCTCCACAGACGGCTTAATTAAATCGACAATTTCTTGATGATGATGAGCATCACCACGTTTTACTTCTGCAAATAAACTTTCCACCTGCTCTAATAGCTGGCGTATGGAGGATGGGGTTACTTCTTCCAGTAATTCACTAGCTTTTACACCTAAACGTTCAGCAATATAGTCAAGGCTTTCCATAGAAGGCTTAGCCTTATCATTTTCTATTTGGCTTAACATTCCTTTAGTTAGACGATCACCGGCAAGTGCCTCTAATGTTAATTTTTGTTCTTTCCTTAATTTGCGAATTCGTGTGCCTAAAGAGTCCACTGCCTCGCCTCCTTTTGTTTAATTATATTAAACTTTCGCTTGCATGAAAAGAGGGAGCTGTGGTATATTTTGTTTAACATAATTAAACTTTTTAATTTAGTTAAATAATGGAGGGATTTAGATGAATGAAGCGGAAAAATTAAAAAAGGCGACCTATCACTTATGGACGTTCACGGCGAGTAAAATGATTGCCATGTTGGGTGCAAACGTCATGGCATTCGGTATTAGTTTGTATATTTTAGCGATGACTGGGTCGGCAATGAGCTTCGCTACCAATATGATTTGTTCAGTATTACCCCGCGCACTTGTGGCACCCTTAGCAGGCTATGTCGCAGATAATTTTTCAAAAAAACGCACAATATTAATAGCACAGGCAGGAACCATTTTGACAGTAGGGGGATTACTGCTTTATACAGAAACAGTAGGAATGTCCGTTTATGCTATATACATAGCTACTGTTTTTAATACTATTTGCTCAGCCTTTTCTGGTGTAACGTTTTCATCAGCAATTGCCACACTTGTCAATCCAGAGAGATTACAACGTGCGATGTCATTTAACCAAATGTCAATGTCCGTAGCTGCAATTGGAGGACCAGTCATTGGTGGTATGATGTATGGATTTTTTAATATGGATGTATTTTTAATGGTGAATATGGTGGCCTATGCGATTGCCTTTTGTTTAGAGGCAACAATGGATTTTAACCTTTATAGTACAAGAGGGGAAGATACGAAAAAAGAAAAGATGTGGGAAGGGCTGAAAAGTGGTTTTCATTATATCAAGCAACGTAACGTCATTAAGACCATTATGTGGGTAGCATTGTGGATCAACCTATTCTTTTCTGCCATCGCTGTTGGAGGAACGTACATCATTATTGAATTGCTAAAAGTAGAATCCACACACTTTGGCTTTATTGAAGCGTCTGGTGCATTAGGTATGCTCTTAGCATCCCTTTATTTCGCAACAAGATCTGAAGTAAAGGTACCTTTACGCTTTTCGAAAATCAGCTTATTACTATTGGCGGGAAGTGTTGGCTTAGCAGTAATCCCTTTAGTTACTGATTTTACCTATATAGCTATTGTGATCTTCTATCTCATCATTTACTTTATTTTCGCAATTTTCGAAATGGGGATTAATATGCCCATCGGGGTGTATATGCAAAAAATCATTGCGGAAGAGTACCGTGGGCGTGTTTTTGGGCTAATGGAGACGATGGCGATGTCCATGATGCCGATTGGTATGGTAGTCTATGGCATGTTATATGATACATTACCAGCAACTATTATTTTACCAGTAACGAGTGTCATTATTATTATCATTTCACTTGTGATGCTGCGCTCATCTATTTTAAAAGAGGCACATCCAGAGTATTATGAAAAAGCAGCTCTCCCAGAAGGGGTCGCGAACACAACAACTTAAAATAACGAGGCTGGGACAGAACTCGATTATATTGAAAAACAATAAAAATGGATATTAGCTTTTTCACTTTAAGAAGTTAAATATGCCTTCCTAAATCAAAAAAATGTTAGACTAATTATATCTTGGTCTAACATTTTTTCTTTTTGTCCCAGCCTCGTTCTTAGTGTTGAAAAACAAAACATTCAATTGAAAGGTAGAAATGGATTTCCGTTGCAGGCTACTTGCTTTCCTGTGGGCGAGCGCCGAATCGCTTCCTCCGCTACGGCTCCGTGCAGGGTTTCGCCTGTCTCGCTATCCCACGGGAGTCAAGTAGCCTTCCACTTCAACCCACTAACTTTTTAGCAAAGGTTTTCAAATAAAGTGAAGGTCTTCACTACCCATTTTATGGAGGGCTTTTGACACTCATTACTTCTTCGCAATGAAATTAAGAGTCTATCCTTTCTCTAATCATACAAATAATAGGCTAATTTGATTACTACGGCTAGCTAGTATGAAAGATAAGGAAAAGCCCCTTTTGCAGAATGGTTGATTGGAGTGGAGCCAGCGTCACTCCTAGGGGATTGAGCGTCACAGAGGAGACCCTGGAGCGAACGGAAGTGAGTGAAGCGGCTCATCGGACGCCCCCTGGAAAGGACGCTGGCGGAACGGAAATCAACCCCTCACCTTGCAAAGTTGCTTTTTCTGCAGTTGACATCATCTTTTTCAACAACAAGAACAGGCATGCGGTGAAATGCCTTTACTGATCATCAATAACAATATAGGTTGCTTGAATAGGGCCATGGACACCAACGATAAGAATCATTTCGATATCGGCTGAGTTACTTGGTCCCGTAACAAAGTTGATACAGGAAGCAATTTTTTCACCCTGACGGATTTTTTCACTAATCCAACGAGCTGCCTGTGTCATACGAGGCACAATTGTACTTTTAGGAATGATAATGATCGACTTTTCAGGTAAAAAGCTAATGCTTCTCCCTCTATCTTTGCTACTAAAAAGCACGGCAGTCCCCGATTCTGCTAACGTCATTTCACTAATTGTCACGCCAATATTTGCTTTTTCAGCTTGACGGATATTTTCCTCAGGTTGCTGTGAATCCCATTCATAAAGCTGAATATTGGCTTGTGGCCATTGTTCGTTCATAAGTGCAGATAATCCGTAGTCCTGGAACCGTTTATCCTTCCATGTAATAACAGACTGACCTCCATACTTGTCAACAACGTCCTGTAAATCCTCTGGAAGTGTCGCAGTATTAGAAATGACAATATTGGTATGGATGTTGGCACACTGCTTAATTAATATTTCCACCAATTCATCCTTTGTCGCATCTTTGAGCACACGATCTTGTGGCTGATACTGCCAAGTTGGTCGTGGTAGTTCTGTCTTAGGCGAACGTCCGAGCTGCTTCGCAATATTTGCTAAAAAGGTTTCTCGACGCTGAATCATACCAGTCATTATTGCCCGCCTCCTTTTGTACGATGCTTCATCCAGTCTCTAAAGCTGTCTTTACTTGGTGCAGGGAAATCCCTTGCCTCAGTCCATGCTTTTAATGGGCCCGGCCCTTTAGAAATAGTTTTGTTTTTGGTAAATGGAGACATGGCAGGTGCAGCAATTTTTGTCGCCATTTTATAAAGGGTAGGGGAGGAAGCCCCTAGACCAAATGCCTTCATTAAAAGCTTTTCAGAGATAGGTGCCTTGCCCTCATTTTCAACAATGACCTGACGATGGCGATGAATGAGCTGATGTAATGGAATTTTAACAGGGCATGCATCTGTACAAGCACCGCACAATGTAGAAGCATAGGGCAGTTCTTTAAAATCATCGTAGCCTCCTAAAAGTGGAGAGAGCACAACACCTACAGGTCCAGAGTAGATAGAGCCATACGTATGCCCACCAACATGACGATAGACAGGGCAAGCATTAACACAGGCAGCACAGCGAATGCATTGTAAAATAGGCTGGAATTCACTACCTAAAATAGCCGAGCGTCCATTATCAACAATAACTAAATGAAATTCCTCTGGTCCATCCGTATCCTCTTCGTCCTTTACGCCTGTTAACGTTGTAATATAGCTCGTTAGCTTTTGACCGACAGCACTTCTTGTTAATAAACTAACAAGGACCTCCATTTCTTCAAATGTAGGAACTATTCTTTCCATTCCCATAACTGTGATTTGTGTTTTTGGTAGCGCTGTTACTAAATCAGCATTGCCCTCATTCGTAACGAGTGTAATGGATCCACTTTCAGCAATAGCAAAATTACAGCCTGTAATACCAATATCGGCTGTTAAATATTCCTGTCTTAATTTTTCACGTACATAAAGGGCAAGTTCCTCTGGTTTTTCTGTTTGACTGTAGCCTTGTTTTTCCTTAAAAACATCTCGAATTTGCTCCTTATTTTTATGCAAGGCTGGCGCCACAATATGCGAAGGGGGCTCGTGATCTGCCACCTGCAAAATATATTCACCTAGGTCTGTCTCAATCACTTCACAACCAAGCGCTTCTAAAGCCGTATTTAAGTTAATTTCTTCTGTCACCATTGATTTGGATTTCACAATTTTTGCCGCATTTTTCTTTTTAGCAATGCTTTGAATATAGTCGGTTGCTTCCTGTGCAGTTTGCGCAAAGAACACATGCCCACCTCGTTTGGCAACATTTTCACTTAATTGATAAAGGTAATAATCAAGATTTGCTAAAACATGCTTGCGAATTTCCTCTCCATGAGAACGCCATTCTTCCCAATGTCCTAATTCCTCTGCTTGTTGAAGGCGACGTGTTTGAAAACGTTCTTGGGCACTCGAAACCGCACGACGCATAAACTGATTATCTAGCTCTTTCGTGACACGTTGTTGAAACCGATCATCACTTGTTTTCATGGCCATGTTTATTTCCCCCTTTTATCGGCAATTTAACACTTCTGCAATATGCATCACTTTAATTGGCTTACCCTGACGTTGAATGCGACCACCGATATTCAATAAGCAGCCTGCGTCAGCTCCTATCAAAATGTCAGCGCCTGTTTCTTCCACATTCAGTACTTTTTCATTGACCATTTCTCCAGAAATATTGCCCATTTTAACTGAAAATGTACCACCAAATCCGCAGCATCGATCCTTACCAGGGAGATCCACATAATGCAAGCCCTTGACGTTCTTTAATAATTGGAAGGGTGCCTCTGTCACACCAAGTAATCTTGTCATATGGCATGACGTATGATAAGTAGCTTTACCTTCTAGATACGCTCCAACATCTTCTATCTTTAATACGTTGACAATAAACTCTGTGAATTCATAGGTTTTAGCTGCTAATGCTTGCGCTTTTGGCTCCCATATAGGGTCTCCTTTAAAAACTTCTGGATATTCCTTCAACATATAAGCGCAGGAACCAGAGGGAGAGACTACATATTCAGCATGCTCAAAGGCTGTGATCATTTTTTTCATCGCATTTTTCGATTCTTCGACATAGCCGCTATTGTAAGCAGGCTGTCCACAGCAAATTTGATCCTCTGGAAAGTCGATGTCACAGCCAAGTCTTTCTAATACTTCAACAACTGCTTTTCCCACATCCCCTTGAAACATATCCACTAAGCAAGTGGCGAATAGTGTGACTTTCATATTCATCGCTCCTTTTATAAACAACTGGTCATCTGATGACTTGTCAATAATTTAATCTTACAACAAATTTGAAAAAGTGAAAACGTTTTTTTATGAATTTTCAGAAAAGAAAAACTACCTAGCTTGTACTAGGTAGTTTTTAGTGTGAATTGGATTCTGTTGTTTCGAAATATTGTAATAGCACTTTTTCAACGTTGCTTAAATGAGATGCCATTGCATGTTTGGCTAGCTCTTCGTTTTGCTGTTTAATCGCGAGGAAAATCTGCATATGTTCATCATATAATTGTTCGCTCGTTGTTTTTTGTGAATACAACCAAATTCGCCGTGTCTCTTTCATCGTTTCGATCATTAAACCAGAAATTTGATCTAAAATTGTAGTGAGTAGGGGGTTTTGAGAGGCATTGGAAATAGCTGCATGAAATTGATAATCTGCTTTTTCACCAAGCTCGCCATCACCATGTGCCTGCTTCATATCCTCTAAAATTTGTACCATTGCCTGAATATCCTGATCTGTACGTTGGAGGGCTGCACGTCCTGCCGCTCCCACTTCAATAATTTTGCGCACTTCTAGTAAATGAGCAATATCCTGTTTATTCGTTAACATAGCGGTGGATAAAGGAAAGTCAAGCTGATGGGCTGGCACACTTTTGACAAACGTTCCAGAGCCTTGTTTGATTTCAATCAATCCCATTGCTTTTAATGCAGATAATGCCTCCCGTACAGCAGAACGACTCACTTGTAATTGCTCCGCAAGCTGCTCAACTGAGTCAAGCCGATCACCTGGCTTTAGGACACCAGCTCGTATTTTTTCATGTAAGATTTCGGATACTTCTTCATAGATCTTTTTTGGTCTAATCTTTCTTAATTCCAAGGGCTACACCTCTTTTTTCGCTCATTTGCTATCATCATTATACATGAAAATAAGTCATTTACTCATGGTTTACCATGAACACTTTGTGTAGAGTAGAGGACTGTCGAAATTTAAAGAAATCATAATGGAAACATATAAACATATAATAAGGTCATCTGATGAATGTATATCCAGATGATTTAAAAGATGAGTGTAAAATAAATAGTTTCTTACTATAACATGGGCGTGATAGTGTCTATGAAAAACAGAAGCTTCTTTCAACATTAATGACAAGTAATCGACACTGTCAAGAAAAAGGTAGAAAAATTAGCTATACTCCTTTTGAAAAAGGGGGAAGATTGGCGGATTTTGTTGACAGAAAATCAACAGGAGCGCATAATGCAGAAGTAGCTTGGTGGGACTTCTCAAAAATCTCATCATTTTGCCATGAAACGTTCACAAACTAGAAGGGCGCTTTTTATTTTGTTTTTTGGTACGATGGATGCAGTAACTGTAAGGAGCGAATAAAAAATATGGGATCTGATATTAACGTATTTTTAGCTTTTGGTGCAGGGTTCTTAAGTTTTATTTCACCATGTACTCTTCCACTATATCCAGCATTTTTATCGTACATAACGGGTATGACATTAGATGAGCTAAAATCAGAAAAAGGTATGCTACAAAAACGTGCCATTTTCCACACACTATTCTTTTTACTAGGCTTTTCCATTATCTTTATCATTATTGGACTAAGTGCTTCATATGCAGCAGAATTCTTCCTGAATTATCAAACATTATTACGACAGGTTGGGGCTATTTTAATCGTCGTATTCGGTTTAATGATTGTGGGATTATTGCAGATAGACTTCTTAATGAAGGATCGAAAGTTCCAATTTAAAAATAGACCATCTGGCTATTTTGGGTCTGTCTTAATTGGTATTGCCTTTGCGGCAGGCTGGACACCATGTACAGGACCAATCCTTGCATCGATTATCATGTTAGCAAGTACAAACCCAGGTGCGGGCTTTAGCTATATGTTTGCGTATTATTTAGGATTCGCCATTCCATTCTTCGTGCTATCTTTCTTCATTTCACGAATGACTTGGATTCGTACACACAGCCAGAAAATTGTAAAAATCGGCGGTTACATCATGATTGCCGTTGGGATTTTATTATTCTTTGATGGCTTAACGTATATTACACGCGTTTTACAGCCTATTTTCGGTGGATTTACAGGGTTTTAATTTGTTAAACTAAAGAGGCATACCGAACTTTAACGTGGAGGGAGATGAACATGTGCCTACAGTTTTAGTAGTAGATGATACGCTATTTATGCGTGTTGCAATCAGTAATATGTTTACAGAATGGGGCTATGAGGTAGTCGGTAAGGCAGTAAATGGTAAAGAAGCTGTGGCGATGTATCGTGAGTTACAACCAGATTTAGTCACAATGGATGTAACGATGCCCGTTATGACAGGTATTGCAGCCGTAAAAAAAATCATCCCAGAATTTCCAGATGCAAAAATCATTATGGTAACAGCATTAGGGCAGCAAAAATTAATCGTAGAAGCGATTGAGAGTGGGGCAAAGGATTTTATTACAAAGCCTTTCGAGCCAGAACGATTAAAGGCTGTTGCTGATCAATTACTTGGACAAAATTGTTAATTAGACATTAGAGGAGGATTTTTTTATGTTAAGCAGCATCCCTTCTCACTATTATGTTATAGGGTCGACCATTATGGCCATTCTTATGGGGAGCTTTGTGATGGTCATACGAATGAGAGCTTCCAAAATGCCGACAAATGAGAAGAAAATTATTATTCCACCAATAGCGATGTCCTCAGGTGCACTGATGTTTTTATTCGAGCAATTCCGTGTACCACCGATGCAAATCTTAGAGGCGGCAGCTGTAGGAATGGTATTCTCGACAATATTAATTGCTACTTCTAAATTTGAAGTAAAGGGTCGAGATATTTATTTAAAACGTTCAAAAGCATTCGCTTTTATATTAATCGGATTGTTAATATTCCGAGTGGTGGCGAAAATGATTTTAAGTAGCTCCATCGATGTCGGTGAATTAGCAGGTATGTTCTGGATATTAGCCTTTGCCATGTTAGTACCATGGCGTATCGCAATGCTAATCCAGTTTAAACGCGTCAAAAAAACAATTCCAAAACTACACTAGTGCTGAAGCTAGTGTAGTTTTTTTATGCATTTAAGCGCTGGAGGAACTGGATAGCCTTATAAAAGTGACGGATAAAGCAGCAAAGCGCGGATAGAAGTCCAAAAAAAGAGGATAAAGCTTGCAAAGTGCAGGATAGCCTCATAAAAGTGGCGGATAAAAATTCAAAAGTAGAGGATAGAGCAGCAAAGCGCGGCTAGAGGTCCAAATAAAGAGGATAAAGCTAGCAAAGTGGAGGATAGCCTCATAAAAGTGGCGGATAGAACCTCAAAAGTAGAGGATAGAGCAGCAAAGCGCGATTAGAAGTCCAACTAAAGAGGATAAAGCTAGCAAAGTGCAGGATAGCCTCATAAAAGTGGCGGATAGAACCTCAAAAGTAGAGGATAGAGGCAGCAAAGCGCGGTTAGAAGTCCAACTAAAGAGGATAAAGCTAGCAAAGTGCAGGATAGCTTCTTAGGACAATAATCCCATAACTAAGTAAAAACGCTGCACAAAGATTTGTGCAGCGTTTACTCATTCGAATAGATGTTCATAGGGGGAGATGTCAATTTGCATTTGCTCTAATTTTTTGCGTAAAAATTTGTGATCGCGTTTTGGTGTTGCTTGGATATAGCCGCGAATAATGAGGTCATTGTTAATAGCAGCTGCTTTTTCTTCTAATGCGAGCTCGCCAATTTTTCCTGCAATTTTTTCCTTCGCCACTTGTCTAAAAAGCTCAGGGACGGGGCTTACGAGTTCATAGAGTAATTCTTTTTCAGCTTGTCCCCACAAGTGAACGGTTTTATCTAAATAATATTCTTGCCAATCTAAATCTGATTTTCCATCCTGCTTTGGGAGTGCCTTTAAAAATTTGCGGAACATGAAGAATCCGCCAATAGCCATCAATGAAATGAGGACGACAACCCAAAATAAAATAAACCATAAAAACCAACCTTGTAACAAATCGTTCACCTCTTTGCCTTCTCTCACTCTATTATAAAAGCTTCCGAAAAAAAATTCATCCTTAATGTCCCTTTTTTAGCAATTCGCCTTTATATAGTGTGCAGAAAGGAGGTGATGCTACATGGCTAATGTTAACTTTGTAAATGCTACACTGCGTCTCAAGTATGTGGATGGCTATGATGAGAACAATGAGCCTACGTTCACCACGAAATCGTATCGAAATATTAACAACACACATAGCGCGGACGATTTGTTAGCTGTTGCTTATGCTATTGCTAGTCTTTCATCACAATCACTGGCTGGCATTGCGAAACAGGAAACACACGATTTATCTTAAGGAGGGATCACAGAATGACACAAGTTCTAGAATTGCAATTTGCCACAACTGATGGGAAAACGACAACCCTTTCGATTGATGCACCGAAGCCGAATATCACGGTGACTGACATTCAGCAGGCAATGGGAACGATTATGGCTAAAAATGTTTTTACTGGGCAAGGTGGTGCACTGTCAGCCATCAAGGGAGCTCGTATTGTAGATCGTCAAGTCACAGAATTTGAAGTAGTAACAGAATAATTCAACAATGGTCTTTGCTACGAGAAGTGCAAAGACCATTTTTAACGTGAGAGAGGAGGAGAAGGATGGAACAGTGGTTGAACATGATATCCGATATCGGTTTTCCGATTTTAGTGTCATTTTATTTATTACACCGCGTCGAAGTAAAGCTTGATGCGATTCATGCTGCACTCGTTTCATTAAAATGAAATGGATTTCACAAAGATGTACGAAAGCTGTCACTTAGAAGTTCTTGTCAACGCTTACAACCTACGTTAGGATGGGGATAGTGTAGGTTAGGGAGAGTGTTGACATGAAACGTAAATTAATAGGGCTAGTGCTGCTGTTAGCCTGTGCATCTGTGCTAGGCGCATGTGGAAACTCAAAATTTAAAGCAGATTATAGTCTAGAAATACCCGATTTTGAACATGTTAATCAACGTGGTGAAACGGTTTCGCTTGAAAACTTAAAAGGTAAGCCTTGGATTGGTATGTATATTTTCACAAACTGTGTGTCCATCTGCCCGCCCATGTCATTAAACATGGCACAAGTCCAAGAAAAGCTTCAGAAAAAAGGAGTAGAGGACTATAACATCGTTGCCTTTTCAGTAGATCCAGATGTTGATCAACCAGATGTGTTAGCGGATTATCTTAGTAAATACAATGTTCCAGATGAATCTAAATGGAACCTTCTTACAGGGTATTCACAGAAATATATCGAACAATTTGCGGTGAAAAATACAAAGATTTTAGTGAAAAACGACCCTAACAGTGACCAAGTCATTCATGGTAATCAATTTTTCTTAGTCGATAAAGATGGTGTCCTCGTCAAAATGTATAATGGTTATGCTGAAAACATTGAAGATGTACCGATTGATACGATAGCTTCTGATATCGAAACATATATTGATGAAAATTTATAAAGTAACAGTAAACCGTCTCAAATGGTTGAGGCGGTTTTTTTATGTATTTTTCTATCTGGAAAAATAATCTTTTTCTGGTTGTGAGTCGTTTATAGTGTAGAAGGAGGATGATGGCGTGTCTGATCATGAAAATTTCGAGCAGTTAATGGCTATACATACGGAGCAATTGTTTCGAATTGCTTATTACTATACAAAGGATTTACAAATAGCCGAGGATATTGTACAGGATGTGTTTATTAAGTTCTATCATCAAAAACAATATGAGGAACGAGGAGAGATGAAGGCATACTTAGCCCGCATGACAATCAATAAATGCAAAGATTATTTAAAAAGCTGGGCATACAGAAAAATAACATTTCAGCATAAATTTTTTACCAAACAAAAATCAACATTGCCGGACACACTGATTCGTCAAGATGAACAAGCACTGTTAGATGATGCCATTTTAAGCTTACCTCTCAAACCACGAGAAGCAATTGTCTATTTTTACTTGGAGGAGATGACGATTAAAGAGATTGCGGAGCTACTTGCGATTCCTGAAGGTACTGTGAAATCACGTTTAAAGAAAGGAAAGGAGCTATTAAAAATAGAGTTACAACATATTGAATGGGAGGTGCTTTTCCATGGATAAGCATACAATGCAGGTACTACAAGATGTTTCAGCACATAAGGAAGCCATTATTCATAAGGTTCGACAACAAATTCAGCAAGAGCCTGTTATGCCCAAGCCAAGATGGACATATCGTGCCGTTACGATAATGATTACCTGCTCTATTTTATTATTTATTGCTTGGCAAGCTGCAAAACCGATGGGCGAGTTGGCGACACAGGATGAAGGAGAAACACCTACATTCACGGATTTATTTCAAAAAGAAGTGGAGGGAAAAGCCACAGCATACAGTAATTTTCTTCCACTTGCTAATTATTTAAGTCAGGCAAAACATATCCAATATTATGCACCACTTCAAGGTTTAGAGGCGATGCAATCAGTAGCAACATCACTGGAGGATGTCGTTCATCTCACTGATCCTGAAAATTTACCATTTCAACCAAATATACATGAGGTCTATGCAATTTCAGCAAAAATGGAGGATGGTAGCCAACAAACGCAATTTCAATTTAGCTATAAAGAAAAATCCTCCACTGGGGTGGATTTACAATTTATTAATTTTACCGTGACAAATGTAAAGTATAATCCCTTAGCGAGCTATGTGAAGTCTAAAAATATGGAAGAAACTTTAGGGATGAAAGTTTCGAATATAGGCTTAAATTTTATGAATCCCCTGTTTTATCGGGAGATGTCACCAGAACGAGGTTATGTATATACTTATTATAATTATGATGAGACGGATAAGCGAATCTTTCAAATGACTACTAGAGCCAATGAGTTTTATTCTTACTATAACGGCTATGTCTATCATATCGGGTATCAACTTGATGGAGAACCACAGGAGGTTCAAGAAAAAATGGCGATCCTTGCAAGAGATTTTATTCTTGGCGAATAAGTCATGAGACATTTCAATTGAGCTATAATAGAATGATAGAAAAGAGGGGATGGAGGTTCGACTATGACAATTGCACAAACCTATTTACAAGTTGTTCAGAAAAGATTTCAAAGTGTGAAAGAGCTAGGGGATAAAACACTTGCCCAAATGGAAGAGGCACAATTGCACTGGGCATACAATGAAGAATCCAATAGTATTGCAGTGATTGTAAAGCATATAAGTGGAAATATGGTTTCCCGCTGGACAGATTTTTTAACGACAGATGGAGAAAAGCCAACGAGAAATCGAGATGATGAGTTTGAGGATAGTCTTCACACCAAAGAAGCAATCATCTCAGCTTGGGACAAGGGGTGGCAAGTGTTTTTAGAGGCCTTGGCGAGTTTAACAGAATCCGATTTACAGGGACATGTCACGATTAGAGGGGAGCGGCTAGCAGTCATTGATGCTATTGAAAGACAAATGGCACACTATGCACAGCACGTCGGTCAAATCATTTATATCGCCAAATTGGTAAAGGGCTCTGATTGGCAAACACTCAGTATTCCTAAAGGACAGTCACAAGCTTTTACTGAAGCCATGCTAGATAAACATCAACGCTAAAAAAGAAAGATCGTAGCCAAGTAGTAGGTGCTACGATCTTTTTTCTGCTAAATAGAGCTTGTATAAGGCTGTTTCTAGGTCGGTCGCTTGAGCGAGTTCAAATGCCTCCTGCTGACTTCTATGATTTGTGATTATCTCATAGAAAAAGTGAATTAGAAACATGAGATTAGCATTACCCTCAATATAATCATCAGGTGCTAGGTAGGAATGACAGCCACTCTCTAAAAAGGCTGTCGCTAGCTGCTGCCAGCCTAATGTACAGCCTGCCGCAATGACCTTGACACCCTGTAGCTGACAATAGGTTAAGACATCTTGAGGTTCAAAATAGATACTCCTTGGTTCATTTTCTTCATATACCTCTTCTCCTAGCTCAGGCAGACAAAATCGCCCCTCATCGCCGTGAAAGTTTAATAGCAAATAATCCATTTTGTGAGGAAGATCATTTCCAGATAAAATATCAATTAAATCATTTGGTCTGCCAATTAAATCGAGTGTCACTCCTGCACCAAAGGATTCCAGTGCTGCTCGAATGGCCATGGATTCAAAATCACAGTCAGGACCAACTACTAAATGTACGTATAATTCTGGTCTACTCATACATCATCACCTCTATTTAAGTATAGCTGAAACTTATTAGAGTAGTAAATCGTATATGACAATAATTACTATAAATGTAAAGTGGTAAAGGAGGTGATAAAGTGTACAAGAGTGGTTATATTCATACACTTATTCTGGGCATTGTTCTAAGTATAAGCACACTACTACTCTTCATTTACAATGAAAGGCAGCGGGAGGAGCTAGTGCCGCTGCATACTGCCATTCAATCAATTAAAGAGGCTTGGTATTTGTCTGGAAGTAATGGCAAAGAGCAATATTTATATCCATTAAAGCAAGTATTCTACGTCGACCGCTATGAGGTGAAAGATACAGATCGCCTTCAGCAAGTTTTACAAACTAAAAAGGACCTTAGCAGTCGACCAGCAGACCATGAAGCAGTAAGTGATTTATACATACACTTCCATAATGGCAAGGAAACGGCCTTGAAAGTAATAGTCGAGGATGAACGATTCTTCCTAATGGATCAAAAAACAGGATTGTATTATGTACTGCAAGCACAAGAAGCTGAGGATTATTTTCATTTGTTAAATGAGAAAAGCAAAATGTCGTGGCTATTATTTATTGTTTATACAATTTTATTTTTTGGTCTTGTCTATATGCTTGTAAAGAAACTAATAGCCGCTAAATCCACAGAGAAAGAAAGCATTCCCTCCGATACGAGGGAAAAAAGATCACTAGCAGATTCTATTTATCCAGCCATCCTGCCCTTGGTCATCACATTCTCTATGCAGATTTATGGGGCTCAACATAGCTTACTATTACTGAGTGCGATGATGCTAACTTCAGGCATTCGAGAGTTTTTAGAAAAAAGAGGTCATTTTCTGAAAATGCTCCTACTTCTTCCGCTCTTTTGGTGTTATCTCTATGGTTTCCAAATGATTACTTCCTATTTCAACTAGTAAAATAGTGGATATTATTGTCAATAGATTAGATGCGAAATTCTCATTATTGTTAAATTTTAGCGATAGTTTAGGAGGAGGAGCATAGATTTTATAGGCTAATAGGTTTAGGTAGGCTATACTCAAGTGGATTATAGAAGAATAGAGGGAATCATATGAGACTAACTGTGGAACGGAAATTGCAATTTGCTTTTGGTATTGTCCTCATCTTTTTACTGCTTATATCAGGGATTGCTATGTACTACTTGAATAATAATAATCAGACATTAGCAGAAATCGAAGACAATACGGAATTAATCCATTTATATCAAGATATCTCGTTCCAAACCGTACGAGCGAATGCGGCTATTCGTGGGTATATGTTATATGGCAAGGAAGAAATGCTCAACAATCATCATGAAATCCGAAATACCTTACATACGTCGATTAATCGACTTCAAGAAGTAGGCGATAGTAATCAAGATTTTGATCAATTTTTATCGCAGCTTGACGACTGGGAAAAGGCTATAGATGGGCAGATTGTGCCTCTTTATCAGCGAGGGGATCATCAGCAAGCACAACAAATGGCTTTACCGATTTTAGGTGAGGGCTCTCAGAAATTGGTTGTCTTTGGAAAAACGATGGCAACAGCTCAGCAAGAAGATATGCAGGCTCATATTGAGGCTACCAAGCAAAAAGGGGAAAGAAGTGGCCTGGAAATTATGATTCTAGTGGCTATTTCTCTACTTATAAGCATTATCATCGCAACACTATTTGGTAGACGGATCGCAAAAAATATTCAACAAACAGTAGTTGAAATGGATAAGTTTTCGGAAGGGAATTTGCATACGCATTTACAATTTAAAACCAAGGATGAGTTTGCGCACTTAGCCGATTCCTTCAATAGTATGTCAGAAAAGCTTCGACTGATGATGAAACAAGTCGGAAACTCCTCTGAGCAAGTTGCCGCAACATCCGAACAGCTAACAGCAAGTAGCATGGAGGTTACACAGGCGACAGAGGTGGTAACAGAATCTATTCATGATATTGCACAAGGGATTGATCAGCAGGATACATTAACAAGTGATGTACGAAATTTATCTGCCCATATCTTGAAGAAAATGAATGATATTTCTACAAGCATACAAAGCGTGAATCAAGCAACAGTCAACACGAAAAATATGGCACAAACAGGTCGTTCTTCGGTACATGATGTTACAGCGCAAATGAATGAAATCTCTACTAACACAAGTGAGCTAAATACACGTGTGCAAGATTTAGATGACAATACAGCGGCGATTGTATCAGCAGTAAATGTCATTAAGAGTATAGCGACACAGACCAATTTACTAGCAATCAATGCCTCTATTGAAGCCGCAAGGAGCGGGGAGCATGGGAAAGGCTTTGCGGTAGTGGCAGAGGAAGTCCGCAAGCTAGCAGATGAGTCAAATCTTGCTGCAGTCGATATTGAAAAAGTAGTGGCCCAAATTACAGATAGCACGAGGATTATCGAGGAAGATATGGTTAATAGTAATGATTCTGTCCATGTAGGTCGTGAAAAGGTTAATGTGGCAAGGGATAACTTTATACAAATTGATGATGCCATTAATGATGTACAAGCACAGACCGAGCTAGTAACGGCAGCCATTCAAGCAATTCATCAAGATATTGAAAAGTTAGTGCAGGAAATGGACTATATGAGTGAAGTGTCGGTAAAATCAAGCCATCATGTGCAAAGTGTTGCAGCCTCTTCAGAGGAACAAAATGCAGCTATGGAGGAGGTAGCAGCAGCCTCTACCCATCTAGCAAAGATGGCAATAGACCTGCAAGAATCCATTCAATCGTTTAAATACTAAATTCAATTGACCCCTGTCTAGTTACAGGGGTTTTATTTGTCGGTAAAGCCTGAATAATATGAAAATCGTAAAAATGTTAGAAAAAATTTTTTTCGTCCGATAAAAGCTTTGGGAGAAATGTTAAGCAGATAAAGAGAGGGAGAGGTTTAGAAAAAAATCAAAAGGAGATTGATATATGAAGAAACTATTTAGCAGTTTTAAGGGCAAGCTTTATACGCTATTCGCGCTAGTATTACTTATCCCTGTCATATCTGTTGGGAGTTTGTCTTATTTATCTGCAAAAGACTCGATTGAAGAAGAAATTTTATTTAGTGCCAATGAAAGTGTAGGCATTTTAAATAAGCTCATTGACAAAACAATTAGTGAGAAAATGAGTGACATCAATGTATTTAGTAGTGAAATAGATGCGCGTCAATATGAAGAAGCACAAGCTTCGATTGTGGCTAAATTTCAGCAATATACAAAGCTTAATGCAGATGTATTGAGTGTTTATATTGGCATGAATGATGGTCGATTTACACAGGAGCCAAAATTGAATGGTGCAGACTATAATCCATTAGATCGAGATTGGTATAAAGAGGCGACAGCTTTAAAAGGTGAAACCTTAATCACCAACCCTTACAAGGATGCGGGGACGGGTGATATGGTGGTAACAGTTGCTAAGCAGACGAAGGATCATGCTGGAGTTGTGGCAATCGATATTAAATTAACCGATCTTCAAAGAATTGCTGATTCAATTCGAATCGGAAAAAATGGGTATCCTTCAATTTTTGGAGAAGACAAGATGGTCATTTCACATCCTACACTTGAAGCGGGAGGAGAACTGAAAGAAAGTTTCCTTGATAAAATGTACGAAAGTCCATCAGGTACGTATGAATATGTCTTTAATGGTGATGATCGTCTATTATTCTATACGACAAATGAACTGACAAATTGGAAAATAACAGGGACGATATTTGCTGAAGAAATTGATGAGTCTGCTTCCTCGATTTTATACCATACGATTCTAGTCCTCATAGCAGCAATTATCATCAGTTCCATCATTTTTTATTTTGTAATGAGGGCTGTCATAAAACCAATTAAAGCTTTAAAGGATAGTGCGGTTACGATCAGCAAAGGGGATCTCACGGAAATGGTAACGATTACGTCAAAAGATGAAATTGGCCAATTAGGACAAGCCTTTAATGATATGCAAGAAAGCTTACGGACACTAATTCAAAAAATTGAACAAAATGCAGAGGAGGTTGCTTCTTCAGCAGAAGAGCTAACTGCCAATGCCAATCAGACAAGCATTGCAACAGAAAAAGTGGCGATTTCCATTCAGGATGTTGCAACAAGTGCTGATTCTCAAACGATTAGTGCCAATAAAAATGCAGCTTCTTTACATGAGCTTTCTACTGCCATTCTGCATATTGCTGAAATCTCCTCCGCTGTGACGGACCTTTCACAGCATGCGACATTACAGGCGGATGAAGGCGGACAAGCTGTTCAAAATACAAAGAATCAAATGCAATCCATTCATTTATCCGTAGCAGACTCCAATGCGAAAATCCAGACATTGCATGAACGCTCTCAGCAAATTACATCCATTTTAGATGTGATTACAAGCATTGCAGATCAAACAAATTTACTAGCTTTAAATGCAGCTATCGAAGCAGCGAGAGCAGGAGAGCATGGGAAAGGCTTTGCAGTCGTGGCAGACGAAGTGCGTAAGCTTGCAGAGCAATCACAGGAATCAGCTAAACAAATATTTGAGCTTATCCGAGGGATTCAGCAAGAAACGGAGCAATCTGTCAGTATTATGGCGAAGGTTACAGAGGATGTGCAAAGTGGATTGCATATTTCCGATGAAGCCATTGCAAAATTCCAAGTCATTATGACAAGTATGAATGAGATTACCCCTAAAATGGAGGAGGTCTCCTCAGCCTCTGAACAGATGTCTGCAGGTGTTCAAGAGGTAGCGGCAGTAACAGAAGATTTGGCATTCTCCGCGAAAGGCAATGCAGCGGCGTCTGAGGATGTAGCGGCATCAACAGAGGAGCAATTAGCCTCAATGGAGGAAATCAATGCCTCTGCGCAAGCACTCGCACATATGGCGGATGAATTAAAGCTACTGATTAGTCAGTTTAAATATTAAAGCACAACGCCACTCCAAAATTTTGGGGTGGCGTTAAGTGTTGATTACTAGTAGAGCAAAGTAACCGTTTTTTATAAAATTACCTTTATTTAAATATCGAAAAAACGCCACTCTAATTTTAGAAGTGGCGTTCAGTATTTTATCGATCTTCTTCTTCCCAACAGTCTGTATTTTTTAAGGTTGGGATTGATTTTGCATAGAAGACAGGATTTTTTCCTGCTCTACGTTGCTCAGTAAAGTCGTCTAGCACAAGGAAGGCAATTTTACCGAGCATCATAATGATGGCGATATTGATAAGTGCCATCAGCCCCATAAAGAGGTCAGCGAGATTCCATACAAGCTGTACCTGTGCGATGGAGCCGAACATGACCATAACTAACACTAAAATTCGATAGCAAAACATCCAAGCTTTATGGGCATCCATAAATTCAATATTGGATTCACCATAATAATAATTACCAATAATCGAACTAAAAGCGAAGAAAATGATGGAGATGGCAATAAAATAAGGAGCCCAATCACCAACATGAACAGCTAAAGAATTTTGCGTCAAAATAATACCATCACTCTCACCTTTATCATATAAGCCCGCTAAAATAATGATAAAGGCAGTGGCTGTACAAATCATAATCGTATCAAAAAAGACACCTAAGCTTTGTACAAGTCCTTGCTTAGCAGGATGCGAAGTATTAGCAGTCGCAGCAGCATTCGGTACACTTCCCATCCCTGCTTCATTGGAAAATAAACCGCGACGTACGCCCTGCATGATTGCTGCCCCAATTGCGCCACCAGCAGCTTCCTGTAGGCCAAATGCATGAGTGAAAATTAATGAAAAAACATGTGGGATTTCCGATAAATTAGTCACCACTACAAAAAGAGCTACAAGTAAATAGAAGATGGCCATAACTGGAACAAGAACTTGTGTCACCTTTACAATTCGATGGACACCACCAAAAATAATTAATCCAGTTAAAATGACAAGTATAGCTCCGATTATCTTTGGATTTACATCGAAGGCTTCGCCGACTGAAGTGGCAATTGTGTTGGATTGCACAGCATTAAAAATAAAGCCAAAGCTTAATGTTAATAGAATACTAAAAATAATGCCAAGCTTTCGCTGACCTAATGCTTTCTCCATATAGTAGGCGGGCCCACCACGGAATGTATCGCCATCCTTCACTTTATAGACCTGTGCTAAGGTACTTTCAATGAAGGCAGTGGCCATCCCTAAAATCGCGATTATCCACATCCAAAATACTGCACCAGGACCGCCTACACCAATGGCTAAGGCTACCCCTGTAATATTTCCTGTGCCGACACGTGAAGCAGCACTAATGGTAAAGGCTTGGAACGGAGAAACCCCCGAATCGCCCTCTCTTTTTTCTACAATTAAACGAAACATTTCAGGAAAAAGACGAATTTGTACAAACTTCGTACCGAATGAAAAATATAGTCCTGCTGCTAAAAGTAAGATAATGAGGATATATGTCCATAAAATATTATTTCCACTGTCAACTATTGTTGAGATCCATTCCATAAGTTGTCCTCCTTTCACAATACGCTTTAGTCTACACTGTTTTTTTATTAAAAATCAACTTTTCTAAAATAATGAATTATACTAAAATTTTGATATTTATAATTTATTAATTGAGAAAACTGATTTTATCTACTATTTTCCAATCCTTGTATATTATTTTTGGAAAATTCTCTTATTTTTGTGTGAGGGAGGCGTATAATAATAGAAAAAGGAGTGATGTAGACATGAAAACAATCGGCTTAATCGGTGGGATGAGCTGGGAGTCATCTGCTGAATATTACAGACTTATCAATGAACAGGTTAAACATAGGCTAGGGGGCCTACACTCTGCGAAATGTATTTTGTTTAGTGTAGATTTCCAGCAAATTGAGCATT
The DNA here is from genome assembly GCF_003367505.1 of Lysinibacillus capsici. Taxonomy (GTDB): domain Bacteria; phylum Bacillota; class Bacilli; order Bacillales_A; family Planococcaceae; genus Lysinibacillus; species Lysinibacillus capsici. Next base: position 124,598 of record NZ_PXXX01000015.1, read on the forward strand.
TTCAAGCTAACGGGGAGTGGGACAAAGCAGGTGAGGTTCTAGCTCAAGCTGCACAAGCACTTGAGCGGGCAGGCGCAGACCTAGTCATCATTTGTACCAATACAATGCATAAGGTCATTGATGTTATCGAGTCAGCTATAACCATCCCTATTTTACATATTGCGGATGCCACAGCTAAGCAAATCAAAGAAGCGGGGTTAAAGAAAATAGCGCTTCTTGGCACAAAGTACACAATGGAGCAAGCGTTTTATAAGGCAAGGGTAGAAAGCTTTGCCATAGAGGTGATTGTGCCTGACAGCAACGACCGAATGGAAGTAAACCGAATTATTTACGATGAATTGTGTCTTGGGACCATTGTACCAGCATCTAAAACGTACTATAGCCAAGTGATCGAGGAGCTTGTACATGCGGGGGCGCAAGGGGTAATTTTGGGCTGTACGGAAATCGGCTTACTGATTCAGCAGGAGGATGTCAGCATTCCCGTGTTTGATACAACGGCTATCCATGCACAGGCTGCTGTGTTAATGGCGATTCAGGAGGATGCATAATATGCAGGGAAAAGTAAGACAATTGGGCATTAAAATTGGTGTGTTACCAGTTGGTCAGAAAAACTGCATCACCGATGTAGAAGGAGTTCAAGTGGGGCATGTGACATTGGATGAGCCATTAGATCAGAATGGGGCCTATGCGTGTACAGGCGTTACAGCTATTTTACCGCATGGAGGCAATGTATTTCAGCAAAAGGTAACAGCGGCAAGCTATGTACTAAATGGCTTTGGGAAAACAACGGGACTTGTGCAAGTGAATGAACTAGGTGTACTGGAATCGCCCATTATGTTAACCAATACTTTTGGCGTACCCGCTGTGACACAAGGTACATTAAGCTATATGCTTGATAGGAATGAAGACATTGGACTGACAACAGGAACCATTAATCTCGTTGTGGGCGAGTGTAATGATAGTTATCTTAATTCGATTCGAGCTTGTCCAGTGACACCTGCGCATGCCATAGAAGCCATTCGCCAAGCCTCTACAAAGACGGCACAGGAAGGCGCTGTTGGTGCAGGAAAAGGGATGATGTGTTTCGGCTACAAAGGAGGAATTGGTTCTTCCTCTCGCATCGTCAAAGTAGAATCAAATGAAGTGAACTATACAGTAGGCTGCCTAGTTCTTAGTAACTTTGGTCAAGACAGGGAGTTTTTAGCTGAGCATTACAAAGTCTCAACTATGCAAAACCAATCTACTCTATCACCAACAGATGGCTCCATTATCATTGTCCTTGCGACAGATGCCCCGCTAAGTAATCGACAATTAACACGTGTCATTAAACGCTGTGGTATCGGTTTGGGACGGACAGGCAGTCATTTTTCACATGGTAGTGGCGATATTGTAATTGGCTTCACGACGGCACATTGTATTCCTCATACCGCTGATCAGCTTATTGAGACTAGAACTCAGCTTCGTGAGGAGCATCCCATCATGAATCAACTGTTTACAGCCGCAGCGGAAGCGACAGAGGAAGCGATACTAAATTCATTATCCCAAGCTAAGACAACAACTGGCCGCAATGGTCATACAGTGCAAGCTTATTCCTTTCAACAGGCATAAAAGAAAAGGCTATTGAAACAGCAATTGTGTTTCAATGGCTTTTTTTAGGCCACCAAACAGGTTTCGTTAATTTTTTAGCATGAGCGAGCTATAAGATGAATAAAATTCTTAATTAGAGGATATAAGTGGTTTTTCGACCCGTCAATTGCTGGAATATGTATCATTGTAAGAATATATCCATTATTTTGTAATTATTCTTTTTTTATCTAGTCAATGGTAGAGAGATATGATAACATTCAACTTAAAAAACTGAATTATCTAACTATTTAAAGGAGGGTTCTGTTATTATGAACCTTTTTCAACCGATAGCACCCTCTCTAAATGGAAGCCCCTCGCCATCACCAGTTGTCTGTGAAAACAATGAGCCGCTTATCCAGCTTACAGGTGCTCATCCTAGGATATTTATGGAACCCATCTACTATCAGCAACAGATTTCTAATAGTTTACGAGTTATTCATGTAAGAGAAGGAGTCTATGAGCGTTTGCAACAGGTGTTAACATTATTACCTCAAGAGTATTGCTTATTACTTTATGATGGCTATCGCCCATTTCAAGTACAGCAGCATTTGTTTAGCCATTTTTCTCAGCAATTAGCAAAAAGGATGCCGCAGTTAACATCACAAGAGATTATGCAGGCGACCAAAAAATATGTAGCATTTCCAAGTAAAGAAGCAGCCCATTTAGCCCCCCATTTAACAGGGGGTGCCATCGATGTAACATTGGCTGATGTTCATGGTAAAGCCCTCGATCTTGGGACAGCGTTTGATGAAATGAATGAAAAATCCGCGACCCGTTATTTTGAACAACATACGCATGAAAATCCGCTTGCCTGTCAGTACCGACGTTTGCTGTATAACTGTATGACACTTGCTGGATTTACGAACTATGCGGAGGAATGGTGGCATTATGATTATGGCAATGTGGCATGGGCTAGACGTGTTCAAGCACAGGCAGCGCATTACGGAGCAGTACACGCAACAATTCAAAATCACCATGTAAAGGAGTTTCGATTTCTATGAAAGTTTATATTAGTGCAGATATTGAAGGGATTACAGGTACAACTTCGTGGAGTGAGACCGAGTTAAACGCACCTGACTATCAGTTTTTCCAAAGACAAATGACACGTGAAGTAGAAGCTGCCATTGAAGGAGCGATAGCGGGGGGCGCAACCGAAATTTTAGTAAAGGACGCACATGATTCAGCCCGCAATCTAGACATTTCCAATTTACCAATCAACTGTAAAGTTATCCGTGGCTGGACATACGACCCTATGTGTATGGTAGCGGGTCTCGATAAAAGCTTCGATCGTGCTATTTTTATCGGTTATCACAGCAAGGGTGGCAGTGAGCGTAACCCACTAGCCCATACACTTTGCACATACGCGGATGTCAAAATCAATGGCGAATATGCGAGTGAATTTCTGATCAATACCTATGCAGCAGCCTTACACGGTGTTCCTGTGTCCTTTGTGAGTGGGGATGTGGGGTTGACAGAAGAGATTCAAACCGTAAACGAACACATTGTCACATTTGCTACTAAGGAAGGAATCGGCAATGCGACGATTAGTGTCAGTCCACAACTAACTATCATGGAAACCAAGCGACTGGTAGAGTCTTCTATGAAGGTTCCGCGTACCGCATTACAGGTAACGTTGCCAGAACACTTTAGGGTAGAGCTTATTTATCGTGATCATACACGAGCCTATCGTAATTCATTTTATCCAAATGCCAAATTCAAACCGCATAATACCGTGGAGTTCATGACCCATGATTTTTATGAGGTGCTGCGTGTCCTGCAATTTTTAACATGATGGAAAGGTTTAGGGGGAGCTTTTATATCAAGTGAGGATTCTAATTCATGAAAGGTGAGAAGTGATCAAAAAAGTGGTGGACCCGCTCAAAAAGCAGTGGGACACGCTGTCTGAGTGGTTTGATAGTTGATAGAACCAAAAATTTAATCTCATAACTGTGACAATGAGTATGTACCGTTGTTCATTTCATCGATAGATGGTCGATTTAGACAGACCTAGCTTATGTTTGAATGATCCTATTGAAGATGCAATCCATCCTACCAATAGGATTTTCATTATAAAAAGATGACTAGGGGGATGCTTGTGAGAAAATATTGGTTGCTGTTCGTATGTCTGGTCGTATTATTTTGTGTAGCCTGTAATGACAAGTCAGCGAGTGAAAAAGCATCGGAATATCGAGTGGTGTATTCAGGGGAAATTAAAACGTTAAATTATTTAAAGACGTCAGAAACAAATGAATTTGCGGTAGCTGCGAATATGGTGGATGGGCTCATTGAATATGACAACTATGGGGTGGTCCAGCCAGGATTAGCGAAAGAGTGGTCTGCGAATGAGGATGCTACGGTGTGGACATTCAAGTTGCGTGATGACGCAAAATGGGTGACACATGAGGGCAAGGAATATGCAGATGTTGTGGCACAAGACTTTGTGGATGGCTTACACTATGTGCTTGATGCTAAAAATGAATCGTCGACAGCTTGGATTGCGACGGTGGTGAAAAATGGGGAAGCCTTCTATAATGGCGAGATGAACGATTTCAAGGAGGTAGGCATAAAGGCGCTAGATGAACATACAGTAGAATATACTTTAGAGGCGCCGACACCCTATTTTCTTTCTATGTTGAATTATGTTTGTTTCTTCCCTGTGAATGGCAAGTTCATTGCGGAAAAGGGAGAGGATTTTGGCACAACACGTGAAAACTTCCTCTATAACGGTGCCTATATTTTAGATAAATTTGAGCCACAAAATGAACGCGTTCTTGTGAAAAATGAAACGTACTGGGATAAAGACAAGGTGCTGATTGACCGTATTCGCTATAAATACAATAAAGAGGCGGCAACTGTGGCGCCTGAGCTGTTTTTACGTGGCGAAATCGATTCGGCTAGTATCCCGACCTCCATCATTGATGAATGGTTTAAAGATGAAAAGAAAAAATCTCAGGTTCGTCAAACACAAAATAACTTCTATACCTACTTTTATGCACTCAACTTCAACCCACAATTTGACGCACAATACGAGCCTGATAACTGGAAAATCGCCGTCAATAATAAAGATTTCCGCAAATCCTTATTCCATGCGCTTGACCGTGTCTCCGCGATGCTAACGGTTGAGCCATATAATCCAGCAGATTTGCTGAGCAATACCATTACACCGAAAAACTTTGTTGATGTGGAAGGAGTGGATTATACACAACTAGCACCCCTTACATCCATTTCCAATGAGGATTCCTTCAATAAAGAGCTGGCCCTAGAGTATAAAGAAAAAGCAAAAACAGCGTTAGCAGGTAAGGCCACATTCCCTGTAAAGGTTTTAATGCCTTATAACGCTGGTATGCCAGATTGGGCTAATCGCTCTCAAGTAGTCGAGCAGCAAATGGAAAAACTACTAGGGACAGATTATGTCGACATTATTGTAGAGGCTGGTCCATCGACAGGCTTTTTATCAGAGGTACGTCGTCCAGGTAAATTTGCACTCTTAGAGGCGAACTGGGGTCCTGATTTTGCAGATCCATCTACGTATACAGATCCTTTCACAGTAGATGGTACTTACAATAAACCAGAATTAGCAGAGGGCTATAAAGAGGCGAATGGTAAAACAACTTATCAAAATCTTGTGGATCAAGCGAAAGAAACAATTGACACAGCCAAACGCTATGAGCTATTTGCGAAGGCAGAAGCGTTTTTAATTGAGGAAGCCTTTGTTATTCCATATTCAGTTGGTGGTAGTGGCTATATGGCATCTAAATTAAATCCATTCGAGGCGCAATATTCGCCATTTGGTGTAACTGCAGAGAAATTTAAAGGCCAGCAAGTGCTAGAAAAGCCAATGAGTAATGAAGAATTTAAAAAAGCGCTTGCTGAGTGGGAGGAAGAACGTGCGGAAGCACTAGCCAATGCTGAAAAGTAGTAGAATTTCGTAGATGAAAAGGAGATACCGAAAAGAATAGTCGGCATCTCCTTTCGTCTTTTTGACAAAGGAGGATGGCGCGATGTTGCAGTATATAGGAAAACGACTCTTACAATCCGTTTTAACCCTTTTTATTATCATCACCATTGTCTTTTCATTATTACGGCTAATGCCAGAGGAAGGCTATTTAGGAGCAGCAGCTGATAAAATGTCACCTGCTCAGCAGGAAATTTACTTAACAAGTCTCGGCTTGCGAGACCCAATCCTTGTCCAACTAGGGAATTTTTACAAGAATTTACTGCAGGGGGATTTGGGTAAATCAGTGACTTATCGTACCGATGTCCCAGTAGTGACGATTATTGCAGATAAAATCACGTATTCTCTGCTCTTTGGTTTAGGAGCAGTGGGTTTATCACTCCTGATTGGTGTGCCGTTAGGAATAATGATGGCCTATCGTAAGGGACGTTGGCTGGATCGACTTGGGACAGGCTATATCGTATTTGTTGTTGCAGTCCCTGCAGCGGTTTATTACTTAGTTATTCAAATGTATATTACAGAACTCTTTCAATTACCGATGCTGTTTGATGAATACAGGCCGATTACTTGGATTCTTCCACTTACGTCAATGGCATTGGCGCCAACTGCCTCCTACGCGATGTGGATGCGACGCTATATGGTGGATGAACTGAACAAGGACTATATTAAGCTGGCTAGGGCAAAGGGCGTAAAGGAGCGGACACTGATGTTCAAACATGTATTACGTAATGCCTTTATTCCCATGGCACAATATTTACCTGCAACGATTCTGTTTACGATTACAGGCTCGATTTATATAGAGTCGTTGTATTCCATTCCAGGGATGGGGGGCTTACTTGTGGATGCTATTCAGCGACAGGATAATACGATTGTGCAAGGCCTAGTGTTAGTGTTCTCTTCCCTTGGTATTATTGGCCTTATTTTAGGGGATATTGCCATGGCACTTGTCGACCCTCGTATTAAATTAGGCAAGGGAGGGGGTGTGCGTTAATGGGGATGTATACAGATGAAATCAATAATATTTCAAATAAATCACGTGAAACCTTATTTGAATTTGCCGAAGTGGACGCAAGACAGGCGGAGGAAACGGGCTATTCAAATTATTCTTATTGGCGGTCTACATGGCAATCCTTTTTGAAAAATCGACTGGCCGTTTTTTTATTAGTTGGGGTGATCATCATTGTTGGCTTTACGATTCTACAGCCCTATTTACCTGCGCAAAAATCACCAACTGAAATTTACTTGGATGAACAAACAGGGATGCAGGCACGTAATATTGCACCTAGTGCAGAATTTTGGTTTGGCACGAATTCAATCGGTCAGGATTTATGGTCTCGTATTTGGGCGGGGACGAGAACCTCACTCTTTATTGGCTGTGTTGTCGCCTTAGTGGAGGCAGTGGTGGGCATTACAATTGGCACGCTATGGGGCTTTTCACGGAAATTAGAAGCGCCTATTACACAGCTTTATAATGTTGTCGATAATATCCCCACAACCATTGTGCTCATTTTAATGTCCTATATCTTACGGCCAAGTATTTCAACAATTATTATTGCCATGTGTATTACGGGATGGGTGGAAATGGCGAGGTTTATCCGCAATCAAATTGTTATTTTGCGTGACCGCGAATACAATCTAGCCTCGAAGTGCTTAGGCACACCTGATTATCGTATTATCCTAAAAAATCTATTACCTTATTTAATTTCTGTCATTATGCTACGCATGAGCTTAGCGATACCCTTTGCAATTGGGGCCGAAGTCTTTTTGACGTATATTGGCTTAGGGCTTCCGATCAGTGAGCCATCATTAGGAAATTTAATTAATGAAGGACGTGTCCTTATGATGTCACCAGATCTACGGTATCAGCTTATTTTCCCGAGTATTGTGCTAAGCGTTATTACGATCGCATTTTATATTATTGGTAATTCCTTTGCAGATGCAGCAGATCCGAAAAACCATGTATAAGGAGAGGAAGCGAGTGACATTGAAAAAATCAAGCATATTAGGCATCCAAAATTTAGTGATTCAGTTTACGCTACGTGGTCGAATTTTAACAGCGATTCGCGGTATTTCACTCGACCTTTACAAGGGAGAGAGCTTAGCCATTGTGGGTGAATCAGGTTCGGGTAAATCCGTGCTGATGAAATCCATTATGGGCTTGCTCGATAAAAATGGTCGTATTAAGCAGGGGCAAATTATTTACAATGCACAGGATTTAGGCAAATTCACAACAGAGCAAGAATGGCTAGGGATTCGTGGTAAGGAAATAGCGATGGTGACACAGGATCCGATGACATCGTTAAACCCGCTCAAAACCATTGGAAAGCAAATTGAAGAATGTGTGGTTATGCATCAAGGCTTAAGAGGTAAGGAAGCCTATGCAGAAACATTAAAACTGTTAACAGATGTCGGAATTACCGATGTGCAAAAGCGCTATAAGCAATACCCGCATGAATTTTCAGGAGGGATGCGCCAACGTATCGTTATTGCGATTGCCATTGCGTGTAAGCCGAATATTTTAATATGTGATGAGCCCACGACAGCTTTGGATGTAACCATTCAGGCACAAATTTTACAGCTCTTAAAAAATCTTCAGCAAAAATACGGCTTAACAATCGTCTATATTACGCACGATTTAGGCGTAGTCGCAAAAGTGGCTGACCGTATTGCCGTGATGTACGCGGGTGATGTCATCGAGGTTGGGGAAACACATGAAATTTTCTTTCATAGTAAGCATCCTTATACGTGGGCGCTTATTTCCTCTTTACCACAGCTTGGCTCAAAAGGGGAACAATTGTATTCCATCAAGGGCACACCTCCGAATCTTTTTCAGGAAATAAAGGGAGATGCCTTTGCCCCACGCAATCCATATGCATTGAAAATCGACTTTATCGAGCGGCCACCTTTTTTTCAGGTTAGTGATACCCACTATGTTCGTACATGGTTATTAGACCCACTTGCACCAAAGGTAGAGCCTCCAGCAGCCTTACAAGCATTTTTTGCAGAGGGGAGGCAGTATGCGAATGACTGATAAAGAGGTGCTCGTAGAGATAAAAAATTTATCTGTTGTTTTTGGCAAAGGAAAAAATAAGTTTACAGCCATTGATGATGTCAGCTTTCAAATTTTTAAAGGCGAAACATTTGGCATTGTAGGTGAATCAGGCTCAGGGAAGACAACGATTGGTCGAGCGATTATGCGCATCAATGAGGTTACAGAGGGGCAAATTTTGTACCATGGCAAAAGTATTCAGGGGAAAATACCTAAAGATTGGGATAGAGAAATTACACAAAAAATCCAAATGATTTTCCAGGACCCTATGGCATCTCTGAATGAACGAGCAAAAGTAGATTATATTGTCTCAGAGGGCTTATACCCTTCGAAAAAATATAAAGATGAGGCAGATCGGCAACAAAAGGTGCGCGATGCTTTACTGAACGTTGGGCTACTTCCAGAGTTCTCAAGCCGCTTTCCGCATGAGTTTTCAGGAGGTCAACGCCAACGTATTGGCATTGCTCGAGCGTTAGTGATGGAGCCTGAATTTATCATTGCAGATGAGCCTATATCTGCTTTGGACGTATCCATTCGAGCGCAAGTATTAAATTTATTAGCAAGCCTTCAACAGCGAAATCATTTAACATATTTATTCATTGCCCATGATTTATCGATTGTCCGTTTTATTACGGATCGTACGGCAGTCATTTATAAGGGGAAGATTGTGGAGCTAGCGGAAACAGAAAAGCTTTTCGCTCATCCGCTGCATCCTTATACAAGGGCTTTGTTATCAGCAGTACCAGAGCCAAATCCCTATAAGGAGCGGGAGAAAGTTGTAGAAGTGTATGATCCGTCACAGCATCGTTATGATGAGAATCCCCCCTCATTTGTTGAAATAGAGGAAGGTCATTTTATTTTAGCCAATGAAGAGGAACTGACCCATTATCGTACTTCACTGAAAAGGGAGGAAAAGATATGATTTGTCCAAAGGCATTGAAAAAGGGTGACACAATTGGTCTTATTAGTGCTTCTGGAGCAACGCCACCCGAAAAGTTGCAACCTGCTATTGCTAGTATCGAAAAGCTAGGGCTCAATGTGGTCGTTGGGGAGACCTGTCACGCAAGACATGGCTATTTAGCAGGCACAGATGAATTACGGGTAGCAGATGTTCATCGTATGTTTGATGATCCAATGATTGATGGTATTTTTTGTATACGTGGGGGCTATGGTGCGACGAAAATTTTAGCCCAATTAGACTTTGACTTGATAAGTGCCAATCCCAAAGTATTTGCTGGCTATAGTGATGTGACCGCTCTACATATAGCTTTTAATCAGCTATGTGGCTTTGTAACCTATCATACGCCGATGCCATCTACAGAATTTATTAGACAGGAGATGGATGACTATACTTGGCAGTCGTTCATTCAGCTGATTATGGAGAATGAAAGAAAGGCGTATTACTTAAAAAATCCCTCTCACCAGCCCATGTCTACACTGGTTCCTGGGAGCGCTTCAGGTCAACTCATCGGTGGCAATTTAACATTAGTGACAGCTTCACTTGGCACACCCTATGAAATTGATACACGAGGTAAAATTCTGTTTTTAGAAGATATCGATGAAACGGAGCAACGGGTGGATCGTATGCTGACACAATTAAAACTGGCAGGAAAGCTAGATGACGTGGCAGGCATTTTATTGGGCGCTTGGACAAATTGCGAACCTGAAAATCCCGAAAAGCCAGCTCATAGCTTATCATTACAAACTATTTTTCAAGAAATTCTAGTGCCTTTAGGGAAGCCTATGATTGCAGATTTGGCATGTGGTCATTGTTTACCAACGATGTCGCTTCCTTTAGGAAGAAGCGTCAGGATGGATGCGGACAATCAGCGTATCCATGTAGTTGGATAGGTGGTCTATGGAGCAGAGAATTACTACACTTATTCAAGAATCGCCCTACAACGTACATTTGTTTATTAAAAATCTAACAACGAATCAGTTGCTCATCAGTCATCAGCTAGAGACTTCATTTTCAAGTGCAAGTTTAATCAAAGTGCCGATTCTGTTAGCCTTGCTCTCATATATAGAGAAAAACAAATTATCACTTAATTCTACGCTTACGATTTCACCAACTAATTGGGTGGATTTTAGTGTGATTAGTGAACAAAGACTTACACAAAGCACTTTTTATGATCTGCTATTGTGGATGATAATTACTAGCGATAATACAGCTACGAACGTCTTAATCGATGTAGTTGGCATGGAATATTTGAATGACTATTTTCAGCATATCGGATTACAGGACACACTGCTACAGCGAAAAATGATGGATGTGGAGCGGCTAGCAAAGGGCATAGATAATCGCACATCAGCAAGGGATATGGCACATCTTTATACGCGTGTCTATCAGCAAGAGCTTTTAGCGCCTACCTACAATAAACTAGTCATTAATATTTTAAGCCGTCAGCGTATACATGACTCCCTAAAGCGCTATCTAGTAGAGGATGTGAGGCTGGCACATAAAACAGGCGGACTGGATACAGTCGATCATGATGTGGGGATATTTTACACGAATGCAGTCGATTATAGTATGGGTGTTTTTATAACAAATGTAACGGACAATGATCAGGCACGCCAACTCATTGGTCGTCTATCAAAAGTTGTCTATGACCAGCTGGTGAAGCGGAAGGAGGAGAAGGATGAAGGCCATTGTTACAGCCATGATTGCTAGCTTGTATGCCATGCCAGATAAAGCTTCTGAATTAGTCGATGAAGTGCTTTATGGGATGACCGTAGAGATCATCAGTGATGTCAATGACGCTTGGGTTTCTATTCAAACGGCCTATCGTTACGAGGGTTATTGTCAGAAGGCGGACTTACTGCTAGAGGAAGCACTTGCATCTACATGGCAACAAGATGCACAGTATGTAGTGTGTCAAAGCTTTGCAGATGTTTTGCAGCAGCCACGTATTCAAAGTACAAAGCTGCTAACGCTTGTAAGAGGCTCTTCCATTCGTGTTATGTCAGACGAAGCAGTACCTGAAGAATGGTCAGCTGTACAGCTAGTGTCAGGACAAATAGGGTATGTTCGAACAAAATGGCTACAACCAAAAATAACAGCACATTCATTATCGGAGCAGCAGTTCCGAGAAAATGTGGTGGACACAGCGCTCAGCTATTTAACGGCCCCTTATCGCTGGGGTGGCAAATCGCCACTAGGTATTGATTGCTCTGGTTTATGTTCAATGGCTTATATGTTAAACGGTGTCTATATTTATCGTGATGCCCGAATAGTAGAGGACTTCCCTATCGTTAACATAGAGCAAGCCCGAATGCAGAAGGGGGATTTAATCTATTTTCCAGGTCATATTGCTCTATACATGGGTGATGATTTGTATGTCCATTCATCGTTAGGTGGTAATGAAGTAACGATTAATAGTCTAGATGCCAAACATCCCCTCTATCGACAGGATTTAGCCACAACCATACTAGCAGTAGGTACTTTATATAACTCACAGAAGACTAGTTAAGCTTTTTTAAAGGTCAGTCCCATCTTGAGGATGATAAACGTACTGAGATGGATCAGTGCTAACACGATAAACTGCCAGAGCCCAATTAAAAATGTATTCATGCATAAATCAAACACTGCTTCACCTGGGGGCATATCTGGATAGGGCTCTAGTTGCCCATAATGCCACACAAAATAACAGGCGATAGAGGTGCCTTGTCCCACATAGACAAAGGTCCAATGGATAGAAGCTGCTACTCTTTGCCGACTACAGCATAGTAAGAGGTTCGATAAAATAATAAGAGTGGGGAAAATAATGATATAAAAAGAAGCCTCTGCTATTTTTGTTGTGAAATATAGGTTGTAGCTAAGCTGAATCAATGGCAATAGCATAAGGTTAACGGCGAGAAGACTGAGCAATTGTGTACGCTTCACTGTGTTCCTATCCTTTCCGTATTTTTACACTAAGACGTTTAGACAAACGAATTAGTTTCATGAGAAAAAACGTCCATACTCCTTGATGAGTCATGGACGTTTTATGTTAATAATGATAAATATTAAGTTGCTGGCCTGCTTCAAGACGTTCTGTTCGAAGCTGATTCCACTGCTTAAGTGATGTCACCTTCACATTATAGGCTTCGGCAATCTTCATAAGTGAATCTCCATCAGCCACCGTGATGGTTTTCTTATCTTTTACAGGGCTATCATATTGCTGAAGGTCATATTTTGCGATCAATGTATTTAATTTTTCATTGTAAGCCGAATCAGTTGCATAGGAGCCTGTTAAAAACTTGGTCGCATCTGTATAGGTAGTTGTGTTGCTTTTGAAAACGCCTGCGTAAAAATCTTTATTCCATGACACGCCATTACGCATTAATTTTACATAATCCTGCATGGATGCTTCATAGGAAGGGTATTTGCGGAAGTCAGCCATGATGGTAGAAAGGTTGCCTGACCCATCATCCTCTGTGGTTTCGAGTGTGACGGAATTATTTTGGTAGCTGCCTTTCATTCCAAAAAGATTATAATTAGGGGCAGAGCCAAGTCCACTTTGCCCATGCTCACTTTCTAGAATCGCCTGAGCAATCATCACGGATGCATATAAGTCATTGTCAGCACCAAGATCTCGTGCGGTCTCTGCAATCTCACCGATAAACTCTTCCACACTTGGACGATCATCAATAACCACAGACTCTTCTCTTTCAGTCGTATTAAATAACTGTGTCACCATATAAAACGAAATACAAATAACAACAACGGCAATCATAAGTCCTTTAAAAAAGTTTAGCACGTATTTCATTGTAGCTGGATGTTGGTCGTGACCACATCTCCCTCCCTTCTATTAAAAGTTTAGCTATCTCTCATTATTACAGAGAGTGAAAGAGATGTATAGTTGAATAGACTTCATCATTCATAGAACGTTTCTTGCCTTAATTAGTTCCTAAATCTATCTTAAAATTCTGAGACATAAATTGTTTGAATCTCTCAAAATATCGCTCGGACGCTTCCCATTGAATCGTGTTTAAATAAGATAGCTCTTGTCGACCAAAAACGTTAGGAGGCTGATAGTGGCGAGCAACATAGGATTGATTTTCGAGCGTATAAAAATAATACGCTTCATCAGGCGTCATAATTTCAATGCGAGCATGTATCCTATCGCCTTCATTATCCAAATAGGTTTGACGGAAGCTATAGCATTTGGAACCATCCCACAATCCATCATGTTCATCGTCTAAATCCAGAATCGTAGGATGCTGGAGAATTTGTTGTACATCTCGCACCTCGATACTATGCAAGTAAAGTTCTGCTACATTGATGCAGGTTAACAACATCAGCCAGTGCTGTTGTAAATCCACTAAATCCTCCTGGGGGGATGCTGTAATATCCCACCATTCAGCTTCTTCATCTAGTGTTTTTGTCAAGAGAGAGACGGATTGATCCTCATTAAGCCAAATAAAATAATGACACTGCGAGGTCAATATATAAATACTATCATTGCGTACATCTCCATCAGCATTGGTATGTGCGCGTTGGATCATAAAATAAACATCCTGTTCCGTCAAATCGAAAGAAGGTTTGTCAGGTGTCATCAGAATACATGAAGTCAGTTTCAGTATGTTTTCCGCATTGATCGAATGGTGCGTGAAATAAATAGGAGCTGCTATTGTCCTTTGAGGAACGCTTGTAAATTGAGTGAGTGCAGAACGCCCTTGTTTTAGAATTTCCACGAGTGAAGTGAAGGAAAAGCCGATGTCATCCTCATCCTCAGGTAAAAATATCTCGTCTACTAATACATCTTCAATACGGATAGGGAGCTCCTGAAAAACGCCATCTCCGTGCCATATATTTACGATACAAGGAATCGACTTCTGACCCTTTACGTTGATGCGATACTCATCATCTTGAACCAAAATTGCTGCCTGAAGATTGCCATTAACGATCGTTTCGCCATGATTGTAGGAGCCACATAATATATTCTCGACTGTCAGATGCCCGTGCACATAGATTTCCTGACCACCTACAGCTATATTTTTAGAAAGTACATTGCCCATTACTATCAGCCCAATTGCCCCATCTGTCTCTAAATTATAGAGGGTGTCTACGGTTAGATGACCATTGATGAAAATGAGAATGGTCTTGTCCTGTTGTGGGAATGGCATATCCCAGTCCAAATCAAGAGAGGGAAGTGTTAAATCCCCCTCATAGTAAGCTACTAGATCATCCTCACTAAAATCCTTGTAAAACTTTGCCCACCAAGAGTCTGCTGGAAACCTTTTTGCTAGTTGTGAAATCGCCAAAAACTGAAAGCCATTATGCATAGGTCACGACCTCTCTACTACATTTTTTATTATTTTCTCACAGCTAGTAATTGGCAGTCAATTTCATAGAATGGTAGAGACAAGATTAATTTCATAGAAAATGGTATTATTAACCTTTAAAACAATGAGTTGAAAGGGCGTTTTGATTGAATACGATTTTTAATGTGACACAAAAACAACTATATGATTTTCTGCTGAATGTAGCGACAATAAGACCAGTTTTTATTTGGGGAGCACCTGGCATTGGGAAATCAGCGATTGTTGAAAACTTTGCTAGTGAATTAGGGCTACATTGTGTATCGTTATTGGGCAGTCAGCTAGCACCTGAGGATATTATTGGTGTTCCGCAGATTAAGGATGGCTACAGTGTTTTTTGTCCACCCAAAATGATTGCACGCGATGAACCTTATTGCCTTTTTTTAGATGAATTAAATGCTTGCTCACAGGAAGTACAAAAAGCGTTTTATAGTCTTATTCATGAACGCAGAATTGGAGAGTTTACATTGCCAGAGGGTACGATTGTTATTGGTGCAGGCAATCGGGCTCAGGATAACGCGATTGTGAAGCCGATGTCCTCCGCATTAATCAATCGGATGGTTCATGTTCAGCTGAGGGCATCGCATAAAGATTGGCTTGAATGGGCCTATGCACATGAAATACATCCATATGTGATTGAGTATATTCAAATGCGTCCTGATCATTTATGGAACGAACCACCGAAAACAGAAGAACCCTTCTCCACGCCTCGTTCATGGCATATGTTAAGTGATTGTTTGTATGCATATGGCAATAGCTTACAAGAACAAACAATTGATCTATTAGCAAGTAGCTGCCTGTCCGCGCATACTGCCAGTCAATTTAAAGCCTTTATCAAGCAAGTGCAAAGTAAATATGATCTCGCTAAAATTATTCAAGGAGAATTACGTTGGCCCGATCAACCTGATGAAAGAGATTTGCTTTATTTCATGGCACAATCCTTCCGGGCTCAGTTACTGAAGGAGCTTCCGAACGAGCATACCACATTGAAGGGCAATCAACGGCAATTAGCCTTTCGAGCCAAAGACTTGATCAAGGACCTATCATCCATCAGCTTAGAAATTGCACAGATGGTTGTGTCAGAGCAAAAGGGTGAAGCCTTACCTGCCTGGTTTATGCTGGAGGTTATCCGAGATTTACCGCGTTTAGTAGCCAAAAAGGAAGGGTAGCGTATGGCCAAAAAGAAGAAAGCATCACAGCAGGAGCATAAAAATGAGAAAGCCATTGCACGTGGGCATGACATTGTCTGTACACATCCCCTGTTCGAGGCGTTGTGTCATGCTGTTTACATGCAATACGAAAGTATGCCCCAAAAGGATTGGGCTTACATTACAAGCGCAGGTGTTATTTATGTGAATCAGGATAAAAAAGGTCAGCCAAATGAATGGGCTTATGTGATAGCGCATTGCTTGCTACACCTAGGCTTACATCATCATCAACCAAAAGAGCAGCAGGAGCTGTGGAATATTGCCTGTGACTGCTATATAACAAAATTTTTAGCAGAGCTAAAATTTGGTCAAGCACCAAAGGAAATGAGTAATCCTCTTTTTGAGGCCATTAGCTCTGAGGAAAAATTATATGAAAGATTTTTACGCGAAGGTGTGCCAGATGATTTGAAAGGCTATAGTACAATGCCAGGCCAAGTGGACTTTGTGATTTCACAAAATCAAACAGGCTATCTTTATAGAGGGAATAGTGATTTCGCTGCATTATTTGCAGAAGGTTTATCGAAAGCCGTGCAAAGTGCCATTCGAGTAGCGGGAGGGGTAGAAAATACATTGGGAGGCACAACGAGGGTAACACAAGCACAGCACGCAAAGGCTTGGTTTATGAGCTCCTATCCCTTATTTGGTGCTTTGGCAGCAGATTTTACGATCATTGAAGACCCACTTATTTGCACAAGAATGAATGTTTCGGTCGCAGCCATTGCAGTCGAAACAAAGGAGATTTATTTGAATACGGCGGTGGGAATGACCGATGAGGAAATGCGGTTTCTCATGGCACACGAATTGCTGCATGCAGGTTTAAGCCATGCGACCCGCAGACAAGGACGTGATCCCTACTTATGGAATGTTGCTTGTGATTATGTTATCAATGGCTGGCTCATCGATATGCAAATCGGCGAGATGCCAGCATTTGGCGGGCTATATGATCCAGCATTAAAAGGACTTTCAGCCGAATCTATTTATGATCGTATAGTTACAGATATTAGGATGTATCGCAAATTAAGAACCTTTCGAGGGCAGGGCATCGGAGATATGATCGAAACGAATCCACCAGATTTTTGGGAAGGCAAGGTTGGCGTGGATTTAGATGCTTTTTATAGAAGGGCATTGAGTCAAGGGTTAAGCTATCATATAACCCAAGAGAGAGGATATTTGCCACAAGGGCTCATTGAGGAAATTCGTAGCCTAGCACAGCCTCCTATTGCCTGGGATGTGGCATTAGCCAAATGGTTTGATCGGATGTTTCAACCGATAGAGAAAGTTAGAACGTATACCCGCCCCAGTAGAAGGCAAGCATCGACACCTGATATAGCTAGACCAAGATGGATTCATCAAAGCGGTGAGGAAGATGGACGTACTTTCGCAGTCCTTATTGATACATCAGGCTCCATGGACCGTCTCTTACTAGGAAAAGCACTCGGCACAATAGCGAGCTATAGCATCGCTAGAGATGTCCCCTTTGTTCGCGTTATATTTTGTGATGCTGTTGCCTATGACGCGGGCTATCTAGCCCCTGAAGAACTATTAACGAAAGTGAAGGTAAGAGGTAGAGGAGGCACAGTGTTACAGCCTGGTATACAGCTACTTGAAGCCGCACAGGATTTTCCAAAGGATGGTCCTATTCTGATTATTACAGATGGACAATGTGATCGTTTAGCCATTAAAAGACAGCATGCCTTCGTACTACCACAGGGGGCCAAGCTACCGTTTGTGCCCAAAGGCGAGATATTTAGAATGAAATAGTTGCAGCTATCTACAAATGTTTGAAATGATTTTTGTTGGTGAAATATAAAAAGTGAACGCATTTCATGAGCACATTTTAAAGGAGATGACAGATGATTACATTTGACAATGTCTCAAAACAATATGATAACAACCAAATAGCTGTCAAAGCGCTAAATGTAGAAATTAAAAAGGGTGAATTCTTTGTTATTATTGGCCCTAGTGGATGCGGCAAAACTACTTTGTTGAAGATGATTAATCGATTAATACCCTTAACAGCAGGCACCATCTGGATCAATGATAAAAGAATTAGCGATTATAATATCCATGAGCTGCGTTGGAGTATTGGCTATGTACTACAGCAAATCGCCCTATTTCCGCATATGACAATAGAGGAAAATATTGCGGTTGTACCAGAACTGAAGAAATGGAGTAAAACGAAAATCCATCAGCGTGTAGACGAACTATTAGCGTTGGTGGGTCTGGAGCCAGCGAAATATCGTCAGCGTAAGCCAAAGGAGCTGTCAGGAGGCGAACAGCAAAGGGTTGGCGTTGTTCGTGCCTTGGCAGCTGACCCAGAAATTATTTTAATGGATGAGCCCTTTAGTGCGCTAGACCCTATTAGTCGCACCAAACTACAGGATGATCTACTAGAGATGCAGCGTACCATCCAGAAAACCATTGTATTTGTATCACATGATATGCAGGAAGCACTGAAATTAGGAGATCGTCTCTGTATTATGAAAGATGGCGAAATTGTTCAGATAGGTACTCCACAGCAATTGCTACAAAACCCTGTAAATGATTTTGTCCAACAGTTTATTGGAGGTAAGCAGTCGGATCAATTGTTTACGATCCACGATGTGTTACAGCCAATCACTGTGACAAACAACTTTGGGCATACCATTCCTGTTGATGCCCCATTTCCGACGATTCTTGAAAAATTAGCCGAGCATGACTTGTTAGGTGTCGAAGAGAATGGCAAGCTCATTGGCATGGTGACAAGAGCTTCCACGCTTCGTTATTTAGCAGCGGATTCTAAGAAAAGAGGGCATGTGCATGGTGGCTAATGTGGTAGATGTATTTCATGAACGGAAGGCACAGCTGTTGGCTGCATTACTAGAGCATATCCAAATCTCTTTTATTGCGCTATTTTTTGCTGTCCTCATCGCTATTCCCCTAGGTATCTATTTAACCAATAAAAAGAAAATAGCCGAGAGTATTATTGGAATCAGTGCTGTGCTGCAAACGATTCCTTCCTTAGCGTTGCTCGGCTTATTAATCCCTTTATTCGGTATTGGGAAAGTTCCCGCAATTATTGCGTTAGTCGTCTATGCGCTGTTGCCTATTCTACGAAACACCTACACGGGCATCAATGAGGTTGACCCATCACTGAAAGAAGCGGCATTAGCTATGGGAATGAATCGATCAAAGCGTTTAGTAAAGGTTGAGCTACCACTTGCTATGCCTGTTATGATGGCTGGTATTCGGACAGCAATGGTGCTGATTGTGGGAACAGCAACATTAGCTGCTTTAATTGGTGCAGGAGGCTTAGGAGATATTATATTACTTGGGATTGACCGAAATAACACGGCACTCATTCTTATAGGAGCTATTCCCGCTGCTATTTTAGCCCTGATTTTTGATGTGGCGCTTAAAAAATTAGAATCTCTGTCCTTTAAAAAAACAATAACGACGTTGAGTCTCATTAGTTTAGCGGCACTGGTAATGATTTTCTTCCCGCTCCTAAGCAGTAAACAGCAAGATGAAATAGTCATTGCAGGAAAGCTTGGTGCGGAGCCTGAGATTCTCATCAATATGTATAAATTATTAATTGAGCAGGAGACCGATTTAACGGTGACATTAAAGCCAGGGCTTGGTAAAACTTCATTTGTATTTAATGCATTGAAATCGGGCAGCATTGATATTTATCCTGAATTTACAGGCACCGCTATTTCGGAGTTTTTAAAGGAAGAAGCCATTAATAATAACCAAGAGGACGTCTATCTTCAGGCAAAAGAGGGGATGCAAGAGCAATTTGATATGGTCATGCTAAGCCCCATGAACTATAACAATACGTATGCACTCGCTGTATCAGAGGAGCTGGCTGAGAGCTATCAACTGCAAAAAATCTCTGATCTTAAACCGATAGAGCAGAAGGTGAAAGCAGGCTTTACATTAGAATTTAATGACCGTGAGGATGGCTATGTTGGCATACAAAAACGGTATGGGATAGCCTTTACGACACTTGCAACGATGGAGCCAAAGCTTCGCTATCAGGCAATACAATCAGGTGATATTAATTTGCTAGATGCTTATTCAACGGATAGTGAAATTCGTCAATACAAGCTACGTGTATTGGAGGACGATCAAGCATTATTCCCACCATACCAGGGAGCGCCTTTACTAAGGAAAGAAACGCTGATTGACTATCCAGAGATTGGAGAAGCGTTAAATCAACTAGCTGATCACATTACAGATGATGAAATGCGAGAAATGAATTATCAGGTGAATGTAGAAGGAAAGCTTGCAGCAGAAGTAGCAAAAGAATATTTAGTAAAGATAGGATTATTAAAATAAACCCTCTACCTTTAGAGGGTTTATTTTTATCAATAATTTATTAATGATAAACATTAAAAAATTATTGATAGAGATAAAAGGGGATGTATAATAGAGAGAAAGGAGGGAGAGGTTGATAATGGGGCAAACAATTCAAAGTAAAGAATTTCGATGGATGACAAAGGGGCTTCGTACCGCTTTTACCATGATCATGGTGATGATGATTTTTGTCTTGACGATGCTCGCGATTTTTATGGTGGGAGCAATGGTGGTATCAGAGCAACAAGTGAATCATTTATTAGCAAAGGGCAGTGTGACCGCTGCCGTTCAGTTAGAAGGATTGGAAATGAAGCTGGCAGACCATGTGACAAGGGACATTCACTATTCAAAAAAAGATGTCATGACCTTTCTATTTACTGCTACAATATACATAGCTATTTTATTAATGATTATTGTACAAGTGAGGAATATATTAAGTAACTTATCAAAAGGTATTGTATTTTCACTCGCTAATAGTAAAAAAATGGAGAGAATTGCCTACTGTGTGATTGTATTGAGCTTGACAGTAAATGCATTTCGTACATATACCGTCTATCTGATTATGCAACAATTCCAATTGGAGTCCCGATTTGTAGAGACGGGTTTGATCAAGGGGATTAGCTATCATTTTACAGGCATTCACTGGACTCTTTTACTATGTGGTGTGGTGATTTGGACCTTTGCACGTATTTTCCGATACGGTGCATTCCTTCAGGATGAATATGATGCAACAGCTTAGGAAGTGAAAACATGACCATAATTATTCGATTAGATCGTATGCTAGCGGATCGTAAAATGCAGCTGAGTGAACTTGCAGAGAGGGTAGATGTTTCGATTGTCAATCTCTCTAATTTAAAAACAGGCAAAGTAAGAGCCGTACGTTTTTCTACATTAAATGCCATTTGTAAAGCTTTGGGCTGCCAGCCAGGAGATATATTGGAGTATGTAGAGGAAGAAGATGACATCTAGAAGCAAAGCAGAAAGGATTTTTTGAATGACGGCTTTTAGTTTTTTAATGCTCGCTATCATAGCAGAGGTTTTTGCCAGTTCCTTGCTCAAGCGTACGGAGGGCTTCACACGAATTGGGCCATCAATTGGCGTAGTAGTAGGCTATGGAACGGCATTTTATTGTTTAGCCTTAACATTAAAAGTGATTCCTATTGGCACAGCCTATGCAATTTGGGCAGGTTTAGGGACAGCGTTAACCGCTATTGTGGGAGTTGTCCTCTATAAGGAACGATTTAATCGCAAGAAGGTATTAGGGATTTTATGCATTATCTTGGGTGTTGTGGTACTCAATCTTGCTGGTGGTCATTAGGAGGCTGAACAGGATGAAAGGCTATTTATTTTTAACACTATCGATTATAAGCGAGGTCTTTGCAACAACCATGCTGAAGTTCTCAGACGGCTTTACTGTCCTCGTTCCATCCTTGGCGGTAGCAATTGGCTATGGTATTTCGTTTTATAGCCTATCCCTCTGCTTAAAAACCATGCCTTTAAGCTTGGCCTACGCTATCTGGTCAGGTGTCGGCACAGCTTTAACCGTTCTGGTAGGCATTGTCATTTGGCACGATATTTTTACTGTTTATTCTGCGATCGGTATTGTCCTCATTATAGGAGGCGTAATCTTGTTGAATCAGGGGGATAAAGGTGAAGAAGTGGTGGATAGCCTAGCAAAAGGGTCAGATCTGTGAGGATAGGCGGATAGAGATACGAAAGTAATGGATAGCGGGTCTAAATTGATGGTTAGGATTAGCAAAGTGATGGATAGCTTTGCAAAAGAGTTGGATGCTTGAGGATAAGCGGATAGAGATGCGAAAGTAGCGGATAACGGGTCTAAATTGATGGATAGATTTGCAAAAGAGTTGGATGCTTGAGGGGATAGGTGGATAGAGATGCGAAAGTAGCGGATAGCGGGTCTAAATTGATGGATAGGATTAGCAAAGTGATGGATAGATTTGCAAAAGAGCTGGATGCATGAGGATAGGCGGATAGAGATGCGAAAGTAATGGATAGGATTAGAAAATCGACGGATAGCCCTGCCAAAACCTAGGCTTGATTCAGTGCAAACCAATAGAATGGGGAGAATTTGATGATAAAAGCTCTAATTTTTGATTTTGACGGTACAATCATTGATACGGAAACAGCATGGTATAACGTTTTTAAGGATGCCTATGCACAATATGGTGTTGAATTATCGTTAGCAACCTATGCTAAGTGCCTTGGGACCAATCTTCAAACCTTTAATCCCTATACATATCTTGTTACACATCATCACATACAACTGGATGTGGAGGCTTTTCAAACATCCATTCAGCAACGCCATGCACAATGGATGGAAACGGAAACGCTAAGACCTGGTATTTTAACATTGCTACAGCAGGCAAAGGAAGCGGGTTTGAAGATTGGACTTGCTAGTAGCTCCAGTCGTCAATGGATTGATGTGTATATGGATCGGCTGGGTATCCGACATTACTTTGATTGCTTTTGTAGCGCTGACACGGTGACAAATGTTAAGCCTGATCCAGAGCTTTACTTGCAGGCGCTTGAACAATTAGAAGTAGAGGCTGATGAGGCCATGGCAATTGAGGATTCACCGAATGGCGCACAAGCCGCTGTAGCAGCGGGACTTTATACAGTGGTCATTCCGAACGAGATTACCAAGCAATTACCATTCAATACAAAACACCATACCGTTACTGCATTAGAACAATACACAATACATGATCTCCTTGCAACATAAGCTTTTGCAAAAGCCTCCCCCTCATTGGTGGAGGTTTTTTTAGTTTCTTTAGGAAGAAGTCGCCATATTTTTTGTCGCAACATATGATAACGAGAGGGCAACTTACACGGATCAAATCGTATAGTCAAACTAAGAGAGGGGGCTACGAATTGAATAGTGATAAGAAAAGAAATCACTTTTTATGTGAAGCTTTAAGTGATTTAAAGGATCTTCAGGATATTATGATGAATTTTCATTCTAAATATTTTGGTCAGCTACTTATTAAAATTGTCGGGAGTGATACGATTCCATTTTTTTTAATTACACATAGTGGTGCTCATTTAAGCTTATTGGATACAGTGAAACAGTTTGAGACAGAGTTTTTCCGCATTGAGGATGTTGATAGAGAGCGTTGCCGTGGCACAGTATCATTGTTGCGTGCTTTTGATTATGAAGGAAACGATACAAATTCGATTGCAGATGTGGTGAGGTTAGAAAAAACAAGTACAAAGAAATCTATTGAACTCAGTGGTATATCGGCCATTCAGCTCTTAAAGCCAGACATGTTGAAGGGGAAATTTATCATAGAGCCGAAATGGTAGTACCATATTAAACTACTAAAGCTAGAGCATCTGTCTATATGCAAGGGATACAAAGTGAATGTAATAGAGAGAGAATCTAATGAAAGGAAGTTTAGCTATGACGATTATTGGTATGCTGCATCATCGACTTGATCCAACAACAGTGCTCAAGTCCTATGCCTTTGCAGCAGTTGCGAAAGCTGAAGGCGCAACATTTTTTTACTTCACACCTAAAAGTGTGGACTTTGCCAAACGTTCTATTCGAGCAAAGGTCTATGAGAATGGACAATGGCAAGAGAAAACAATGCCCTTTCCTGATGTTATCTATAATGCAGGAAGCCCTGAGAAATTATCTGTCTCGAAGGAGATTATTGACCGTTTAAAAGAGGAGATTCCATTCACAACCCATTCAATCGGGAACAAATGGAATGTGATGAAACGATTAAAGGAAGCGAAGGAATTTGAACAGTATTTGATTCCCTCTGAAATTGTAAAGGATGCCGATTTATTTCATAAGTTCGTTAATTATTATAAACGAGTTGTGTTTAAGCCAATTGATGGACGAAAAGGGAAGGGTATTTATTTTATAACGAAGGCGGGAGCCAAATATTTTGAGGTGCGAAAGGATAGCACCACGACAACCTATACAAAGCCACAATTGGATGCATTGATAAAGGAGCAACTTGCGTCTGGCACCTTTATTATGCAGCCGTATATTCAATCTGTTACAAAATCTGGTCAGGTCTATGATTTCCGCCTGCATGTTCAAAAAAATGGAGAAGGTAAATGGGTAGTGACAACGGTGTATCCACGCATTGCACCGAATGGCTCCATCATACCGAATATTAATAATGGTGGCTATACCAATTATTTAGATCCTTTTTTGGAGCAGGAGTTTAAGGATGAGGCCTATAATATTCGGCGAATGCTTGAGCATTTTTCACTGGCGCTGGCACATCATCTGGATGAAATTCAAATGGCGAAATTTGGGGAAGTTATTGATGAAATTGGCATTGATGTAGGGTTAGATCAAAATCAAAAAATTTGGATGTATGAGGTCAATTGGCGCCCAGGCTGTCCTCCTGCCTTTTACTTGGAATTAGATGTGGTCATCCATTCTATCCGTTATGCGATGTATCTTGCCAAAAATCAAAAACCAATGAAAAAGAAAATTGTCCAACAAAAAACGAAGCAGGTGGAGGCAAAGAAAACCCTACCTATTATTGCGATTACAGGAAGTGCAGGGAAAACCACGACAAAGGCATTTGTGGGTTCGATCTTATCGAAAAAGTGGAATGTATTTGAATCAAAGGATTATTGGAATACGACGGAGCATACGAAAAAGCATAAGGAAGAAATCAATGATACACATCAGGCCGTTGTATTAGAGTATGGTATGGCTTACCCAGGCATTATTACCAATCACTGTAGCATCATCCAGCCGAATATTAGTATTGTAACGAATATAGGCTTAGCCCATGTTGGGAACTTTGATGGAGATGTAAGGGGTGTTGCCAAGGCAAAATCGGAATTGATTCATGGTATGGATCAACAGGGATTACTCATTGTCAATCAAGATGATGACAATTCAAGATACTTAGAGACACAGCAATTTAAAGGGAAAATCATCACGGTAGGCATTAAAAAAGAAGCGGATTACCGTGCATATGATTTGCAATATAAAGATGTCGGCATGTCCTTTAAAATGAAGCTACATGGGCAAGAAATAGAATTATATATTCCTATTTTAGGAGAACATCATGTATACAACGCATTGAATGCAGTGGCAGTGGCTGATCTTTTAGGATTTAGTCCACTTGATATTCAGGCAGGGCTCAACTTTAAAAAACCACCAAGACGTTTAACGATTTATAATTGCCGTGATGATATAACGGTTATTGATGATACAGTACACTCTCATCCGCAGGGGGTTCGTGCTGCGCTCGATGTACTGAAGAATATCGCGACAAATCGCAAGGTAGCCATTATTGGGCAAATGCGAGAACTTGGTGTCTTGAGGGAAGAGGAATATCGTAAGGTTGGAGAGTACGTGTATGAGATAGGCATCGATGAATTTATTACCTATGGCTTTAGGACAGATGAAATGAGTAATGCTGCCATCGCGAAGGGCATGGACCCATCCAGAGTACATCATTTTATTAATAAAGATCAATTGCATGCCCTCCTTGAAAAGCTCATTAAGCCCCATGATACCATTCTTGTGAAGGGTGCAAGTAAAACCAATATGTTTGAAACCGTGAAGTTTTTAGATCAAACGTTTAAAGAAGAATAATTGTTTACGACTGATGAAGATAAAAAAGCCCGAGTAACTGTCCACTGGCAAGCGGCAATTATTCGGGTTATTTTTTTCAAACTCTCAAAATGAATTTTATTTCCTTCGCTGCAGTGATTGCGTGATTTCTTGCTTCCTTCAAGGTTGCTCCCTCTGCAATGACATAGGCGTAACGATGACCCATCGATAAAGGTGGGGTGAGGAGGGTGCCTCTTCTCGGTTTGACATATACTTCAACGACGCCAGTTGACCTTGTCGCTCTTGCCTTGCCAATAACCTTTTCTAAAATTCCTCTACTTTCCACAATGACATATTTTGTATACACAAATTTTTTATGTCTTGGTTGCAGATTAGGCTGTTCTCCTAGCAAAATCTTCAGTGTTTCTTCTACTAAACTAAAACCTAGAGCTGCTTGTAGCATATTATTCATAGCGCCACCTGAAATTCGAGGATTGATCTCGATAAGTTTCCAACCATTTTGGGTTAATCGAAGCTCTAAGTGAAGAGCCCCATTCTCAATACCAAAGGCTTTCACGATGGAATGGAGTACCTCCTCGATGCCTGATTGGATGTCTTTAGGGGCTTTCACTAGAACACCATAGCCAGTAATGATAAATCGTTTTCCTTGCGTAATTTCTTGCTCAATTATACCAATGACATGTGGTTGTCGTTGATAAACAACCGCCTCTACTAAATATTGAGGGCCATCTAGATATTCTTCAATCATGATGGTTTCATAGGGATTTTTACTGCGTAGTGCTTTGAGGTGGTTATTGAGCTGGTCGGCATCCGTTGCTAATAAGACATCTTTTGAGCCAGTTGATTTAGGAGATTTTACGATTAATGGAAAGGTTAAATTTTTAGCTATAGGTTCGTTCGGTTTCATGAGCGAAAATTTTGGTGAGTATGGTTGGTCTTGTAAAAACTTTCTTGTTTTTTCTTTATCCTCCATAGTTTCAATGGCACTGGAGGATGTATAGTTCTGACAAAATTCATCACATAGTATTGAAGCAATATGGACAAATGGATCAACAAAACTAACGATACTTTTAATATTTAATCCAGCTTTTCCTAGTTTCTCAATTTCATCTTTCATGCTCTCGATATCAAAAGTATCAATGAGTATCATTTTATGGATGTCGGGGTAGGCTCTGCGCTGCTGAAGTTGTTTTTCATTATTTGTGAAAAGTACTGTGAAGTAGCCTAATTTTTCTGCTGCCCTTGTTGCTTCACGACTAGACCCAGATTTGTTTGTACCGATAAATACAATGGCTTTCAGGTATATCACTCCTTCTATTGGTACTTAGATACTTAATCACCTTTATATATATGCAATGAAATAGATTTCCTCTAGTTATGTATCTTGTCTACATCCAAGCAACTTTTAAAAGGTTACATATACTAGAAAAGAAAGGAGGGAGAAAAGATATGAAGCCTCTTTCGGTGAAAAATTTAGCAATGATTACGGCAGGCTATCTAGTGCACGGGTCAGAGGATACACTGATTCAGCATGGGGCTTATCGATTAAAGCAAGTGAAAAAGTCCAATACGGCCCTTTTTACAAGTAAACGTATTGTTAATTGGAAAAATCTTGAGCCACTTTCTCCTCTAGTGCTAGTGACCGATAGAGCTTATCGGCCAACTGACATTCCCAATCATGTCATTATGATACAGGTAGCGAATGCAGAAGAGGCCTATTGGAAATTTGTCCATTTTTATCGCAGCCAGTTTCATATTCCGATTGTCGCGATCACAGGTACATCAGGCAAAACAACGACAAAAGAGATGATTAAACATATTCTTTCGGCTGATCGGAAAGTGACTGCGACGACATTGAGCAGCAATTCTAGAACGGCTTCTTTGCAATATTTACTGGGCATTGAGGATGAAACCGAGGCTGCCGTTTTTGAAACAGCAGTGGGCTCACCTGGAGACGTTACGAATGCAGGGAGATATTTCAAACCGACAATCGGTATTATTACGAATATCGGAGCCCATCATTTAAATTATTGCAAAACATTAGAAGGCTATATTCAAGCAAAGGGAGAAATGCTAGATATCATTCATCCAAAAGGTACATTAATTATCAATGCTGAAGATATGAATACGAAAAAAATAGATGTTTCGAGATTTCGTGGGCGTTTGATTAGGGTAGGAAAGCATGACTCCTGTGATTTTCGCGCAAGCCATATCCACTACTATCAAAAAGGGATGAAATTTATTCTGCATCATGATAGAAAAAGCTATGACATACTTGTACCAGGGTTTGGAGAGCATCAGGTTTATAATGCTCTTGCTGCCATTGCCGCGGTCCATGATATGGGGATCCCTATTCCAGTCGCAGCACAACAGCTTCAATCATTCCGTCAATTAAAAAAACAACTGCAACTCTTTGAGGGCATTAATCATTCCATGTTATTGGATGATACATGGAGTATTACAACCACTTCCTTAGAGGCTGCCTTAAAAGTGTTGAATGAATTAGGTGACGGAAAGAAAAAGATTGCGGTTATTGGTACGATTACCGATTTAGGTTCATGGGGCTACATTATTCACGAACAGGCGGGTGAATTAATTCAACGTATTGGCGTGGATGTCCTGATTACCATTGGAGAACACGCAAGGATTATGGCTGATCATGCAGTAAAGCTAGGATTTAGCGCGCCTGTTTATACATTTAAAAATAGTACGCTAGTCTATCCGTTATTGCAGAAGATTGTGGATGAAAATACCATCATTCTCATAAAGGGAGATATGTATAGCGAACAGGTCTCTAAATTAGCAACGGAGCTAAAGCTAAAGCCTCCACCACCTGCTGATTAGCTTCTTTCCATATAGGATATTGACTGTGCCACATAGAAGAGCTTTCTAATAAGGTATAGTAATTGATCAAAAAGCAGCACGCTAGATCAAGAGAAGAAATAAGTCATCTACAAGATTGATAAAGAGAGGAGGCGTAGTACACTTGCAATCCATTAGTGTGCAGAAACTTAGGAATGTCCTACAGGGAAAGCTCATTCACGGATCAGAACAATGGTCTGTTAAGCAGGCGATCTACTATAATCGGCATGATTTAACAAAGAGCCATTCGCTCCTGTTTGTTAGTCGAAACGATCAAATCAATTGGCAAGAGATTGATCGGAAAGGTCCGTCTCTTATCATATCCGATAAACCGTCTACAGAGTTAAAAAATGCACTGGAGAATACAACCGTTTTACAAGTGAAAAGTGTTGCACAGGCATATTGGACATTTATCGAGTATTATCGTGGGCTCTTTGAAATTCCCGTTGTGGCTTTAACAGGAACTTGTGGGAAAACAACGACAAAAGAGATGTTAAAACATATTGCTAGTAAGCATTGGCAAGTGCAAGCATCCATCAGTAGTAAAAACGAGCCAAGGCAATCATTACCTTATTTAACGGGCATTGACGATAAAACACAAGCCGCTATCTTTGAATTAGGCTTAGGGAATACGGGGAATATTAAACATCAATGTATGATCTATCAGCCAACTATTGGCATCATTACAAACATTGGTGTGCATCATCTAGATGGCTGTCTCAATTTGGAGGGCTATATTAAGGCTAAGGCAGAAATTGTGGAAGGCATTAAAGAAGATGGCACGTTAATCATCAATGCTGATGATGCCAATACTAAAAAAATCTCATTGAAAAGATTTAAAGGGAAGATTATCAAGTTTGGCTTACAGGATACGGCAGATTACAAGGCTTCTAAAGTGGAGTTTGCCAATACGGGCATGAAGTTTGTTTTAGAGGTAGCGGATGAAACATACAATGTGTTTGTCCCAGGCTATGGAGAGCATCAGGTCTATAATGCCTTAGCCGCGATTGCAGCTAGCCATGAAATGGGGCTGACCATTCGTCAGGCAATCGCAGGACTAAGAACATTTAAACAGATGGCAAGACATTTAGAGTTTACGACAGGACTTGGTGACAGTACGATTATTGATGATACATGGACAAATAACCCAACATCTGTAGAGGCAGCCTTAAAAGTGCTAGATACGGTGGGAAAAGACAAAAAGGTCATTCTTGTTTTAGGGGATATAAAGCGATTAGGCAATTTTGAAGAAAAATATCATCGCGAAATCGGCTCCATGGTAGCAGTAAGAAAGATCGATACATTGATTACCATCGGCAAAAGGGCAGAGAAGATTGCCGATCAAGCGCAAAAGGATGGAACCAGCGCAGAGGTTCATACGTTTAAAGAGGTAGCAGGCGTTTTAGAATTATTGAAACCAAAGCTAGATGCGGACACGATAGTTTTAATTAAGGGACCGATGTCTAGTAGATCCATGATCGAATTTGCCAATAAACTAAAAAACGCATAGAAAAAGGGTGTCTCAAAATGAATGAGACACCCAATTCTTACTTATTTTAAAACACGCCGAGCTGTTACCCATGTTATGCTTAAACTTTGTTTCACAACAGTTCGTAGTCATATTAATATATTGATTACTCCCTATAATAGATCCTCGTTTGTGTGATTTCTATTGGTAGAGATGAATAATAAATCTACTTTTTGAAACTGAGATTTTTGAATACGTTTACCAACTAAAGCTTGTGTTTGCTAATTTATTCTTCAACTCAATACCATGTTTCTTAAAGACATAGTAAGTAAAACCACTTGTAAAAGTCAGTGCACTTAACAGGGCGTAGAGTTATTTAGTAGAGATAACGCGCTTCGCAGTAATATAGTGTTGAGCATAATAATCAACAAATAATACTCTTGTCATGACACCATCGGAATTAGGGATGATGATACGGTGATCGCCTGCATAAATCCCTACAAGAGAAGGTTTTTTTGAACCTTTCACACTATTAAAGAAGACTAAATCACCCTTTTTCAAATTAGCACGCGCTACAGTTGATCCTTTGCTCATTAAACCGCTTAAAGAAGTTGATCCGAGTTTAACGCCACTTTTACGATAGATGAAATCGACAAATGCTGGAGCGGTAAAGCGTAGACTTGACTCATTTGTTGTCGAGCTAATCGATACTTTATTTTTATAAGTCAGCGCATTCTCAACAATTTTATCGCCTTTTGTTGCAGGGTTGGCTGATAGCAGAGTAGGTAATACTCTACGTGCCGATACATAGTTTTCTTTATAATACGGCTTACTATTTAAATCAGAGATAACTATATTTTGTTTGGTATCAGCCATATGGATGATTTTATTGTCGCCAATATACATACCGACATGATCGGGATCAGTTCCCGTTTTTTTACTTTTAAAGAACACTAAATCGCCTTTTTGTAATTGGTTTCTCGCTACATAAGTCCCTTGCTGAATCATATAATTTTCATTATACGTACCAAGGTCTACCCCGTTTTTCTCGAAGATGTACATTAAAAATGAAGCACAAGAAAATTTGTATGGGTATGTAGGCTTGTAAACCGAATTGCTGTATGTTGCTTGCCCCATTAAGCTTTTACCAGTCTGAATTAATTGGTCTGCTTTTGCAGCTACCGCCTGTGCGTTGTTCTGAGCATTTGTTGTCGCAGCCTCTACTTGTATTGGCTGGATCGCTGTTTGCACCATTCCAAATGAACTAAATCCAATTGTTAATGCAAGTGTTGTAGATAAAAATCGTTTATTCATGTTGTGTAACCTCCTAAAGCATCTAGTAGGATTTCTCCTGTATACCTTTGCCATGGAAATAATCGTAGCATGAAAAAGTAGGGCTTCTGGGCGGTAAATGTTACCAGGGTAACTGAAGGGAGGGCTTCAACACTTGCTATAAAAGGCTTTATCAAGGGAATTTACAGTTTTATTACAAATGTTTCAGTAAGATGTAATATGGAACAATTCCATGAAAAAAGCTGCCCCAAAACGAGGCAGCTTACACGATTTTCTGTATCATTTCTACACGATTACCAAAGGGATCACGGAATTCAAAACGCTCGTAATGAGGAATAGGCACAGAATCGAGTATCTTGATTTGATGAGCTGCGAGTTTCTTCCGCCAATACTGAATATCCGCTACTTGATATGCAATATGCGCCTTTGTGGTCAAACGATCGAAGCCATCCTCTGTCCCTACATGGACCTCCTGTTGACCAAGCTGTAACCAAAATCCCCCACGTCCTTTAAGAGAGTCAGGCTTCTCTAATTCTTGAAGTCCTAAGACATGACAATAAAAATCCTTCCCTTGCTCCTCGCAACCTTTCGGAATTGTAATTTGCACATGATGTAAACCCATTATCATCTCAGACTGTCCCCCTTTTTTCTTAATTATAGATTAATTTCTAAATATTTGAAATGGATGGGAGGATAGAATTTGAACTGGTGGATAGAACTTCAAAAGTGAAGGATAGAATTCTAAAACTGGCGGATAGAATCATCAAATGGAAGGATAGAGTTTAAACTAGTGGATAGAATTTCAAAAGTGAAGGATAGAATTCAAAAACTGGTGGATAGAATCATCAAATGGAAGGATAGAGTTTAAACTAGTGGATAGAATTTCAAAAGTGAAGGATAGAATTTAAAAACTGGTGGATAGAATCATCAAATGGAAGGATAGAGTTTAAACTGGCGGATAGAATCATCAAATGGAAGGATAGGGTTTAAACTGGTGGATAGAACTTTAAAAGTGGAGGATAGCGCTTCAAATTAAGTGGATAAAACCTCAAAAGAGAGGGGTAGAGCTCTAAATCTAATCTTTAGAACTTTAAAAACCCAACATTTCTATTCTGTTAAGATTTAATACTATGGTATAATAATAAAAACGGAATAATAGGATAGAGGTACAAATTAGATTTTTTAATTTGTTTAAAAGGGAAGATCGGTGTGAATCCGACGCTGTCCCGCAACTGTAAATGGGAGCACATTTCAAAAGGCCACTGTTACGAGTCGTAATGGGAAGGTGAAAGGTGTGATGAACATAAGCCAGGAGACCTGCCTTTATCTAGTACAGCCAAAAAACCTACGCGGATAGGGGGTGTTGAGTGTGACTAGAGAAATTCTCCTGCATGCTCATAGTACGATGATTGCTAACAAGGTAGCTTCTATGAATAATAGAAAGCTTCTTTCCATATGGCAAACATCGTATTATGTCGTGTATTTGTCATAAAAGACATCTTTCTGATGAGGGAAAGATGTTTTTTTATGGAAAAAATTAAAGGAGCGGTCCACATGAATCCACAAGTTGTTGAGTACTATGAAAGCTTATTCAAATTTGAAATTATGCAAGAGCCTAAACCCTTAAAGGAGCTTGTCGAACAATATGTTGGGCATGATGCTTCACATGAGCAATCTATTTTAGCAGCATACGCAAATGTTTTGAAAGAATTAAGAGGATAGAGTATGTTTGGCTACTTCGAAAAACGAAGTAGCCATTTTTTAATAAGCGCATGCTTTGACAATTAATAATAGTAGGCGTAAAATTTCGTTGAACAATTGTTTTGAACGTTTGTTCAAAAAAGAGGTGAGAACTATCGATCAAAAAGAAAAAAATAAAGAAGTAAAGGATCAAATTTTACAAGCGGCAAAAACCTTGTTTTCATCAAGGGGCTTTGATGGCACCACGGTGAGACAAATTTGTGAAGAAGCAGATGTGTCACTTGCACTTGTTTCCTATCATTTTGGTGGCAAGGAAAATGTCTT
Source organism: Lysinibacillus capsici (assembly GCF_003367505.1). Classification (GTDB taxonomy): domain Bacteria; phylum Bacillota; class Bacilli; order Bacillales_A; family Planococcaceae; genus Lysinibacillus; species Lysinibacillus capsici. The sequence continues at coordinate 158,300 of NZ_PXXX01000015.1, forward strand.
TAATGCATTATTTGAACCGCTACGCCACACCTTTATGAATGCTCATTATGACGTTCAAGATTCAATCGGTGCGCTTCGTAGCTTTTGTCGTAACTTTGTTCTTTACCGAATCCAGGAGCATGAGTTAATTGATATATTACAGCAAGAAATAGTCATGAATAGTCCTAGGCTTGAGATGCTAAAGGATGTGTTTTTACCTTCCTGGGAGCAACTTCGGACAATTTTATTGGCTTGTCAGGAGCAACAGACCATTTACTTCGAGTCACTTGATGTTGCACTGAACTTTATTATGGGAACGTTAATGTATTCGTTGAACAATCCCTTTTTAAACCGTTCTTCATTACAAGTAACACCTGATCAGATTGCGGAGCTTGCAGTGAACTTCGTGTTACATGGTCTTCAAACAAACTTATAAAAAGAAGGTAGTAGAATGAAAGCAGCAAAATTTTACGGTGTAAAAGATATTCGAGTAGAGGAGGCACAACTGCCAGCACTAGAGCCAGGCATGGTGAAAGTAAAAGTTGCCTTTGCTGGAATTTGTGGTAGTGATTTACATGAATATGTTGGTGGGGCTTATGCATTCCGTACACAACCTGTATTAGGGCATGAATTTGCAGGTGTCGTTGTAGAGGTTGCAAAAGGCGTTACACAGACAAAAGTAGGAGATCGTGTGGCAGTGGAGCCACCAATTCCATGTGGTAAATGTGATAATTGTCGACGTGGCTATTCCAACTTATGTAAACGTGGTCAATCTTATGGCTATACAATTTCTGGCGGATTTGCAGAATATGCAGTTGTACAAGAAGAAAATATTCACCTTCTTCCTGACAATATGAGCCTAGAGCTAGGCGCACTTGTTGAACCTACAGCAGTCGCGGTACATGCAGTGCGTCAAAGTCAATTAAAGCTAGGCGATACAGCTGCTATTTTTGGTGCGGGTCCTATTGGATTATTGGTCTTGCAGGCTGTGAAGGCAGCGGGAGCAAGTGAAATTTTTGTCGTAGAGGTATCCGATGAACGACGCAAAAAAGCACTTGAATTAGGCGCAACGTATGTCATTAATCCAATTGATACGGATGCAGTAGCGTTTATACGTGAAAAAACAACTGGTGGGGTAGATGTTGCGTATGATGCAGCAGGTGTGCAAGCAACATTTACAAGCGGTGTTAGTGCTGTTCATCCAGGTGGCGAATTTAAAATCGTCAGCGTTTGGGAAAGACCTGTAGAATTTAACCCTAATGCGGTGGTTTCTCCAGAGGTAAAAATCAGTGGCTCGTTTGCCTATGTGAATATTTTCCCTGAAGTGATTCGATTACTTGCTCGTGGTGTAATTGATGGACAAGCTGTTATCACAAGCCAGATTGCAATAGAGGATATCGTGGAAAAAGGCTTTGAAGCTTTAACAAAGGATCGTAGCCAATGTAAAATTCTTGTGAATATGAGCATGTAATTGTCTGAAATCATAGCCGAACTTGAGGTTTGGCTATGATTTTTTTGGCTACCTTAATAATATAATACCAATTGGAATACATTTGTTTGTCATAAAACTGCCTTTAGGACTTCATTCATATTTCACTTTTTATTTATATAATTAATCTGCTATAAATAGAGAGATTGGAGATTAAATATGAAAAATTTGCTTTATTCTAGATTTTGGCGGCTACATTTTTTCGCAGCACTTTTTATTACGCCTTTATTGCTGTCTCTCACAGTAAGTGGGATTGGTTATTTGTTTTTTACAGATGTAGAAAATCGATTATATGACGATTATTTCTTTGGTGAGAGCCATAAGGAAGAGGTCTTAACAATTGATGAGGCCGTGGAAAAAGCGGAGGCGGCATTTGCAGGATACTCTACTACGAAAGTGATTATGTTGGAGGAGCCATATAATACGCGTTTAACTTTATCAAATGGCACTAAACAAAAGTACGTATTTTTAGATGATCACAATCAAATGGTTGGTAGTCAGGACGCCGATTATACATTTTCAAATATTATGCGAAATACCCATAGCTCTCTCTTTATTGGTGGTACCTTTGTAAATTATTTAGTAGAGCTGGCAGCTTGTTGGACGATCTTTTTATTACTGTCAGGGCTTTATATGACATTCAAAGGAAATCTCTTAAAGAAGGGCAAGTCGGAGAATAAGAGACAAAAAAGTAAGAGGTTGCATGCACTTGTTGGGACAATCATTACCATTCCGATGGTGATGTTCATTTCGACTGGGCTATTATGGTCTGCTTTTCAAGGTTCCATGCTTGCAGATATAGCGTCAGAAAATCCTACTTTTGGGTATCCATTACTCCAACAAAAGCCACCAACATCTGATGTCTCTGAAATACCATGGGCGACTCGTCAATTAGAGGCACCGACATCAGAAGGAGAACATGCCCAACATCATGGCGGTGGAGCTGTCCGTTATACGAACGATAGCCAAATGACGATTGCTCAGCTTGAAAAAGAAATCAATTCGATGAACATTGCTAAGCCTTACTCTATAATTTATCCGTCAAACGGTGAGGGCGTCTATACAGTGGCGAAGGCTAGTAATTCTGGTGTAACAGGGCTAGATGTAAAACCCACAGCGGAAGCCACAATGTATTTTGATCAGTATAGTGGCAAGTTTATCGATCAAGTGAATTATGACGATTATGGCCCATTAGCTAAATTCTTTACATGGGGAATACCATTACATGAAGGGCATTTATTCGGCTGGCCGAATAAGCTTTTAAACTTAGTGGTTTGTCTAGCCTTTTTAGCCGTAATCGTGTGGGGCATTCGCACTTGGATTTTGCGTAGAAAAAAAGGGGAGCTGTCTGCACCACCGCAAATTTCTCATAAAATATCCATGCCATTTATCATTTTCCTTGTCATATTAGGGATTATGATGCCGCTATTTGGTGCGTCATTAATCGCTGTGGTAGTAATTGAATTTATCCTTTTAGGTTGGCAAACAAAGAAGAAGCTAAGAGCACAAGAAACTAAATAAAGCAAAGATGATACGGCACAGCGGGTTTGTGCCGTATCTTTTTTTTGTTTATTTCATTTATAGGAACGCAATACTATACTGAAGCGGCAAAAATGTTTATAGATTTTTCAGCATGATTTTATAAAGTTTTAAGATTTGTATGGTACATTGCTAGTAGTTTCAGCTTATGGGGGTATGTAGATGTCAATAAAAACAAGGTTTTTGCTATCTTATGTGGGTGTCATCATCATTGCCATCACACTATTACTAGCAGCGGTTTTTCTTTTTTCCTTTGCCATTACAGGTGATGTCAAAGCGATTGAGCATTTTTATAAAAAATCTTATGTCCAAAAGCCTTTGACGACAGTAGAGGAAAATGCGTTTCTAGATTTAAAATTACTAGCTAAAAAAAGTCCCCAGCAGCTTTTAGATCTCGAACAGCTTGAACAAATCAATGCGCCTTCGATAGAGATTGTGGTACGAAAAGATCATCAAATCGTGTATTCAACACAGAAAGAGCATAAACAATTATTGCTTCAAAGCTTACCTAGCTTTGAAGCGACCAATATTAATTCTCGTGACACCATCATGATAAATCGAGCCTTTTATACGTATGTTAAATTTGATTTTTATTTTCCAGATCAAACAGAGGGCAGTATTTTCGTATTGAGAGAGGTTAGTTCCCATGCAGAGGTAACGAGGGAACTGCTACCGATTCTTTTAGGTATTTTATTTGTCCTGTTTATGATGATTATTGGCTTTTTAAATTATTTAGTATCAAGAAGTATTATTAAACCGATATCGGCATTAAAGGAAGGGGCAGAACGAATTAAATCGGGCGACTTGGATTTTGAAATTGCGACCCACTCGAAGGATGAAATTGGTCAGCTGAATCGGTCATTCGAGGAAATGAGAGTCAAATTAAAAGAATCCATCCAGCTTCAGCTTCAATATGAGGAAAATCGAAAGGAGCTCATCTCCAATATCTCCCATGATTTAAAAACGCCGATGACTTCCATTATCGGCTATGTGGAGGGCATTAAAGATGGTGTGGCAAATACAGAGGAAAAGATGGATAAATATTTAACTACTATCTATACAAAGGCAAAGGATATGGATGTATTAATTGATGAGCTATTCTTATTTTCTAAATTGGATTTAAAAAAGATTCCCTTCCAATTGGAAAGCATCAATCTCCACCAATATATGCATGATTATGTAGAGGATGCAAGCTTTGATTTTATTGCACGAGATATTCATTTACAATATCTATCAGCAGGCTCGCCGCTTTTGGCAATGGTGGACCGAGATAAATTAAGACGTGTCCTGACGAACCTTTTAAGTAATAGCGAAAAATATATGGATAAGCCATATAAGCAAATCATTATTTCCTTGCATGAGCGAGCAGAGGATGCGATTATTCAGGTAACAGATAATGGTGCAGGCATTGATCCTGTCGCATTGCCCTATATTTTTGATCGATTTTACCGTGCGGAGCCTTCACGTAATTCGCAAACAGGAGGCAGTGGCTTAGGGTTAGCCATTGCCAAACAAATCGTTGTTGAAATGGGTGGCGATATTTGGGCAAAGAGTGAATTAGCAAAGGGGACGAGCATATTCATTTCATTGAAAAAGGCTGAGGAGAAGGTGAATCATCATGAAAAAAATTCTGCTAATTGAAGACGAAGTGAGCATAGCTGAGCTTCAACGAGATTATTTAGAGATTAATGGCTTTACAGTAGATATCCAACATCATGGAGAGGATGGGCTACAGCAGGCACTTAAAGGTAATTATGATTTAATCATTTTGGATATCATGCTACCAGGGATAAGTGGCTTTGACATTTGTAAACAGATTCGAGCAGTACACAATATTCCCATTTTATTTGTTTCAGCTAAAAAGGAGGATATTGATAAAATTCGTGGTCTTGGACTAGGAGCGGATGATTATATTACAAAACCATTTAGTCCGAGTGAATTAGTGGCAAGGGTCAAGGCCCATTTATCGAGATATGAGCGTCTGGCGACCCATCAACAAACAAATCATATGATGTCCATTCATGGCATTACAATCGATACTTCGGCTAGAAAGGTGTTTGTTAATGGTGAGGAGATTGCCTTTACAACGAAGGAATTTGATTTACTTGTCTTTTTTGTTAGACACCCCAATCAAGTATTAAGTAAGGAACAGCTATATGAGCGAAACTGGGGCTATGAATCAGCTGCAGACGTTTCGACTGTCACTGTTCATATACGAAAGCTACGTGAAAAAATTGAACGAGAGCCAGCGCATCCAAAGTTTTTGGAAACAGTATGGGGTGCAGGCTATCGCTTCAATGTTTAAGTTAAACTACCTCGTCCTTGTGGCGGGGTAGTTTTTTTAGACTTTTTTAAGAATTCGTTAATGGGCAATTTAGCATTACCGCTTACACTGAGGAAGGAAAGGCGGTGTATTAAAATTGAAAAAAAGGCAGGCAGTTATCATTGCATTAACATTTTTACTTCAAGGGTGTGCCTCAATTGATACAGAAACAATACAGCATGATAAAGGTGGGAGTGAAGTTGTGGGAACAGAATGGGCGAGTGAGTTGCTCAATGCAGCTGAAAGGGGAGATATCGATGGGCTTCAACATGCTTTGAAACAAAAAGGGGACATCAATGTACAAGATTCAAATAATCGAACAGCTTTGATGATAGCTACCTATAATCAGGATATAGAGGCAGTTAAATTATTAATAGATGCAGGAGCAGATGTTAATATTCAGGATAATCAGCAAAATACGCCATTTCTCTATGCAGGTGCGGAGGGCTATCTGGGTATTTTAAAGATGACCATTCAAGCTGGTGCTGATCCGACTATTTTAAATCGATATGGGGGAACAGCACTCATACCAGCAGCAGAGCATGGTCATGTGGAGGTCATCGAGGAGCTATTGAGCAATACCGATATTGACGTCAATCATGTGAATCATTTAGGCTGGACAGCCCTGATGGAGGCGATTGTCTTAAATAACGGCAATCCAACACAGCAAACCGTAATACAACGACTAATTGAACATGGTGCTGATGTAAATATTCCCGATCAAAATAACGTGACACCTCTGCAACATGCAAAACAACGAGGATTTAAAGCAATCGAACAAATTCTACTTGCAGCAGGCGCAAAGTAACCCAAACTGTAGAGACAGCTCTCTACAGTTTTCTTAGTGTTGAAAAACAAAACAGTCAATTGAAAGGTAGAAATGGATTTCCGTTGCAGGCTACTTGCTTTCCTGTGGGCGAGCGCCGAATCGCTTCCTCCGCTACCGCTCCGTTTAGAGTTTCGCCTGTCTTGCTATCCCACGGGAGTCAAGCAACCTTCCACTTCAACCCAACCCACTAACTTATTAGCAAAGGTTTTCAAATAAAGTGAAGGTGTTCACTACTCTTTATGAAGAGGTGTTGTCATGCATCACTTCTCCACATTGAAAATAAGAACTTATCCCCTCTAAGAATACAGTTAATGGACGATTTGTTACTATAAAAAAGTAAAGACACTTTGCGGAATGGTTTATTGGAGTGGAGCCAGCGTCACTCCTAGGGGATTTAGCGTCACAGAGGAGACCCTGGAGCGAACGTAAGTGAGTGAAGCGGCTCATCGGACGCCCCCTGGAAAGGACGCTGGTGTAACGGAAATCAACCCCTCGACTTGCAAAGTTGCTTTTTCTGGCGTTGACATCATCTTTTTTCAACAACATGCAAACTGTAGAGACAGCTCTCTACAGTTTTTTGTTCTTAAATTATTTTTCCTATTTTTTAATTCTTTTTTAATAGTTTATTTATTAGCAGTTTAGATTTGGACTTTATGATAAATTTTGTAAACCAAATTACACCATAAAGGAGAGTTCAACAAATGAAATTAAGAAAACGTATTGTCCCAGCAGCATTGGCTTTATCCGTAGTATCAGCAGGTCTAGTAACCATAGGCGAGCCATTAAATGCAGATGCGACAAGCAATAAAGCAGTAGTAGCGGAAAACGAGCAAGTAGCTAAAATTACAAACATCAAGCCATTAAATACAATGACACTACAAATTACATTTAATCAGCCATTAGCAGCAGCTGATGTAGACCTAAATCATTTAGATGCTATAAAAAAACATTTTACGTTTAATGGAGATTTAGAGATTGTCAATGTGCCACGCTTAATGACAGGCTCTAAGAGTACATATATTGTACCAACAACATTCCAAGAAGATGATTTTATCTATACATTGAGCTATAAAGAGCAACGCAATAAAGTTTTTGAGGGCACAGATGAAAAGGTATATGTACGCAATGTGGAGCAAGTCACAAATGATACATTTACATTGGAATCCTTTCAGGAGGATGGCGTAGTAGATTATGCTAATATTATTGAAGCCTATCGCGCAGGCCGTGGAGATTTAGCATTTAGCTTAGATGGTCATAATCGAGATGCTAGCGGCAAACGCTTTGATGTTATTTCTTCCTTACGTGATCGCTATGTGACGGTGAGAACAAGTGAGGGAGAAGAGTTTGTTGCTAATTATGTACCATTTACACAAGCAGCTGATGGCAGACAGGCTCCACAATTTAGACTCCCTGCTGGCAAGGTTTTAAAACCAGGTGTGACTTACCGTGTGTACGCACAATGGGCGGAAATAGATGTAAGGAGCTTTGTAGCGAAAGAAATCGCGCCAATCACTCTGCAAACAGCGAAAGCCATGGATGAAAAATCCTTTGAATTACAATTAAGAAACGATCCGCAATCTGATTTACTTGCTGGCCGAAGTGTAGCGTTAAAAGGCAGTGATGGGAGTACATTGCAAGCACAATATCGTTATTCATCACGTAAAGGTGCTGTGGGCATTTTTGATCTAACGAATGGTGGTACGTTGAAAGCAAATGTCAGCTATACCGTAATCCCATTAAACAACTGGGCTATAGCAACAGATTTAGTTCTACAAGGAAAATAAACGTTCTTTTGCTTAATAAAACAATGAATCTGTCATTTGAAGCTTAATAAATGGAACGTATTTTATGCTAACATTGTAAAAATCTCGTCACAGCTGTGGCGAGATTTTTTTTATAGCCAGCCTTTTTCACCTGCTACCTGAGCGGCTTGCTGTCTAGATTCAACTTGTAGCTTTTGAATAGAGGTAGATAAATAATTGCGAATCGTGCCCTTCGTTAAAAATAACTGCTTACTGATTTCGTTTGTGGTAAAGCCTTTTTTGACTAGCTGAAGCACCGCAATTTCTCGTTCATTTAAAGGGTTTTGCTCCTTCATAAATAAGGAGGCGGCTAAATCCTTGCTGACCACCTTTTCTCCTTGCATGATTTTTCGAATAGTAGCAATTAAATAATCGATGGGTTCATCTTTCAATAGATAGCCGTGTACCTCGCAATCCATTGCCTTCTGCAAATAACCAGGGCGTGCAAAGGTTGTTACAATCATTACCTTGCAAGGGAGGTTGGCCTGTTTAATTTTTTCAGCAAGCTCAAGCCCTGATAGATGGGGCATTTCAATATCGACTAGGCAAATATCTGGTGGCTCCTGCTGGATCAATTCCCATGCTTGTTGTCCATCTGCAACCTCAGCTATGACCTCAATATCAGGCTCAAACGCTAGTAGCGAAGTTAGGGCACCACGTAACATTTGTTGGTCTTCTGCTAGTAATACACGTATCATGTTAGAGGCTCCTTTCCATCTTGAATTGGTAGAGTGAGTGTGACGCTGGTGCCTACTGGTGTGTCACTTTCAATCAGGGCAAAGCCTTGCAGCATATGCATTCTTTCTTTTATGGAGTGGATGCCATTCCCACGTCCTTGTGACTGTAAACCGATGCCATCGTCTTTCATCACAAGTGTATAGTGTCCAGCACAACATTGAATGGTGAAATGACATTTTTTTGCCTGACTATGCTTGAGAATATTCGTAGTCGTCTCTCGTACACATAGAGCAAGCATCGTTTCCTCCACACTAGAAAGTACGATTTGAGGACATTGATTGTCAAGGGTTGTCGTAATATTCGCGCTTTGTAAAAGCTGTTGGCAATGAATAAGCTCCGTTTGCAACGAAATAAAATTCATATCAGACACAAGCTCACGTACTTGTTTTAAGGCGGTACGGGTAGTGGCTAATATGTCATGTAGCTCAGGCTTCACGCTTGAAGGATCTCGGTCAATCAGTTTGGTCGTTAGTTCGGTTTTTACTTTAATCATTGTAAGCGTATGGCCAATTGTATCATGAAGGTCTCTAGCGATCCGTTGTCGTTCCTCTTGCTGAACAAGCTGTGTATTTACGTCTGCCAGCTCAGCCTGCAGATTTTTCGACTTTTCCACAAAATAAATGAGAATCGGGAGCACCAGTTGAAACATCATAATCGGTACTAATACCTGTGATTCCTTTGGTAAAAGGGAATCTGTTGTCATGTACAAAACCGTCAAAAACATGACAGCGATGGCTACAATCCCACAGGCAATATGCCATTTTGATTTTGCACGTCCTAGTAAGTCGGCAAAGGTAAAGCCAAAAATAAGCATAAAAGGATCGACAATTATGCTAAGTAAGGTGATAAGGACAAAGGCTACTAGAGATGCCGTAAGTAGCCTCCAATCTCGATGCCATAAAGCAATGTAGAAGGCTATTAGGTATAAAAGGAGCACTGTTATTTTCATAGCTAAGGGAAGGGAATGAGACCCTAATACTAATGCGAATAGGAAAATGACAGAAGCTGCATCAATGATTAAATAATGCTTAATTTGTTCTCTAGGATATATTTTTATTACTAGCACCATCCTTTGTTGCTGATTACTGTGTCATCGCTTGAAGGGCTTTTTTACGAATCCATTCCATAGGGCCCATTTGAAATTTCTGTAACCAAGCGAACGCTATAACAAGTTGTAAGATTGATAGAGATAGCCAAATACCAATGACAGTGAAGCTATTGACTTGCCCACCTAAGCCAAGCCCCCAGCCATAAAAAATAATCGACGCCAGCACGTTTTGGAGGACATAGCAGCTTAAAGACATTTTACCAACATGAGCAAAGCGCTGCCAAAGCCAGTCTAGCCTCTTATATTCTACCAGTTTACCTAAAATTCCAATATAGCCAATGGATAGAAGAGGGGCACAAAGATAGCGAACAGGTAAATCAAAAAGCCCACCAGGAATAAAAATAAGCAGATTGATAGGAAAGCCAACGAATACACCGATATTAAAGAGCTTTTGTCGAGTTTGACGTCCTTTGTCTGTTGGTGAAAATACCTCATTACGCATGAACTTCACGCCAAGTAAAAATAAAAAGACATTCATCGGGATAATAAATATAGCTTCTGAGCGATAAAATAAAAAGTTTGTGAGACGATGCTGCACCTGCGCAAACCATGTGCCATGTTCATAGAGCTCAGAAACGGATGCCATACCATTTAATGAAACACCAGCTCCTTGTAAGGTACTGATAAAAATAAGTAGAATCATTAGAATGTGAAAGCCCCCAAAAAAATAAAAGGCTCCTGTCATGACCTTATCACCCAAACGTACAATAAAAGCGACGATGAATGCTGTGACAGCATAGCTCATTAAAATATCATACTCCATCACAAGCGTGTAGTGCAGTAGCCCCTCTAACCCTAAGAAGACGATAGTCCACAAGTACACTCCTGGCCAGGCTGTACCTCTCCGTAAGGCTTGCTGATATTTTAATTGCAGGCCAACTCCAAACATAATTGTTAACAATCCAAGCAGCTTGCCATTAACGAAAAATAATACGACCATACGTAAAAAATCATTGAAGGACCACCAACCAGAATAATCACTTGTTGTTATATACGATAAATCACCAAGATAAGCAAAAATCCAAATATTTGTGCCAAGCGTTCCTAAGACGGCAAAGCCTCTTAACATATCGATAAAGGGAAGTCTTTGTTGTGTTTGCATAAGTTCGATCACTCTTTCTTTGTTTTCTTACCTTAAGGATAAGAAAATTTCAAGAGAAAACCTATTCACACCAGTCAAAGAATCTTGATGACAGGTGTCATAAAGTATGCTGAGACAGCACAAAAACCAGCAACGTTTTTGCTGCCGGCTCATTATTTTGTACAGGTATAGATGCGATAGTCTAAAATGTCTTCGTATTTTTCATTCATGGCAATATGCTGATCCATGATTTTATAGAATTCGGATTCCATATCTGTGGAAACTTGAAATTCAGGCTTGGATGAGATGGATTTGTTTTTTTGTATATGGATATCATAAAAACCAGCCTGTTGCAGTAGTCTTACCCAATCCTTTTTCCTGAGGAGAGACTGAAAGCCGTAAAATTGTTGGAGGTCGTCTGCAAGTTCGGTACGAAGTGTTTGAGGAATGGTAAATTCGATAGCAATGAAGCGGCCACCTTTTTTCAATAAACGATAAATTTCCTGCAAAGCCTGCTGCAAATTAACAAAGGCCAGAACCGACTCAGCTAGAATCAAGTCAAATGTCTCGTTCGCTAACGAGGTTTGTTCAATAGAGCCTTGCAGAAGTTTAACAGGTAGACGCGCTTTATGCATTCGCTGACGAGCCTTTTCTATCATGATGGGCTGAATATCGAGACCTGTGACGTTTGCTTGATAGGAAGATGCTAAATAAGCAGCCGTTTGCCCTGTACCACATCCCACATCTAAAATATGTGTGTTTTGCTCGATATTCTCCGCTTGCAAAACAGCCTTTGATAGATTAATGCCCCCAGGATGTGCGCCTCCGACCCCGAACTTAGCTAAAAAGGTAAGATAATGAGAGTCTTGTATAGTACCACCTTCTTTTTTCTTATAGTATGACAGGGAAACTAGTATGGTTCCCTTATTATTTTTAACCTCTTCTTCAAAAGTCTAATTCGCTATAAAAATTTTTACATATACTAGTGAGAAGCTTTCAGATAGGGGGTGTATAAATGCCATATTTTCAGCCGAATGCTAGAAGAGGTCCATATCCGCCAAACAATAGGCAATATTTTGGCCCACCTTTTCGAGGTAGGATGGTGCAACCATACTATTCTCCCAATCAACAACAGCAAGGTCCTAGATTAGGAAATTTACCAGATCATTTAAATACAATTATGGGGCATGCTGGGACGATTACAAATGGAGTAAATATGTTGAGACAGATGGGAGCGTTATTAAGTTTATTTAGATAAAAACTAGAAACCCTCTTAAGATCAGACTCTTAAGAGGGTTATATTTAGGTTTAATGGGCTGGTGCAAATTGCTTTTCGATAATAGAGCGATTTTTCTCTTTAAATAGCTCATTATGCGAGGACACCATGCCATGACGATAGGCAGTTGGTTCTAAATACGTTTTAATAGAATTGACTGCATTGGCGGCATCTTGGAATGTGCCAAGTAGCAAATTAATTTTTCCATCAAATGATAAAATATCACCTGCTGCAAAAATACCTGGTTGTGCTGTTTCACCTGTTGCCTTTCCTTCAACATAATAATCATCCTTTTTCGGAATGGCAATGGCCTCATCAAATGCAAGAGACGCCTCACGACTATAGCCATGACTGACGATTACCTCATCGATTTGACGCGTATAACTTTGCTTCGTGATCGTATTCTCACATGTGACTAATTGAATAGCCGTTTTATCAATATTTGCGGAAAGCTTTGTAATCGTTGTATTACACTCAATGCGCACACCTGCATCCAGTGCTTCCTGTACAGTGGCTTCGTGTGCTGATAGATTCTCTTTGCGGTAAACAACCGTTACGCTTTTGGCAATCGGACTTAATTCAACAGCCCAATCGATGGCTGCATTACCACCGCCTGAGATCATGATATCCTTATCGACAAAACGTTTATACGATTGCACAGTGTAATGTAGATTGGACATTTCATATTTTTCAGCGCCCTCAAGTGTTAGCTTTTGAGGGCTAATAATGCCGCCACCTACAGCTAACAGTACCGTTTTAGAATAATGCTTTTCACCAGCTGCTGTATGAATGACAAAAATATCATTGTGACGTTCAATTAAATCTACTTTTGTACCTGTCAAAATTGTAGGATCAAATGTTTTGGCTTGCTCGATTAATTGTTTAACAAATTGTTCACCCAAAACGGGAGGATGTCCCCCAATATCCCATATCAGCTTTTCAGGATAAAGTAATACTTTACCGCCAAGCTGTGGTTGACTTTCTAATAATTTTGTTTTTAAACCCCGTAAACCACTATAAAAGGCACTATATAAGCCAGCTGGGCCACCGCCAATAATTGTCACATCATACACATGCTGCATTTTTATTGCCACATCCTTAACAAATAGTAAAAAAGTAATTGACAAAATCTTATCAGGTAACTAGACTAATTCTAGTGATAATGATTATCATTTTTAGCTTTGAATATCATAGCATGGAAAGAAGTAAAAAGAAAGTGAGGGTCCGATTTGCGTTTAGAAGTTGAATCGATTCGTGTTGGTTATGAGAATAAAACGATTGTGCATGACTTATCGCTGCAAATTCCTGATGGCAAAATCACGACAATCATTGGTTCAAATGGTTGTGGAAAATCAACCTTGTTAAAAGCTATCACACGGATTTTAAAGCATGAGAGTGGACAGGTCATATTAGATGGTCAAAATATTTCCAAGATGAAAACAAAAGAATTAGCAAAAGAACTGGCAATCTTACCACAGAGTCCAGAAAGTGCACATGGTTTAACAGTGGAAGAGCTTGTATCCTACGGTCGATTTCCTTATCAAAAGGGCTTCGGGAATTTATCACAAAAAGATAAAGATGTTATTGGCTGGGCTTTACAGGTAACCAAAACAGAAGAATTCCGTTTACAATCTGTAGATGCTTTATCTGGTGGACAACGTCAGCGCGTATGGATTGCGATGGCCTTGGCCCAAGAAACCGACATTATCTTTTTAGATGAACCGACAACTTATTTAGATATGGCTCATCAGCTAGAAGTTTTAGAGCTACTTTACAGGCTGAATGAAGAACAGGGGCGCACGATTGTCATGGTCCTCCATGATTTAAATCAAGCGGCACGTTTTTCAGATTATATTGTAGCGCTTTCACAAGGTGAGCTTGTAAAATTCGGAACGGCTGAAGAAGTGATGGTTCCAGAAGTATTGAAAAAAGTATTTAATATAGATGCAGTTATTGGCAAAGATCCACGAACGAACAAACCAATGTGCATTACATATGACTTATTACAAACCATTTAAAAGGAGAATAACAATGAAAAAGTGGCTATTACCAATGTTTATGATGCTTGTGCTAGTACTTGCAGCATGTGGCAGTAAGGAAGAAAAAACAGAGAAGGCTGATGAAGGCTCAAAAGAGGAAGCTTCAACAGAAACAATCACATATCAATCAGAGTCAGGTCCTGTAGAAGTACCAGCAAATCCTAAACGTGTTGTTGTACTATCTTCTTTTGTAGGAAGCTTATTACAGCTTGATGTAAATGTTGTTGGTGTAGATGCATGGGCAGCAAAAAATCCCAACTTCGAAGATGCGATTAAAGATGCTGTTGTAGTTGAAAATACAGATATTGAAAAAATTCTTGAGCTAGAACCAGATTTAATTATTGGCTTAAATGGTATTGAAAATGCTGATAAATTAGCAGAAATCGCGCCAACTGTATTATTTACGTATGGTAAAGTAGACTATTTACAGCAGTTCATCGAAATCGGTAAAGTTGTAAATAAAGAAAAAGAAGCAACTGCTTGGGTAGAAGATTTTAAAACACGTGCAGCTGAAGCTGGTAAAAAGATTAAAGAAAAAATCGGTGAAGATGCGACTGTAACAGTAGCAGAGAACTTTAATAAACAGTTCTATATTTATGGCGATAACTGGGGTCGTGGAACAGAGATTTTATATCAAGAAATGGGCTTGAAAATGCCTGAGAAAGTAAAAGAAACAGCGTTAGAGCCTGGCTACTATGCTATTTCTCAAGAAGTTTTAGGGGAATATGCAGGTGACTACGTGATCTTCAGTATGTTCCAAGATCAAGATAATTCCTTTACAGATGCAGCATGGTTTAAAGATTTAGAAGCAGTGAAAAATGGTCATTTATTTGAAGTGAATGCAAATGCCTTTTATTTCAATGACCCTATCACATTAGAACATCAACTGAAGTTCTTTGAAGAGAAATTTTTACAATAATTAGTAGAGAGTAGCGAAGGCGAATGACAAAGTTTCGAAAGCTTCCATTTTGGCTTCAAGTATTGCTTGCATTGATTGTATTAATTGGTACTGCTAGTATCTCGCTGTGCTTAGGGGCAGCGAATACAAGCATTCAAGATGTCTTTCAAGCAATTGTCGGACAAAGTGGAGGTAAACATTACACGATTTTACGTGAAATTCGATTTCCTCGTATCATTGCAGCTATTTTTGTTGGGAGTGCCCTCGCAGTTGCTGGGGCGATTATGCAAGGGGTTACACGGAACCCATTAGCTGATCCAGGGCTGCTTGGTTTAACGGCAGGGGCAAATGCTGCCCTTGCTTTAACAATGGCATTTATCCCTAAATTCTCGTATTATACGTTAATTTTAGCCTGCTTTGTTGGGGCGGGAATCGGTATGATGTTAGTTTATGGGATTGGTGCTTCTACTAAAAAAGGCTTTTCCCCTTTAAAGCTTGTTTTAGCTGGTGCGGCTGTCACAGCCTTATTACAGGCAATCGCTGAAGGGACGGGCATTTTATTTCAAATTTCCAAAGATGTTTCGATGTGGACAAGTGGCGGTTTCATTGGCACAACATGGCAGGCATTATTGATCGTACCCGTTATTATTATTGGCTTACTGCTTTCATTTGCTTTTAGTCGTCAATTAACGATTTTAAGCTTAAATGAAGAAGTAGCAGTGGGTGTCGGACAAAATACTACGCTCGTAAAGGGTGTAATGATGTTCGTTGTGGTTATTCTGGCTGGCTCTGCTGTGGCCCTAGTCGGAAATCTAGCTTTCGTTGGCTTAATGGTACCGCATATTGTCCGCGCGTTTGTTGGGACAGACTATCGTTTTGTCTTACCGATGAGTGCCATTGTTGGTGGCTGGTTCATGGTGTTGGCTGATTTCGCAGGGCGCATGATTAACGCACCTTATGAAACGCCAGTTGTCGCTATTATTTCGATTTTAGGTCTTCCATTCTTCCTATTATTAGTGCGGAAGGGAGGACGTCAATTTGTTTAAAGAAGGTCGCAAAAAACAGCGTAAATGGTTACTCATATGGCTTGTGGTAACCTTGTTCATTTTTATTTTAGGGATTTCATTAGGTGCTGCTTCGGTTTCTATTGACCGAATTCTTCCAACCTTATTGGGCGATGGTAGTTTTAAAGAGTCCTTTGTACTCTTTTCAGTCCGTTTACCTAGAATGTTTGTGCTAGCGGCTGCGGGTATGGCATTAGCACTGGCAGGGGCCGTATTACAGGGCGTAACCCGCAATGATTTAGCAGACCCAGGAATTATAGGTATCAGTGCTGGCGCAGGTGTTGGGATTACTGTCTTTTATTTGCTAGTAGATGGCGACCTTCCTCACTTTGCCTATATTTTACCGATTGTCGGCTTTTGTAGTGCCTTAGTGACAGCACTGGGTATTTACTTTTTCTCTTATCAGCGTAATAAGGGTGTCCATCCCGTACAATTTATTTTAGTAGGGGTAGGCGTAGCATCAGCCTTATCAGGGATCATGATGGTATTAATATCCTCTGCTGAGCGGAGCGATGTACAATTTATTGCACAATGGCTAGCCGGAAATGTATGGGGAACAGATTGGCCATTTTTCTGGGCGCTAATGCCTTGGCTTGTACTGGGCATCCCTTACATTTTCTATAAAGCCAACGTTTTAAATGTCTTGGCCATGACGGAGCAAACAGCAGTCGGTCTTGGTATGAACATTGGGCGAGAACGTTTCCGATTATTAATTGTTGCGGTTGCACTAGCGGCTGCCGCGGTATCCGTAACAGGGGGAGTAGCCTTCATCGGTTTGATGGCTCCCCATATTGCAAAACAGCTCGTTGGTCCACGCTACCAATTCTTTTTACCACTGACGCTATTCATTGGCGCAAGCTTGCTAATGCTTGCTGATACCATTGGACGTGTTGCTATTGCAAGTGCAACGGTTCCTGCTGGGATTGTTGTTGCATTTATTGGCGCACCTTATTTTCTATATTTATTACGGAAGAATGTCTAGAAAAGTACTAATCAAAATTGAATGATGCTCGAAAGAAAAGTCTTTTGTTCTAGCGAAAATAGGGGAATTTTTATTTTAGGCATTATATATGGTAAGTTTTTAGGAACCTCATTCATTGAGGTTCTTTTTTTATATAATCATGGCAGGAGGTGATTAGATGATTTTATTAGAACGTCAAACATCAGAGACGCAAAAGATGCTAGAGGCACTTGTACAAAGACTTCCTATATCCCATAGTAAATACACATTATATTGTGAGCATTTAAGGCGCCTACAAGCAGGATTCGCTGGTGAACAGTTCGTTGATGCAAAATGGCTTGAACTTGACTTACCATTCCCCCACTATTTTCTTCATGACTTTCAAACAATGAATGACTTCGGTTCTACCCATCAAATGGACACCGTCTTTCTCTGTCCTCACTTTTTACTAATCCTAGAAATCAAAAATATTACAGGCAAACTTTCATACGATGCTTCGTTCGCTCAATTAACACGTACGACCGCAGATGATACGGTCGAAGGCATGACGGATCCATTTCTTCAGCTGGAACGGCATGTAGTATGGATGAAGAAGCTATTACAGAAGGAACGCATTGATTTACCAGTTTTGCATGCGGTGGTATTGGCAACGAAAAATGGTATTTTGACAAAGGGATTTGACGGGCTGCCTATCTTTCATGTGGCAGGGTTACGATTTTATTTACAAAAATGGATGGAGCGGCATCAACCTAGAGTAAGAGTAGACCTTTTGCGATTCGCCAACCTTTTATTATCCCTGCAAACTAAGTTGAAAAAAGAGGTAGAGGTACCGTTTAAGGAAATAGTGAAAGGTGTGCTATGTCCACAGTGTGTTAATGGGCAGCGATTATCGTATCACTATAAAAAATGGACGTGCCCACGCTGTGGATTGGTGGACGATGATGCATTGGTTCGAACATTAGAGGACTACAGGTTACTAGTCGGGCAGCAGGTAACCAATCGAAGCTTCCGCGAATTCTTTGGCATTGACTCTCCCGATTTAGCGTACAAGTTGATGCAACAACTCCCTTTGAAAGCGGAGGGTGTCAAAAAGTATCGGAAATATTGGATTAAGGAATAGAGAACTAAGCGTTACAATTCAAGCGGTCTGAATTGTAGCTTTTAGTGCTGTAGAGAGAAAGGGCGCTTGAAGTAGGTGGATAGAACAGAGAAAGTGGAGGATACGCTTCGTGTAAGTGGATAGATTGCTGAAAGTGACGGATAGAACAAGGAAAGTAGCGGATAGAACGCGCAAAGTGGTGGATAGAACAGAGAAAGTGTAGGATACGCCTCGTTTAAGTGGATAGAGCAGGATACCACTCACCCCCAAGAGCGATGTTTCGCTTATTTCCTACTAGACAAATAGAGTTTTTAGGTATATAGTTAGCTAGGCTAACTAATATAAAAGGAAGTGATAGTGTGACAATTGAACAGGAATTTTTTAATCAGTACCGCTTAATGTATCGGCCGTTTATTAATCAGCTGAATGTGCAGCTTGAACCCTATCAGTTATATAGCTCACAGTGGGCAGTGCTTCGTTTCTTGAATGATAAGGGTCCACATTCATTTGTAGATATCGCGAATTTCATGTCTATAGAGAAGCCAAGTGTCACGAAGCTTGTACATAAACTGGTGGAGCTAGGCTATGTGGAAACGATGACGGGCAAGGATAAGCGTGAAAAGCTGGTACACCTATCAAAGCATGGGGAAGAGCTTGTGCTGGAAATAAAGTCGCATCTAAATCCATTTTTTGAGCAGGCTTTGGCAGGCGTGCCAAAACAAGATATTGACATTGCGACACAGGTTTTAGCAAGAATTTGTATGAATATTAATCAATAGGAGAGAGCAACGTGGAAGCAACCAGAAAGAAACTATGGACAAAAGATTTTTTAATTGTCTCACTTATTAATTTTACCATTACGTTAATCTTTTATTTATTAATGGTTACGATAGCAGCATATGCGGTGGAGCATTTTAATGCCTCTACAAGTACAGCGGGGCTTGTATCGAGTATTTTTATTATCGGGACACTATTAGGTCGTCTTGGGACAGGGCGTATTATTGGAGACTGGGGTAGCAAAAAAACATTATTTTGTGGACTATTATTATTTATGTTATCAACAATGTCTTATTTTATAGCAGGCAATTTACCACTGCTGATGATCAATCGTTTAGTACAGGGGATTGCACTAGGGATTGCCAGTACAGCAACAGGTACCATTATTGCGCAAATTTTACCAGCTGAGCGTCGTGGAGAAGGGATTGGTTATTATAGCTTAAGCGCTATTCTAGCCACAGCCATTGGCCCATTCATTGGAATATTATTAACACAGCTATTTGCAGATTATCGTATGATTTTTGCAGTTGATTCTGTGTTAGCGATTATTTGTTTCTTTATGTATTATATTGTGACCGTGCCAGATGCACCGAAAAAAGCGAAGGATACAGCTGTAAAGGCTGGGTTTAAAGTGACGAACTTTATTGAAATGCGTGCAGTACCGATTGCCTTTGTGGCACTTGTAATTGGCTTTGCTTATTCAGGTGTGATGTCGTTTATGACGTTTTATGCAAAGGAGCTAGATTTAGTATCAGCAGGTAGCTACTTCTTTATTATCTATGCTATTGTCATTTTGGCTACACGTCCATTTACAGGGAAATTGCTTGATACAAGAGGGGCAAATATCATTATCTATCCATGCTTAGTGTTGTTTGCAATAGGCATGTATGCCTTTAGCTCAGCAACAACTACGATTGCCTTTTTAATCGCTGCCGCTTGTATCGGGATTGGCTATGGAAACTTCAACTCGGTGGCACAGGCAATTGCCATCAAAGTAACACCAAATGAGCGTTTAGGACTTGCGACATCTACGTATTTTATTTTTTATGATTTAGGCTTAGGTGTCGGGCCTTATTTCTTAGGCTTATTTGTACCATCTATGGGCTACAGCTCGATTTTCTTCTCGATGGTCTTTGTTATTTTAGTGTCGATTGTGCTTTATTACCTTTTACATGGAAAACATGAAAATTTGAAACAAGCAAAAATTTTGTAGATTAGAATCATTATATTGTAGAAAAAACGTCTTTTTTCTAGTTGTTCGTAAAGAATAACTGAAAAATGACGTTTTTTTCTATTTACAAAAATAGTTGTTGCAATAGATGATGATAATCATTATCATCACAATATAAAACAAATTCGGAAGTAGGTACGAAGTATGAAAAACAAATCATTTTTGTCGGTATTAGTAGCAGGAGGCATTTTAATGGCTGGCTGTGGCAATACAGAAGAAGTAAAAAAAGAAGATAAGCCAGCAACAGAACAGGCGGAGCAAGCTACAAAAGAGGTGGATTTATCTTCTGAATTATCAGCCTATCAACAATTTGCGTTAGAGCAAATGGATCAATTTTTACTAGATACAGAGAAATTTGTGAACCTATTCAAAGCAGGCGATATTGAAGGGGCAAAGGCAGCGTATGCGCCAGCACGTATGTATTTTGAACGCTCTGAGCCAATTGCGGAAAGCTTCGGTGATCTTGACCCTCGCATCGATGGACGTTTAGCAGATATTCAAGAAGAAGGTAAAGGTGAGGAAGAATGGTCAGGCTACCATAAGCTTGAGTATGCTCTTTGGGAAGAAAATACAACAAAAGGTTATGAGGCTGTAGCAGATCAGCTTCTTGCAGATGCGAAGGAATTGCATGCGCTTGTGCAAACAGTGGAAGTGACACCTGACTTAATGATTACAGGTGCAGTAGATTTATTAAATGAAGTATCAACATCTAAAATTACAGGTGAGGAAGAAATTTACTCTCATACAGACCTTTATGATTTTAAAGCGAATATTGAAGGCGCAGAAAAAATCTTTGAGATTTTACGCTCAAAATTAGAAGCAAAAGATTCTACATTAGTGGCAACACTTGATGAAAAATTCAAAGCAGTAGATGATTTATTAGCACAGCATACAACGGCTGATGGTGGCTATATATCTTACGAAGAATTAACGGAGGAAAACACAAAAGCACTGGCAGCAGCGGTGAATCAGCTTGGAGAACCATTAAGTCAAATGGGTATCATTTTGGAGTGAACATAAACAATGACAACGTCAAACGAGGAAAAATTTATAAATAAAAAAATTTCTAGACGTGATATGTTAAAGCTAACAGGTATCGGTGTGGCAGGTGTTGCCATCGGTGCCTCTGGCTTGGGTGGTGTCATGAAAGCAATGGGCTATGATGTCTTTGAGCCAGTAGCAGATAGCACGACGGCTAGCAATAAGGTCAATTTCTATGGCAAGCATCAGTCAGGTATTGTGACACCTGTACAGACGAATATTTATTTTGCTTCTTTAGATGTATTAGTGACATCAAAGAAGGAACTACAAGCGTTGTTCCAGCAATGGACACCCCTTGTTGTGCGTTTAATGAATGGTGAAGTCATGGTCGATGTATCGACAAATACAAGAGTGCCAACTGGCGATACTGGAGAGGCAGAGGGCTTAGATGCATCTAATCTATCCATTACCATTGGTGTCGGGCCTTCATTATTTGATAAACTGGGCATCCAGCATTTAAAACCAGCGGAGCTAAAGGATTTACCACATTTCCCTAAAGATCAGCTACAGAAAGAATACACAGGTGGTGATTTGTGTATTCAGGCTTGTGCAGATGATCCGCAGGTAGCCTTCCATGCTGTTCGTAATCTAGTACGAGCTGCTTCAGGTAAAGTAGAAATAAAATGGTCACAGGCGGGCTTTAACTCGTTTCCAGCTAGTGGAGGGACACCACGAAACCTCTTCGCCTTTAAGGACGGTACTGTAAATCCAGCCATTACGGATGAAAAAGACTTAAATGAGGTCGTGTGGGTGGATAAAGGCTGGTTAAAGGGTGGCTCTTATTTAATTGCACGTAAAGTTCAAATGCATCTTGAAACTTGGGATCGTACATCATTGAAAGATCAAGAGGCAACATTTGGCCGTTACCGCGACAGTGGGGCACCTTTTGGCAAAACAAAGGAATTCGATGATTTTGATGTAGAGGCAAAGGATGATAAGGGCAATTATATTATGCCTGATACATCACATGTCCATTTGGCGCGGAAATCAGGTGCGCGTATTTTGCGACGCTCTTATTCTTATGCGTCAGGCGTGATGTCGAATACAGGGACCCATGATGCGGGGCTAATCTTTATTTCTTTTCAAAAAGATCCAGCCCAATTTACAACCATCCAAAATAGCTTAGGGCGTATGGATAAAATGAATGAGTACATTACCCATCGAGGCAGTGCCGTGTTTGCTTGCTTCCCTGGTGTACAAAAGGGGAGTTATTTAGGTGAAGCACTTTTTAACGCGCTGTAGTATCGTGTTTGCCCTTATGCTGACTTTAGCTTTACCTGTGCAAGCTGCGCAGTCCTATAGTCATCTCTATATTGCGATTAGTGATGCACTGATGAATACAAAGCAGGATAAAGAGGCAGAGGCCAAGCAGGCACTTGAACAATTTGCTATTGATTGGGCTAAAGTATCTTCAGAGCAGAAAGAGGCAAAAGCAAAGGTTGATGAAATCCTTGCACAGGCTACTGAGGCAACGTCCAAGGATGAACGTTTAGAGGCGCTATCCGCACTATCCAATGCATTGCGTGCATTAGAAAAGCTTGAAAATCCAGTGGATGAAGCGGCACAGCGAGCAGAGTTTGGACAAAAATTTAAGCCGATAATGGCAGACTTTGAAAAAGCTTTAGCAAGTGGTGATATTCAGGCCATTGATGAAGCCTACAAAGATTTTAATAGTAAATGGAATAAAAATGAGCGACCTGTGCGTGAACAAAGTATCGCAATGTACGGGCAAATCGAAACACAAATGGCATTTCTTCGTATCTCTATTTCTGCTGAGGAGCCTGATGTAGCGCTTATGCAATCTCAATTTGCTGCTTTAAAGCAAACGATTGAGGATTTTGTAGCTGGTAAAGAAACAGCCGAAGTGGTAGAGGGGGAGTATTCATTAGCGACATTAATTGCCTATATAGATGAGGCCAATGATTTTGTCAATGCTGGTGATTACCAGGCGGCTTCAAATAAAATACGTGAGTTTATTACCATTTGGCCAAGCGTAGAAATTGAAATCTCCACACGTAATGGTAGTCTTTACACGAAAATTGAAAGTGATATGCCGATTATCGCGAGTGATTTATTAAAATCCAACGTCGATCAGCAAGCTATTACCAAACAATTAAATACATTCCGTACTGAAATTGAGCTAATTCAAGGGGATACCGATTACACCATTTGGGACGCTGCGTTAATTTTATTACGCGAAGGACTAGAGGCATTACTGATTATTTTAGCCTTAGTGTCATTCCTTAATAAATCAGGACAAAACAACATGCGCAAATGGATTTATGTCGGAGCGTTTGTCGGCGTTCTATTATCCGCCGTAGCTGCCATCCTTATGTCGACGATTTTAAATTCGGCAACGATTGATACGAATCGCGAGTTAATGGAAGGCTATGTAGGGTTAATTGCTGCAGCGATGATGATCGGTGTGGGTATTTGGCTGCATAGTAAATCAAGCGTGGTCAGTTGGAATCGCTATATTTCCAAACAAATGGGTAATGCCATTTCGAGTGGCTCTATTTTTGCGATGGCTATGATTAGCTTTTTATCGGTCTTCCGTGAAGGTGCAGAAACACTAGTCTTTTATGCGGGGATTGCACCTAAAATGGAAACGTCGCAGTTTATACTTGGAATTGTGGTGGCACTGCTCATTCTTGCTGTACTTGCAGTTGTGTTATTTAAAGCAAGTGGCAAAATTCCAATTCACAAATTTTTTGCAGTAGCAACTATTTTAATTTATGTGCTAGCCTTTAAAATTATTGGTGTCAGTCTGCATACTTTGCAGCTGACAGATAATCTGTCCACAACGATTGTTGATGGCTTACCTGTTATTAGCTTGATGGGCTTCTATCCAACGGTGGAAACAATCATAGGACAGTCTATTTTACTTGTGTTAGTGGCGGCTACTGTGCTTTATAAAAAGAAACAAGCCTAATGAAAAAGGGTAGATGAGCGTAAAACGCCATCTACCTTTTTTTATTGCCAATGAGCAGGTCGTTTTATATAGGAAGGTAATTTAGTCGAACGATCCCCCTGTGCGGCGTTGATTTGCATTTGGGTTAAAAACAGACTTGTTGAAAGATCAGCACCTCGTAAATTGGTATCTCGCAAATCAGCCCCGATGAAATCTACTCCCTGTAAATTCGCATCTTGAAGATTAGCTGCGATTAAATAACTCCCCCTTAGATCAGTCGCTCGTAAATCCTTGCCTTTTAAATTTTTGCCCATCCAATTAGCCCCACGCTGATTCAAGTTTCTAGAAGCCTTTCCCTTCACACTTTGCTGGCGAATTTGTTCGCTAGTTTGGAGCAATAGTGCATTGATCGGCATACGAATAGCTACCATATCCAATGCTAATAAGGTATCTGCATCCTGAGCTATTGTCTGCTGTAGGTGCTTCAATTGAGCAATTAGCTGTTCATAAAGCATATTATCCACCTGATAGGACAAAGCCTCCGCCACATATGCAATCATTTCGTAAAGCTGTTCCATAATAGGAAAAACACGAAACATCTTGTCAGCATGCTCACGAGATTGTCGCCAATCCTGTCCATGAAATGTCACCTGTGAAACCTGTTGACCTGCGCCTAGGCAATCAAAAACGGTACAGCCCTTAAAACCTGTCTCTCGTAGCTGACTATGTATGTGACAGCTATAGTTATCCTGCAAATTAGGACATGGCGTGCCTGCGGGTTTATTGATCGCAAAATCACTAGAAGCCACAATATTTAAAGCGGTACAGCACAAGCCAAAACAGCTTTGACAATCTGCCTGTAGACTGTGTCGGATTTTTGTACCAATGGTTTTTGTCTGATTAGACATCCTCATTTTCCTCTCTGATCTTATCCATTTAGTTACTATTTTAACACTAACAAGCTACCAGTTAAAATAGAGAGCAAACTGTATTTTGAAAGATAGTAGGGGATATGGTATTCTTCTTCAAAAGAGTTGTAAAGAAAAGTGGTGGTGGAACATGGGGTAACGGTCAATGAATTATTACAATTGCCATCTTTTCGTGGCGCAGAGGTGTTAACAGGGCGAGATAATCTGCACCGTACCGTATCATCTCTATCTGTATTAGAGGTATCGAATGTTGATTTTTATTCGAAAATTATTAACCGTGTACAGGAGGAATGGTATGCAGAGGAGCTTGTCATTAGCTCCTTTTACTCCATTCGAGATAGTGTGGAGCAGCAATGTGAAACGATACAGCATTTACATGATTTAGGAGAGCTGGGGCTTATTTTATATTATGTCGGCATTGTATTGCCTGATATTCCAGAAGAAGTGCTTGCGTTAGCGGAGGCACAAGGCTTTATTATCATTTGTATGCCGCGAAATGATTATTCACTGCGCTATAACGAGGTTATCTATGAGGTTATGGAAGCGATTGTTAGTAATCAAGGCGTTAATGATCATTTTGTCAAAGAGACATTAGAAAAGGTATCGTTACTACCTGAGCATTTAAGAAGTGTTGAAATTACACTGAAAATGCTTTCAGATCGTTTAAAGGCGAATATTGTGCTCACCAATAGTCATTTTGACATTGTGAACCAAGTGATGTGGCCACGAAATTCATCATTAGATGTAGCGAATGTCATTGAAGAATGCTCCCAATCCAATTTTCAGAGGGAAGCAGGCAAGCTCGAGCTGCTAAGAAGTGATGTCGCCTGTGTCGTAGACTATAAAAGAGTACATCAAAAAAATGGCGAGCCGCTATTTTTATTTCTGATTAAAGAAAATACAAAATTACCTGCTAAGACAATTGAAAAAGTAAGTGAGGTTGTGCAAGTAGCCATAAATTTATGGGGAGACAAGCATGATGAGGTTAGTGAATATGCCTTAGTTAAAGCTATTATCAATGACGAAGGGGAGAAAATGAGAAGATTAGCCAATCTTCTTCATATTGATGTTTCCGCCATTCAAATGATGTGGCTTGTCTACATGCATGATTTAGCAGACGAAAAAAGAATTCGCGATGAATTAGAAGAGCAACTGTCCAAATATTATCAAACAAGAGTCATCCAATGCATTGACCATTGTATGATTGTACTGGTAGGCAATTGCTTTTATAAGTATCATGAGTTTGAGATTGCCATTGAATATAGTGAAACTACTCAGTATGATGCCCAAATCGCAGAAATTGTTTATGCACCTAAAATGAGAAATACAAAGTCTGTTCGTCAAATGTATCAATTGGTCAATCAGGTGGGGGACAAAGCCCATACGATTTATCCGATGCGAAAATTGTTTACTGCAGCGGAAGTGCGCTCCATGAAAAGGGCAATTGATGTCAGTAAGCAGGGCGAGGAAATGATTGAAGAATATTTGTCTGTAATTGAACCCATTATACGTGACCATGATGCCTTGCAGACATTGATAACCTTTTTATTAGATGCAAATGCTAGTGTGGAGCGCTGTGCAGAGCTCCTCTATATCCATAAAAACACGGTGAAATACCGCATCAAAAAAATTAGTGAGCTGATTGGCACAGATGTTACCGTATATTCGGAATTTTATGATGCCTACATGGCTTGCATGCTATATCGATTGATTAATGATTAGAATAATCTGAAATTTTGTCATTTTGAACAAAATTTCAGATTATTTTTTTCATTTGCGCAAAAGACTCAACTCCTACCTATCTTCTATAATTAAAAACATTAATCCATCACCAAATAAGGAGGGAGTCACATGCAAAATGAAAATAAAGGTCAATCTTGGTATAGCTTAGGCATTATTTGGGCTGGTGCCATGATTTGTATTCCCAGTTTATTAGTCGGTAACGCACTGATTACCAATATGAGTTTATCAAAGGCACTGGCTGTTGCTTTTGTAGGCTATGCTATTGTCGTGATCATCATGATTTTGCAAGGCATGCAAAGCAGTGATTTAGGAAAGCCCACTGTCCATATAGCAGGACAAGTGTTTGGAAAAAAGGGCTCTCGTACAATATTATCCATTATCTTAGCTATTGCTTGCTTAGGGTGGTTTGGCATTCAGGCCAATGTTTGTGGCGTAGCCTTAGCAAACTTATTAGCAATCTATCATTTGAATATACCCATTCCAATCGCTTCATTCATTAGTGGTATGGTTATGGTCGTATCCGCACTTTATGGGATGAAGGTGTTGCGTATTTTAAGCTATATCGCCGTACCATTGCTCGTCATCATTTGTCTGTATGGTTTAGGTCAAATATTAACTGGTGAGCAACTACAGCTCGTTCGGGATTATCAGCCACAGGGCAATATGAGCTTTATGGATGGTTTAGCTGTAACGATTGGGTCCTTTGCATTAGGGGCTGTTATCGCGGGTGATTATTCGCAATTTTCAAAAAAGCGTTCAGACGTTTTCAAAGCCGCTACATTAGGGATTATTCCTGCAGGGGTGCTAATGATTGCTGTGGGAGCTGTCTTAACGATTGCCTATCAAACAAGTGATATTACAGCAGTCTTTCTGCATATCGCAACACCCTTTATTGGTGGAGTGGGTCTGATTTTAGCAACATGGAAAACCAATTTGGTCAATGCAATTTCAGGTGGAATTGCCTTAATTAATGTATTTGATGTTGCTAAAAACAAAGAACGATTAGCCATAGGTGTGGCGGGTACAATTGGCACAATCTTAGCCGTTGTAGGGATTTTAAATTATTTTACACCTATCATGTCAATTTTATCGGCGATGATTCCGCCTGTTGCAGGGGTGATGATTGCTTCCTACTGGGTCATTCATAAAGGCAAAACAGATAGCTGGCAGGAAGTTGAAGGGGTCAATCGATTAGGTGTATTTTCTTGGCTAGTAGGTGCTGTAATTGCCTGTATGCCAGTGGTATTTTCCTTATTCCCTGCATTGCCAGCACTACCAAACCAACCGATGATTGGCATCATTATTTCATTCGTGATTTATTATGTTGGGTATCGTGTATCTGTACAAAAAACGGTCATATTGGAGGAACATAGATGAGATATTTAGATCAGGCAGCTATTGAACATATTGCCATAGGGGCAGCATTTTTAGGAACAGGTGGGGGAGGAGATCCCTATATTGGAAAATTAATGGCGCTTTCTGCTATCGAAAAAAATGGCCCTGTAAAATTGTATTCAGTGGATGAAATTGCGGATGATGATTTTTTCATTCCAGCCGCAATGATGGGGGCACCATCAGTTTTAGTAGAAAAATTCCCACGTGGCGATGAGTTTGTTAAGGTTTTCCAAAAGCTTGCCCAATATTTAGGGAAAGAAAAAATTGCAGGTACCTATCCAATGGAAGCAGGTGGGGTCAATTCGATGATTCCTATTGTAGTAGCAGCACAGCTTGGCTTACCATTGATTGATTGTGATGGCATGGGGCGTGCATTTCCGGAATTACAAATGGTGACATTCCACTTAGATGGGATTTCGGCAACGCCAATGGCCATCACTGATGAAAAAGGGAATATTGGTATTTTTGAAACCATTGATAATAAATGGACCGAGCGTATCGCCCGAACAGCAACAGTAGAAATGGGCGCTAGTTCTTTAGTGAGCCTCTACCCAACAACGGGTGCGCAAATTAAACAAAGCGGTGTTCATCATATAGTGACGCTTTCTGAAAAAATTGGTGAAATTATTGCCTCGAAAGACCAAGAGGTGAACGATAAGCTACAAAGCCTTTTAAAGCTTACGGATGGATATGAGCTTTTCCAAGGAAAAATAGTGGATGTTATTCGTGAAACGAAGGGTGGCTTTAACCTAGGTAAAATGAATCTTGAAGGTATTGAATCTTATAAAAATGATCAAATGAAGGTTCATTTCCAAAATGAAAACTTATTAGCTGAGAAAAACGAGCAGGTTATAGCGATGACACCAGACTTAATTTGTTTGGTGGATTATGAAACTTTATTGCCTGTTACAACAGAGAGCTTAAAATATGGTAAACGTGTGCGTGTGATTGGCTTACCAGCACATGAAAAATGGCGTACAGCAAAAGGTATTGAAACAGCTGGACCCAAATACTTTGGCTATGAATATGAGTATACGCCAATTGAGGAATTAGTGAAAAAGGAGGTAGCAGAGCATGTATAAAATTGGAATCGATGTAGGTGGAACAAACACAGATGCCATCCTTTTAGACCATAATAGCCAGCTTATTTACAGTGTGAAATCACCAACAAGCTTAGATATTAAAACAGGGATTGAAAAGTCACTGCAACAATTACTAGAGGGTGCAAATATTGACAAAACAAAAATTACCCATGCGATGTTAGGGACAACACAATGCACCAATGCCATTGTTGAACGTAAAAAGCTAGCAAAGGTTGGTGTCATTCGACTAGGTTATCCAGCGACGGCTTCCGTACTCCCTTATACAGCTTGGCCAGCGGATATGATTGATAAATTATCTGGTAATTATGCCATTGCCCATGGTGGTTATGAATATGACGGCCAATTATTGAGTGCGCTTGATCAACAGGAAATTACAAAACTACTAGAGGAATGGCGTGGTCAAGTAGAATCCATTGCGATTGTTGGTGTCTTTTCCTCTATTAAAAATGATCAAGAATTGCAGGTTCGTGAATGGATTCAAGAAGTCTATGGCGAGGAATTTCCAATTTCCTGCTCCTCATTAATAGGTTCAGTCGGGTTAATAGAACGTGAAAATGCTACGATTCTAAATGCTGCATTATGTAAGGTGATTGAGACAACAACACAGGGCTTTGTACAGGCGTTACAAGCGGAAGGCATTTTTGATGTAGAGGTGTATCTATGCCAGAATGACGGTACATTAATGTCTATCGACTACGCCAAGCAATTCCCAATTTTAACAATTGCCTGTGGACCAACAAATAGTATCCGTGGAGCATCGTATTTATCCCAAATTCAAAACACAATGGTATTGGATGTTGGGGGTACCACTTCAGATATCGGTGTATTACAGGATGGTTTCCCGCGAGAATCCTCGGTCGCAGTTGAAGTGGGAGACATTCGGACAAACTTTAGGATGCCAGATATTATTTCAGTCGGACTTGGCGGGGGAAGTATTGTTCGTGTGAACGGCAACAAAATTACAGTTGGGCCGGATAGTGTAGGCTATAAAATCAGTGAGGAGGCCCTTGTTTTCGGTGGCTCGACCTTAACGACAACAGATATCGCTGTCCGTTTAGGCTTAGCAGATGTAGGTGATTCCACGTTAGTGGCACATATTGATGAAGCCTTTGCCAAAGCCGTTCAAGAAGAAATTTCTTCGTTACTAGAACAGGCGATTGATAAGATGAAAACTTCCTCAGAGGATGTGTCACTAGTCTTAGTAGGGGGTGGTGGTATCATTGTGCCAGAAAAGATTCGGGGCGTTTCCACAATTGTAAAATCTGAATACGGTGGTGTTGCGAATGCCATCGGAGCCTCGATTGCACAAATTAGTGGTCAATATGAGCAAATTTATATTTATTCCAAAGAACCGCGTGAGGAATCCTTAAAGGATGCACAAAACAAGGCTGTGAAACAAGCCGTATTAGCAGGTGCTCTTGAGGATACCATTGAGCTAGTGGAAGTAGAAGAAACACCTCTCGCGTATCATCCAGAAAATGCAACAAGATTGAAGGTAAAAGTAGTAGGGAAAATGGTGTAACAGTCAAAGGAAGAGTCCTAGTTAAACAGGGCTCTTCCTTTTATTAATTGCTCAAATGAATGAATCACTGCATCAGGTTTAATGTCAGTAGAATTCGTGAGCCGATGAGGATTGTACCATATGCCCTTCATCCTTGCTTGCTGACAACCAGCAATATCTTTTGCTAAGTCATCCCCAACGAATAAGGCTTCATTTGGCTGAACTTGGAGCTGATGTAGAGCTAATTCAAATATGCGTTTGTCAGGCTTAGTTAAGCCTACTTCCTCAGAAATAAGAATAATATCAAAATAGCTAGCTAAACCTGTATGTGTGATTTTAGCCTTTTGTCGCTGTGTAGAGCCGTTTGTGATAATGCCAACTTGTACTTGCTTCTTAATCGTTTGGAGAACCTTCAACATATGTTGATCGATAGAAAAGCAATATGGAAACTGCTGATCCCAAAAATCTTGCATGTCATGGCGAGGTAATTGAAAGGTTGATGGAAACGCATCAAAAAACGATGATAAAACATTGGTTTTATCGGCAATCCCATAGTCTCTTTTATCGTATTCCTTAAATTTTTCCAGCATGTCCTTTTTGAGCATACCCTGAATAGCACCATAGTATTTTTCCAAAATAATATAAAACAGGTTATCGACAGCATGATCTCGATTAAGTAAGGTATCATCTAAATCAAATAGTATCGCTTTCAACGAGCTTCATGTCCTTTCTTGCTCATCAAGAGGTTTTCGTTTATGTTTTTCATTAATAATTTTTTTGTTTAGGATCGTAACCTTGCCAACCATGAGCAACCTCATATCTTCCACAATATACTTAGCTAGCTCTTCGTCCGATATGTCATCTCCATCAATATCAAGGCGAAAATCCTGCCCTTGTATGCCACCACCATTGGTAAATTCAATTTCAAAATCAAAGACAACTTTTTTATCCATTCAAGTACCACCTTACGCTTAGTGTTAGAGTGCTATCCATATATTCTGTGTTTAATAGGTGAATACCTTCTTTGAGCATAAGCGTAATTGTTGAGTAAACAAAATTTCCTTTTTCTTGTATTTACCACTTGCCAACAAAAAAGTCATAGTGTAATATGTGACTAGTACACTATGACACGAGGTGTTGTGATTGAAAAGCTTTACAGGACTTTTAAAAAAAGAATGGGTACTTTATCGCTCATGGTTTCTAGTAGGGATATTTATGGGACTTATGCTATCTTGGATCGTTCCATATATCTTACATCAGTATGTCGATCTCTTTGCACATGAGCATCAGCTAGCATTTGCATTTACGATGCTCGTCCTTTTTCTAGGTGGATTCTATTCTATCTTACAATTTTTAGCATCGATGCGTTTGGATATTAAAGCAAAGGAGAGCTGGCTCCATTCAACAAGCTCTATCACAAAGCTTATCGGAGCAAAATTGGTTTGCTCATTAGTAGGTTATGTCCTCTTCACTATCCTTTTCACGAGTATAGCCATTTTCAATATTAAGGATGAGCTGATCGCGAGCGCTGGACAAATTTTATTAGTTTTGGTAATAATTGTTATTATATTGGCGATTTTACAATTAATGCTATTTATCGTTCTTTTATTCTTTTTAGCTTTTTATTTGCAATTGAAGCGCATAATAGGTCGTTTTTCAATTGTGCTGACAATGATTGTGTTTTATGTAACCACAGCTGGTTGGGCGCGGGTAACGGAGAGTCAGCTGTATCGAACGATCTTCCTCCATGGAGAAGTTTCGCTTCAAAACATCGAACACTATCTACCAAAAGCGAAAGAAATGACGATGGAATGGATGCTTGGCTCGATATATGTCGTTGAGGAAATAGCCATTACGTTATTATTACTACTGCTGTTTTTAGCAGCATCGAAGTGGCTTGAAAGGGTGGTTTTACGATGACGATGGATTTTTCGCGTGACAAACCCATTTATAGCCAGCTTGTCGATCGAATTTGTGGAGACATTTTGAAGGGGAAGTTGGAGCTAGGTGATCGACTTCCCTCTGTTCGAGAATATGCAGTAGAAACAGGTGTCAATGTCAATACGGTGCAACGTGTATACAAGGAGTTAGAGGCAATGAATATAACGGAAACCAAACGAGGACAGGGTACATTTATTACGAGCAATGAGGAGCGCATTGAGTTATTGCGGGAAGAGATGAAAAATCAGCTGGCTGAAAATTTTTTAACATCGATTGAGGCATTAGGCTTTTCGAAGGAAGAGATGCTTGTGGTTTTGAAAAATAAAGCGTGAGGTGAAGGGATGTTACAGCTATCAAATGTATCTTTTCAATATAAGAAAAAGCCAGTTTTACAGGATCTATCCTTCTCCTTTCCGATTGGACAAATCATTGGACTAGTTGGAGAAAATGGTAGTGGTAAATCTACGCTTATGAAAGTTTTAGCTGGTTTACTGCGACCCACTGCTGGTGAGATCACACTAGAGGGTAAGCCAGTCACACGTAGAAGTGCTGACAAAATTGCTTATTTACCAGATACAGATTTGTTTTTTGAGTACTACACGGGTGAACAGCTTTTCCAGCATTATGCTTCGCAATTTGAAGATTTTTCCTATGACAAAGCCTGTATCGTCGCACAATTTTTACAGGTAGATACGCGCACAAAGCTACGCCAATTATCAAAGGGTAATCGTGGTCGTATGAAAATGGCTGCCACCCTTGGACGAGAGGTTCCTTATTATGTCATGGACGAACCATTTGCTGGGCTAGACCCAATTGTGAGAGAGCAGCTGATTAAAGGCTTAATTCAATTTACGGACATCGAAAATCAAACGATTTTGCTATCCACACATGAATTATATGAGGTAGAGCCTATTTTAGATCAAATTATTTTATTGCAGGCAGGATCAATCATGGCCTACGAGAATGTGGAAACATTACGCGATGTGGCTAATAAGGATGCAGTTGAGTGGATGAAAGGGTTTTATCGTCCTTCAGTAAAAGACAGCTAAAGGTGAAGAAAGAATCGTCAATAAAGCAATGTTGTCGTGCCAGACTGCATAATGCTCAGGCGAAATAGATTAGAAAGGGTGAAAAATATGACAGAACCGATTGTACAATTGCAAAATTTATCGAAAACTATTCGAGGAAAGCAATTAATTCAACAGTTAAACATTGATTTATATCCAGGCCAAATTACAGGATTTTTAGGACCGAATGGAGCGGGGAAAACAACAACAATCCGAATGATGACAGGGCTTATGCATCCAACAGAGGGCAATGTCATCATCGACGGGCTTTCACTGAAGGAGCATTACGAGGAAGCCATTAGTAAGGTTGGTGTGATTGTTGAAAATCCAGAAATGTATAAATTTATGTCAGGCTATAAAAATTTACTACATTTTGCACGTATGCATAAAAATGTAACAAAGGAACGAATTCAGGAGGTCATTCAACAGGTTGGGCTCGAAAATCGTATACATGAAAAGGTCTCTACATATTCACTTGGTATGAGACAACGACTAGGATTAGCCCAGGCGTTATTGCACAGACCGAAATTTTTGATTTTAGATGAGCCGACGAATGGCTTAGACCCTGCTGGTATTCGTGAGTTTCGTATGTACCTGCGTAAGATTGCTTCAGAAGAGGGCGTATCCGTCTTTGTCTCAAGTCACTTGTTATCAGAAATTGAATTGATGTGTGATCGAGTGGCTGTGATTCAAAATGGGCAGCTGATTGATCTGCGCGATATTCATAATGAAAGCTCATCGTTTTATTATGTGGAGGCACAGCCAAAAGAGCAGGTGTCTGCTTATCTGGAACAGTGTGACTTTAACTTTGTAGCAGAGAATCAAGGCTATGTGGTGGAAATGAAGAAAGAGGATGTCCCAGCTATGACTACACAACTAGTCCAAGCGGGTATTCAATTATTTGCTGTACAGCCACATCAAAAAACATTAGAGGATCAATTCTTAGAAATGACTGGAGGCGGACAAATTGCTGAAGCTAATTCAAAATGAGTGGATGAAATTATGGCATAAAAAAGGAACATGGGCAATGGTGGCCATGCTGATTCTTGTCATTCTTGTTCCTGCTGGAATCACCAAATATTATGAAGTAAAATCCCCGACGGAAGGCTCTTGGCAGGACATAGAGCAGGATGCCATTCAATCTTATAAAGAGACGCTAGCAGGTGAAGATTTAACGGAGGAAGATAAGGCATACTTTCAAGAGCAGATGGCTATTTCTGAATATCGTTTAGCGAATGATGCACCAAGTCAAAAAGATAGTAGTCTTGCAAGCTTTATGTCCTTTACAAGTGGTATGCTTACGCTTGTTACTTTATTTACAGTCATTACCGCAGCTAGTATTGTATCGAGCGAATTTTCAGCAGGGACGATTAAAATGCTCTTAACGCGTCCAATGTCCCGTGCAAAAGTGTTAACGTCTAAATTACTGACAACATTCCTTTTTGGTTTGTTATTGTATGTGGTCAATGTTGTGGTAAGTGCCCTTATCGGCTTAGTCTTGTTCGGCATGGGAACAGGTGTGGAATTAGAAATGGTCAATGGACAGGTCGTTGAAAAGGCTGTATGGAGAGATTTAGCCTATCATTACCTATTATCTGGTGGCGATTTTGTGATGTCTACATTATTTGCCTTTTTGATTGGCTCAGTATTCCGTTCAAGCTCATTAGCAATCGGTTTAACGATGTTCCTTTCTTTTACAGGCGGCATGATAGTTATGTTTTTAAGCCGATACGACATCGTCAAATATATTTGGCTCACACATTCTGATTTAACACAGTATGAGCATGGTGGTGGCTCCATGATTGCTGATGTGACGTTGCCCTTCTCATTAACAGTACTTGCTATATACGCAGTAGTTTTCCTTGTCATTAGTTATTCAACCTTTATGAAACGTGATGTCACGGCATAAGCTAAAGAAGAACTGTGCCCTAATTTTGGATTAGGGTGCGTTTTTTTTGTTTAACATCACGAAATATTAAAAAAGTATTTATTTTTTTTTGAATTGCGCCTATAATAATAGCAACTTAGTGAAAACGCTTTTTTTTTACTAAAGTGGTCTAGACAACTATACCAAAGGGGGATAATGAATGTTTGCTTTCTTACAAAAAATCGGTAAGTCGCTCATGTTTCCAATCGCAACATTACCAGCAGCAGCATTACTATTGCGTTTAGGTTCAGCGGATATGCTTGGGGCCGTACCGAATGAAGCCATCCAGTACATTGCTAGTATTATGGCCGCTTCTGGTAATGCTATACTAGGGAATTTACCAATTATTTTTGCTATCGGTATTGCGATGGGGTTTGCACATGATAGCAGTGGTGGCGCAGCTCTAGCAGGTGCGATTGCGCATCTTGTTTTAGTCGCCGTTTTAGGGACTGTTAACGAAGAATTAAATATGGGTGTGTTTGGTGGTATTATTGCCGGTATTACGGCAGGCTTATTATATAACAAATATTATAATGTGAAATTTCCAGAATGGTTATCATTCTTCGGTGGACGGCGCTTTGTACCGATTATTACGTCCATCACCATGGCAATTTTAGGTAGTATTTTAGCGTTTGTTTGGGGACCAATTCAAGGTGGTATTGATGCTGTCGGTAATTGGATGATCGGTGCAGGATCACTTGGCGTAGGGATGTATGGCTTCTTCAACCGTCTATTAATTCCAGTGGGTCTCCACCATGTAATCAATACAATTATTTGGTTTGATTTCGGTGAATTTACAAATGCAGCAGGCGAAATCGTGAAAGGGGATATCAACCGCTTCCTTGCAGGAGACACAACAGCTGGACATTTCCAAGCGGGTTTCTTCCCAATTATGATGTTTGGCTTACCAGCAGCCTGTCTAGCAATGTATTTTGCGGCGAAAAAAGAAAAGCGTCCAATCGTTGGAGGGATGTTCGTTTCTATCGCTTTAACAGCCTTTTTAACGGGTGTTACAGAGCCTATTGAATTTTCCTTTATGTTCTTATCACCAGTTCTTTATGGTATTCATGCTGTATTAACAGGTATTTCTTTGGCTGTGGCCTATCTCGTTGGATTCCGTGACGGCTTTGGGTTCTCTGCAGGCTTAATTGACTACTTACTCAACCTTGGTCTGGCAGATAAACCATGGCTCTTATTACCTTTAGGTTTAGGCTTTGGGGCGATTTACTTTGTGGTATTCTATTTCTTAATCAAAAAATTAGACTTAAAAACACCAGGACGTGAAGACGATGAGGATGAGGATGGCGAAGTAAATGCTATTGCTGATGATGTCGATTTACGTGCATATTATACAATTGAAGCATTAGGTGGAAAAGACAATATTAAGCAAGTGGATTATTGTACAACTCGCCTACGATTATTAGTACAGGATTCTGCTAGCGTCGATGAAAAAACATTGAAGCAAACAGGTGCAAGAGGAGTTATGCGTATTAGTAAAACCAATGTCCAAGTAATCATTGGGACATCCGTGGAGTTTTTAGCTGAAGCCATAAAAGAACGTTTGAAAAAAGGCAATCCAGCACCAGCCAATGTAGGACTTCCATCAGCTCAGCCTGTCATGGAAGAAACGGTGAAGAATGACACGATGACATTCCGTGATTTCGAAATGCCAATGACGGGTGATTTATTGCCTTTAACAGAAGTGCCTGATGAGGCATTTTCAGCAGGCTTGATGGGCCCAGGTTTCGGGATACGTCCGACAGATGGAGCAGTCTATGCACCATTTGATGGTCAAGTAGTGATGGTGTTCCCAACAAAGCATGCAATTGGCTTAAAATCTGATACGGGCATTGAAGTATTAATTCATGTAGGCTTAGATACGGTCAAACTAAATGGTGATGGTTTTGAACTGTTCGTTACAGATGGTCAAAAAGTTAAGCGTGGGGATACGTTATTAAAAGCAGACCTTGTACAGATTGAAGGGCAAGTACCTTCTGTCATCACACCAGTTGTCTTTACAAGCTTAATGGGGCAAGAGATTACACTTGAAAAGACTGGCTATCAACGAGCAGGCTCAACGAATATTATTACAATGAAGAAGTAACAACTAATGGGGCTGTTAGCGAAGGTATACAGAGGCAATGAGCTATTGCACACGGATGCCCTTTCGACAGCCCTTGTTCAAGAAGGAGATGTTTTTCTTGAGTTTACTCATTCGAAATATCACAGTAGTGAATGGCAAGGGACGAGATGAACAGGTAGATGTATGGATGAAGGATGGTAAAATTGCGCAAATTGCTCCTCAGCTTGATATCCACGATGTAGAACAGCTTGATGGTTCAGGGAAATTTTTATTGCCAGGATTTATTGATATGCACATTCATGGATCCGCTCAAATGGATACGATGGATGCTTCTGATGAAGGGCTTCATACGATGGCTCAATCCCTTTTAAAAGAAGGAACAACAAGCTTTTTAGCTACAACGATGACACAAAGCTATGACAACATTGAACGAGCTATTGAAAATGTAGCACAGTTCCAGCCACAGCCAGATGAAGCAGAGGTACTTGGTATTCATATCGAAGGGCCATTTGTTTCAAAGCAGCGAGCAGGGGCACAGCCTCTTGAATATATTGTCGAGCTAGATTTAGATATATGGACAAAATGGCAGCAACTAAGTGGCCATAAAATTAAGCAAATTACGCTAGCACCAGAAGAGCCGAATGGCATGGCAGCTGTGCAAAGTATTTCTGCTAGCGGTGTCATTGTTTCAATTGGTCATTCGGATGCTACCTTTGAGCAAATGCAACAAGCGGCTCAATTAGGTGCCACACAGGGGACACACTTATACAACCAGATGCGTCCATTCCACCATCGAGATCCAGGTGTAGTTGGCGGTGTCCTGCTGCTAGATGCGATTAAGGCAGAACTGATTGTTGACTTTATCCATATGCATGAAGGCGCGGTGGAAATGGCTTATCGCTTAAAGGGAGCAGACGGGCTTATTTTAATTACAGATGCGATGCGCGCAAAGGGAATGCCCTACGGAGCATATGATTTAGGCGGTCAAACAGTTCATGTGACAGAAGCAGGTGCCCATTTGTCAAATGGATCGTTAGCAGGCAGTATTTTAAAAATGGATCAGGCTGTACGGAATATGCATCACATTACGAATTGTACGCTGGAGGAGCTTGTCAAAATGTCCAGCTTTAATGCTGCCGAACAATTGAAGCTAGGTAATAAGGGTCAGCTTATACAAGGCTTTGATGCGGATGCAGTGATTTTAGATGAACAATTAAAGCTCCACCAAACGATTAAGGCGGGCAAGGTCTTATATGATGCAAATTCAAGTGGACAATAGTTACTAATATGCAGCAGGTATACAAACATCTTGCATGAAACGATGGAAATGAAAAGGTGATAGAACATGAATACCTATTTTCAACAAGTAAATCGATATTTAACAATGGTGGCACAGCAGGAAAGCAACCAACTTATGCATATTGCCAAGCAAATTGTTAAACGTCTCACAAAGGGAGGCATTATCCAGCTCTTTGGCTCTGGTCATTCCATGCTATTAGCACAGGAATGTTACTATAGAGCAGGTGGCTTAGTGCCTGTCAAACCGATACACATAGAATCGTTAATGCTACATCAGGGTGCACGGCAATCCTCACAAAATGAAAAAAAACAGGCTTTTTTAGCCACCTATAAGGATCAGCTGCAATTTGATGACCAAGATGTTTGTATCATCATTTCAACCTCTGCCAATAATCCAGTGCCCATTGATATGGCTATCTATGCAAAGGAAGCGGGCGCTTTGACTATTTCACTCCAATCACTGGAATATCAGCACCAGCCGTCGCGCCATCCGTCAGGCAAGCGTTTAGAGCAAGTAGTAGATGAAGTATTGAATACGCATGTGCCATTAGGTGATGGTGTGTTAACCGTTGACCAATTGCAATATGCCCCTGTATCAACGGTGTTAGGTGCGACTTTATTAAATGCTTTATTCGCTCAAATCATTGAGCTTATGCATGCACAGGGCACTAGTGTACCAGTGTTTGGTAGCAGTAATTTAGGGGAAACTAATAACGATGCGCTCATTGATCAGTATGGTCAGCGTATTCATTTCTAGGATACAAAGGAGGATATGTGGTGAAAGTAAAAAGATTTTCCTCAATGGATGATTTATATTCACATGCAGTAGCGACCATCGTGGAAGCCAAAAATAATGGCGCCACAACGTTCGGGTTAGCTACTGGTGGAACAATGGAACCACTATATGCTAAAATCTGTAAAACAGATATTGATTTTTCACATTGTATTAGCTTTAATTTGGATGAGTATGTTGGGCTTGAGGCAACTCATCAGCAAAGCTACGCCTATTATATGAACAAACATTTATTTAACCAAAAACCATTTTTAGCATCGTATTTACCAGATGGATTAGCAGTAGATCCTTTAGTGGAAACAGCTCGCTATGAAGGATTACTGCAACAATATCCCTTAGATTTCCAACTGCTTGGTATCGGTCAAAATGGTCATATCGGCTTCAATGAGCCTGGTACGTCATTTGCTTCTTTAACACATCTTGTAACACTCGAAGAATCTACTCGTCAAGCTAACGCGCGTTTCTTTTCATCCATTGACGAAGTGCCAACACAGGCATACACGATGGGTATTCAATCGATTATGCGGGCAAAATGCATTTTGTTACTCGCAGTGGGAGAAGCTAAGCGTGAGGTGTTAGAGCGTTTACTGGCATCTGATTATACAGAAGACGTACCTGCAACTGCTTTATCGAAACATCCAAATGTAATGGTTTTAACAGACTTACAAGAAGAGGAGAATAAATTATGAAAACACAACAATTTACAGTAGTCGATCCTTTAGGTATTCATGCACGACCAGCGAGCCAGCTTGTGGCAAAAGCAACACCATTTGCTTCATCTATAGAAATACGTACAGAAGAAAAAGCAGCTAACTTGAAATCAATCTTAGGTGTGATGGGATTAGCCTTAAAGCAAGGTTCACAATTTACACTTGTTGTAGAGGGGGAAGACGAAGAGCAAGCATTAGCAGCACTAACGACACTCATCACGGAAATGGGGCTTGCACAATGACACGACTCACTGGTATTGCCGCTTCAGACGGCATTGCCATTGCGAAAGCATATCGTTTCGTCCAACCAGATTTAACATTCGCTAAAACAACTGTTCATGATATCGAGGCAGAGCAGAAACGTTTAGCAGCCGCTCTTGCCAAAGCAGAGCAAGAACTGATTGTCATTCGACAGCAAACATTAGAAAAATTTAGTGCAGAAGAAGCCGCAATTTTTGAGGCACATTTATTAGTGGTTCATGATCCCGAATTAATTGGGCCTATCAATCAAAAAATTGCAGACGAAGCGGTAAATGCGGAGTATGCATTGCATGAAGTAACCTCTATGTTTGTGGCATTATTTGAAGGTATGGATGACGAATACATGAGTGCCCGTGCATCAGATATTAAGGATGTGACAAATCGCATATTAGCACATTTACTCGGAGTACATATTCCAAATCCAAGCAATATTAACGAACAGGTAATTATCGTAGCGAATGATTTGACACCTTCAGAGACAGCCCAATTAGATCGCAACTATGTTCTCGGTTTTATTACCGATATTGGTGGGCGTACATCCCATTCAGCCATCATGGCTCGTAGCTTAGAAATCCCAGCAGTCGTAGGGGCAGGGGTTGCTACGACAACAATTCAGGATGGCGATACTATAATTGTTGACGGTTTGACGGGTCAAGTCCTAGTGAATCCAAGTGCCGATGTGATTGCAGACTATCAGGAAAAGGCACAAAAATATCGGGTACAGCAGGCGGAATGGTCTACTTTAGTGAATGAGCAAACCGTTTCTAAAGATGGCGTGCATGTTGAGCTAGCGGCTAATATTGGATCGCCAAATGATTTGGATGGTGTATTGCGTCATGGAGCAGAGGGAATTGGCTTATATCGAACAGAGTTTTTATATATGGGCAGAGAAAATTTACCCTCTGAGGAAGAACAATTTACAGCGTATAAAACAGTCTTGGAAGGAATGAAGGGCAAGCCCGTTGTTATTCGAACACTCGATATTGGTGGCGACAAGCACCTGCCATATTTACCTTTGCAAGAAGAAATGAATCCATTCCTTGGTCACCGTGCCATTCGTCTATGTCTTGACCAGCAGGAGTTATTCCGCACACAATTGCGAGCACTACTGCGAGCATCTGTCTACGGAAACTTAAAAATTATGTTCCCCATGATAGCGACCATTCAAGAATTCCGTGCGGCTAAAGCCATTTTGCTTGAGGAAAAGGAAAAGCTGATAGCTGGAGGGATTGCAGTAGGCTCTTCCATCGAGGTCGGGATGATGGTTGAAATTCCCTCGACAGCCGTAATGGCAGATATTTTTGCCAAAGAAGTGGATTTCTTCTCCATCGGGACAAATGATTTAATTCAATATACAATGGCGGCAGATCGGATGAATGAAAAAGTTTCCTATTTATATCAACCATATAACCCAGCCATATTACGTTTAATTCAAATGGTCATTAAAGCTGCCCATCAAGAAAAGAAATGGGTAGGAATGTGTGGAGAAATGGCTGGCGATGAGCATGCTGTTCCACTATTGCTAGGCCTAGGCTTAGATGAGTTCTCTATGAGTGCTACGTCTATTTTAAAAACGAGGGCCTTGCTAAAGCAATTATCTGTCCCAGAGATGCAGACTTTAGCAACAGAGGCATTACAGCTAGCGACAGCTGAAGAAGTGCTGGAAAAAGTAAAGCAAGCTGTGAAATAGGATAAAACAAAAACCCATCTACCAACAAGTAGATGGGTTATTTATTATTGGCTGAAAGAGTCAATGAATATCGGTATTTCTAATAAATCCTCCACGATGGCATCCGCTTGAACATGTTGCCATTGTTTATCTTTTTTCCAAATGCCCTTCATTCCCACATGTTGAGCACCTTTGACATCATTCACAGGATGGTCGCCGATAAAAACACATTCATGAGGAAGGACATTCAGCTTTTCGATGGCATTTAAAAACAGTTGAGGATCGGGTTTTTTCATTCCTGCCCATTCCGAAACTAAAATGACATCAAAATAATGTTCAATTGCTAATGCCTTTATATTGTCCATCTGAAAATGCCCATAGCCATTCGTAATCATGCCTAAAGCCAACTGATCCCTTTTCAATTGTTCTAGCATAGGGATAAGGTTAGGAAAAGGGACACAGCTATATTTAAATTCGTTTAGGTAATCTTGAAGAAGTTCTTCCCACGTAATATGAACAAGGTGAAATTCTTCTACCAATTGCTGATAGACATGGTCCTTCCAAACGTAGCCCCGCTTATCTAATTGGATAAAACGAGCTATATATTGTTCTTTTGGAATGGAACCTAGTACTCCCTTTAATCGCTCATATTGCTGCTTAATGAAGAGTTCGACAGATGCATCTCTATTTAATAATGTTCCGTCTAAATCAAATAATGCCGCTTTCATCATCATCCTTTTCGCCCTCCTATTTGATCATAAAAAAAGTAGCTGAAGTTAGGCTTCAACTACTTTTTAGTTCATTAGGCATGTTTTGAAATGATTTGCTGAAGCTTTGTTTGTAGTGTCGGTAGGTCATGCATCGTAATCGTTGTGCGAACATAGCTTTCATCCATATCTAATGCTTCAGCAAAAAAGCTACCAATGCCTTTTACTTTGCGATCAATTTGCATGAAAATCTCTGCAGAATGGTTGGATTGAGAAAGGAAAACTAATTCAAGCTCATCTAAATGGCCTCTATATTGTCCAGTGGTTACAAATTCAAATTCCTGGACAAATGGATAGTAGCCGCGGAAGCGTGAAGGAGCTTGTTCACATTCAGCTTCACGTAAACGGAAACCTAATCCACGAATTGCATCTAATATATGACCTGCTAGTGCTGTTGGCTCGACACGAATATAATCCTTATCACTCGGATCGACCGCATTTTTAATATCAAGACCCGTTTGAATCCATACCTGTGTTTTACCTGCACTAATCGGTGTTTCAAATGGCAATGTTAATGAAATAGGGAAGATTTTTTCCTCGCCGGCGCCCAGTGTGAAAGGCTCTG
This sequence comes from Lysinibacillus capsici, assembly GCF_003367505.1. Classification (GTDB taxonomy): domain Bacteria; phylum Bacillota; class Bacilli; order Bacillales_A; family Planococcaceae; genus Lysinibacillus; species Lysinibacillus capsici. Next base: position 202,238 of record NZ_PXXX01000015.1, read on the forward strand.
TTACTTTGACCTTCTGCAGTGCGGCAACCTCTGTATGTTTGTGATCATTCGACTCACGGATATAGGTCGTATTGACGGATAGGTAAATCGTGTCGACCTGTTGCTCAACTTGACCGCCACGCACAATGATTTCACCCTGCATGACCTCTCCAGCACGATAAGTATCCTTCTCCAATCTTGTATCCACTGTCGCTGAACCTATACCAATACTTGCTAATGCTTTATGAAAAAAAGACATCTTTCATTCCTCCTACTGACATCGTTAGCTATACATACGCTTATGTTGAAAAAAGGTTTCAAGACTTACAAATTTTTCGTTATACTAGTTGAAAACGAAAGAGGGATGGCGATGGAGACAGAGTGGCTACGCACATTTATAGTGGCAGCACAAACTGAAAACTTTCGAGAAACAGCTGAAAAACGATTTATTACACAATCGACTGTAACGAAGCATATCCAGCATTTAGAAAGGACATTGCAAACCCCATTATTTAATCGACAGAGCAAACAGGTGACGTTAAATCAGCAGGGTGCTTATTTTCGTCTGCAGGCACAAAAAATCCTGTCCGCTTTAGATGAAGGGCTACAACAAATGGATTCCTTTGTAAAAGGCTACACCGCTAAGCTTACGATTGGCGTTGCTCCGCAAATAGCGAATTCAACATTACCAGCTATTATTACAGCATTCCAGCATCGAAAGCCCTCTACTCAGGTAGTGATAGAACTTTTAAAATCCAATGAAATTGGGGAAGCGGTATTTACTGGTGTAATCGATATGGGCTTATCCAAATTAACCTCAACTCGTGAGCTTCACACGGTAATGCTTGCACAAGAACCATTGCATTTAATTGCTCCTATTGCTAAAAAGGAATATGATGCTTTCACCCTTTTACAGCAGGAAACGCTTTTCACACATGAATATGCGCCCTATTGGCAGGAAGTACAACAGGTGCTACAGCAATTTACTAGCCATCAAACAATGCATATTAATCAAACAGAGGTAATCAAGCATTTCGTCAAGCATGGTCTTGGTATTGCCTTGCTGCCTAAGAGTGTAATTGAACCAGATTGTCAGCAAAATCTTCTACATAGCTATTCAGTAAAAGAATTTTCTCACATTGTATCGGATACTTACTTGCTTACAAAGTATGTCTCGGCTGATTATGATGATTTTTTAGTAGCGTGTAATAGCGTGTATGGGTAAAGCCGTTTTCTGCACTGTTTATTCATAATGTTCCTTTATACTATTTTAGTATAAATAATAGATAGAGGGTGTTTAGATGTATAGTATATTGTCCACCATTAGTCAGTTTATTAGTGAACCGCTTACGCAATTTGTACAGGGCTATGAGCATTCTGCCCTGATGATGGCCATTCTTCTTGGCTTGATAGGTGCCTTTGCTCCATGTCAGTTAACAGGTAATATGAGTGCCATTACATTTTACGGCAATCGAACACTTCAAAAGAGCAGTAATTGGCAAGAAATTATGTTTTTTATAGTGGGGAAAGTGGTTGTTTTTAGTGTGCTTGGCTTTTGTGCTTGGCTTTTTGGGCAATCATTTGAAACAAAGATGACCGGTTATTTTCCAATCTTTCGTCAGGCTATTGGGCCGATGATGCTGCTAACAGGGCTGGTGCTAATCGGTTTATTCAAATTAACCTTTCTACAACGTTTAACATCGCTGCTGCCGCCTGTAGTAAAAGAGGGGAAATTTGGCTCGTTCTTAATGGGTGCTAGTTTTTCTATTGCCTTTTGTCCCACTATGTTTGTTCTATTTTTTGTATGGTTAATGCCCCTTGTGGCGAGCACTTCCTATGGGCTGCTTCTACCTAGTATTTTTGGCGTAGCGACCGCTGTACCGCTCATCATCATGCTTCTGTTGATCTATGTCTTTGATGCCAAGCGTATTATCCTACGAAAAAGTATGAAAATGGGAAGAGCTATTCAAATGACAGCAGGTATCCTATTAATTTTAATCGGAATAACGGACACCATTACATATTGGAGTATGTAGGACATGTATAATAGAGTGAAAATGAGAAAGAGAGATACAGTATGATCGCTATATTATTATTTATTCTTGCGGGAATTGGTGAAATAGGTGGGGGCTATTTAATTTGGCTTTGGTTACGAGAGGGTAAACCTTTTTATTGGGGCATTATTGGCGGTATTGCACTTGCTCTGTACGGCGTTGTTGCAACATTCCAGTCCTTCCCTACCTTTGGCAGAGTTTATGCAGCCTATGGTGGGGTATTCATCGTGTTGTCTATTTTATGGGGGTGGGGCATTGATGGCAAAAAGCCCGATCATTTAGACTTTATTGGCGCAGGGATATGCTTAATAGGCGTCATTGTAATATTGCTGCCTCGCTCTTAGCATTGAAAAAAGGTTACTACAACAGAATAGTAACCTTTTGTAATCTATTTTTTACGAGCAATAAAGCGCAGACGATAATAATCAATGACCCATTCATTCTGTTGGAAACAAGTTGGCTTTAATAATTCCTCACATGTCGCATAAACCTGCTCTTTCTCATCAGCCTTTAAGTGCTGTAGAAGATTTTCACTAAACATGACCAACCAGTTGCGAAGCCCATCCTGCCCTTGAAGTGGTGTAGGGCGTTTATAGAGTGTGATATTCTCGACCTGAAAGCCTGCCTTTTCTAATTTTGATTGATATTCCTCGACGCTTGGAAAATACCAAGGGAAATAGTGGTCGATATAGGGAAATTGTAAAGATTCCATACTTTTTTGCAGAGCCCAAATGATAGATGCAATATTGCCTTGTCCACCCATTTCAGCAACAAAGCGTCCACCGTTCTTCAGTGCACCATAGACATTTTCGATAACTACATCAGGTTCCTTCATCCAATGAAGTGCGGCATTGGAGAAAACGGCATCAAATTGCTGAGAAAAGTGCATCGCTGTAGCTTCCATCGTTTGAAAGTTAATGGCAGGATATTTTTGCTGAGCAGCTAAAATCATTGTAGCCGACGCATCTACTCCGAGCACAGAAGCTCCAAGTGCTGATATGTCATTAGCCAAATCTCCTGTACCACAACCCACATCTAAAATATGTTCATTTTTTTGCGGCGCTAGTAGATTGACTAAGCTTGTACCCAATTTTGACACGAAATCATGCTTTTCATCATATAAATGAGCATTCCATTTTGTTTTTGTTGTCATCCTCTTTCATCTCCTTTAGTAGAGCATAGCAAAGGAGGTCATCCAACAGAAATGCGAAAAATCATGAATTTTGATTCCAAATTGGAATGATAGCTTTCTCTCCAACAGCTAGCTTTACACGCTATCAAATTTCCGAGCCGATAAGGGATTAAAATTATTTTATACAACACATAGTCAAGGTAGTAAGAAATGGTGTTTCCACAAAAATTTTGAGTAAAATAAAAAGGTAGCTGATGTTGTTTTCAGCTACCTTTTGTTATGGTTAAAGCTTTGTTAATGTTTTGCCACTCCAGCCAAACAAGATCGTAAGAATTGGTCCAAGTAAACAGAAGAAGGTGAATGGTAGGTAATCCAGTGTGGAAATACCGAGAACACTTGCGATAAAAATACCACAAACACTCCAAGGCACAAGAGGGTTGACAACCGTACCAGCATCCTCCATGACGCGTGAAAGGTTTTTTGGTGCAAGCCCAACCTTTGCAAATTGTGCCTTAAAGGCCTCCCCAGTTAATAGAATGGATAAGTACTGTTCACCGATCAATGTATTGACACCGATGCCCGTGATGGCAGCACCCGTAATAACAGAACCAGCACTTTTAAATAAGCTTTCGACCTTCGTTAAAATGCTTTGAATAATGCCTAGTGTGAATAAAAGGCCACCCATTGTTAAAGCAAGTAAGACAAGCGCGATTGTAAATAGCATACTATTCATCCCACCACGAGTGAGCAAGGCATCTACCTCTTTATTACCAGTTTGAGAGACATAGCCATCAAACAGAATTTTGAAGACATCTGAAGCGGGAACTGGGTCAAGTAGAGAGCCAAGACCTACTCCAATAATGGACACAACAGCCAATGTAATGACTGCAGGTGCCTTGTAAAAAGTCATGATTACGAGAACAACAATTGGCAATAATGTATACCAATGAATAAGTCCTGTAGACAGTAAACCCCCTTTAAATTGCTCCACTGTCTCAAAGGATGTAGCAGCTCCTGTTGGGGAGATAATAGCATAGAGCACAAAGGAGATAAGAAAAGCAGGGATGGTTGTCCAGCCCATATTTTTAATATGCTCAAAAAGGTCTACACCAACTGTACCAGAAGCAAGATTGGTTGTATCGGATAATGGAGACATTTTATCTCCAAAGAAGGCCCCAGAAACAATCGCTCCAGCTGTAATGGTTAGCGAGATATCCATAGCTCCGGCAATGCCCATAAATGCTACACCAACCGTTGCGACAGTTGTCAGAGAGCTTCCAATTGAAATACCAACGATACTACAAATTAAAAACACGATAGCAAAGAAAAAGTTTGGCGACACAGTTAAAAAGCCATAATAGATAAGGGTTGGGATCGTTCCACCCATAATCCAGCTGGAAATTAAAATGCCAATAAAAAAGAAAATAAAAACGGCGCCAAGTCCAGCGCTAGCACCAGCAATCATACCACCCTCAAGATCGCGAAAGGGTACTTTTTTCAGTAATCCATAAGCCAGTAAAAGGGCAATCACAAGAAAAATCGGGATATGCGGCGTAGCCTTTAAATAGCCAATACTATAAGCCATTATGGCGATAATTAAAATAGTGATAAAGCTTGCCTCAAGAAATCGAGGGTTACTCTTTGCTTCTATTCGAAACATGTGAATCCTCCTAATAAATACTTCTGCGCTTCAATGCGGTGAAGCCCAAAAGTATTATAGCACGCTAATATTTTTTGTCAATTGACTGAAAATTGGCGGTCTCAATGAAAGAAATTATCCCAGGCATTTTTCAAAATCAATAAACATGTCATGACAATAAAGATGACACGCATCATGCTCGTTCCACGCTTCAGCGCAAATTTGGATCCAAGGATTGCCCCAAAGATCATGACAAAGCCCATCGAAAAACCATAGAGAAAATGAACTTCTCCTAAAACTAAAAACATGATTAATGCCGCTAAATTTGAGGTGAAATTAAAAGCTTTCGCATTACCAGCAGCTTGGAGAAAATCATAGCCCATCATTAATAGAATAAAAATAAAAAATGAACCCGTACCTGGTCCAAAAAAGCCATCGTAAAAGCCAATAGCCGCAAATGCACCTATATAGGCTAAATGTTTGGCTGTACTAAGTACACGCTCTTGATATTGCTGTCCCCAATCTTTTTTAAACATTGTATAAGCAGCTACAAGGACGAGCATAACAAGCATAAGTGGTTTTAAAATAGCAGGGGACACAAGATGGACAGTAAAGGCACCGAGTAAAGACCCTACAAAGATAAAGGGGAGGATTTTTCCGATTTTCTTGATATCAACTTTACCTGCACGTAAAAAAGTTAGCATACTTGTACCATTACTAATGGTATTGGCCAGTTTATTTGTGGCAATGGCTGTACTTGGAGGTAAACCAACAGCCATTAATGCAGGTAAGGAGATGAGCCCACCACCTCCAACAATCGCATTTAAAAAAGATGCGATAAAAGCAAGTAGTAATAATATTGTGAGTGAAAGTAAATCAATATCCATAAATATACTCCCATCTTTCCTCATTGCGTTTTAACATAGCGTACTGCGGAAGTCAAAAAATAACAATGAAATTCCAGCATTTTCATGTAAATTTCGTTTACAATTCCTTAACATTTCACAAGACAAACAAATAAGCAGAAAAAAGTTTATTTCAAGTATTTTTATAAAAATAAAAGAAAAAAGGGTCATTTTTAAAGAAAAAATAGTGATTTTTAATATTTGATTTCCAACGTTTACAACTTGCGAAATAGCTTAAAAATAAATGTGGCAAATTTTATATTACAGTTTTGTAAAATCAACATCTTAGTGTTTAAAATTTTGTAGAATTGTGTAAATGTTTTGTTATGATGGTTCAGAAATTGACAATATTTTTTCAACAGGAGGAACAGGATGTTCAACTCAAATAAGCAAGATCCATTTTTTCAGTCACTATTAAAAATCGCGAAAAACGTGAATGAGGGTATCTATTATGCTCATAATGCCCGTATTCAAGATATAGATGCGCTAAAAGAAATTGCAGATACAATGAAGCAATACGAAACAAGTGGCGATAAATTAATCCATGAGCTAATCGTTATGCTGAATAAATCCTTTATGACGCCAATTGAGCGTGAAGATATTTTAGCATTAGCCAATAAATTAGATGATGTGATTGATGGAATGGAAGGCTGTATTGCGCACTTCAATATGTACAACCTAACAGAAGTAACAGAGCCAATGCGTCAATTCCTCACATATATTGCGAAAAGCACGGACGAAATGGTACAAGCCATGGAACTGTTAAATAGTAAAAAGCTTGTGGAAATGCGTAAACATGCTATTCAAATTAAGGACAATGAACGTGAATGTGATGAAATTTTCCGTTCTTCAATGAAGCAATTATTCATCCAAGAAAAAGACCCAATGCGTTTGATTGTTTTCAAGGATATTTATGAGCAATTTGAAGACATTGCGGACAGCTGTCAAACAGTAGCAAACACAATTGAAACAATAATTATGCGTAATGCATAAGATGGAGTGTACGAAATGGATACGATCTTATTAATCACCATATTAGTCGTTATTTTCGCACTTGTGTTCGACTTTATTAACGGCTTCCATGATACAGCCAATGCGATTGCTACCTCTGTATCGACCCGTGCCTTAAAGCCACGTACTGCGGTTTATATGGCAGCAGTAATGAACTTCGTCGGAGCGATTACATTCGTTGGGGTAGCCAAAGCCCTAACAAAAGATATTGTGGACCCATTTTCTTTAAATGCCTATGATGGCGATATTACAGGTTCTGTTGTTATTTTAGCAGCCTTATTATCTGCCATTACATGGAATTTATTAACATGGTATTTTGGGATTCCATCAAGTTCTTCTCATACATTAATAGGTTCGGTTGCAGGGGCAGCTATTGCCGCAGCAGGATTTGATATTTTGAACTATGCTGGGTTTATTAAAATTCTTCAAGCACTTATTTTTTCACCATTACTAGCGTTCGCAGCTGGTTTCCTGATGATGACATTATTAAAAGTCATCTTCAAAGATATGAATTTATATCGAACGAATAAAGGCTTCCGTACAATGCAAATTGGGACAGCAGCCTTACAATCCTTTACACACGGGACAAATGATGCGCAGAAGGCAATGGGTATTATTACCTTGGCGCTAATCGCCGGCGGCCTACACCAAGGAGATGATATTCCTTTCTGGGTACGTTTTGCTGCAGCAACTGCGATGGGTCTTGGTACATCTGTCGGAGGCTATAAAATTATCAAAACGGTTGGCGGTAAAATCATGAAAATCCGCCCAGTAAATGGGGTAGCAGCAGACTTAGCTTCTGCATCGATTATCTTTGGTGCCACATTAATCCATTTACCAGTTTCTACAACACATGTTATTTCTTCATCCATCATGGGTGTCGGAACAGCACACCGTGTTAAAGGCGTTAAATGGGGGATGGCACGTAAAATCGTTACAACATGGGTCATCACGATGCCAATCTCTGCTGTCATGGCAGCATTGATTTACTATATTCTAAGTTTATTTTTCTAGTTCGCTAAGGAATGCACAATCACAGTGCATTCCTTTTTTAATGGGATAAAAATGAAGGATGTAGCGGATAGAACCGGCAAAGTGGCGGATAACCCGGTTAAAGTAGTGGATAGAACGGCAAAATTGGCGGATAGCCCGGTTAAAGTAGTGGATAGAACCGGTAAAGCTGAAGGATAGCCCGGTTAAAGTAGCGGATAGAACCGGCAAAGTGAAGGATAGCCCCACAAAATTGGCGGATAGCCCAGGCAGGAAGAAAACTGCTTCGATGAAATCGGTAGCCTCCTCCCCTTGTATAAAGTGCGGATACGCTCTAAGGTAATTATAAAGAAAGTGTAAAGTTCGGAGAAAATCGTTTTTTCCGTAGTAAGGTGAATGCAGGAGGAAAATGATGAAGGAAAAATTACTACTGATTGAGGATGATACAGCGATTGGGCGCATTGTGAAGGATACGCTAGAACAGGAGGGCTATTGTGTGACATGGGCTACTACGGGCCTTGAGGGACTGGAAGATTTTCAAACGCAACCTTTCGATTTAGTGCTAGTGGATTGGATGCTGCCAGAAATGGATGGGTTAACGGTTTGTCAAAATATCCGTTGGGAGAGTGATGTGCCAATCCTAATGATGAGTGCCCGCAAGGAAGATGCGGATAAGGTGGAGGGCTTGCAGGGGGCAGACGATTATATCGCTAAACCATTTAGCTTAGAAGAATTAAAGGCACGAGTTGCCTCTCATCTTAGACGCTGGCGACGCTACCACAAACAAGACGTGATAGAAGAGCATACTGCCTATGCGAATGGTTTAACAATAGATTGGCAACGACAAATAGTATGTGTTTATCAGCAAGAAATTGCATTAACTCAAAAGGAGTTTGCCCTTGTTAGGCTGCTAGCTAAAAATCCGAGTCAAACCTTTACAAAAGAAGAACTGTATCAGCATATTTGGCAGCAAGCAACGTTAGAGGACACTCATACTGTCACAGTGCATATCAAGGCACTGCGCGAAAAGCTCAAGGATTCTGTGAAAAACCCAAATTTCATTCAAACTGTGTGGGGTAAGGGCTACCGTTTTATTGGTGAACCATTATGAAAATAAAAGCGTGGTTACTAATTATGTTTTTTATTGTAATGGTCATACCCATAGTAGGAGCTTATAGCCTTTATGTGTGGATTAATGCTTATTACCAAGATAAAAATGTGGCGGAGTACTTTGACAAGTGGACAGAGCTAAATCAGGTAAAAGATGTCGTTGACAATCCAGTGCTTTATCAAAAAAATGCCGATTTTGAGGAGATAGAGGAACTTACCAATGAGAAGCTGGCGATTACCCTCTATACGAAATCTGGCTATGTTTTATTTTCCTCCAACCCTTTGCTAACGGGCTATGTAGGGAAAGAGCGCATGTTAAATGGTTTATTTGATTTACAGCAAGCATACAACGCCTTTACATACAAGGAGCCTGTATATCTAAAAGGTGATTTGCTTGGCATCTATGAAATTCAATTAATACGAACAGATTGGGTAAAGGGTGTAGAAAAGCGTTCATGGCTTGTCATCGCAAGCACGATCCTGTTGTTTCTTATCATTTATTTAACTGTCATCTTGTTGCTTCATCGGAAACTGAATCGGCCATTAGGTGAACTGATGCAGCACATGCGTCATTTTGCGAAAGGTCAGCATGTTAAATCAACTCTAAGCGTAAGAAAAGATGAGATTGGGGCACTCGCCAAAACATTTGAGGCGATGCAGGTTGAAATTGAAAAGACTCGGGCTTCCTTAAAAGCGGAACAACAGCAAAAAGAAATGATGATTGCAAGTATTTCCCATGATTTGAAAACACCCCTTACAGCCATCCAAGCCTATGCGGAATCTTTACAAAATAAAGGCTTATCAGAACAGCAGGTGGCAGAATATCAGCAGGTCATCGTTACGAAGGCAGATCGGATGAAGCATATGCTAGAGGATTTAATGATGTTTACCTTACTTCAATCAACGAACTATACATTAGAGCTCATTGCTGTGGATGGAGAAGAATTTTTTGACATGGCCTTGTCTGACTATGAACCGTTATGTGAGGAAGAAGGATTTACATTAAAAGTCTTCTGTGCCGTGGATGGACTCTATGCTGTGCATCCTAAACAACTTCAGCGTGTCATTGATAATTTATTGAGCAACGCCTGGCGTTATGGGGAAAAGGGGACAACAATAGGCTTAGCGGCAGTCAATGCTGGAAATGATCCCGAATGGGGCTTTGATTTCTTGAAGTCTGCTTTAAACAAGCAAGAAGGTATGTATATAATTGTGCAAAATCACGGAAGAGGCATACCACAACAGGACATTGTTAAATTATTCGAGCCAATGTATCAAGCAGATTATGCGAGATCAAAGGCTGGTGAACGAGGAACAGGACTAGGCTTAAATATTACAAAACAAATTATTGAAAAACATGGGGGTACTGTCGAACTGCTTTCTAGAGAGAACATTGGAACAGCGGTAATTTGCTGGCTACCACCTTATAAAGGAGTAAATGAATGATGAATTGGAAAAGATCTTGCCGAGCAGCAGGCTTAATTGCTGTTATGACATTTAGCTTGGTGGGCTGTAATTCAGAGGCAACTTATACACCTCAGGAAATTATCGACCAAGCCCTTCAAGAATCGAAAGAGCCACTCACTTATTATGGCGAATATACGTTAGATATGGGAGAGCTAGGTGGTAAAGCTCAAGTGAAGGAATGGGTAAAGGATAGCAATAGACGGATAGAAATGACAGGCGATAATGGTGAACATGTTATCACAGTTAAAAATGATGCTAAAGTGATTAGCTATGATGTCACTGAAAAGACAGCCTACACAATGGATTATTCACAACCTGAATTAGACAGCTTGCAATCACCTAAAGATCAGGTACAGCTTATTTTTAATATGGTTAAAGATACGCATGATATTAAGATAGCAGGAGAAGAGAAGGTTGCAGGTAGAGATACCTATAAAATCGTCGCAAAAACGAAGAAAACGGAATCGTTATTTGGCGATATCGAAGCATGGATTGACAAAAAAACTTGGCTGACATTAAAAATGAAGACAGATAGTGCAGGGACTCATATGCTCACTGAATATTCTAAGATTAATTTTGGTGAAAAAATAGATGCTCAACAATTTACACTAGATTTACCAAAGGATGTAACGATTCAGGAAATTAGCGGACAGGATACTTCTGAATCCATTTCATTGGACGACGTAAAGCAGCAGCTTGAAAAATTTTTATTAGTACCAGAAGTAAATGGTCTAACGTTAGACAACATATCCATGGTTAAAGGGATAGAGGAACGACCAGAATACTCTTTCGATTATGTTTTAGATGGAGAGCTAGCCTTTTTTGTCACGATTTTTAAAGCAGATGCTAGTGTTGCAGATATTGGTCCCATTTTAAATGAAAAAGAAATAGATATTCGAGGACAAAAAGGCACTGTTATGGATGGTGAAAATTTCCGTTCCCTTGCTTGGCAAGAAAACGGCTACCAATATAGTATGGTTGGACAAAATCCAGAATTAACAGTTGAGGATCTTTTAAGCTATGCGCAACAAATGACCGTTGTACAATGAGGTGATACTATGAAAAAAGCGCAAGGACTAAAATGTCTGGCATTATTTTTATTTACCACTATTTTCTTATATGGGGTAGGAGAAACATATGAGGTGTCTTGGCTACAATTTCACTTTACGGGACAATATCAGGATGTAGGCTTTTATTTCAGTTTTACATCCCTCATTCCAATATTAATTGGATTGTTAATGGTGGGTCTATATGAATCATTGTTAAAAAGATTCATCTAAATAATTTGGAGCAGGATCAGAGTGGAGGATCCTGCTTTTTTTATGGTAGAAATAGAGTTGGTATATTACAATATTTATGTAAAGAGGATATTAATAGGAGGTTTCTTCAATGGCTACATTTCTACATGGCTTTGCTCAACAACTCATTTTCCCCTTGTTTATGATTTTATGCTTTTATTTCACATTAACTTATTTTCATCATCTAAAGACAGGCGATGATCGTGGTATTAAGAACACAAAATGGGCTGCAGTGGTATGTTTAGCTTTCGCTTTGGTTGCACCAGCGCTTTATAATGTGATTACGTTTATGGTCATGATGAGGTAAAGTGATAATTTTGGCACAATACGTACATAATGTAAGGTAACAGGTTTAGTCCTTCTAAAATGAGGGAATATACATTCATCCTAGGATATTGTAGGTGGTACATATGTTTGACAATTTACTATTTCAGTTACCTTTTATTATTTTTATCGGTTTGTTTTCACAGTGGTTAGCATGGCGTTTTCGCATGCCTGCCATTGTCATTATGAGTATCGCTGGGCTAATTATTGGTCCGTTTACAGGGTTAGTGTCTCCAAAAGAGACATTTGGCCCTATTTTTCATACCATTATTTCTCTGGCAGTAGCCGTTATATTATTTGAAGGAAGTTTAAGCCTTGATTTTCGAGAAATACGTGGCTTTAAGAAGTCCATATTGCGTATTTCCACAGTAGGGGCAGCCATCGCTTGGATTGCAGGCTCTACTGCCGCGCATTTTGTTGCAGGGCTATCATGGCCAGTCTCTTTTGTCATTGGTGGATTATTTATTGTGACAGGTCCAACCGTTATTTTGCCTTTATTGAGACAAGCAAAATTGAAGGAGCGACCAGCAGCTATCTTAAAGTGGGAAGGCATCGTTGTAGATCCTTTTGGCGCATTGTTAGCGCTATTTGCGTATCAGGTCGTTTTGGGTATATATCATTTAGAAGGTGGGACATCTCTAACCGTTTTCTTTGTTTCCGCCTTTTTAGCCGCCCTGTTAGGAGGGGTCGTCGGTTATGTAATGGGGCAATGCTTGGAGCGTGGTTTAATTCCAGAGTTTTTGAAATCACCTCTGTTACTTGCTACTATTTTACTTGTTTTTGCCCTAAGCGATGCCATCATGCATGAGACGGGCTTATTGGCTGTGACAGTGATGGGGCTTGTGATGGCAAATATGCATTTAACAAGTCATCATGAGCTGTTGCATTTTAAAGAAAATATTTCGGTTATTTTAATTTCAAGTGTCTTTATTATGCTGACGTCGTCTTTAACCATCGATACGTTATGGCAAATCGTTGATTGGCGTATGCTACTATTCGTGCTAGCAATGATGTTTATTGTTCGACCGTTATCGATTTGGATTGCGACCATTAATACGGGCTTAACATTTGAAGAACGGGCCTTAATTGGGTGGATTGCACCGAGAGGGATTGTAGCATTAACCGTTTCAGGTTACTTTACAACGGCACTACAAGACGTAGGTTTTCAAAGTGCACAATTATTAACAGCGCTCACATTAGCACTTGTTTTTGCGACAGTGGTTGCCCATGGCTTTAGCATTGGCTGGCTTGCGAAAAAATTAGATCTACAAGCTTCCACTGGGAAAGGTATTGTGATTGTAGGCGCTTCTCCATTTACAACACAGCTCGCAACGTCCCTGCAAAATAACGGAATTGATGTGTTGATGATGGATCGTGCATGGGAAGATTTATCTGCTGCTCGACAAAATGGTATTAAGACGGAAACAGGTGATATTTTAAGCGAGCATACTGAGTTTTATGTTGATTTAACCCCATATGATCAATTAATTGTAGCAACAAAGCAGGACGCCTATAATGTCCTTGTTTGTGCAGACTTTGTTCCAGAATTAGGGCGTCTCAATATTTTTCAAACGGCTTTACATTCTACAGACCCCAAAAATTACTCACGGAAGTACGGGGGACAGCTTCTTGTCGATGCACAGCATGATATTCATCAGCTCAATGAACTGATAGAGCAAGGTGCACAACTTCGTCAAACGAAAATTACAGAAGTATTTACATGGAAGGATTATGTAGAACAAAATCCTCATGCCGTCTGGGTGTATGCTATAACACAGGATGGAGCTATCGTGTTGGATATGGTCAATAAATATGACGATATAAAACATGAACCACATACTATTATTAGTTTAATTCGCTAAAACCAGCCACCTGTTTGTGCAGGGCGGCTGGTTTTTTGATGCAAGAGAAAGGAGACTAGTTGACTGAAAATGACCATGCTTGGAATTAGTGTTCTGCCTGTTTTATACAAAACAAGAACAGCTAGCTTAAAGAGAGAATCCTACCCCAAGAGAGCATTTAATTAGGAGATTTTTCTAACCCATTTCTACTAAAAATCGCAGTGTTAAATGGCTAGCCATACTTTCCTCCTCATTACGCAATCTGCTGTAAATGTGTCTTCTTAAAAGCGTCATCATATTTTAAACCATAGCCAAGTGCGCGATCTAAGAAAATATGTGCGAGCCAAATCAGGGCAGCCATCAGAGGTATTGATGTAGTCGTTAGTAAACCAATCACCATCAACATGGCAGGTAGCACAAAACTATGCCCCATATTATAGAAAAGAGCGCCTATTTTTGTATTGATGAGATAGCCAACCATGGTGATGTCTGGGAGCAATAAAAACACAATAAAATAAAGCCATGGAAAATTTAGATGACCATAGAAAGAAGCTGTGATGATGAAAGCAAGGATATATTCGATTGAGATGATTTTACGTAGTGACATTTAACCACGACCTTCCAGTAAATTTTGATACATATCCTCAATGAGTAAGGCAATTTTTTCTTGATTTTCTTCAAATTGTCCGTCAGCCATTAACGTTTTTGTCAGTTGTAACGAATGAAGCGCATGCTGATAGAATCGTAGTTGCTGCTCAATTTGGGCAATCTTTGTGGAAAATAGCTGTACCGTTTCTTCATTACATGCTGTTGAAATAGGCTTTTGTTCGAGTGTCAGTAAATGTTTAATTTCTTGAAGCGTAAAGCCTAGCTGTCGTAAAACGATAATAAATTTCATTGTATGTTCACACATGGCATCATACACACGGTAGCCATTGTCTTGTTTTTGCGGCTGTAAGAGTCCCTCTTTTTCATAGTAGCGAACGGTATCAGTTGTTAATTGAAATTTCTCGGCGAATTGTTTAATTTTCATGTAAGTACCTCCTAAATTCATCCTAACATTGGAGTATGCTCCAAGGTCAAGGTGCTTGAGGAAAAAATTTAAAAAAATGAAACGGTCATTCAGTGGCAGTCGTTTATAGTGTAAGAAGGGGAGGTGGACGGCATACTTGAGGAAATGATCGAAGAACATGCAGCACATTTATTACGTCTCGCCTATTTTTATGTAAAAAACCGACAAACCGCAGAGGATATTGTGCAAGAGGTCTTTATTAAATTTTCTCAGCGTGGTTATGAAGAACGTGGGCAGTTGCGTGCGTATTTATCCACTCTAACGATTAATCAAAGCAAGGATTATTTAAAAAGCTGGCATTATAAGAAATTACTATTACTAGAAAAAATATTTCCTATTCAGGGGAATAGACAACGAGATGAGCTTGTGGCAGCAGAGGAACGGTCACACATTGGTGCAGCTATTTTAAAGCTTTCACTTACCTATCGGGAGCCTATTATCCTTTATTATTTTGAAGAAATGAAAATTCGTGATATTGCCCAGCTACTTGGCATTGCGGAGAATACGGTGAAAACAAGACTGAAGCGGGCAAGAGAAGCATTAAAGCCTCATCTAAAGCAGGAGGAATGGGAGGTGCTTAGACATGAATGAGATACAGAAGGAATTACTCAATGTCGCTGGTGATATGACAGCAAGCAAAGAACGAGTCAAAAAACAAGTACTACAACAGTCTATCAATAGAAGGAAGCCTTTTCGTTTCACTCTATTAACCATCCTACTGACACTTTGTGTGGTGGGGTTTATGATGGTGCAGCTTCTTACGAACGAAACAGAGCAAACAACCTCACTATTTCATGAAAGACAGCTTGAGCATTTCGAACGTATTAATCGGCTAATGTGGCCAGGGAAAGAGCAGGAATTTTATAAAGAGGAAGCCTATCTATCGTATGAGAAGCTCGTTGCCGCCTACTATTTTGCGAAATCATTAGGGATTGATTATTCTAAGGCAGAGCTCGAGGCGGAGAGAAAGAAGCAGGTAGAACAGTTGGAAATGCTTTATCAAGCATCTGAATACGAAGCACTATTTCAGGGATTAGCACCGAAACAGTATGTTGAAACATATCTCGAGCCCCTTCTGCCGATGTATACAACGCGAACAAAGCTATATGCTCTCTATAAAGAAAAATATCCAACTTTTTATGCTTACCAAGAAGTAGCCAATATTGATGCCAAACGATATTTCCAAGCGCACTATACTGATCAGGCAACAGCCTTTCAGGAGGAGCATAACATCGTATTACGGACCAGTTCACATGGCTCTTCGATGGTCGGAACAGTTGCAAAGGTTGAATCGAATGTTTTCTTATTTATTGAAGGAGCGATTCCTGAGGACCTTGATCATATGACGGAAGAACAGCTTGCTGAAAAATATGAACAGGCCAATTGGTATCCTGTGCTGGATGATTTTCCTGTCAAGCAGGGGGATTATATTACTTTAACTTCTATGGGAACAGGCAGTATAGAGGAAAACGGGGTCGTAAGAAAATATGGTTTATTATCTAAACTGGAAAAGCTAGAGCCGACCATTACAAAAAAGCTTGAGCTAGAAAATGACAAAGAGGTCGCTCAGTTTTTACAGGATATCCCTTGGCAGCCCGCAAATTATATGAAAAGGCCACCCGAATATTCATTTGAAGTAGAAGGCGTCCGTATTGAAATGTGGAAGGGCTATGGCGGTTCAATTTATCTCCAAAAGGCTGGAAGCGGAGAAATTCACCTTAGTGCCAACAGAGCGAAGGCATTAATAGCCATCCTAGGCATAGAAGAATCTTAACAAGTCTCTTGAAAGAGGCTTGTTTTTTGTTTAGGGGAAAATTATAGTGAAAGTACCATATTAAAATAACCTTTAATTGAATGTAGGAAAAAATACACAGTGATTTTCTTTATTAGGCTGAATTACTTAATGTTGAAAAAATAAATGAGTCCAAAGAATTGTAATATTTTGAGGTCAAAGGTAGTATTAAAGAAGTAAGGATGAAGAAAAGGAGGGGCGGTATGAACGCACAAGAATTTGAAGAACTATGGATTACGCTTAATGAGTTATATAATGCGGATCGTTTTTTAGAATATATAGAAATAAGTAGTGCCGCAATTGAAAGTGCCATTAAGCTTGAAATGTACGATAAGGCTATCCTTCTATTACGTTATAGCTGTGCCAGTTATTTTCAAACGGGTGATTTACAGCTTTCTATAAGTGTTCTTGAACAATATCGTGAGTTAACCTTTCAACATGGCAACGATATTGATGTAATTCAATATTACAATTTAGCAGCCATTTATTGGGGAACATTTGGTCATTTAAAGAAATCAGAAGAGTTGATGCTGAAAGGCTTAAAAATTGCTGAAGCAATCCAGCACGTGGAGAGCATGGGGAAAATCTATAACAATCTGAGCGACTTAGAAATATCCATGGGAAGCTATCGGACAGCTAAGGAATTTGCCTTAAAAAGTTTATATTATGCGAATGCGTTTGAAATGAAGCATAAAGAGCCTTATACAGGGATTATCCATCCGAAGACAAACCTAGCTGTTGCACTTATTTGGCTTGAAGAATTTGAGGAAGCCAATACGATATTACAAGAATTAATGGCAACGATTCATCATCCACCCTATTCGAAAGTACAACTTGAGGTACTCAATGCCTATGCCTTCCTGTGTGAAAGACAGGGACGTATAAGTGAGGCCATAGATTTATATCAAAAGACAAAGCATTATGCTTTACAAAACAATGACCTTTCTCTACTTCAACTAATTTATAATTCTTTAGTGAAGCTAATTGAGGAGCAAGGCAATAAAATTGTATTATGTGCGATACAAAAGGAATATATAAATATTTTGTTAGAAATCCAGCGTGAAAACTATTCACATGTATTGTTTGAAATGGAATATAACGATCATAAGAAGCAGTTTGAAAAAAATGCCTATATTGATCCTCTGACGAATATTTACAATCGTCGCTATTTTGATGAACAGGCCAAAAAGATGGTCGAAAAGGCGGCTGAAAAACATCAGCAATTGGCCTTGATGATGGTGGATTTAGACCATTTTAAAGAAATCAATGACATGAATGGTCATTTATTTGGCGATGATGCTTTGACGAATACAGCCAAAACTTTACAGGACTATTTTCAGCCCTTTGAGTCCATTGTTGCCCGTTTTGGTGGGGATGAATTCATTGTGTTGAGTCAAGTAAAGGAAGGTGAATCAGTGCAAACATTGGCTGACAACCTGTATCAAACCTTAACGGCACTGTCACTAACAGTGAATAATCAAACGGTTCAGTTGGAATTTAGTATTGGTGTCAGTACGAATGATCATGGCAAAATTCAGAAAGTAGAAGAGCTTATCCAGCATGCGGATGAAGCGCTCTATAAATCAAAGCGTAACGGCCGCAACCAAATTACGCACTATAATCATTATTGCGATGTGGGAAATGGTATTTAAAAGAGAGAGAGGCATATCTACGAGGGAAGTGCCTCTTTCGTAAACGTGTTGCTAGTGTGATGGATTAAGCAAGCCATAAAACACAATATCTTCAAAAGTCCCGTTTTTATAAATATGATCCTTTAAGGTTCCCTCATAGCGCATGCCACATTTCTCCATAATTTTCCCAGAGGCGGGATTGGAATGGAAATACCGGGCATAAATACGATGATACTGTTTCTCCTGAAAGGCAAATTCTATCATCGCTTGAGCAGCTTCTGTTCCGTAGCCATTACCCCAATAAGGCTCTCCAATCCAATAAGCGATTTCTCCTCTTTGATGTTGGGATTGATTTGACAGTCCTATCGCTCCATATAATTGTCCACTTTGTTTGTCTGTTATCGCGAATTCGTAACTTCGATTTTCCTCAAAGTTTTGTTGATGCGTGGAAATCCATGATAATGCACATTCTAATGTATAAGGATAAGGTAAACTCAATGTGCTTTTATAGATCGCATAATTGTTACATAAAACACTTACTTCCTGTGCATCTGCATTCGTAAAAAGTCGAAGTATTAAACGTGTCGTTTCTATCGTCTTTTCGGTTGGCGAATAAATCATCGAATACCCCCTTTTCAATGGTTGGATTGATTATAGCACAATAAAAAGTAAAGTAAACCAAATAATGGGTGTTATAACGCATCTTGAATTGGAATAAAAATTTATTGAAAAACGATAAACTATATGATAAATTAAACAGGAGAATAAATAAAAGAGGTGCGTAAGATGAAACGAGAAACGCTCTTTTTAAAGATAGCTGTTTTTCTAATAGGTATACCCGTTCTTGCCTTATGTGTATGGGTGGTGCCTCGTGTTGCTTTGAATACAGTGGAGCATTCTCCCATTTTAACCATTGTTGCTTTAATTGGCGTCTATGCAACGGCTATTGCTTATTTTGTTGCGCTATTTACGACGATCAAACTATTAAGCTATATTGACCAAAACATTGCATTTTCAGAGCTGTCTGTCAAAGCTTTAATCAAGATCAAATATTGTGCAATTATTATTAGTAGTGTTTACGTGGTTGGCATGCCACTGATATACTATGCTGCGGAAGTAGACGATGCCCCAGGTCTTATACTTATTGGAATGGTCATTATTTTTGCTTCCTTTGTCGTGGCAGTATTTGCTGCTGTGCTGCAAAAGCTTCTAAAAAATGCCATCGATATCAAATCAGAAAATGATCTAACGGTTTGAGGTGAATACTATGGCAATGATCATTAACATTGATGTAATGCTGGCGAAACGAAAAATGAGTGTCACAGAGCTTTCAGAAAAAGTTGGCATCACGATGGCGAACCTTTCGATTTTAAAAAACGGCAAGGCCAAAGCCATCCGCTTTTCAACATTAGAGGCTATTTGTGAGGCATTGGATTGCCAGCCTGGCGATATTTTGGAATATCGGAAGAACGAGGAACTACAAAAATAAGGATCTGCGTAAAGCAGATTCTTTTTTTGTAGAAATTATTGCCAACAGAAGTAGTCCTATGCTAGGATAAAGAAAAGATATATCGACAGGCAGTCGGTCAATTATAAGGAGTTGTCTTATGAGAGAAATAAAAAAAGCGCAAGAACGCAGAAATGAAATATTAGATGCAGCGGATGAATTATTTGCACAGAAGGGATTTGATGGCACTAGTACGAGTAATATTTTGGAAAAAGTAGGCATTGCTCGAGGCACCCTCTATTATCACTTTAAATCTAAGGAAGATATTATGGATGCGCTCATTGAGCGTTATACAAGCACGATGCTAGCAAAGGCAAAAAACGTTGCAGCAGACAAGACTATAGCTGTAAATGAGCGGATATTGCGCGTTGTCATGGCATTGAATATGCAAAATGAACAGGGCGGACAGGAAATGATGGAGCATGTTCATAGGCCGCAAAATGCTTTGATGCACCGTAAAATACAGCAAGTGGTCATCAATCAAGTACCACCAATCCTCACTGCCATTATTCGTGAGGGCATTGAGCAAGGTATTTACCAAACGCCTTATCCCTATGAGTGTATGGAAATGATTATTGCTTATACCAATACGGTGTTCGATGATGATCTCGTCTTGATGACAGATGATGAAAGAGCTGCCCGTATTCCGGCATTGATTTTTAATATTGAACGAATGCTAGGGGTGGAGAATGGTAGCTTATTGTATATGATGCAAATGTTTGGAAATAAAGAAGAAGGCAGTACGAACTAAGTTTTTTAGGTCTTGTTAGGTTTGATGGCGATTAACAATATACAAAGAGGTGACTTATGTATTGGAAAATTGTTCGAAATGATATGGCGAATAGCAAGCTAATTACAGGTATGACCATGCTATTTGTGGCGGTAGCAGCTTTACTTGTCACACTATCAGCAGTACTTATTGTCCATTTGACAAGTGCAATTGACACGCTGATGAAACAAGCAGAAACGTCTCATTTTCTTCAGATGCATGCAGGGGAAATCGATCAAGTGCGGCTGACTGAATTTGCAGAGCAAAATAAATATGTAGATGAATATCAAATGAATGAATTTCTAAATGTGGAGGGCACGAAGATCAATATTGCGGGTACCACCTTGGCACATAGTGTGCAGGACAATGGTTTCAGCACACAAAGTGAGAAATTTGATTATTTACTTGATCTTGATGGTCATGTGATTGAAGTGGCAAATGGTGATATTTATGTACCTGTAAGCTATTGGAAGGACGGTATTGCCGACTTGGGGGATACTGTCATCGTTCAAGATCAAACCTTTACAATAGCTGGATTTCTAAGGGATTCACAGATGAACTCAATGCTGGCTTCCTCCAAACGCTTTCTTGTCAGTGAACAAGATTATGCAGCAATCCAGGAAGCGGGAACAGTTGAATATTTAATTGAGTTTCGTTTGAAAAATTTGGCGGATTTAAAGAATTTTGAGGAAGCCTATACAAGTGCAGGGTTAGAAGCAAATGGACCAACCATTACCTATAAGCTTTTTCAAATGCTGAATGCCATATCAGATGGGCTTATGATTGCTGTGATCTTGCTCATCAGTGTCCTTGTAGTCGCTATTGCGTTTATGTGTATTCGATTTACATTGCTCACTAAAATTGAAGAGGATACTCGAGAAATCGGTGTGATGAAAGCAATTGGCCTACGAGTGGCAGATATTCAGAAAATGTATTTAGCCAAATATGGCGTTATAGCTGTGATTGGTTGTATGCTCGGTTTTGCCTGTTCCTTCTTCCTTCGAGATATTCTATTAGAAAATATCCGTCTGTTCATGGGAGAAACAGACAAAGTTTCACTCATTTGGTTGTTCACGGGTCTGGGGTTGTTGCTCGTGTTTATCGTGATTATGGGCTATGTACAATCGGTACTGAAACAGTTTCGCAAGCTATCAGCCACGCAGGCTCTGCGCTTTGGCACAATGCAAGGAAAAGGGCAACATGCAAAATTATTGAACCTCAGCGCCAATAAAAGGCTACCGATTAATCTTTTCCTTGGCATAAAGGATGTGCTATCAAGAAAAACACTTTATGCGACAATGCTCGCAGTATTAGTATTGGCAACATTTATTATCATCGTCCCTCAAAACTTACACAACACAATTGCAGCTAAAAGCTTTATTACGTATATGGGTATTGGGAACAGTGACATCCGAATTGATATCCCACAAGGCAAGCAAAATGAACAACAGGTTTCAGCGGTGATGGATAGGCTTGAGCATGACACAGCCATTAAGAATTACACTGTTTTGACAACAAAAAAATTCACAACGATTGCTGAGGACGGAACAGCGCAAAACCTAAAAATAGAGCTGGGTGACCATACGATTTTCCCCTTAGAATATGCACACGGAGAGGCTCCAGTTGCTCCTAATGAAGTGGCACTTTCGGTGCTCAATGCAGAGGAGCTTCAAAAAAAGGTTGGCGATAGTTTAGCAGTGGTCATTAATGGACAGAAGAAAAATTTGAGGATTAGCGGTATTTATTCAGATATTACCAATGGAGGCAAGACTGCGAAGGCAGCTTTCTCTGACCATTCTACGGATAGCATGTGGAGTGTCGTCTATAGTACGATGGCAGATCCATCTCTTGTTGCAGATAAAAGGGCGGAATATGCAAAAACCTTCTCATTTGCCAAAGTGTCAGGTATTGATGATTATATTTATCAAACTTTTGGTACGACGATTCATGCCATCGAAAAGGCAGCTCGTGCAGCACTCGTCATTGCCTTATTGCTGTGTGTGCTCGTGACATTATTATTTATGAATATGCTGATTGCGAAGGATCAAGCGCCCATCGCTATCATGAAGGCATTGGGATTCACGAATGTCGATATAGCTACACAATATGCTGCACGTTCGATTTTTGTATTACTGCTTGCTATCTCGATGGGGACGTTGCTCGCAAACACGTTAGGTGAATATTTAACTAGTACGGTCATTGCCTCATTCGGGGCGGCTTCCTTTGATTTTATGATTAATCCACTAGCAGCGTATGTTTTTTGCCCACTAGCGCTTACAAGCGTTGTTCTGCTAGCTACGCTATTTGGTACGTCAAGGGCAGGGCAGGTAAAAATTATTGAGCATATAAAGGAGTAGAACCTATGAATATCGTAAGTGGTGAGCAAATAGCAAAGACGTTTCAGGTAGGTAAAGAACAGCATCCCGTTTTACTGGATGTATCAGTTGCCATCAATCAAGGGGAGTTTATTTCCATCATGGGCCCATCAGGCTGTGGTAAATCGACACTGTTGTATGCCCTTAGCGGGATGGACAGTATTGATCAAGGTCAGGTCATCTTTGATGGAATGGACTTAACGACATTAAGTGACAAAGAACTGGCTGATTTGCGTAGAACGAAAATGGGCTTTGTCTTTCAGCAGCCGACCTTTCTAAAAAGCTTAAATATCCTTGATAATATCCTGTTACCTGCGATGCGTGATGGGCGAAAAAATGTCAGGGCCTTGACAGAAAGGGCACTACAGATCATGAACAAAATGGGGATTGCAGACTTGGCAAAGCGAGATATTACACAAGTGTCTGGTGGGCAGCTTCAACGGGCAGGCATCTGCCGCGCCTTGATTAGCAACCCGCAGGTGATCTTTGGAGATGAACCCACAGGCGCATTGAATTCAACGTCTGCTCAGGAAATCATGGATTTATTAGCCTCCATCAATAGTGAAGGCACAACGGTGATGCTTGTGACCCATGATCCAAAGATTGCCGCAAGAACAGAGCGTATCCTTTTTATGTCTGATGGTGCTATCGTGAATGAATTGAGATTGCCTCGATTCACAGGCGCCGATTTAGACGATCGAATGGTCAAAGTTGTCTCTACTATGCAAAAAATAGGTATTTAGCTTGAAGAAATCCGTAATGATTTAAAAATTACGGATTTTTTTTTGATAAAATGAATCGCATTCGTTATGGCGACCGTCAGTAGTGTAGAAAGTAGGTGAGGGCAATGATGGCTATTGAACAGATAATCGAGGAGCACGGTGATTACTTATTGAAGGTCGCCTATCTATATGTAAAAAATAAGGCAACGGCGGAGGACATCGTGCAGGATGTGTTCATCGCCTTTTATCAAAAGCAGGGACAGTTTCGTCAGGAAGCATCCTTACGTACATATTTAGTGAAAATGACGGTTAATCGAAGTCACGATTATCTACGAAGTTGGAAAAGTAAACGACTGACATTGTTTGAAAAGATCACGGGGCGCACAACAGCTATGACACCTGAAAAGGAGATACTAGAGAAAACTGTAAAAAAAGAGCTGGTGGAAGCACTGTTTACATTATCAGTTGCCTATCGAGAGGTCTTGATTTTGTATTATTTTGAGGAGATGTCGACAGTGGAAATTGCACAGCTTGTACAATGTCCGGAAGCAACGATTCGCACAAGATTACAGCGAGCTCGTAAACAATTAGCAACAGCAATGGGTGACTTTGATTGGGAGGTGCTACGCCATGAATCAATTTAAAGAGGAACTATTAAAGGAGCTACAAGATGTCAAGCTCTCACAGCAGCGCAAACAGGTAATCGCGGAGAAAGCACGACGAAAAGTTCAACGTAAAGCAGATGGTCAATGGACGTATCGCATCGTGTTCGCAACCTTTACTATTTTTGTTATCGGTTTTAGCTATATCCTGACACAACAGAAGGGGCAACAGAGTTCAGGCCATCAGGCGGCTAGCCTACAGTCGGATAATTGGCATTGGTGGTCACTATTTGCTTCGGATTATATAAGAGGAATGATTTTACTGAGCATTTTTATAGGCGCTACATTTATTGTCAAACGCTATCTATTGAAAAAGGGGTATGGTTTACCTGTTTGTATTGAATGTGGGGAGAGTTGGTCTGAGAAGGATGCACGTAAATTATATCGTAAAAATAGTGAAATTGTGTGCCCTCATTGTGGACAAAAACAATACCGCACAAAAAAATCCATGCAAATCAGTGGTGTAATAACGATGCCAGTGCCGCTGCTGATTATGCTGCAGCATGTTTTCCATCATTTTGTTATCGGTCTCATTTTCTTTTTAGTGGGCATGTTCTTCTACCATTATCAAATTGCGCCATATGTGTTTAAGCTACAAGAGAAAGACCCGATGAATGAACCTTTATGGTAATGATTTTGGCAAGAAATTGCTAGGCTAATCTAGCAATTTCTTTTTTTATTCTAAAATAGATTGACAATGGTTTTCATTTGCTTTATCTTTGTGTTAACTTATTTTTATTATTAGTTAACGCACAAGGGGAGGCTTTTTACATTGAAAAAAGGAAGTACATATCAATATGTGTTAGCAGCATTTGGGGCAGCAATAATCGCAGTTTTAGCACAGGTAACAATCCCACTACCACTTATCCCGATTACAGGTCAAACGTTAGCGGTTGGAATTATCGTGACGATTTTAGGGACAAGATTAGGCACGTTATCTGTTCTATTATATATTTTACTAGGGGCAGCAGGTTTACCTGTATTTAGCGGTATGTCAGGTGGACTAGGAATTTTAGTTGGTCCAACAGGTGGATATATTGTAGGCTTCCTTGCCACAGCCATTATTATGGGCTTATACTTAGATAAATTTGGTATTACATTTACTCAAGCTATTATTGCGAATATCATTGGGATGATTGTTACATTAGCGTTTGGGACAGTGTGGTTAAAAATTGTAGCAGATTATACATGGACAGCTGCCTTTATGGGTGGTGTTGCACCATTTATCGTGGTTGGTATCGTCAAAGCGGTACTTGCAGCATGGATTGGTGTGATCGTTCGACGTCGCTTAGAAAGAGCGCACTTAATTGAAGCAATAGCATAGGACATGGGAGGAATTGTTTTGGCAACATTATGGACAGGTGGTAAGATTTACACGATGGCTCAGGTTGGTGAAACAGTGGATGCAGTCCTTGTTGAAGATGGAAAAATTGTGGCGACAGGCTCAGTGGAGAGCTTGTCGCCACTAGCTGCTTCTATCCAACATTTAGAGGGTAATATCATGTATCCAGGCTTTGTCGACAGCCATTTACATATTATTGGCTACGGAGAAAAACTCAAGCATCTTGATGTATCGGCGGTTACGAGTAAAGAGGCGTTACTTGTGAAGCTTCAGGAGCGAATGGCTGAGGCGTCAGCACATGAATGGGTCATTGCGATTGGACTAAATGAAAACCAATTTGAGGAGCCCGTTTTTCCGACCTTAGCAGAGCTAGATGCCCTTGGAGATGCTCATTTAATCATTAAACGGAGCTGTCATCATTTGATTCTAGCCAATTCCAAGGCACTCGCTTTTGCAGGAATTACAAATAGGACTCCTTCGCCAGAGGGGGGTGTCATTGACAAAGTAGATGGTAAGCTCACAGGGATCCTAAAGGATGCTGCATTATATTTAATTGTTAACCAGATGCCACATATTACACCTGCTTATATTGAGGATGCACTGACAAAGGCGGTGACCTCATTGCAATCCTATGGTTTAGTAGGGGGACATTCAGAGGATTTAAGCTATTATGGACCGCCAAGCCAGCCGATTCAGGCTTATCGCAAAATAGTAGAGGCACAGCAATCCTTTAAGGTGCATGTATTACAGCATCATACAGTCTTTGAAGAGGTTGCGAAGATGGATTTATCTTCCTCACCATTTTTGGAGTTTGGTGCGATGAAAATTTTTATTGATGGAGCCTTTGGAGGTCGTACGGCTGCACTACGTCAGCCTTACTGCGATGATTCGGACAATGCAGGGATGCTTATTCATACAACTGAGCAATTAACAAGCTATGTTCAGCTGGCACGTCAATATGGACAAACCGTTGCCGTGCATGCCATTGGGGATTTAGCAATCGACACGATTTTAGACGTTTTTGCGGCATATCCTCCTCAGGAAGGTCAGCTTGATCGCGTAATTCACTGTAGCTTAGTCGATGAGGAACTATTAGCCAAGCTAGCTGCATTACCAGTGGCAGTGGATATGCAGCCGCAGTTTGTACAGGGAGAATACCAAGCAGAGCTATCGAGACTTGGAGAGGAGCGCGCACAGGGCTTACATCCTTTAAAATCGCTTCTTGACAGAGGGCTGATTGTTGCAGGCGGCAGTGATGCGCCAATTGAAGTGCCAAACCCGTTGCATGGTATTTATGCGGCTGTCACTAGAAGAAATTTTGAGGAAACACATGATGGCTATAACCCTCATGAGAAAATTTCCCGATTTGAGGCAGTCCGTTTGTATACAGTAGGAGCGGCTGAAATCATTGGACAGCAATTGATGCGTGGCAAAATTGCAGAAGGCTTTGCTGCAGACTTTACGATTTTACAAGAAGACGTTTTTACGGTAGAGATGGAGCAGCTTCCACACATTCAAGTCGCATGTACGGTTGTGAATGGTCAGATAGTATATGAAAATCGCTGAGAAGGTTATCCTTCCCAGCGATTTTTTTATGGGACTATTGTTTGTCAGTTAATTGTTTTACTTGTTGTTCTAGGGTCGACACACGTTTTGATAAGTCCTCTACTTGCTGTTGCATGGTTGGTGGAGGAGACACAGGGGCAGTGGATTTCATTTTTTTGATCATATGGATCATTACGAAAAAGATCGCTAGAAACATACATAAAAGAACGGTTGTACTAATGATATCACCAAGGTTGAATTTCATGTTTGCGCTCCTTTCTGTAGCGGGTATCTAGTTATATACAGGGTAGCCTGCTAAAAAGTTTCAAAAAAATGGTGAATGTCACGATTAATACAAAAATTGACGCCTACTTTGGTGTAGAGGAGTGCTATTTTATTGGCTTCGAGGAATGGGTCATAGCAGTCAAAACATACGTTAGTAGTGAGCGATTTTAACAGCATGATAGGGGTGAGTATGTGCACAAGGCAGGACAAGTAATGCGACAGGCTGTCCATAATATTTATGTTTATCGATTCGATTATGTACAGGTTTTCGCATTAATTAGAATCTTTCAGTTTTTATTAATGATCCCTGTAACCTCTATCGTTTTGAAGCTCATGCTACGAGTAACAGGGTTTACACATATTACTGAGCAAAATTGGCAAAGCTTTGTGACGCATCCCTTTGTGATGATAATGATTTGTCTATTAATTTTGCTGTTTTTATTATTTGTATATTATGAGATGGGCTTTCTATTTCTCATGGCCTTTCATCAGCAACGAGGACTTCGCTACCGATTTCTTCCTTTATGGCAACAATTAAATCGCAAGGTTGTCTATTTTTTTAGTGTGCAAGTTCTATTTCTCATCGTCTATTTAGCACTATTAATGCCACTAGCTTCCTTTATGCTACCCCTTACATTGACTCAATCCATCTCCCTACCACATTTTCTAACTGAAGAAATCATGAGTAGTCGAGCGGGTAGGCTAGCATATGCTGCGGTGGCAAGCATTATCGTGATGATAGGTATTCGAAGCATCTTAACGTTACCTATCTTTACAATCCAGCCGAACATCTCTATTTTGCGTTCTTTTAAGCAAAGCTGGCGATTTTCCAAGCGTGGTTTATTTGAACTAGTCGTGCTACTAGCTATGCTTTTAACAGGTCATCTGTTGATGATGCTTGGTATCACAGTGGTGGCTACGTTTCCGCTCTATCTAATTGAACGTTTAATGCCAAGTGCAGCCTTGGTTACGGCTGGGCTGACACTAGCCTTTTTAGAAATGGTCTTTGTGGTGCTATTTAGTTTATTACAGGCGATGTTTTCACAAGTTATGGTCGCCATTACGTATAATACGCTAGTTATAGGCAAAGTGAGCGGGACTACACATCGGAAGCGGCGCTATAAGCCATTACTATTGATCAGTGGCATTGTGTTTCTCGTATTAAGTATGATGAATATCAATTCATTAGAGAAAAGTGTCTATGCGCCAGATACCAAAATTATTGCCCACCGCGGCTATGTAGCAGGCAATGTAGAAAATACAATTAGTGGATTGGTGAGTGCAGCCAATGCGGGGGCAGATTTAATTGAAATCGACATTCAACAAACGGTGGATGGGGAATTCGTCGTCTTCCATGATCGAACATTACGAAGGTTAGCAGGTAAAAATGGTGTTATTGCGAATATGACCCTGAGCGAACTAAAAACGTTAACCATTCATCAAAATGGCTTTAGCGATAAAATTGCTTCATTAGATGATTGTATTGAAATTGCCAAAGCGTTAGATGTGGCGCTTCTAATCGAATTAAAGGTGCATGGTCAAGAAACAGAAGATGTTTTACCTAAATTAGTAGAGAAGCTACGAAAATACAAGGTGCTAGATTCCTATTATGTGCAATCCGCTGATGGACAGAAAATGACGCAATTAAAAAAATTGGTGCCGAATTTGCGAGTCGGTATTGTCTATGCACTCAATATTGGACCGATGGAGGAAAATGTTGATTTTATCGCACTGGAGGAATCCTGGGTAACGGAGCAGCTTATCGAAGAATTGAAGCAACATCCGACCGATTTATTTGTTTGGACACTCAATGACGACCGCTCCCTGCAAACCTTTATCGAAAAAAATGTCAGCGGCGTCATCACTGACCACCCCGACGTCGCCCGTGAGCTAAGAACCCAGCAAAGCGAAAACCAGTATTTCTTACAGCGCATCCTGAATC
This sequence comes from Lysinibacillus capsici, assembly GCF_003367505.1. Classification (GTDB taxonomy): domain Bacteria; phylum Bacillota; class Bacilli; order Bacillales_A; family Planococcaceae; genus Lysinibacillus; species Lysinibacillus capsici. Next base: position 231,632 of record NZ_PXXX01000015.1, read on the forward strand.
GTCTGAGATTTATCTTTTGATCGGGGGAGAATAAAATTGCGAAGAAGCGAATATCCGCGAAAGCAAAGCACCGCCATCTAGTAAATCGAATATTCAAGAGAAGTCGCTCGCAAATCGCTATCGCTCAAAATGAGGAAGCAAAGCTCTAGCCATAAAAATGGAGACAGTTTGTAACCTTTTTCGTGTGAACACGACTACTTTATTGAATTCGGGAAAATGAAGGAGATGCTTTTTGTATGAAAATGACGAAAGTCGTACCATTTGCTATGTCAGCATTATTATTAGGGGGCGCGATTGGAGCTCCAACTGCATCAGCGAACGAAGGAGAGGCTACTGTGATTAACGCAGAAACTTCGGAGCAACAAGTGCAGCCTATTTTTATTAAAGTGACAGGTACAGTTGAAAACGTAGAAGTACGTGAAAATGCCACATACTATACAGTGGTTGATGGTGACAATACAAATATTGTGATTGCCAATAAAGACTCATTAGTTTTTGACAATATGGGAAAAGAAGCCAAGCTTCAAAAAGGAGATAAGGTGTCAGCTTACTCATATGCCAAGAAGCCGATGCTTGCGATTTATCCACCACAATACAACCCAGAAGTAATCATTGTAGAAACAGAAGAAATGGGTAGCGTGGAAGTGGATTTCTTCAATAAAGATTTAGTGGATACTGAAAATAACCTCAAGTTAAATGTTGGGGAAGACACGAAGCTAGCAAGTGCTACTGGCAAAGCTGTGAAAGTGGACGATTTAAAAGAGCAACATTTAGTGGTGTTCTACACAATCGCAACGATGAGCATCCCTGCTCAAACACCGCCATCAAAAGTGATAGTATTAGATACAATTGAGAAGGAAGAGCCTGTTGAAGTGGATCCAACACCAGAACCAGAACCAGCTCCAGCTCCAGTTGATTCAGCGGTTCAAGAAATTATCAATAAAGACTTTTACGAAGTAGATGGGACAAAAATGGTGCCGCTACGCTTAATCGCTGAAAAGCTAGGCTTTAAAGTAGAAGTAACGCCAAAAGGTGCCATTGTTTCAAAAGGAGCCCTTGCGTATACAATTACGCGAGGTCAAAAAGAATATGGTTATAATAAAGCGCTTCGCCAATTTAAAGTAGCCCCTGCTTTATTAGAATCTGGCAAAACATACGTACCTGTTGAATTTGTAGAGGAATTAACAAAATAATCTCGTCATCTCCCTTTATGGTTTCTACCATAAAGGGGGATTTTTTATGGGAAAAAATAGTTGTAGAAAAATATTTTAAAAAAGGTTTTAGAGAGCAGTTGGAGACAACTGAAATTGGTTTTTTGTGGAGTTTTCATTTTACGCTTAAGAGAAATAAGTGGCTTTAGAGAGAAAAATTCATACAGAAAATAAAATTCAGAGTATTGACAATTGTTAAACTATTATTTAAAATTCAAAACAAATCCACATAAATACAGAAATAAAGTGTTGGATTTGTGGATTTTGTTGGATTTAACTTTGTGTTTGGAGTGATGATGTATGTCTCTTTCGTTTGAGGAACGTAAAAAAGTGATTTTAGATATTTTAGATTTAGAAGGAAAAGTGAAGGTAAGTGATGCAGAGCAGCTATTAAATGTATCAGGCGAGACTATACGTAGAGATATGGATCGATTGGAGAAGGAAGGGCTTCTACACAAAGTCTATGGGGGGGCTGTTAAGGCAAAGGAAAAGTATGAGAGGACCTTTGAACAGAAAACGTCACTTAACAATATAGAGAAGAGAAGGATTTGTAAGGCTGCTGCAAGTATTGTGGAAGACGGTGATGTTATTTTTATCGGTCATGGTACAACAGCCTATGAAATCGTTCGTTATTTAGGTGATAAGCCCAACGTCATTGTCGTCACAAATTCACTCCCAGTTTTATCATTAGCCGCAGAATGCTTTCAAGGGAAGGTGCTCTTTGCGGGAGGAGAATATGAACATCGACAAAAATTTATGGGAGGTCCATTAGCTGATTTATTTTTTAATCAACTAAAGGCAAATAAAGCCTTTGTTGCTGCAGGCGGAATTTCGTTAGCAGATGGTATTACCGACTATGATATTACGGGCGCAGCGATTTCAAAGAAATTAATAGAGCGGGCAGAAAATACGATTATTTTAGCAGACCATACGAAATTTGGTGTCTCTACATTTGCGCATATTTGTCATTTAGAGGACGTTTCGATGGTGATTACAGATCAAAAGAGCTCCACACAATGGCAGGAACGATTACAGCAGAAAAAAGTGGAATTATTCATTGCAGGTGAAATGTTGGATGACGTCAATGTATAGGAAGGTGGAAACTATGGACTATTTTGCAAATAAACAGGCAACCTTACAAAAATCAATTGACTGGTGGAATCCAGGAAAAACGAAACAGTGGCAAATCGATGGTGTCGATGTCGTTATCGGGAAACGAGAGGGCTATTATTTCTACGATGTGGATGGCAAAAAATTAATGAATGCGCATCTCAATGGCGGAACATATAACCTTGGCCATCGTAATCCAGAAGTCATTGCTGCATTAGTGGAAGGAACCAATTATTTTGACATTGGTAATCATCATTTTCCATCTACTGCACGTGCACAGTTAGCTGAAAAATTAGCAGCCTGCACACCAGAAGGCTTAACATATTCTATTTTCTCTAGTGGTGGAAGTGAAGCAATTGATGTGGCTCTAAAGTGTGCGCGTTATGCTACAAAACGTAAAAAAACGATTTCCATTAAAAATGGATATCATGGACACACAGGTCTTGCAGTTTCGCTTGGCAATGAACGCTATTCAAAACCATTTTTAAGTGAGGGCAGTCCCCATGAATTTGTGCACGTACCTTTCAATGATCTGGCGGCAATGGAACGAGAGCTTGCTAGAGGGGATGTAGCTAGCGTAATTATCGAGACTATTCCTGCGACATATGGTTTCCCCTTGCCCACTGCTAATTACTTGGCTGATGTCAAATCACTTTGTGAACGATACGGGGCATTATATATTGCAGATGAGGTGCAAACGGGCTTGATGAGAACAGGTAAGCTGTGGGGAATTGAGCATTATGGCGTGAAACCGGATATTCTGGTGACAGCAAAGGGGCTAAGTGGCGGTATCTATCCAATTGCAGCTACAGTGGTCAATGAACGAGCAGGCGGCTGGATGGAAGAAGATGGACTAGCCCATATTTCTACATTTGGTGGAGCAGAACTAGGTTGTGTAGTGGCGATGAAAGTATTAGAAATCTCCCAACGTCCTGAAGTAGTAAAGAATGTAGAATATGTTGCTCGTTATCTACGAAGTGGTTTAGAGCGTATTCAACAACAATATCCTGATTTCTTTGTGGGCATTCGTCAGCTTGGCGTTGTTATGGGCCTAGAATTTAATCATCCTGAAGGGGCTAAATATGTGATGAGCTCCTTGTACAAACATGGTGTATGGGCCATTTATTCAATGCTGGATACACGTGTGTTGCAATTTAAGCCAGGGCTATTATGTGATAAAGCGTACTGTGATGAATTGCTTGAAAAATGTGAGGCGGGCATAAAAGAAGCAGCGCAGCTTGTAAAATTTGCACGCTATTAAAGGAAAGAAAGCTTGTCAATTTAGTAAACAGGGGGTTTTCTAGATGGGTCAAATGGATTTCATAGATTTAGAATTGGTCCTTTCCAACTTTCATCAAGCAGCAAATGATGCATTAAAGGAGTTTAGTTGTTTACTAGAAGCATCTTGTAAAATGATTGATTATTCCGAAAATGCGACGTATCTCGTAGAAGATGGGCAGGGCAAAAAATATATTCTGAGGATCAGCCGACCAAATTACCATAAAAAAGAGGAGATCGAAGCGGAGATTGCCTGGTTAAACTCGCTCCATGAGCAATCTCCTATTGATGTATCACTACCGATGCGAGCAGATGACGGTGACTACGTACATGCTCATTCGTATAATGACACGATATATTATAGCACATTATTTACATTTTTGGAGGGCAATGCTCCTGATGAGAATAATGAAGATGACTTAATTCAGCAATTTGAAACATTAGGCGAAATTACAGCCATGTTCCATAAACACACAATCGAGCAGCATGATTATTACCAAGCCTTTCAGCGCATGACATGGGACTATGACACGATTCTAGGTCAATCTCCAAAATGGGCGAGATGGCAGGATGGACTAGGAATGACCCCTGCACGAATCGCTTTATATGAGGAAGCATCACATATCATTCAAAAGAAGCTTGAGGCATTTGGGAAAGATAAAACACGATTTGGTCTTATCCATGCGGATTTACGCTTAGCTAATTTACTCATCTATGGGGACGAAATTAAAGTGATTGATTTTGATGATTGTGGTTTTGGGTGGTTTTTATATGATTTAGCAACATCGGTGAGCTTTATTGAGCATATGCCTTATCTTGATGAGTTGATCGCTTCATGGGTTAAGGGCTATAGCAAAATTCGATTATTAACAGACGCAGAAAAAGAAATGATTCCAACTTTTATATTAATGAGAAGACTACAGCTTATTTCGTGGATTGGAAGTCGTGATAATGAGACAACGCGCTTACTTGGTGAAAATTACACGCTTCAGAGTGATGATTTAGTGAAAGCCTATGTAGAAAAGTATCAAGACTGTACCAACTAAATAACGATAAAAGGTGGCGAATAACATGTCTTCGAAAAAGGATGAAATCATCGTATTAAAGAAAGCCCTTACACCCATCCATTTATGGACAATTGGCGTCGGCATTGTGATTTCTGGGAACTACTTTGGCTGGAATTTTGGTTTAAGTCAATCTGGTTTTTTAGGAATGCTCATTGCCACATTATTTATGGCGATTATGTATTTAACGATGACCTTAGGTATTTCTGAATTATCGACGATGTTACCTTATGCAGGAGGACCTTACTCCTTTGCTCGACGGGCGATGGGGCGTTATATCGGTTTTATTACAGGAGTTGGTGTCGTGCTGCAATATGTCATTGCCGCACCAATTATCGCGATTGGTATTGGGGGCTATATCAGCTTTTTGTTTCCAGCCGTACCGACAGTGGTGGCAGCTGCCTTTATGTATGCTCTGTTCATGGGGGTTCATATTATTGGCATTAAAGAATATGCCACGATCGAAATGGTGCTTGTTTTTATTGCTTTAGGCTTACTAGTCTTAATGTATTTCGTTGGTTTACCGCAAATTAATGTGGGCCATTTATTCCCTGAGAATGGCGATCTTATACCAGGTGGATTTAAAGGCATCTGGTCAGCATTGCCCTATGCGATGTGGCTATTCCTAGCAATCGAGATGTTGCCTATGTTATCGGAGGAGACGAGAGATGTGCAGAAGGACATGCCGAAGGGGTTAATTTCAGGTATGGTGACCTTGCTGATTTTATCCATTTTGACAACAACTGTTGCCATTGGGCTAGCTGGCATCGATGTCATGACGGTTGCTGAAGATCCATTGCCAGCAGCGATTGCCGCTGTTTTTGGAAATACGTATTGGTTGGCGCAGATTTTAGCATCTGTTGGCTTAGTAGGACTAATTGCAAGCTTTTCGGGTGTGATTTTGGCTTACTCTCGTCAGGTCTATGCTTTATCACGTGCAGGCTATTTGCCAAGCATGTTATCGAAGATGCATAAAAAGCGTCAGACACCATATATGGCCATTATTTTGCCAGGCTTTATCGGGTTAGTGTTAGTCATTTTATTTAATCCAGATGATTTAATTTTAATTTCTACATTTGGGGCATTAGTATCGTATATTACGATGAATTTATCGGTGTTGATTTTGCGTAAAAAAGAACCTCATTTAGTACGTACCTTTAAGACACCGCTGTATCCATTTACGCCTATTGTCTCACTTGCGCTAGCCGTCATTGCTATCTTTGCGAGCTTCTTTGCGAATTTGACTTTTTTCATCGTTTGTTTGGCTGTTTTTGCTGTGGCAACGATCTATTATTGGGTGTGGGCAAGACACCATATTAACGAGGATGCACCAGAGGAACGCTTTGCGAAGGACGCTACAGTGCAGGTAGAGGTGCAAGCACCAGTATCGCCAATAGAGGCTATACGAGAATAAATAAAGGGATGGGTTTTTCTATGACAAAAGTGGAATGGGTCATTTTTGATAAGGATGGAACAATCATAGAAATGGATTCTTTATGGATTGCCTGGGCCAAAAATTTATATGCTAATTTAACTGAAAATTCAGACTTAGAGATCTATTTTTCCTTACAAACTTTTTTAAGAAACATAGGGGTTAATGACAATGGAACAACGATTGACCCAACGAGTCCTCTAGCTATTGGAAGTATACAAGAAGCTGAGACGATCGTGGCGTTCTTACTCTATCAGCAGGGAATCCCATGGAGCAGAGGGGTAACACTTGCGAGAGCAGCTTCCAACTTAGCCACATCGCAGCAGGAAAATAGCAAGGTACAGGCATTACCAGGTATTCGTAATCTCTTAATAACCTTAAAAAATAAAGGGATGAAATTAGGGGTGATTACAGCTGATCAAACGGCACGAGCCAAATCACATTTACAACAGCTAGAGTTATTAGCTTTGTTTGATTTCGTTCTAGGAAGTGACCAAGCTACATCCAGTAAGCCCTTCCCAGACTTAGCATATGTGGCAAAGGAACAATTTCAAGTATCGCTTGAGAAAGCAGTGATGATTGGCGATTCGAATGCAGATATGCTCTTTGCTAAAAATGCTGGCATGTGCTTTTCCATTGGCATCATTCCTAGTGCCACATACCCAAAGGATTATTTACCTGATGCAACCGTAATTATTGAAGCGTATGACGAATCTGTTCTCACCATGCTAATCGAAAAGGAGTGAGCATATGGACAATCAGCTAATTGCCAAGATTACTGAATTGGTATTGGAAAAACTAACGCAAGGCTCTCAGCCTGAACAAGCTTCTAAAACGTTATCAAATGAGGAATTACAGGAATGGCAATCATTTCGATTAATAAAAGAAAACCAACATCAGACGCAGCAAACAACTGCCCCTGCATATGTAGCATTATCTACGCATGAATTACAGCATTGGCAAAGTCTGCACCAGCAATCATCAGGCACTGTCTCTGTAGCTAATTCGAGCGACTTAATTGCCCTAAAAAAATTTACATGACGGGAGGTTCGTCATATGGTGAGAGACCAAGATTTGGTTTCGATACAAGAGGCAAGAGACGGAATAGCAGCCGCTTCGATTGCGCAAAAAATGTATGCCAGCTTTACGCAAGAGCAGGTCGATCGAATTGTAGAGGCCATTGCCCAAGCTGCTTATAAACAGGCAGAAAATCTTGCTGTATTAGCTGTTACGGAAACAAAGATGGGCATTATTGAACATAAAAAAATAAAAAATGAGTTGGCTTCTCAAGGTGTCTATGAAGCCATTCGGCATGAAAAGACAATTGGCGTTATACACGAGGATAGGGTAGCAAGGCAGGTGGAAATTGCTTATCCATTCGGTGTTATTGCGGCAGTTACACCTGTCACGAACCCGACTGCTACAGCCATTTTTAAAACGCTAATTGCCCTAAAGGCGCAAAATGCCATTGTCTTTAGTCCTCATCCAACAGCAGTCAACTGCACCATCGAGGCATTGAAAATTTGTCAGCAGGCAGCCGTTCATGCAGGAGCGCCAGAGGGACTTATTCAATGGATTAGCCATCCAACAATAAAAGGAACAGAGGAACTTATGCATCATCGTGATGTACAGCTAATTTTAGCAACTGGTGGAGCAGGGCTTGTCAAAGCTGCCTATAGCTCAGGGAAACCAGCCTATGGTGTTGGCCCTGGGAATGTTCCTGTCTATATAGATCGCACAGCAAATGTGAACGAGGCAATGAAGCAAATTATCGATAGTAAATCATTTGATAATAGTACGATCTGTGCCACAGAACAAGCTATTGTCGTACATCAGGAGGTCAAAGCACAGGTGATGGCTGCTTTAGCAGAAAATGGGGCCATCCTTCTAAGTGGGCAGGATAAGGAAAAATTAGCAAAGGTGATTTCACCAGTAGCTTGTACATTAAATAGCCAAATTGTCGGGAAGCCAGCAACCGTAATAGCCCAAATGGCTAATATTGATGTCCCTCGACATACACGCGTATTAGTCGCGGAGGAACAGGAGATTGGGAAGGAGTATCCATTTTCCATGGAGAAGCTTTCTCCCATCCTAGGTCTTTATACGGCTCGTTCTCAGGAAGAAGCCGTAAAGATTTGCCGTCGCTTGCTTGACGTTGGAGGGAGAGGACATAGCCTGGCTATTCATGCACAGGATGAACATTTTGTTAAGCAGTTTGCCGCTCAAATGCCCGTGTCCAGAATATTAGTCAATACTTTAGCATCTGTTGGGGCTGCAGGCGGTACGACAAGTTTAACGCCTTCCTTTACATTGGGCTGTGGGGCCTATGGGGGAAATATTACGAGTGATAATATTTCTGCACATCATTTATTAAATAAAAAAAGAGTGGCCTATGGTGTGAAGGCACTAACGATTCCACCCCCACAGCATCCACAAAATATACAGGCTCCAGCGATGCAAGCAATTGAAGGGGTGTCTATTGACAGGTTGTCCATTGAAAAGATTGTAGAGGAAGTACTCACAAAGCTAAGTAATTAGAGGAGGAAAAGGAAATGAGCGTAGAGATAAATGGAGCTTTAGGCATGATTGAAACAAGAGGCTTAATCGGATCAATTGAGGCGGCAGATGCCATGGTGAAGGCAGCAAACGTCAATATTGTAGGGAAAGTACATGTTGGTGGCGGCATTGTGACGGTGCTGGTGACAGGTGATGTCGGGGCAGTCAAGGCAGCGACGGATGCAGGCTCTGAGGCCGCACGTCGAGTAGGTGAGCTATTATCGGTACATGTTATTCCACGCCCTCATTCGGAATTATACGCAATTTTACCTAAGTGAAAAGTGAGGGATTGTGATGATAAACAATCAAAAACATGTCACTGAAGTTACAAATCAAAGTATCCCGATTGCGATTTCTGCCCGTCATTGTCATGTTAATGAGGAGGATTTCTATTATTTATTTGGTAGAGACGCAGCGTTACAGAAATGGAAGGAACTTTCCCAGCCAGGTCAATTTGCTTCACAGCATGTTCTAACGATTAAGGGACCCAAAGGCCAAATTGACAAGGTTCGGGTTTTAGGCCCATTTCGCACTGCAACCCAAGTCGAAATCAGTCAAACGGATGCCATCAAGCTTGGTGTAACACCACCGATTCGTATGTCAGGCGACTTAGAAAAATCTGAATCAATCACATTGATTGGACCTCATGGAACTCTCCATAAAACACAAGGATTGATTATTGCACAAGCACATATTCATATGGCTGTATCCAATGCTGCTGCCTTCAATGTCCAAGATAAGGAAATCGTGACGGTTGAAATCTGTGGGGATGGACGTCAGCTCCGATTAATGAATGTGGTTGTGCGTGTCTCCTCAGCATTCGTCCTTGAGATGCATGTAGATACAGATGAAGCGAATGCCGCCGCTCTTCAACAGCATACAATTGGCAAGCTTATCAAAATGGAGTGACAGGTATGGATATAAAAGAATTACAGAGAATCATCGAAGAAGTAGTCATATCGATGATGGATAAAAAGCATAAAAGACTTTTGCTTGTCCATTCTCATACGACCATTTCTAAGAAACAGGTGGACGTATTACAAAGCTATTGCCATGTTGAGGAGTGGCAGGCAAATGAAACCACAAGTCCCACTCAGCTATTCTACGATGCTATTGTTTTTCTCGAAGTGGATCAAGCATTTATCGTCAGCAGTGCCCAAGGCTTGCCTACTACACCGGCAGCCTTGTACCTGTCTGAGTTGCTGGTTAGCAATCAAACAGCAATTTTAATTCCAAATGAAAAATTATCTGCTGTTGTCACAGCAAAGGAACCGAATCCTTACATGAAAATGTTGCTGCATCATATAGAGCGCTTAAAGGAGTTTGGCTGTGACATTCAGTTATTTGCACAGCTTATTCGATTTTTAAAGCAGCAAGAGGAACCGGCTCGTTCGACTATAGTGGCAAACTATTTGACAGCAGAGATGCTTCAATCGTACAAGGGGCAACGGCTGACACTACCTGCCCACACAAAACTTACAGCACTAGCACAAGAAATGATTCAGGAAAAAGGGATGACGATACAAAGATATTAGCAGGAGTGTTGTTACATGAAATCGATTGGTATTGTGGAGACAAGAGGACTTGCGATTTCAATACGAATCGCAGATGCTATGCTTAAAGCAGCGGATATTCGAATACTTCGACAAGAAACCATCGATTTGGCTCTAGTAACCATTGCCATTGAAGGGGACACAGCGGCCATTCAGGAAGCGATAGCCATTGGTACACAACTAGCTAAAGCAGCCAACCAATGGATTGCCTCTTCAACTATTTTAAGGCCAGATATCGCGGTGAATGGATTAGTAACAGAAATTGCGAAAAAGCCAAGTACTTAAAATGAATAAAAGGAAAGGTGGAGGAACGAGTTGAAGGTCGATTTAACGGGGAAGGTTGTCATAGTTACTGGTGGTAGTAAAGGAATTGGGAAGGGGATTGCTACCGTATTTGCTGAACAGGGTGCTCATGTGGTGATTGCAGCAAGAGGTATGGAAGCTGCCACAGATGTAGCAAATCAATTACAAGCGCAAGGATTCTCCGCTTCTGCTGCCACTGTTGATGTTGAAAACTATGAATCTGTTGAAAGCATGGCTACGGAGGTTGCTAGCTCTTTTGGTTCCATCGATATTTTATGTGCCAATGCTGGTATTTTTCCCTCGATGAAACTAGAGGACATGACGACGGACCATTGGGATCAGGTATTAAATGTCAATGCCAGAGGAACGATGTTTGCTGTCAAAGCTTGCGTGCCCCATTTAAAGAAAGCGAATGCTGGCAGGGTCATTATTACCTCGTCGATAACGGGTCCAGTGACTGGCTATGCTGGATGGACACATTATGCCGCAAGTAAGGCAGCTCAATTAGGGTTTATGCGAACTGCGGCTCTTGAATTAGCACCCTATCATATTACGGTCAATGCCGTGTTACCAGGAAATATCGCAACAGAAGGCTTAGATGGTCTTGGTGACACCTATCTACAGAAGATGGCGAAGGCGATTCCATTTGGCAGCCTTGGTCGTGTGGAGGATATAGCGTATGCTGCATTGTTCCTTAGTAGTAAGGAGGCAGGCTTTATTACGGGTCAATCGATCATTATTGATGGTGGCCAAACATTACCTGAAGATGCAGAGGCATTTTAATAGAAGGAGGGATACGAAATGAATTTAGGCGCATTAGGAATGATTGAAACAAAGGGCTTAGTGGGCTCTATTGAAGCAGCTGATGCAATGGTCAAGGCTGCCAACGTGAATATTGTTGGTAAAGTCCATGTGGGTGGCGGTATTGTCACGGTGCTTGTTCGTGGGGATGTAGGGGCTGTGAAAGCCGCAACAGATGCAGGAGCAGCAGCTGCACAACGTGTTGGAGAGCTATTATCTGTACATGTGATTCCGCGACCACATGCAGAATTGGAAGCGATTTTAAAAATGCAATAATGAGTGAGGTGGCTATATGAATGAACAAGCAATAATAAAAATTGTTAATGATGTCATAGCCGAATTACTACCTAAAAAAGAAGCAGCTCCTACACCCAATGAAATTCCTATAGGTATCTCAGCAAGGCATATTCATTTACAACAAGAGCATGTCGAGCAGCTATTTGGCAAAGGTGCTACGCTGAGTGTAAAAAAAATGTTAGCTCAACCCGGTCAGTTTGCAGCACATGAAACGCTACAGGTGGTGGGACCAAAAGGAAGCATCCAAAATGTACGTGTATTAGGTCCAGCTCGCACCTTCACACAAATTGAAATTAGTCAAACAGATGCCATTGCCCTAGGAATTCAACCACCTTTGCGTGAATCGGGAGAAATTGCTGGCTCAGCTAGCTGTATACTGGTAGGACCTAGAGGAAGTTTGATTTTACAAGAAGGGGTCATTATCGCACAAGCACATATTCATATGGCACCTGCTGATGCACAGCAGTTAGGGGTTCAGAACGGTCAATACGTCTCCGTTAAGGTGCAAGGGCGACGTCCCATTACCTTTGAGCAAGTGAAAATTCGTGTGGCTGATCACTATCATTTAGAAATGCATATTGATACAGATGAAGCAAACGCAGGCTTCATCCAACAGGGTGAAACGGGTACAATTATAACAGGCAAGATGGCAGGAGAGCCTTACAATAACTTCGTTAGTCCTCCAATTGAAATTAACCACAAGATTATAACGGCAAATGATGTAAGCCGTTATCAAGGTGAGACAGTGATAGTCCCCAAAGAGGCAAGGTTGACGGCACTGGCGAAGGAGGCCGTGGAAAAATTAGAAATTGAACTTCAGTTTCACGAAAAAGGATGAGGATGCATGCGGATAGGAACAGTGGTCGGAAATATCTGGGCAACACGTAAAGAGGAAGGGCTACAGGGATTGAAATTACTCATTATCCAGCCAATAAAGCTGGATGGTCAACTGAGTGATGAACAAATTGTTGCGGCAGATCGTATAGGTGCAGGTGTTGGAGATAACGTCATTTTAACAATGGGCAGTGCTGCTGTACGAAGTTTTTCTACGTCCAGTATTTGTCCAATTGATGCCATTGTTGTTGGCATTATAGATGGCACAGATGAATCGTGAGGTGAGCACAGTGACAGAAGCGATAGGAATGATCGAAACGTATGGCTTGATTGGCTCCATTGAAGCTGCAGACGCCATGCTAAAAGCAGCCAATGTCCAATTAGTGAAACAGGAGCTAGTAGACGGTGGTATCGTAACCATTATTGTCGAGGGAGATGTTGGTGCAGTACAGGCTGCGGTTGATGCTGGTAAAGCGGCAGCAACGCGAACGAGCAAGCTACTAAGCGCACATGTAATTCCACGAGCAGCCAATGAAGTATTCACAGCGATTATTGATGAAACACAGCCGATAAAAGCGACGGAGGCAGCAGCCAAAAAAACAAGCACTCGCCAGAAGCCTCAACAAACAAAACTTGTAGAGGATGAGCAGGCAGATAAATAGTCGATGGATCTTTAGTAATGAATCTATGTCGTTAGGAGGGGGAGGCAGATGAGCTTTAGGCGACCCAAAATCGCCATCATTGGCGCTGGACATACAGGTGCAACCGTAGCGTTAATGGTCGCACAGAAACAGATCGGGGATATTGTGCTTATCGATTTACCAGACTTCGAAAATGCTGCGAAAGGGAAGGCATTAGATATTCTCCAAGCTGGACCAATAGAAAGATTTAACGTACAGGTGACGGCTACTTCAAAGTATCAGGAAATAGCTCATGCTGATATTGTGGTTATCACGGCAGGTATTGCAAGAAAGCCTGGCATGACACGGCAGGCTTTAATTCATACAAATGCGGCAATCATCCGCACGGTAAGCGAACAAATCAAACGTTATGCGCCAACTAGCTATATTATCGTCTTAAGTAACCCTGTCGATGCTATGACCTATGTTTGTCTGGAAACAACGGGTTTTCCCAAAAATCGTGTCATGGGACAATCAGGTGTTTTAGATACAGCGCGCTTTAATACCTTTATCGCACAGGCTCTTCAGCTTGCTGTCGAGGATATATCGAGCTTCGTCTTGGGTGGACATGGCGATGAAATGGTGCCACTCGTTCGCTATACGTATGTCGGAGGAATACCATTAGAAAAATTAATGCCACAAGCACAGATTGAGCAATTAGTGGAGCGAACGCGAAAAGGTGGAGGCGAAATTGTCGCCCTACTTGGCAATGGCAGTGCTTATTATGCCCCAGCTGCCGCCATTGTCCAAATGATTGAAGCGATTGTGAAGGATCAACGGAAAGTAATGCCCATCATTACGTATTTACAGGGCGAATATCAAGTAGACAATGCCTGCATTGGTGTCCCTGTTGTTTTAGGGGGAGCTGGTATTGAAAGTGTAATTGAATTGCATTTAAACGAAGAGGAACAGCAAGCATTTAATCATTCGCTTCACCAAGTTTATCAAACATTAGCCTATATCAAATGATGCGAGCGCATGACACCATCTAATAGTGGCATGTATTAGATGGTAGTGTACATAGTTGAGGCACCTTACGATGTTGTAAAGGTGCTTTTTGTTGTGCAAAATTTTCTTTTAATGGAAGATCGTTTTCTGTACAATTAAAAAAGTTACTACTGATGCACAAAGGAGGATACGATGAAACAAGCACTCATCATTATCGATATACAGGAGGCTTTCTTTCTAGATGGCCAGCAAAATCTTTGGAACAGTGAAGCTATTATCAAAAATATTAATGCCTCCATTACATGGGCACGGCGCAACGAAGTACCCGTTATTTTTATTCAGCATACAGACGCAGATGATGTGGATTTTGCATTAGGTCAACCAGGCTGGGAACTGTATCATGGATTACTTAGACAGGCGGAGGATCAAGTGATTCAAAAAACAACGTGGGACGCTTTCTATCAAACGGAGCTTGCAGCTTATTTACAAGCGCATCACATCGACCAATTGATTTTCGCGGGTGCTCAAACAGAGTTTTGTCTTGATACAACAATCCGTAGTGCTTTTAGTCATGGCTACCATCATAATATTTTAATAGAAGATGCACATAGCACCTTAGATAGTAATGTACTGGCAGCACCACAAATTATTCAACATCACGAATCCATTTGGCATAATCGTTTTGTGCGGATTCAGTCAATTGGAGGATTCCAACATGCTGATTGATCAGAAAGAGCTCCAGATAAAAGAGCTATCCTATACAATTCGCTGTGCCCGACGCGAAGATGCCCAAGCCTTATCAGATTTACGCTTGCAATTAGACGGTGAAACGGAAAACTTCGATCGTGAACAGGGCGAGGCATTGATTGATCGAGCAGGCTTTGAGCAGCTTATTCAACAGGATAGCGAAAGCTCAAAAAATTTATGTTTAGTAGCGGTTGTCGGTGATCGGATCGTTGGGTTCTCAAGATGTGAGGGCTCTCCACTCAAAAGGCTTGCCCATAAAGTAACCTTTGGTGTTGGAGTCAGTAAAGAGTTTTGGGGCTATGGCATAGGAAAAGCCTTGCTGCAAGAATCCATTGATTGGGCAGATACCAATGGTGTTCGCAAAATAGCACTAGAAGTGTTAGAAACCAATGAGAAAGCGATACAGCTCTATAAAAAAATGGGCTTTTTAGTGGAAGGCATTCTGAAAAATGATAAATGCCTTGCAGATGGCAGGTTCTATCACACGATCATTATGGGAAGATGGCAGGAATAGCATCGGAGAAGGAATTTAAAACAGCATGACAAATTTTATGTATATCTTTTGTTTGATTGTCTGGGGTCTTAATTTTATTGCAGTCAAAATTCAAGGAACGCCAGTCAGTTTAGAATTATCTTTAACCTATCGTTTAGTCATGACAGCCCTTTTATTTTTCATCCTTGCTTGGTTCTTGAAACCACAGGGTAAACCACAACAGGGCGATGTACCTTTTATCATCGTTTTTGGCGTTTGTAATTTTGCATTCAGCTATTTAGCGCTGTATTATGCGACGATATGGAGCTCGGCTGCTATTGTCACATTAATTTTTTCATTAAAAGTCATACTAACACCCATCGCCCTACGGATATTTCTCAAGGAGCCATTGCATCGTCGTGTTTTAATTGGCGGTATTTTAGGCGTCATCGGCGTGGGGGTGCTGATTTATCCATCTTTACATAATATGGAGTTAAAAGGAGTGTTAATTGCCTTCGTAGGGACTGTCCTAACAGCCATTGGGGATGCAAGCTCTGCCCGAAATGCCAAGCATCAAATCAACCCGATTTATGCGAATGCCATTGGTTTTGCAGTGGGCAGTGCAGTCATGTGTGCCATTGTTTGGCTACAGGGACAAACAGTCGTAATACCAAAATCCTTTACCTACTTATCGGCGCTCTTGTATTTAACACTTATTGCATCCTTTTTCGCATGGTTATTTTACTTAAAGCTAGTCGAACGAATTGGAGGGGCAAAAAGTGGCTATATGGTTGCATTATTCCCCGTGATTGGCGGTATTGCGTCTGTTGTCATCGGCGAATCAACACTCAGTATTTATTTAATCTTAGGCTGTCTTTTTAGCTGCATTGGAGCTGCGATTGCCTTAGGCTTTAAAATTAAGCCTATTTTACGATGAACGAAAACCCCTTTCCCTTCATAAACTAGAGAAGAACGCTTGAAAAGGGTGAGGGACAAAATGTCATTCGTTCCATTGAATGCAATGGGTATTTTGAGAGAAAAAGATGAGGATCACTGGGACATTGATCGCTGGGAAAATGATGGTGGCAGAAGCCTAGAGGCGTAAGGGAGACAGAAATTTGTCTCCCTTTAAATATTTTTGAAACCTTTTGATCAATTGCTCGTATGATAAGTAGACAAGTTTTCGTTGTCAGCTATAAAAAAGGGAGAAATGATTTTTTTGAACCATTGAACAAAACGATTACTATTCATTATTTACGTGATTGTCATTGCGGATGCGTATTACACAACGCTCTATATTGAACCAAAAACACCGCCGCAACACCAAACCATCAAAGCAACAGCCATCACGGTAGACCAACTACGGTAGCAAGCCTCACAAAAGGAAGCGGACAACCCGTCGTTTGAAGCCTTTTTGCTTCAAGCAATTTCTTCAAAGCGTGGTCCAGGAATTGGTGATGCAAGAAATATTCGTAGAAGCACGAACTCCAAAGCGTGTCTATTTACATTATCAACAGCTACGTTGCTGACACCCTGTACATTTACAGGGTTTTTTTAATAGGAGGAGCAAAATATGAGTATGGCAACCTATATAGGCTTCAATTTTCCAGTTGAAATACAGGATGACTATACAGAAAATGAAGTTGACATAAATTATTTTTTCTCGGTAAAAGAGAATCGCCAAATTGTACAGGCAAAGCATTTTACAACACCCTATGTATATGAAATCGAAACAAAGGGAGAGCCCATTTGGCAAATGCATAACGAAAATAAAGTGTATTCCCCCCATAACTATGAAAAAGCCAAAAGAACTTTTCACCATGTATGTGACTTTCTAAAAAAATTCCTTCCCAAAGGAGATTATTGCGAAATCTACATTTGCTGGATAGGAGAAGAAGGAGAGGAACATGAGAAAAAACTTGCACTGCTGTTAGACCAACTGTCAGTAGATGAGGTAGCAATAGTTGAGAAATGTTTGCTGATGGTGAGAAACTAATAAAGTCTCCTATAAAATGTAATATGCTAACTTTTATTGATTAAATTCTATAGCTAACGATTTATCAAGTTGTTCCCATTGTTTTACGATTGTGTTCCAAATTTGTTTAGGGAAACTATTAGTTGTATAGTTAGACAAACTTAAAACTTTTCCGATCCTTATGATATATTCTGTATCTGCTTCATCCCATTCTTCTACCTCGAATAAATCGGTTTTAGGTAAAGGTTCTAAAAAAATAAATATACGCCGAAGCATCTCTTTTTCTCCATTATTTAATACGCTACTTGCAAAATTATTTGTGATGACAGAGTCAACGATAACAACTCTTATCTTCTCTATCTGATTGATTAAAACTTGAGGATCTTGCCAATCGTTTTCTTTTTGTTTATTTATAGCTAAATTTAATTCATACAATTTTTGGTTAAGGTTATAAATAAAATATTCTTGTTTCCTTGCATTATTGCTTGCCCATGACGCTACAAAAAATATATTCAGGAGTATGCTAATGATTAAAAATATAAATACGGCTTTATTTAACTTTGATTTTCTAATTGTTCTTTTCAACTCCTTTAAATTCCAATATTAAACTAATTATCTAAATGCTATCAATTGTTGGGATTTCTATCAATAATATGTTAACGTTTTTGCGGAGAGATAAGAGAAAGAGGTCAAATTAGGAAAAAATACTAAAACTAATATGTTATTATTTTAAAGAGTAAAATGCTAATAAATGGTGAAAAAGGGGAGTAGTATGCATACACAATTCGAATTTACGGTTTTTCCTCAATTGGAAACAGAACGTTTTATTTTACGAAAAGGGATAATGGGTGATTGCCAAGATATTTTGAGACTTTATTCTAATGAAAATGTAGTGAAGTACCTGCCATTACCATTGTTTGCTTCAGTTGAAGATGCTATTGATGAAATCAATTGGTATGAGAAAATTTTTAAAGAACAAAAAGGCTTAAGATGGGTAATCGAGGAAATTCAGACCAACAAGGTGATTGGCACATGTGGCTATTTGAATTATGAAAAAGAGCATAATCGTATAGAAATTGGCTATGATTTAAACCCTGACTATTGGGGGAAGGGTGTGATGCAAGAGGCTTTAAGTTCGATCATCCACTTTGCCTTTACATCCATGGGAATCAATAAAATCGAAGCAAAAATAGAGCCAGAAAACACAGCATCTATCAAACTATTGGAAAAATTAAACTTTTCTCAAGAAGGTCTTTTGAGGCAACATGAATTTGAAAAAGGGAAGTATGTGGATCTCGCTATCTTTTCCCTATTGAAAAGTGAATATTAGGAGGTTAGGAAAGTCGCTCTCATCATGAGGGTGGCTTTTAATTTTGCTATTACTGCGAGATACATAGAGAATCAGCCATGTTAAACGTAATTATTAAATGGAAAATATTATAAAAATTAACTAGTGTAAGGTATTATTATAATAAATGGCTAACCTTCTAAAGAGGAGTGAGAGAGATGAAGCTCGTAAATGTTGTATTGACAGGACTATTGATAAGTGGATTGTTAATAGGTTGTACCGAGGAAGGAGAAACGAAAGGGGAACAGGTAAAAACAGAAGAAACAACAATCAAACAAGTAGCAGCAGTAAACTCTTCGAAAATCTGGAATGATGTATCAACCCCTGAAGGCTTCAATAACTATGAGATTGAACCAACGTTGGAAGCATGGATTGCCTATCATGCCCAAGATATTAACAAAACAACAGACGTAGACGAATATTATCTAAGGGCAGATCGTCTCACGAAGGAAATGCTATATTTTAGGGTTCAAGGGGAAGACCTTCAGAAGGATTTTGAAAATTTAAATGTACTGCAGATTTTGATGGGACATCTGGATTATGTAATATCGGTTGAGAAACAGCAAGGTCTTGATACAGCTGAGTCCTATGGAGAATTAACTAAGTGTTTTACGTATTTCACTGAATTACTTCACGATCTCAACGTAATCATCAATAACGATGGCAAGGGTGAAACATATGGGCTCACACACCAATTAGACGGGAGCAAGGTGGACGAACTCGAAAAACTTCTTTATACAGAGGCCAGAAAGGAGTAAAAGCTCAAAGTGAAATATTTATTAGCAATATTGAAGGGGGAATATTTTTGAATAATAAACAACTAATTCCTACAAATGAAATTAAAGAAGAGTTTGAGGCTATTTTATTAGAACATGCTAGTATTGCGCATTGTGAGATTAATTTAAAAAACGGCACGATCAAAAATATACAACGATTAGACACCCGCTATGACGAATTTGCTTTGGATATTATGAATAATGAATTTTGTTTTAGTCTAAAAGAAAAAAATAACATAAACTTTTATAGAATTAATCTTGAAACATTTAATCAAATACATGCTATCACATTAAATTTAAATAATTATTTTTCTTCTGAAGAAATTAAGGATGAAAGCTATTATTCCAAGTTAATTTATCTTAATCCTCAATATTTATTGTATTTTATTACGAAAAGAGAAATTAACTATGGACATCCCTTTTATCAATGTATTTTTTTAGTAAACACTTCAACAGGAGAGATAAAACGATTAAATCCATTACTTCCAAACGGAGATAATTTACTTAGATTAGATACTTCCAAAAACATCTATCTAAGCAATCATAATCACTTATTACTATTAAAAACCGGGAGAATAAGACCCTTTGAGAAACAAGCAATGTATAATGGAGTAGATATTGAAAATCCTTATCATGACCACCTAGAATCGATTTACTTAATGGAGATTTCATCTTTAACTAACCAACAGAATTTTAATAATGCGAAATTACTATCTTTATTAAATTATTCAGGTGCCTCTGAAAACTTACGATATGAGAACAATGTTCTTTCATACGTAGTATCTGATTTTACGAACAACACTAAAGAGTTAATAAAACATGATTTGTTAGACGGGGATGTTTCAAAATTTCAAGATGACCAATTAATACGAGATTATTTAAATTATGATTTTGAATTATTACCAAACTACTATCATTATATCTCTAAATTATCTAAACAAGATAAAGCTGATACGTTTAATCTAATTGACGATGAATTGTCGTTTAATGTAAAGCTGGATAAAATAAGCTGAGAGAATTTTAACTAGTTATAAGCATCTGTAATGGAGTTATGGATTACATAGGAGGCAGAATAAACCACTCTCCGATGAAGTGACTGCATAGGATAGATACAATTATTTTCATTAGGAAGCTATTTGGCATGGATTCGATAGTCTATCGAGATTCATGTCTTTTAATTTTGCTTTCATCCATGCTAAAGATATTTCTCATAAACAAAAAAGATTGAAGCCCATTAGCCTCAATCTTTTTATGGTCGCTTTCATTATTTTACGTTCGGATAAATCATTGTTGCTGGGTCTACATATTCATCGAACTGTTCTTCTGTAAGTAAGCCACTTGCGATGGCTGCTGCCTTTAAGGTCGTGCCTTCTTTGTGGGCCTGTTTTGCGATTTTTGCTGCGTTTTCATAGCCAATATATGGGTTTAACGCTGTTACAAGCATTAATGAATTTTGTAAATGATAATCGAGTACCTCTTTGTTTGGCTCAATGCCTACTGCACAATGGTCGTTAAATGATTTCATTGTATCCGCTAATAGGCGAGTTGATTGCAAGAAGTTGTAAATGATGACTGGTTTAAAGACGTTTAATTCAAAGTTACCTTGAGAAGCGGCGAAGGCAATTGTTGCGTCATTTCCAACTACTTGTGTGACAACCATTGTCATTGCTTCACTTTGGGTAGGGTTTACTTTACCTGGCATAATGGAAGAGCCTGGTTCGTTTTCTGGGATCGTAATTTCCCCAATACCTGAACGAGGGCCACTTGCTAGCCAGCGAACGTCATTGGCAATTTTCATTAAATCAGCCGCTAAAGCCTTTAATGCACCGTGTGCTACAACTGCTTCATCATGACTTGTTAGGGCATGGAATTTATTTGCAGCTGATGTGAATTGTTTGCCTGTTAGCTCACTAATTTCCTCAGCCACACGATCACCAAATTCAGGGTGAGCATTGATTCCTGTACCGACTGCTGTTCCACCAATTGCAAGCTCCTTCATATAGTCAATATTTTGGATAATCATATGCTCTGATTTTGAGAGCATGGCTGCCCAACCACTAATTTCTTGACCTAATGTGAGAGGTGTCGCGTCCTGTAAATGCGTACGACCAATTTTAATAATGTCCTTAAATTGAGCTGCTTTATCTTCCAAAGTTGCTTTTAATAAACGTAGTCTTGGTAATAAATAATCTTCCACTTTTAAAACAGCCGCAATATGCAATGCTGTTGGGAATGTATCATTTGAGCTTTGTGATTTATTGACATCATCATTTGGATGAATACGGTCCGCTTCACCTGCATCCTCTAATAGTTGATTCGCACGGTGAGCAATGACTTCATTCACATTCATATTGGATTGTGTACCACTACCAGTTTGCCAAACCACAAGAGGAAATTGATCGTCCCATTGACCATTTAAAATTTCATCTGCAGCCTGCACGATGGCATTTGCTTTAATATCAGAAAGTTTGCCTAGTTTATTATTCGCAATCGCCGCACTTTTCTTTAGGATTGTCATAGCTTGCACAAGCTCGATTGGCATTTGTTCTGTACCAATTTGGAAATTTTCTTTACTGCGCTGTGTTTGCGCGCCCCAAATTTTATTAGCAGGTACTTTAATTTCACCCATAGTGTCTTTTTCAATACGATAATCCATGTCAAAACAGCTCCTTTAGTATGTAAAGTTCTCCTCATGTACAGATAAAAACGGATACTCTTAGTCTGATGTAAGAATATCCGTTTGATACATGCTTATTCAAAAAAGAGGGGGATTCTGAATGAAGCAATTTGGAGAAAGAAATAATCTATTGATAATGATAATTGTTATCAATTAAAAAGTCAACGGTTTTGCTTGAAGAAATTTAAAGTGAATGATTCGCAATCATTACCTATTTTATTCCCGAAAATTAAGGGAATAAACCATGTTTTAGTTGATTATCTCTTTTTCTTTCCAAGCTCTTTAAGAGGCTGCTTTTTAGGGATTTTTTCGAATAATATCTTCACATGAAAATTGTTGTCATCAACTTGAAGTACCTCCAACACCTTTGCCTTGCGCCCTTTAATGCGAATATCATCATCCACAGTAGGTAGCTTGACGAGCAATTGACTTAAAACGGACGTCTTGTTTTCGTAGTAATGCGTCACAAACATCGCGATTCTCCTTCTGACTTTTGATTGTTACTCAATTTATGAGCGAAAGATAATAGTTAGAACTTTGGAGATGGTGAGCAAAGAATGAATGAAACCGTTCGAAAAGCCGTTAGAGGTGATCATAAAGAGAGGAAACCCGCTCATCGAGTTACTGAAGGTAATCATAAAATGAGAGAGCCAAGCACAGAGGAAAACTAGTAATTAGTTTCCTATAGAAGTTTATAACTTAGTGAGGGGAAAGAGGCGTAGAATCCCATACAATACTTAATAGTCATATTGTGGGTGAATGGAATAAATATATTTTACATTTCCGGTTGGTTAATTATGTTAATATCACGTTATATTAACATGATTAGATAGTAAAGAAAAGGAGGCGAGTAAGTAGAATGACAAATAATATCATTGAACAAGCAAAACGAGGGTTGGAGGGTTTTGCTATTGGGGGTTATCATACTAGCGGAAATTTTAGTAAGTATCGGGAGGATTACTATAAATATTTTGGAGATCCAGATGATGAAACAAGAAGATACGCTATAGCTGCATTTACTTGTATGCTGGGTACTTGGGAAACGGGTTCTCTTCAGATATTTCAGCCCATACAAGAGTGGGAGGAAAATAAAAAATGGAGCTCCAATCCATTAGACCAGAAGCGATTTTATCGTTTTAAAGATTATCTTTATGCACTGTTAGCACATCATGAGCAGATAGAGAAAGAATTCCCCTATATGTATGAAGATATTGTTTTATTTTTAATAAAAATAGAATTAAATCAAGGGATCAGATATGAGGAATGGTTTCCAGAGCATAACCCGAATTTGTTTCAGCGATTAAGAGAAGAAATTTTAATACCTAAACAACATTTGGTAGATAAAAGAAGTCATCGGAAATTCTTATTAAAAGAAATAGGTATTGAACCTTTTTTCGAATCGGATCAATTTAGGTAATGAAAGTAATCCAAAAGTGGATGGAATCGCTCAGAAAGGGTTCCAAGGTAATCGAAAAGAGAGACACCCCGCTTATTAGAGACAATCATTCAGCAAGCCACTGCGAAATAAAATTGCAATGGAAAACACTACTGCATGTTGCAGGGAAATCATTCACTTAATCAGTTAGAGAGGAGGTCAATGTCCACTTTTTTTATAAAAAAATCAAAAATATGACATGATACTACAGGTAGTAATTGCAACTTTCGACATGTTTTTTATTTATTTCTCGGGAAATATCTCATAGCGAGTTGTGAAAATGGTAGGGACTTCGTCAGCTGTTTTAGGCTATTTATGTTGGGCTGGCTTGGGTGGATACATAAAAAGGTAACATTTCAATCAAACAGGTGGGTGGATTACGTTTCAGCTTGAGGGATGTTCGCTATAATAAGAGTAAGGAGGAAATGAAATGTATTTAAAGTCATGTAAGGTGTTACAGGATACGATTCCCAATAAACAGGAGTATCCTTTTAATATTCCAAGCTTGCAGGATTTGCATGAGCTGGAGTTCCCAACGAATGTGACGTTCTTTGTTGGGGAAAATGGTTCGGGGAAATCAACATTACTGGAGGCGATTGCTGATCGCTGCGATTTCAATACGGCTGGTGGCGGTCGTCAAAATTTATATGAAGTACATAAGGCGGAATCTTCATTGGGGGAATATATCCGTTTGTCGTGGCTGCCGAAAATATCGAATGGGTTTTTTCTTCGATCAGAAACATTTTATCAATTTGCCAGTCATATTGATTTGTTAGAGCGCCATCCAAACAAATATGCTGCTTTTGGTGGGAAATCACTACACCATCAATCTCATGGTGAATCCTTTCTTGCGTTATTTATGAATCGTTTTAAGGGTAAAGCCATTTATTTATTGGATGAGCCTGAGGCGGCATTGTCACCAACGAGGCAGCTGAGCTTGCTGAAAATAATGAAGGACCTTGAGCATGAGGCACAATTTATTATTGCTACACACTCACCCATTTTGCTTGGCTATCCGAATGCAACGATTTATAGTTTTGATCAAGGAGAAATTGAATCCATTCGCTATGAGGATACCATTCACTACATCGTGACCAAACGTTTTTTGGATGCACCACAGTCGATATTAAGAGAGTTATTTGATGAGGAGAGGGAATCATGAATCAACGAAAAGGCTTAATCATGCGAGAAATTCGATTGGATGAAATGGCACAGTCCATTGATTTACTGAATTATGTCTTTCAAATGTCAATGTCCATTCACAAGGATCGTCGCTTTGTGAATGCTAAGAGTAGGCAATTTAATGAAGGGCATGCTATCGGGTGGTTTGATGGTTCACAGCTTGTATCGCAAATTTTAAGTTTGCCTTTTGAGGTGAATGTGCATGGCAAGATTTATGAAATGGGTGGCATCACAGCAGTTGGGACATACCCTGAATATTCAGGGCATGGCTTAATGGAGAGCTTGATAATTGAAAGTCTGCAAAGTATGCGAAATGAAGGACAGTATATATCCTATTTATTTCCATATTCTATTCCTTATTACCGCAAAAAGGGATGGGAAATTATGAGTGATATTGTGGAATTTCAAGTGAAGGATACACAGCTTCCTCATTATGCTGGGCTTAATGGGAAAATTCGCCGTGTTGATCCCAAGCATGAGGATGTGGTGGCTATCTACGCACGCTATGCGCAGAAAACGCATGGGGTAATGGTGCGCAATAGTATTGCCTGGAACGAGAAATTTCAGGAGGATTTCTGGGAGGAGAAATTTATAGATAGTGATGTGAACCTTCAGGCGGCGGTCTACTATGATGAAGAAGATGTGGCACAGGGCTACATGTTCTATCGTATTATGGAGGAAAATTATTACATTGATGAAATCGTCTATTTGCAGGAAGAGGCTCGTAAAGGTTTATGGAATTTCGTCTCGGCTCACAGCTCAATGGTCTACAATGTCTACGGGAAAACAACTGGTAATGAAGCGGTAGCCTTTCTATTAGAGGACAGTGAGATCATTCAAAAGGTATCGCCTTATTTCATGGCAAGAATCGTCGATGTCAAAGAATTTTTACTGCGCTATCCATTTATTGGTCAGAATTTCGAGCTTCAGCTAGCTGTCAGTGATCGCACTGTGGCGTGGAATAATGGCACCTACATCATCAAAATGAAAGATGGAAACCTTTCTGTGCAGAAGGTAAGTGAGACGTTGGACATGAATGCTGTGCATTTAACAGTGCAAACACTGGCTACTATGCTGTTAGGCTACAAACGTCCAACCTATTTAGAAAGAATTGAACGATTACAGGGACGTACAGAGGAAATTGCATTGCTCGAGGCGGTTTTACCAGTAGGTATCCCAACATTTATTGATTATTTTTAAGTGGTATGGTAAGAGCCATAACGTTGAAGGTTATGGCTGCCACGCCTCTTTTAACAGCTCGATGCCCAGCTTGATTTCTTCCAACGCTAATTTACTAAAGCCTAATTGCAGCATTGGTTCCTCATTTTTTTGATGGATAAAAAAGGGGCTTGTCGGATAAACCTTCACACCGTAAGTCGCCGCCTGTTGGATCAGCTGCTGCTCAGAAAGTGGAGACTTTATCTTCACTAATACATAGAGTCCTGATTGCTCGCCTAACACGGTTATTTGCTGACCGAAATGTCGTTGTAGCTCCTGTACAAGGTGCTGCATTTTTTGTTTATAGGTCAAACGCATTCGTTTAATATGGCGTGACCATTCTCCCTGCGCCATAAATTGGGCCATTGTGCGTTGATGGAGGGACGAAGCATTTTGTTCAAATTGAGCAAAACGCTCTTTATAGGGCTGAACAAGTGCATTTGGTAGCACCATATAGCTTAAACGCACACCTGGTAAAAACGATTTAGAGAAGGTGCCGAGATAGATTACCCTTGATGAGTCGATGGAAGCAAGGGCAGGAAATGGCTGTTGCGTATAGCGAAACTCTCCATCATAATCATCCTCTAGAATATAACCATCGACTTGTTGAGCCCATTGTATTAAGGTCTGTCGCTGCTGAATAGACATGGACACACCGTATGGGAAATGATGTGACGGGGTGACATACATTAAGCGTGATTGACAGTTTTGGAGTATGTCAAGTTGAGCTCCTGTTTCCATTACAGGTAGTGGCTCTATTTCGAAGTGATGTAACTGGAAGGCTTCCCGTGCACCATCATAGCCAGGGTCTTCCAAAAGAATGCTTGGGAAAGATTCTTTTAGTAAAAAGCCAAGATACAAGAGCATTTGCTGTGTGCTACTACCAATAACGATATTGTCACTCGTTGTATAAACCCCTCTTGCTTGCAATAAATACGGCACAAGCTGCTCCTTTAGCACTGATTCTCCAAACAGTTCTCCATATTCGTAACAGGTTGATTCCTGTAATACTTGATTGGCAATTTGGCGCCATGTTTTCATAGGAAAATGTTGCTGATCGACAGCCCCAGCGCGAAAATCTACAAGATAGGATGCAGCCTTCTTTTTTGGCTGTGTCATAGGGGACTGTTCCTGCTCCTTTAGAAAAACCTGCTCTAGCGCATTGACGAAATAGCCTTTTCGTCCCTCCCCACGTATGTATCCTTCTGCCACAAGCTGTTCATAAGCGGTTAATGTAGTATTACGACTGACCTGTAAAGTTTCTGCAAGTTTTCGTATGGAGGGCAAGGAATCATCTGTTTGAAGTGTACCTTGCGTAATAAGTACTTTAATTTGCTGGTACACTTGCTTATACTTTGCCTCTTTTTCTGTTAATAGAAAGATTAAATCGTCCATAAGGCACCACCTTGACATGTTAAAATGTTTGGAACTGTTTCTTTTGAAATGTCAGATTATTTACTACCATCATACTAGAAGGACAATCAAAAAGAAATGGAGATTAAAATATGAAAATTTGTATGGTGACACAGCAAACGATGGGAGACGTAGTCCCATTATTTAATGCCTATCGTGAATTTTATGGACAATCATCTGATTTACAGCAAGCTGAGCAGTTTATACAGGAGCGAGTAATGGGAGCAGAGTCTATTATTTTCCTGGCATATTTGGAGGAGGAGCCAGTTGGATTTGCACAATTGTTTCCAGTCTTTTCATCCGTCGCTATGAAACGAGCGTTTCTCTTAAATGATTTATTTGTGGCGAAACAAGCCAGAAAACAAGGTGTAGCACAGGCGTTGATGGAGCAATGCTTTATCTATTGTCAGCAGGAAGATGCGCGTTACATGATGCTAGAAACTGCCAGAGATAATGTCCAAGCACAGAAGCTCTATGAAAAAATGGGCATGACGATTGATGAAACTGTTTATTATTACAGTATTTATTGGTAATTTTTTTCGATGTGATGGATGTTGGTGGAGAGCCTGCTCAATACCACTATAAATCTAAGTTTCAGCCCCCACCATTGATTTTTACTATGGTGGGGGCTTTGTGGTTAGGCGTGGCTCATCCATCCTGCGAAGAGACCTGAGGAGAAAAAGCGGGTAATATTTTGAAAGCCCGCTTCACTTAATAGCTGTTGGATTTCTTGATCGGAGAGGAAGGAAATATTCATGATGCCCTTGCCCATGCTATCTACCTTTTCTTTTGTATAGCCGGCATCTAAAAAGTAGCTTTGCCATATTTTGATGCGATCTTGTAGCTCGTCACTTTCTCGTTCTCCGTAGGCACAAGCGAGGACAAAGGGCTTTCCAGGTTTTAATTGCTTGTGAATATTTTGCAGTAGATGGAGTTTCTCCTGTCGATCTTCAATAAAATGAAGAACGAGGATACAGCTTGCCGCATCGAATTTCGGTGTTGATTGGGGTAAGCGCTCAATTGTTCCTTGTAGTAGCTGAACGCGACTTTCAATATCCAGTTGCACGGCTTTATGTTGTGCAATTTGGAGCATTTCCTCAGATGGATCAACCCCAGTGAACATCCATTTAGGGTTTGTTGGTCCCCATGCAGAAAGCTCGTTGCCCCCACCAGCTCCTACAACAAGCAGGGATGCTTCTTGTTCTCCTAAATGCATGCGGAAATAGGCATGTGTCACGGCAAATAATGTGTCATAGGCAGGCACTGAAATTCTTGTGCTGTGCTCATATGTTTGTGCCTTTTCTAATAAATGTGTAGGTAATGTACGCATTGTGATAGCCTCCAGTGTTTTATCATATCTATTACAGACCTTTAATATCTGTAATAGAGTATAAATGAAAATAACTGAAAAGACAAAGGAGAAGCCCTTTGACATCGTTTTTTTATTGTAAAACATTTAATAATTAACAATAAAGATAAAAAAATTAATGTTTATCGTTAAATAACTATTGAAAAAAATGGCACTTTCTTCTATGCTTGTAGTAAACAGGAGGGGAAATAAGATGATGAATAGTTTAATCAGTGCCATTTTGCAAGTGATGTTATTTTCAGTGATTCCGTTTATTTGGTGGCTTTGTACAGCGAGAAAAAAACAGCCCTTTTTAACGTGGATAGGATTGCAAAAGCCTATTATTGTGCACAAGGGAAGGTATGCTATGTACATTGTACTTTCTACTTTCACGATGTTAATACCGAGCTTTGCGCTAGTCTTTTTCTATATTGATCGCTCCTTGCTAGCGGCGAATCAATTCGCGGGACTTGGAGCTGCTGCCGTCATTCCAGCACTTTTCTACGCTATTATTCAAACAGGTTTATCAGAGGAGCTATTATTTCGCGGCTTTTTATTAAAGAGATTGATGAAGATTTTTGATTTTCAAGTAGCAAATCTCTTGCAAAGTATTGTTTTTGGCTGTGTTCATGGGGCCATGCTATGGTCGGTGCTTCCGCTTCATGTAATCTTATTAGTTGTGCTTACTACAGCGCTTGCTGGCTATGTGATGGGCTGGGTGAACGAACGAATTGCTGGAGGTTCCATTGTCACTAGCTGGAGTATCCATAGTATTGTAAATTTCATAGCGGCGTGCTTGTATATGTTTAAATTTTGACTTATTTGCATTTCTTTGCTGTCACTTGCATAATAGGGCAGAGAAGATTTTTTCGTGAAGGGACGTGCAAGCATGACAGAGTGGCCTAAGGGAGTAGCAAAACCAGCAATTCGCGCATTACATGCAGCGGGCTATACAGAATTGAAGCAGCTAGAAAGAGTTGAGCTTTCTACATTAGCTCATCTTCATGGAATGGGTCCAAAAGCTTTAGCAGCGATTGAGGCGGCACTAAAGGAAAGTAGGGAACTTCGTGAATAAGCTGACATTGTTTTTACTGGCGATGGTTGTCTATTATATCCTCGTTGTAGTCGTTATTAGCAAGCTGTTTATTATTCCTATTATGAAAGTGATGGCTCTTATCTTTTTTATAGGGGCAGGCTATATCTTTTCTCGTAAAATGCGTAGGAAATTACAGTAGGAGGTAATATGAAAATTGTTAAATTAACATTCTTTTATTTAGCTATTATTTTATTGGCATTGACGCTGTCCTTAGCGGGTGTTCGTCTATCCATCTCTCTTGGGATATTTGCATTAATTGCGGTAGGGATGATTTATCGCCATATACATATTTTATATCGCACAAACAATATGGAGCAGGTGGATAAATGGGTTAAAAATCACCGAAAAGAGCCTATATTTGCTGCTCTCTATACATCAGCTTACGGGACAAAAGAGGAACAGATTCAGGCAATCGATGTCATCATCCATCATTATAAGCAGCCAGCCATTAAGTACAATTACCTCTTTATTAAGGCCATTATGGAGGAGAATCTTGGTGCTGCTAAAGTAGCCGCAAGACAAATTGATAAGGAGTCTTTAACTAGCTATGCACTATGCTATATTGCTGCGCTGGAAGGTCGAGCGGCCGATATGAGAAGTGATAAACTAACACAGCCGTGGATGCAACCTGCAATTGAAGCGGTCTATGCCTGTACAATAAAGGATCAGGCTAATTTCCGCCAATTCGCGGATGCCAGCATCCAACAAGCACGTGGCATACAGAAATACGGTTTAATACATAATTTTAAGCAAATGGAAGATGAATTGGTAAAGGCATAATGGAAGGGCTACTTGATAACAGTATCAGGTAGCCTGATTTTGTGTCAGAAATCATAAATTAATTCAATGAGGTGAAAATGCTTGTCTAAAATGGATCAAATGATGCAGATTTTATGGATGTTGAATTCAGGTAGGAAAATTACCGCGAAAGAAATCGCTGAAAAATTAGAGATTAATATCAGATCCGTTTACCGCTATATTAACTCACTTTCTGCCAGCGGTGTGCCGATTATAGCTGAAACAGGTCATCATGGAGGATATACCCTGTTGAATAATTTTATTAAAAGTCCTCTTATTTTTGATGTTGATGAGAAAGCGGCATTACTTCATGCTTCTATTTTTGCAAAAGAAGCTGGCTATTTTTTAGATGAGGCATTAAACAGTGCAACAGCAAAGCTTACAATGTATTCAAATCAAGAGCAAGAAAAAATGATTCAACAGCATTTACAAGGTTTCGAGATAATCGGTCCAGATGAATCCTCCTTGGAGCCACTGTTAAAAAAATTAGAAGAGAGTATAGTAAAGAGAACATCTATAGAAATGGAATACCATACTAATAATGAAGAGCAATCTAAGTCTAGGGTGGTTAATCCATATGGTTTGGTTTATTGGAAACAAAACTGGTATGTCGTTGCATTTTGTCATGTAAGAAATGAAATCCGTACTTTTAAAGTAGGCCGAATTAGTAGTCTGCATCAAACAGGCATTCCCTTCCAACGACCACAATCTTTCTCTGCCAGTGATTTTTTTATGAAAAGCCTTTTTCCCCAAGCCGAACATAAACAGAACCTTGTGCCCTTCATCATTTGTGGAAAGACAAGTGCTGTGGATGCGATCAGTCAGCATTGGTTTTTAAAGTATCACCTCCAAGAACGCACCAATAAGAACGCAATATTTTTAGTAGATGAGGAAGCACTACATACATATGTACCCTATTTACTTTTTCCCTATGGAAAATCAATCCAAGTAGTAGAACCAATAAGTCTAAAGCAAAAGATAATTGACGTTCTATATGAGCTCATCCATTTTTATGAAAATGAAAACTTTACTGACGGAGAATGTCAGTAAAGTTTTTTTATACTAAGCATAGTTTCAATAAAAGGAGTGTTTATTATGCAGACAAGAAAAGTGTATCTTTATGTATTTGATACGATGGCAGATTGGGAGATAGGGTATTTAATGGCCGAATTAAATACAGGTAGATATTTTAAAAAGGGGTTAGAGCCTTTAGAGGTGATGACAGTAGGGATTGATAGAAGTCCAGTTACGACGATGGGTGGCATCACCATACTTCCAACGATGGCCGTTGCTGAATGTCACTTGAAAAGCATGGATGTCTTGATTCTCCCAGGAGGCAATACATGGCTAGAATCTATTCATGAGCCTGTATTGAATAAAGTCTCAAAAGCGTTGAATGAAGATGTTTTCGTAGCTGCAATTTGTGGTGCAACGTTTGGTCTTGCAAAGGTTGGTTTGCTTGATACAAGGCAACATACGAGCAACGATCTCGAATACTTGAAGATGCTTTGTCCACATTATATTGGGGATGAACATTTTAAACAGAAGCCAGCCGTAACTGAAGGGAATTTAGTAACGGCATCTGGCATTGCACCATTGTATTTTGCCTACCATGTTTTGAGGCTGCTCGATGTTTTTACACCTGAAACATTACATGCTTGGTATAAGCTTTATGAGACGCAGGAGAAAAAATATTTTTATGAATTAATGACATCCATTGAATAATAATTAGTCTAAGAAGAGCATGTTCATTGTTAAAACATGCTCTCTTTTTTTACATTAACTTTTTTTAGCCAACAAAATGCCTCGCACAATCCCTATCATGAAGATGCCAAATAACAGCAGTAAAAATAAGTAAGCATGCCATTGTTGTAAAATACGTTCACGACCTAGAGCTACCGTCAGGTCATTGAATAGGGAGTAGGTAAAATACAATAGAATACTATTTTTGATGAGACAAAACGTAAGGATGCCATTTTGTCGCTGTTTATGGGAGAGAGGTGCTTTATTTTTACGCATCACAGGATAAGCTGCCTTTATCTCTAAATAGTGTAAAAGTAGAAAGAGCATAAGAGCGACAAAGGGTAAATAAAAAATAGCAATTTTCGGACCGAATTGGGCATGGTCACTCGTGAAGCTTTGCAAGACAGGAATCATGGCAGGGAGCTTGCCGTATTGAATGAGTGTCGCTGTAATGCCGGCTAGAAAAATAGTCGCCACAATAACCGTTAGCTGGTGACAAAAGCGTGGTGTGGGTGTTTTTTGTTGTATATGCATCCTTGCTCCTCATTTCCATCATCATTGATAATAACAATCTGTTATACTGTATCATAGAATGATTGCTTTTTGTGTTAGGGAAAGAAGGATATTATGGAATACTTGTTGTTTTTACTTATTGGCATCATTGGGAATGTCATTGGTACGTTAGTTGGGGGTGGTGGCTTAATTACCTTGCCAACGATGATGCTAATGGGTGTACCCGTCCATTCGGCTATTGGCGCAAATAAAGTGTCCAATATGGTGAGTGCTTTTTCAAGCTTTTATACAATTTATCAACGTAAGGAATTAGCATGGAACGAAATGCGGTCGGTGTTACTTGTCTCTTTAATCGGAGGTACATTGGGGGGACTTTTCGCTTCATTAATGAGTAGTCAATCATTAACGTTCATTGCTATTATTTTACTTGGCTTTGCGCTTGTCATGTCCTTTATGGGTGGAGCTGATTTTGGCGACAAGGAACGTTTTACGATGAATCGAAAAAACGGTCCTATCCTTCTTGGAGTTGGCTTTTATGACGGTATGTTTGGTCCGGGCAGTAGTACATTGGCGCTTTATACATATGCACATGAGAAGATTTCCTATATTAAAGCCGTGGGGCTATCACGGGTAGGGGTATTTGCAATGTGCTCAGGAGCAGCGATTACCTATATTGCTACAGGGAAAATCGAATGGCCGTTAACGCTTATTTTAATGATTGGCTCGACGATTGGTGCACAAATTGGGCTTGTGCTAGCCAGAAAAGTGAAAGCACATCAGGTAAAGCTTTTACTGCGTATTGTAACGATTGTGCTGATTATACAGCTTGTTTATGATTTCATCCATCAGCTTTAGGAGGTGATTGTCCTGTTTGAAATTTCACCCTATCCAACCTTTTCGTGGTCGTTATCGCGTCATAAAACATTGACAAGCTGTGCCCGCAAATACGGCTATGAATATTACTTTTCACATAACGGGTGGCTCAGTTACAATGTGGAGCCATATCATCAACAGGTGTATCGCTTAAAAAAGCTGCAATCGATGCCTATTTTATTTGGGCAAATTGTCCATCGATACATTGAGCAGGCCATTAATGATTATTTACAAACAGGAAAAGCTCCAACAGTAGAGGAGCTAATTCAATTGGGGCGCGGGCAGCTGAATGCAGCCTTTATTGACTCCACTCGTCGTCTTGAATTTTGGAGGCAAAAACCAAATAAGTATTATATGATGCAGGAAATCTATTATCATGGCACCCTTTCTCCTGAGCTTGTGCAAGACTATAAAGAACGTTTACGACTTGTTTTTAATCATTTTTTAATGAGTGAAACATTCCAGCAAATCACCTCACAAAAAGGCTCTCTCCGTATCGGAGAACCAGAGCAATTCCGCTCCATGAAAATAGACGATGTCCAGGTATTTGTTGTTATGGACTTTCATTATTATGATGAACTGAGGGATAAATGGATTATTGTTGACTGGAAGACCGGTGGAGAATCTGATGATGACCGTCAGCAATTAGCCCTCTACGCTTACTATGTTCAGCAAAAATACCGTGTGTCTCTAGCGCAAATCGAGGTCTATAATGAATATTTATTAACAGGCAAGCGCAAGAAATATAGTTTTACAGACATGGATATGGAGAACATTTTGTATACGTTCCAGCGCAGTGTTTTAGAAATGAAAAAGTATCAGGCTGATATTTTTTCCAACGAGCCCGTGGACATCGAGGACTTTGAACAAACACAAGAAAAATGGCATTGTCGTGGCTGTAATTTTAGGGAGCTATGTGCATCAAGGTGAAAAAGAAGCGAGTGCTAATATAGCCTCTCGCTTCTTTTTAAGTGATTTTCGTAAAGTGAGCTTTTGTGCTTTTTTTAATAAAGTAAAGAAAAATTAATTGCACAAGTAAAACGATTAGAAACATGATGCCCAAAATAATGAATGAAACCATTTTCACTTCAGGTGTTTGCACAATCCCTGCACCATCAACATTTCTTGCCCCAATAAATACGGCGATGCCAGAAAAGATCAATAACCATACAATATTTACAGCCCACCAGAATATTTTCATACCCAATATGAACACCTCTTTCTTCATGTAATTCCCTCGCATTTCTTAATTATAGCAATTTACCTTAAATTTGGAAATGTCCGATAGACGGTGCTACATCTCAGCCTACAGACGGATTGACTATTTTAAAAATAGAAGTTTTTCATAGGCTTCATTCCTTGTTTAGGGTATATATGGTAAATTTAGTATGTGCATATTATGTATTACCTAAGAAAGGAGGCAGCATATGATGAACAATAAAAAGACGTTTATAGGATCAATCGTTATGTTGGGTATTTGTATGTGTCTATTTTTTCCATATCCTTACAATGAAGCAAGTATGGCACATACTACATTCATGTCAATTCCTGTCGAAACACAAGATGGATACGTGTTACTTGGCATCTTTGGCTCGATTTTATTTATAATTGCTATGATTTTACTACTTAGGAGTATCAACAAATATCATTTTCGAACATTTGTTATTGTAGTATTACTTTATTCATTTTTACCTCATTTGCTTATCGTGGCGTATCAAGAAACCTTTGCTAGTGGCATTATGGCCATTTCATACAAAGGGGATGGAGAATGTCGGTTTGATATGGTGGAAAAAGACTTAATGAATGGGGAATGTACCATTGTCTTACATAATCGAAGCAATGAAGCTGTGTCCTTTGATTTACAATTTATCGATACGAATTTTTTTAAAGGCGATAAGCGGATGAATTCACTTATGAATATAGCAGGGCCATATCATGTGACCATCGAGGCCAATCGTGAAAAAGCTATTCATCTAAAGGAATTACTCAATTTAACAAATGTTCCTAATCATATAGAGGGAGGTGGCTCCTCCAAGGTGCATGTTCAATTAATAGACGGTGACAAGGAAAGAACTTTATAAATAGTCCATGCGTGGAAAATATGTTGCGTCTTATACATAGTTCAACATTGTATTTGCTTTTGTGGTAAACTTGTATTAAATTATAGTAAGCTATGAATTGATCTTGAGAGAGGAGGCAAAAAGTCATGGAAACTATTTTCAGAAGAACGGCGATTGAGGTAAAGACATTTTTACAATTAGATGATTTAGGCTCAAAGGGACCAGTCTGTGGTTTTTTAAGAAAACAGCATAGTGAAAGTAGTAACCGGAAGCTTTTTGCTTTTGTCAGTCATGTGTGAAAAATGACTTTTTAACCATACAAAGTAATTGGTAGACGCCGGTTTTATGGCGTCTTTTTTGTTGTGATAAAACTGAGAGAGGGTGAGTGAATTGCTAAAAAAACTAAGACAATTAAGGAATGTTGCAGTGTTCCAAGCGCTTCTAATTTAGAAAAATAATTAGAAGCGAGGAATTTACTATGAAAAAACAACCAATTTTTACTTCATCATTTCTTTTTCTATTCATAAGTAATTTTTTTATTTTTATAGGATTTGAAATGCTATTGCCTATTTTACCAGCCTATTTATTAAGCATAAACGCCAATCCGATGCAAGTAGGCTTGGTGACGACGGTATTTACACTAGGTGCCATCACGATAAGACCTTTTGTAGGGTACTATTTAATGGATCATAAGCGGAAAAAACTAGCGATTGTGGCAAGTATAGCCTTACTCATAATTACAATGCTGTATCCATTGCTTAACACGATTTGGATTTTCCTATTACTCCGACTTTTCCATGGAACAGCGTGGGGTGTATCCACGACAGCCAATAGTACAATGGCTGTAGATAGTATCCCTAAAGCTCGATTAGGAGAGGGAATGGGCTATTTCTCGGTATCCACAACCGTGGGAGCGATTGTTGCACCAAGTCTCGGTATCCTTATTTACAGTACCTTTTCTTTTCACACGCTGATTTGGTCGTCAGCCTTCCTAAGCCTATTTGCGATCATAATGCTTTCCTTTGTGCATGCAACGACACCTATTCAAAATGACAAGCAGCCATTTCGGTTTATGGAAGCGATATTTGAAAAAGAAGTAAGGTTTCAGGCAGTATTGACTGTTGTGACGACGCTTGGTTTTGGCGCTATTATTACATTCTTAGTTCTTTTTGGTGAACAAAAGGGATTAAAGGATATTTTTCTATTCTTTCTTATCAACGCAATTGTTTCCACCTTAATACGTCCTTTTACAGGGAAATGGTTTGATAAGCATGGACCATGGTCGATCATTATTGTGTCAGCGATTTTCGGTTTTCTATCTTTAATCGTGTTATCCTATACTACAAATAATTTCACATTGATTATCGCCGCGATTTTATTTGGTGCAGGCTATGGCACCGTTATGCCGTGCCTACAAACCTGGGCTGTTCAAAAAGTAAGTGAAGCCAAAAGTGGTGCAGCCAATGCCACTTTTCTTTCCAGCTTTGATGTTGGAGTTGGTATGAGCGCATTTATCTTAGGAATTTTAGCTGAATGGATAAGTATAGAAATGATTTTCCGACTTGTTAGCCTTAGCTTTCTTCTTGTCGCTCTGTTAGTCTATCGGGATTATATTGTTAATAAGAAAACAAACCATTAATATAGGAAGAAGGACCAGTCTCAAGTGTCTGGTCCTTTTTTCTTTGACTTATATAACGCAAGGGTAAACTATTTTTCCCAAAGCTCAATCAGTCGACCTTCTGGATCTTTAATCCAAATAAACTTTCCAAATTCGTTACACTCTAGAGGTTTTGCGAGTGGGACATCAAGATGTTCAAGATGCTTTATCATCTCGTTTACATCATGAACTTGGAAATTTAACATCACTTGCTGTTCTGCTGGAAAATAATTGTCCTGTTCAGTGAAAAAAGAAAAGATCGTTTCATTGCCTTCTTGGGGTTTAATGATTGTCCCATTCCAATCGTTTATTTCTAGCATCAAGGTTTCGCTATACCACTTTTTTACAGAATCTAGATTCTTTGTTCGCCAAAATATACCTCCAAAGCCTTTTATCATTGTCTCGATCTCCTGTCTGTTTAACGTTTCCTCATCTTTTCCATTACTATAGCATGACAAGATGGCCATAAGAAAGAGACCATGCCATTTTGGATGGTCTCTACCTATTATTCGGTAATCGTTTCTGCAAATGTTTTACGGCCAGGGCTTACTTTATTAATATGAATATCGATTTTACTGATGGAATCTTTGCTTAAAGGAATTTTGCCATCCTTCTCTAATCTCTTCCAAGCCTTTACATTACTACGATAGAGATATTCGGATAGACGAAAGACATCCGCATCCATTTTTAGTCCTTCCTCAAAGGTAGTTAGGATTTCTTCCTTGACGGCTTTTTCTACTTTTTTTCTTACCTGATTGGGTGTCAGCTTTCCTTTAAAACCATTTAAAATCGTATCGAATTTTAAATTTACCTCAAACTTTACATCATTACCTTTCACAATTGGCTTGACTTTAACATCTAGCTTTTTAATATCGACGGTTAAGTAATCACTTTTTTCATTATTTTCTAATTCGACGGTGATTTCTCCTTGCTTTGTTTCATCATTCATCCACTCTATTCCACGTGCAGATTTGCCTTTAATATAGCCTTTAAAACTATCCTTTGAAAGAATACCAACGCCAGCAAAAAAGGTTTCTGTTTTGGGGCCATCCATTGTCTCCCAGTTTTCGTTGACGGTTACATAAGGAATTTTCATTTCGTGGTTGGGCTCATTTAAGCCAATGACGAGCTGTCTTAAATTAACAGGCTCTACAAATGACTCCTGCTTCGCTGTATTTTTAGGATTACTTAATTTGGTGGCAGTTGGTGATTTCTCTAACAATGGAGAAACTAATAAAACATCCTCGATAGGATCTTGGGTACAGTAAACCCAAATATGATATCTTGTCTCTCGAAAGCGTAGAAAAGTATCAATAACCGCAATCGCATGTTCAGCTTTCATGGCACTCTCTGAGAAGAGAAGAAAGGTCATATGTCCCCAAAATACTTCTTGGTCCATTGAACGATACAATTTGTAAATGGCTTCTTCTATTGTCTTACCCTTCGCTTGACCAATTTCGGTAGGCGCTGCATTAGGGTTAGCTGATTCTGTTTTCGCTACGTTAGCAAAGTTGATAATTTGTAAGTATGCTGTATATTCATTATCCTTGTAGTCAACCCCCACACCTTGTACGTAATACATGCGTTGCGGCTCTGTTACATCCCAACAGCCTGATAGCAGTAGTGTAGTCGTCAGCATTAAAATAACAATCGCAATTTGTTTTTGGCTCATATATCTCCCTACTTTTTGAAGTTCGTGTATATTAGTTTGTACAAGAACGCAAGGTATTATAAGTAGAGACCATTTGTATGTATGAAAGTGCTGCTCTCGTCAAAATGACGTAGAGACAGCACTAATGATTTTAGTGGAAATATTTTTGGACGCGTTCAACGACCTCGTTTGCCGATAGTCCATTCGCATCAATCACAGGACCTTCCATAACTGGATCACTAATTCCCATGACATCGCGATCCTGACCTGTAATAATACAAGCATCACATTTTTTCGCATCCTCTTCATTGCGAAGCTGGATGACTTCAAAGCCTTGTGCTTTTAAAGCATCTTCGATATTCGTTAATGATTGTTCCACACCAATAATTCTAGACATTTCTTGTCCACCTCCTACAAATAATGTGCCATTTCAGGTTGCTCATTATTCATACTATTTTTTAGTGGGGAGAGATAATTTCTAGAGATCCGTGCGTAATAGGGGTTGTGTACTACATCTAAAAGAACCGCCAAAGCTTCGAGAAATCGTAAAATCAACATATTCTACGGTGATACCTCTCTTCGCTAGTTGCTCGCCAATCCATGTAAATTCTTTGTCTGTAATATAGACTTCTTCATTAATAGGTAAGCCGTTAGTAGCAAGTTTTGCGGCATCCTCTAGGGAAACGTGAATTTTATCCCAATCTTTTAGCTGTTTGGGAATACCATCAATGAGTGCTTCCTCGCAGACAATCATTAGACCCTCTCTAACGAGGCTAAGCGCACAGTCGAGATGAAGAATGGTTGGATGAAGCGGCACTTCGACCACCGTATAATCAAAGTTACTCGCTAAATTACGCAGCCACTGCACACCATTTTTATTGGAGGCTAGTCCTGAATTCCCGACAAAAATCGTTTTATCTAACACTAACACATCGCCGCCCTCTAAGAACGGGCCAACTTCAGAATCTAAACCATCTGCCATATCAGGCTTTGGAATGGAGACATAGAAGCATTGATTTTCATTTGCTTCCTGTGCTAAAAGATTACGTACGGGCAAAACTTCGTTGCGTCTATGTGGGAATCGAAGGGAGCCCTCGATTAAAAAATGGCCGATAGTGAAAAAGGGATCGCGAACGAAGAAATTGCTATAGCCATCTTCTTTTCCTACTTCTTTTTCATAGTCTGTTAAACGTCTTGGTACTTGTACTTCTACCCCGTATCTTTCTAATACTTTTTTTAAATTTGCTCGTTCCAATTCCCATTGCTGCTGTCTTTCTGGAAAGACATCTTTAAAATTTTTACCGAGTGTATCTACGCTTGCATAAAGTGCTAGTGTTTCTTCTGTTAAAAATTCATCATCATCTGTTGGAGCCTCCTTAGCTGGAAAAGCAAATTCCGATTGCGCCATGACAACTCGTTTTAAAGGAGCAAACTCGCTTTTTACAAAAATATTCGTCATCTTACTGCCTCCTGTTGTATGATTTAGAAAAAGTAGTGAAAATTTTTCCTGTGATGTTCCTTATCGTAAGATATATAGTTACTATATAGTCAAGGATGGGCTGTAAGGTGGTGAAATGATGGGCATTGCAGAAGTGCTGACCATTGTCTTTGTCGTATTAAAGCTAACAAATGTCATTACATGGTCGTGGTGGCTGGTATTATTACCAGCGATTCTTTCATTTAGTCTGTATGCCATTATTGGGCTGGTGAAGCTTGGGATGGTATTGATTGCTGTGGTAGCAGTGAAAAGGCGGGAAAAGAAAGCAGAATTATGAAATCATAGTAGCCAAATTACTAGTAATCAGAACAATCAGGTCCTTCTTTTGTTTCGCATAGTCATGTAGGATCGTATTGGAGATTAGAGCATGAAAAAGGTGAGGATAGTCCAATTAGGTCCACCCTCACCATTTTATTATTTGCTTAATTCATAAGTTTTCACAGCTGGAGGAACAAAGCTTTCACATTTATCTAATAGTGCTGCTGCGTCCTCATCAACAATAAGTGCATCACGATATTGTGCTTTTAAAAATTGTTCATTTTGCATATGGTCAAAGAAAGATATTAATAAATCAAAATAGTTTTCCATATTGAAAATAGCACAAGGTTTTTGAAGCAGCCCGATTTGATTCCACGTAAATACTTCAAAAAATTCCTCTAATGTTCCAGGTCCACCAGGAAGGGCAATAAAGCCATCTGCTAATTCCATCATTTTACTTTTACGTTCATGCATTGTCTTTACAACAATCAGCTCTGTCAGCTGTTGATGCGCAATTTCACGTTCTTCTAATAATGTCGGAATCACCCCAATGACCTTGCCGCCTTCTTCTAGCACTGTATTCGCTACTGTTGCCATGATGCCTACAGAAGCACCACCATAAATAAGAGTAATTTGTCTTTTGGCTAATTCTTTTCCTAGTAAAATCGCTCCTTGACGATAAGCATCGGAAGCGCCTAGACTGGATCCGCAAAATACGGCAATACTTTTCATAGCTGATTTCCTCCATATCTGATCGAATTCTTTTATAGTATAATTTATTTTGAAGAGGAAGGAAATGGAGGAAACTGAATTGGAACTAAATGAATTTCAACGCTGGGTAAAGGATTACTATGAAGCACGTGGCTGGTCAGAGCTTAATATTTTTACACGTATTGGCTTCTTGGCAGAAGAAACAGGTGAGGTAGCCAGGGCGATTCGAGCAATCGAGATTGGTAGAGATCGACCAGATGAAAAAACACCATCCTTTGAAGAAAATAAGCAGGAGCTAATTGAAGAGCTAGGGGATGTCTTAGGAAATCTTATAGTGATTGCCAATCAGTACGATATTCCATTAGAAGAAATATTTGCAGCTCATCAAGACAAGCTGATAAAGCGTTACCAGGAATAGGAGGAGCGAGATGCAATATCAAGTAGAGGTTTTACGGGGACAGCATGAGGATTTTACAAATTTTTTAAGCGAAAAAATTCGTGCCTATAATAATGAGCAATCTCCTTATCATCGCGAAAGTAGAAAGAAGGGTGCATTTCTTCCTTTAGAGTTAATCGTCACAGATCAACAGCAGCAATGGATAGGTGGTATAACAGTGAAGTCTACTGGGGGTGGATAGAAATACATAAATTTTGGTTAAGTGAAGAATATCGTGGAAAGGGAATTGGCACAAAGCTCTTAGCACAGGCAGAGTTAGTAGCCAAGGACATGGGCGCAACAAAAGCCCTACTGACAACCTACGAGTTTCAAGCGCGTACCTTTTATGAGGCACATGGCTATAAAGTAGTGGGAGAAATTAAAGATTATCCACCAGGCAGTAGCTACTATACCATGGTGAAAGTGCTTCCTCAAGAATAGGCTGTCTAAGGAGATAGACAGCCTATTTTAATTGACATCGCCCAAATAGATTGTTGTTTGTTGTCCTCGTATAAATTTCTGTAATGGTTGGGTAAGCGCTTTGGGGTAAAGTCTATATGTATGAAGCTTTTCAATCGGTATCCATTGTGTCCCAATTTGAAGACTATCAGGATTTGTTGGTTGACAAGTTTGCGTATTTACCTGACAGAGGAAATAATATTCTACCTGATGTACATCAGCGTCAAAGGCGGCATGCTCATGATTTTGTCCGATGTATTCACGGATAAATAACAGCTCTCCAATGTGAACGGAGGAGCCAATTTCCTCCAGGCATTCCCTTTGCAACGTCTTGTGAAAGGTCTCTCCATGCTCCTGTCCACCACCTGGACAAAGGTAAAAGTAGCCCTCTATATCTTGATTTTTTGTTAGCAATAGTTTCCCATCCACGATGATGATGGCTTTGACAGAATTTCTAATCATGGACTTCTCCTTTTAATTGTTATTTTTCGTGATCATGACTAAAACGCTTCATGAATGTCTACCTTAGTAAAAAGGGGAGATGAAGCGTGTATTCAATGTCCAATTTTAAATTACTTGTCGAAAAACAGACCGAAATTGATACCATTTATCAGAAATGTAATGATTTAATTCAATCAACTGTTACACCAAAGCTAGATGCAGAGGTCGAGCAGTTTTTAAAGCTGGTTGAACAGCATTTGACACAGCAAGGCTTTACAATTACGAATACATCAACAGGGTTAATCGCCAATTATCAAGAGGCTGTCATTAATGTAGATAAACATTCAAAGCATTTGGAAGAATGCTTTTTTATCAATTTAAATAGTTATGCTGAGGATCAAGTCTCTATTGTACTCGATATCTCACCAACGATGCTACCGAAAATTTCAAACCAGCTCGATGGCTACACAGATATTATTGAGCAAATGACGGATAAGCTAAAGCAAGCAAAAAGTCTAGAGAAAGCCTGTACGAATCCCAAATTTCTTTATAAAACGCAAAGCAACAAAGTTTTTCATACCCCTCAGGAAGTGTTGGATTATTATTTTCAAGGATAGGAGAAGCCACCCTAAAATTTTAGGGTGGCTCAACTATTTTATAGGATTGGAAGCCCGCTTTCTTCCATTATCGAATAAACTTTCTTCCGCAAAGCCACATTATCAAGGTTAGACCTAAGAAATAAAGTGGCATTGTCAGTAAAGAACCGTTATGCAGTAAGCTCATACCAGATGTGATGGCACTGACGAGTAAGTAATAGCCGAGACTAAAGATAGCGCCTGCTGTGCCAATCACATCCTGAAAATCTACTAACGCTAAACTTAAGCAATTAGGAAGTGCGATGCCCGAGCCTAGCAGTGTGATAAAAATAGTAATCAGCATACCAATGGCCATCATGCTCGCGTGCAATGGCAGGGTACAAACGATGGTTAAAAGCAAAGTGCCACCAAGCATTACCAAACAGCCAACATGGATGATTTTTTGTGGTGAATGGCTGATGACGAGTCGCTTTGAAATCATAGCCCCTATTATGGAAGCAAGGGCAACGATAATGCCAAGAAATCCGTACAGGCCAGGTGACAGCTGGAAATGCTCGATGAATATAAAGGGTGCTTCGGCATAGTAGCTAAATAGAACACCATTAATGCCTCCTATTAGTAGCCCATAGACAAGCACGATGGGTGAAGCAAAAATGCGTTTGACGACAGGCCAAATCGCTGTTCTTTGTCTTGTTGCAGGATTGGTTGTTTCTGGAAGTCTGCAATAAGCATAGATAAACAACAGGATACTCATGATGACAAGGACAAAAAACACGGCTCGAAAGCCCAGTGCTTGATCCACCCAACCACCAATTAACGGCCCTATAGCTGGGGTAAAGGCAATGACGGCTGAAATTTGAGCAAACATAGCATGGCGTTGACTTCCCGTCACACTTTCACGCAAAATGGTTTGCGTAATAATGGAGCCAGTTGCAGCGCCGAATGCTTGTAGCAATCGACTTGCTAATAGAAAAGGGATTGTCTCTGCGTAAAAGCAGAGTAGGCTACCTATTCCATAAAAAATTAAACCACCTAGCATGGCAGGTCTACGGCCAATAAAATCAGAAATCCATCCCCAGCAGAAAACGCCGAACGCAAAGCCAATAAAATAGATACTTAATGTTAATTGGACAGAGCTATTGGCTACATCAAGTGCAGCGGCAATATCCGGA
This sequence comes from Lysinibacillus capsici, assembly GCF_003367505.1. GTDB lineage: Bacteria > Bacillota > Bacilli > Bacillales_A > Planococcaceae > Lysinibacillus > Lysinibacillus capsici. The sequence continues at coordinate 276,252 of NZ_PXXX01000015.1, forward strand.
AGTGATGGTGTGTATATTGTTTCACTAATTTGTGGAAAAGCCACAAGAACAATCATTAATAATAAAGATGGTACTGCCTGTTTTTTCAACATATTGCCCTCCTACACGCAAAATTCTACTTTGTTAGTTACAAGTAGATTGCGTAGCTAGGGAAACGGCGGGACCATTATAAGAATACGTTCATAGGATGTCATGTTGAAATCACCTTTATATGCTTGAAGTAGGAGTGCATAGTCTAGCAACTATTATAGGCTATTTTACAATAATTATATAGTAATAATTGCTAAAGCTAAGAGATATTGCTTGTATATGGAAGGGGGATTTTGTAAAATGGAACATATGTTCTTTTGAGAGGGTGTATCTAATTGAATTTTGAGCTAACTTTATTTACTTCTAGTGATATTCAGGGATTAATCGAGCTATCAGCTTCCGTTGGATGGGATTACGATGCCTACGAAATTGAAACGATTATGGCAGCAGGTAGAATAGTTGGACATAAAAATATGGAAGGAAAAATTGTTTCCTGTGCAGCTATTATTCCCTACGACACAAATGTAGCTTCCATTGGCATGGTGATTGTGCATGAGCAATGCAGAGGTTTTGGCTTAGGTAGAATTGTTACACAAGCCTGTATCGATAGTGTTTCAGCGGAAACAGCGATTATGCTCGTAGCTACAATAGAAGGACAACCTTTATATCAAAAAATGGGCTTCACGACTGTTGAGCATGTACATAAATATTTAGCAGACAAATATGTTGAGACGACCAGCAAAGCCGATTTTTTAGGCACTATCAAAGAATTTCAAGAACAGGATTTTGAACAGCTGGCCCAACTTGATGCAACAGCCTTTGGGGATAGTAGAAGAATCTTTTTGCGTAAAAGAATACAGCAGTCACAGCGCTGTGTTGTTGTCAAAAATCAAGACAACCAAATGATTGGCTATGGCTTAACAATCGCGGGGCCAATTTATCTACTTTTAGGACCAATTGTCGCGCCAAGTAAAGAAATAGCGCATCATATTATCAATGAATTGGCTAAGGGCTATCAGGGAAAATTACGTATCGACTGTCCATCTGTTCAAAAGGAGCTTGGTCCAATTTTACAACAAAGTGGCTTTACGATGGCTGCCACGCCACCTGTCATGATCCGTAATGCCAAAAAAATACCTCCAAGAAATCAAACATTATATGCTCTAGCAGCACAAGCTTTCGGGTAATCAAACGTGCAAGCCTACTTTGGGGTTTGCACGTTTGTATTGTCAAAAAAGGATTTTGAAGGAAGAGTAGAGAATGATATGGATGGTAGAGGAGGGGAACAGCATGTTTCCAGAATTAGAAACAGCAAGACTTAGGTTAAGAGAACTCACAGAGGAGGATGTTCCTGCGATTTTTCGTTGCTTTTCCAATGAGGCTTTAACACGCTATTATGGGCAGGAGCCTTTTGCTGACACACAGCAGGCTGAGCAGTTAATTAAGCAATTTGCTAAAAATTTTGAGGAAAAGCGTGGGATTCGTTGGGGAATTGAACGAAAAGATTCGAATGAAGTGATTGGTACAGTTGGCTTCCATTTATGGTCGGCGGCACATCAACGAGCAGAAATTGGCTATGAAATTCATCCTGATTACTGGCGGCAGGGTTATACAAAAGAAGCTGTGCAGAAAGTAATTGCATATGGTTTTGGGGATATGAACTTAAACCGGATTGGAGCCGTTGTTTTTTTAGAGAATGAGGCATCTTCCAAGCTTTTAATTCAGCTTGGATTCCAACAGGAAGGCATATTGAGGGACTATATGTATCAAAAGGGACAAGCACATGATACATTTATCTATTCTTTGTTAAAAAAAGATGAATAACATAGCTTTAGCGCTTTTATAGAATAATCATTTACTTGGAAATGGATAATAAATAATAATTTAGATGGAGTTTTGAGGCTGCTTTTTTCGGTTATAGTTCTTATATGAACAACAATTCATAAGTTCGTGTAAAAAAGTAACAGATGAGGGGCTGGGTGTTATGGAGCAATATAGCACAGCTTATTTTCAAAAGCTAGATTTACTGTCAAGCTTATACGCGGGACAGGCTGCTTTAAAGGATTCCCTTCCAACAGAGAAGGTCAAGCGGATGGAGCGCTATCAACAAATTGAAGCGGCGATTACAAAACTAAATAACGAAATTAGAATAATTGAACGGACCATATTAAAGTCCTCCCATCCTACTAGAAATAGTTAATGGTAGCTCAACCCATGCATATCCCAGCATGGGTTTTTCGTTTGATAAGGTAAGCTTATGTATTTTTATAATAATTATAGATTTTTCTTATGGGTGATCTACTAGTACACTAAAATAAAAGGGGAGGGTGAAGAGAATGGGGATTGATTTTCATAGTCAGCAACAACGTACGTCTTATACAACTAGACAGGCAGATAGCTCATGGAAGGCAGCGTTAGCGAAACATATTCCTTTTCATAGTATGGGAAAGGCAGTAGATATCGGCTGTGGCGGAGGGATTTATGCCAAGGCACTTGTCGATATGGGGGTGGCATCTGTAACAGGTGTAGACTTTTCACTAGCCATGCTAGACGGAGCGAAAGAAAATTGTCGAGCATATCCGCAAATCACATTTGTGCAAGGAAATGCTTTCAATACAGGGCTTGCAGGGGATACTTTTGATATCGTGCTTGAACGAGCCTTAATTCATCATATACAAGATGTCAAAGCATGCTTTCAAGAGGCATTTCGGCTTTTACAGCAAGGTGGTTATTTTATCGTACAGGATCGCACCCCAGAGGATTGCTTACTTCCAGGGGATGCTCATCATATAAGGGGCTATTTCTTTGAAAGTTATCCTTCGCTTATTCAAAAGGAAGTAGAGCGCAGACACACTAGTCAGTTGGTGACAGAAAGCTTACAAGAAGTAGGCTTTCAAGAAATTAGTGAACTCAAACTATGGGAGACGAGACAGGTCTATGCCAATAAGGAGCAATTATTGGCTGATTTACAAGGTAGAGTGGGGCGTAGTCTATTGCATGAATTGAATGACAACCAATTATCGACTCTTCTTGAACATATAAGGAATGCAATTACCACTGAAGGTTCCATCATTGAAAAGGATCGATGGACGATTTGGATCGCCAAGAAAAAATAATAACCACCTTCTGGAGAGGATCAACCCTCTCCATTTTTATTCGATTGCAGCATCAAAATCTTACTCCGCTTTCTCAGAGCTATCCGTCAATTTACAGGATCTATCCGCCACTTTTAACTTTCTATCCGTCACTTTAGAGTTGCTATCCACTACTTTGCACATTTTATCCGCTTTCCCAGAGAAAACCCTCATAGCATCACTATAAGGGATTATTTAGCAAGTGCTAGCAAAAATTCATCGCGGTCTGCTTCTTCCTGCATTTTACTATCGACAAGCATTGCACCTGATTGAACACTTGTGATGTCGTTGTCTACCAGAAACTGTACATTGACCTTGGCTACTTCATTGTTCACCGTGCAATCACCCTCAAACTCTACAACATCCTGTCCCTTTTGTGTTTCAAAATAGACCCAATATGGATTTTCACAGGCAGAGGCAAAGGCACTCTCCAAAGTTTTTGCGCTATTTTCATAGGAATAGTTTTTTACGTATGTAATATATTCATTGTCTGTAATATCCTTTTGTGGACCATAGAAGTACCAAAATACCGCTAAGATACCGATTGGCACAATCCACAGTATATTTCTTTTACTTAATTTCCCCATGTGTTATATCCCCCTTTATGTGAATATTTTAACATCTTCTTTTGCATTTTTGCTAGCTTACGATAATATTTTCTATTGAAGGCTGCGATTCTGTTCACAGCGTGAGCTTTGAATTCAGGTGGCAGTTATGATAACGTTAGTTGATAGATTTGTTTCGATGTCGCCAAATGGCTTGGTGAAGGAGGTTTTTACATGCATAAAAGAAGACGTGGTGTGCTGCTAGTTCTTGTGCTGATGTTAATGGGTCTAGCCTTTTTTATCGGCATGAAAGTGAGGCCAGTCACACTACCGACTAGAAATCCTGAGACAACGCCCGTTCAAGAGGATGCGTCTGAACAGGAAGGTGGTTCAGACAATATAGAGGTCCTCATTCAGGATATTGCTCAATTAGCACGAGAAGGAAAAGTACCTGATGTGCCATTTGCAGCAGGAGATACAGAACAACAAGCGGTTCGTGAGCAATGGGGAGAACCACAGCAGGTCACGGAATCCGCCAATGGACAATATGAAGATTACGAGGATGTGACGATTGGTTATCGAGGTTCACAGGCCTTCGATATCCGTTCATCGAAAGAGAATATCAAAAGCATTCGTTTAGCAGATATTAAAAATAAGTTGGGCGAACCTGATGAAGTTCGTTACTATCAGGATCCTTCAACCGATCAAATTATTCTTGTCTACCAAGTAAATGCCAGCTATCAATTAAAGTGGATTTTACCGAAACCGATTGACAGTGATGCCAATCCTACTGTTCATCATATTTCGGTCTATACGGAACTGAAGCCACAAGCGCCAGATACGGTGGAACAAATGACATTGGACGAGAAAATCGGTCAAATGATGTTTGCAGGTGTTTCAGGTACGACGCTTCAGCAGGAGACAATAAGCCTTATTCAAAAGGCTAAAGTAGGTGGTTTAATTCTTTATGGCAATAATCTTGAAACACCCCAGCAAACGGTCACATTGATGAATGACTTAATGGCTGCCAATTCGAATAATCAGCTACCACTTTTCCTTGGCACCGACCAAGAGGGTGGAAAAGTAGTCAGATTACCAGGCGCTTTAAAAAATTTCCCAACGAACCAAAAAATTGGGGACATTAACCAATCCAAGTTTTCATTTGAAGTAGGCCAATTATTAGGGGAGCAATTAAAGGTATTTGGCTTCAATCTGAACTTTGCGCCTGTATTAGATGTCAATAGCAATCCGAATAATCCAATTATCGGGGATCGTTCGTTTTCCAATGATCCAGCTATCGTCAGCAAATTGGGCATTCAAACAATGAAGGGTCTGGAGTCGGAGCAGGTTATTCCTGTCGTGAAGCATTTCCCTGGGCATGGTGACACATCTGTGGATTCCCACTTAGAATTGCCAAAGGTGACAAAAAGCTTGAACGATTTGAATCAGCTAGAGCTTGTCCCATTTAAAGAGGCCATTAACAATGGTGCAGATGTCGTCATGGTCGCACATATTTTATTGCCAAAAATTGATCCACAGTATCCTTCCTCCATGTCGAAGGAAATTATCACGGGTATGCTAAGAAAGCAGCTGGGCTTTGACGGTGTTGTGATGACTGATGATATGACGATGAAGGCCATCACGAATCATTATGCGATCGGGCAAGCAGCTGTCGATTCAATCAAGGCTGGTAGTGATATTATTTTAATCGCTCATGAATATGCCAATATTACAGCAGCGATAGAAGCGGTGAAGGTAGCCGTCAGCAATGGGGAAATAACAGAGGAAAGCATCAATGAAAGTGTCCAAAGAATCCTAAAACTAAAAGAAAAATATCAGCTTGTCAATCAGCCCGTGCCAGCAGTTGATATCAACAAGCTTAATACGGACATCGAAAAAGTTTTGAATACGTATATGAAATAAACGCAAAAAGGGACATACAGCTACCAGTGTATGTTCCTTTTTGTGAATGATGGATAGGGTGAGAACGTGGATAAGGAATTCAAATTAGCTAGTCAGTTATTACTGTTACTAGATTCTGAACAAAGATGGTTTACTTTAGGGGAGGTTGAAAAAAGCTTACATATTTCAGATAAGACCATACGGAAGCTCGTAGAAGAGATCAATCGGCAATTACCAGCAACAATGACGATTGACGTATCTAGAGGAAAGGGAATTTTTCTACAACGAGATGGGCGAAGTACAACCGTTAGTGAAGTGCTTTCGAGCATGTTCAGGCAAACCATCTTCTATCGCTTCATGCACTTATTGTTTATCAATGGGCAACCTTATTCGATGGAGGAGCTAGCAGAGGCGATGTTTATGAGCACTTCCTCGTTGAAGAAGCTGATTACGCAACTAAATAATCATGATTTGAAGCCGTATAAGCTACGCATTACATACTCGACGCCCGCCGTAAAGGGAAATGAATTGAATATCCGCTATTTTTATTGGAAATTATATGGTGATGCCTATGAGTATACAGGATGGCCATTTACCAATAGTGACTTTGATTTTATCAATCAATGCATCACGCAAATAGAGCATGAGCAAAACATTGTTTATTTTATTAACTCCAAAAGGAAATTATCCTTTTTAGTGGCGATTGTCTTGGAAAGAGTACGAAAGGGGAACTATGTCAAAATTACGGAGGATGATTACGCTTGGGAAAGAGGAATGTTCTATTTGCCAGTAAAAGACTTTGCACAGGCACTGGAAGAAAAATTTTCGATTGAATTACCAAAGCGTGAATTGTTTTTTATGCAATCTCTATTTAGTCTAAGCCAATATCATTATTATGAAGGATCAGACATGACGCCAATGAAGGAAATCGAATTATATAAAAATAAAGAAATTGATCAAATGGCGCAGCAGTTATTCACCTTATTGGCAAAGGCTTACCCTCATCTACATATGAATGAGCGGTTTAGCTTGGAGGTATATGAGTTTTTAGACAAGCTTTTAATCGATAATGCCATCCCTGAATGGCTGATGATTTCAAAAAGTAATTTAACAAACTATGTTCAAATTGAATGTCAGCAAATTTACCAAGATATGCAGATCTGTATGCAAACATGGAAAAAAGCGTACCCTTCTATCCTGTATAATGACTTTCATTTAACCAAGCTTACCTTGCTTGTTCGTTCAGGGCTACGTTATAAAAGTAAACGAGCCTTCTTGGTTATTGGAGAGGAATTTTCAATCCGCCATTATATCGCCAATTTAATCAAGAATGAAATTGGAGACCAGCTGATTATTAATACCTCTATTATGAAGGGATTAACGGATGAGATGGTACAGCAGCATCACATTGATTTTGTCATAAGTAATTTTCCCGTTGCCTTGACGACAGTGCCGGTTGTTATTATATCTACGATTCCTACCAAAAGGGACTTAGATAATATTCGTCAAGAATTACTTCGGTAATTTGGTCAATTATTTCCCGTACACAACGTAACAATCTGGTCTAGTTTGTCAGGTTTATTAAACCTTATACTCATAGTAGTTTCTGAACAGATTTCTTGTAAAAGAAGTAGTTTCGGAAATGGCTGTGGGTATTTTTTATTGGTAAATGAAAACGGTTACCTAATTGGATTGGAGATAAATGACAAGTTTTTGGAGGAATGAAAATGAGTAGACATTTAGGAGCAAAAAAGGGAGAAATAGCTGAGCGTGTCTTGCTGCCTGGAGACCCTTTACGTGCAAGATTTGTAGCAGAGCATTTTTTAGAGAATGTCTATTGCTATAACGAAGTAAGAGGAATGTATGGGTATACAGGAACGTTCAAAGGTGTACCGATTTCCGTGCAGGGGACGGGCATGGGGAATCCATCGATGAGTATTTACGGTACTGAATTGGTCAACGATTATGGCGTGAAAAAATTGATTCGTATTGGCACATGTGGCGCGATGCAAAAGGACATTCAAATCCGCGATATCATTCTAGCCCAAGCAGTGTCTTCAGACAGCAATTTGACGGAGAAAATTTTCTACGGCAATAATTACGCACCAATTGCGGATTTTTCCTTATTAATGAAAGCGTTTCAACTAGCGCAAGGGAAAAAAGGCAATGTGTTTGTTGGCAATATTTATAATTCAGATGAATTTTATCGTGAAACATTAGACAGGCTTCATAAGTTTATGGAATTCGGTGTTTTAGGGGTAGAAATGGAAAGCACCGCCCTCTATACGTTAGCCGCAAAATATGGGGTAATGGCATTGTCTATTTTGACGGTAGGTAGTCAACTATTAACAAATGAAAGCTTAACGCACGAGGAAAGTGAAAAATCCTTTTTTGATATGGTGGACATTGCTCTTCATACAATCATCGATGCGTAAGGGATTGCATGGGATGGGAAGAAAAAGCATTTGAAAACATTGTTTTGTTACGGAGGGGACAACATGCATTATATTATTTCGATAGTAGGTTTACTACTCGTGCTATTTTTAGCATGGCTTGCAAGTAATAATAAGAAAAATATTAAATATCGCCCAATCATTGTGATGATTGTTATCCAGCTTGTTTTAGGGTTTCTATTACTGAAGACAGGTATTGGGGAATTTTTAATTAAAGGATTTGCTGATAGCTTTGCAAAACTACTTGAATATGCCAATGAGGGCACAAATTTTGTATTTGGTGGGATGGCGAATGAGGGTGCACATACATTTTTCCTCTATGTTTTAATGCCAATCGTATTTATGTCAGCCATCATCGGCATATTGCAACATTATAAAATTCTACCGTTTATGATTAAATATATAGGTTTCGTATTAAGTAAAATCAATGGCATGGGAAAACTAGAATCCTATAATGCGGTTGCAGCGGCAATCGTAGGGCAAAATGAAGTATTCATTTCAGTGAAAAATCAAATGGGCTTTTTACCAAAGCATCGGCTTTATACCTTATGTGCTTCTGCGATGTCAACGGTATCGATGTCCATTGTGGGCTCCTATATGACGATGCTAGAGCCAAAGTATGTAGTGGCAGCTCTCATATTAAACTTGTTTGGTGGTTTTATCGTGGCCTCAATCATTAACCCGTATGAAGTACAAGCGGAGGAAGATATAATCGAAGTGCAAGAAGGTGAAAAGCAAACGTTTTTTGAAATGCTAGGCGAATACATTATGGACGGTTTTAAGGTAGCCATCATCGTAGGGGTTATGTTAGTAGGCTTTGTTGGGTTAATTGCCCTCATTAATGGTGTGTTTAATGGCATTTTCGGTATCACATTCCAAGGTTTCCTAGGCTATGTCTTTGCCCCAATTGCGTTTGTCATGGGTGTACCTTGGTATGAAGCTGTGAATGCAGGGAGTATCATGGCGACAAAGCTTGTGGCAAATGAATTCGTTGCCATGCTGGACTTCGTTAAAATCCAAGATAGCTTCAGTGAGCGTACAGCAGCGATTGTCTCTGTATTCCTCATATCCTTTGCTAACTTTGGCTCAATTGGTACCATTGTAGGTGCCGTAAAAGGGTTAAATGAAAAGCAAGGCAATGTAGTGGCACGCTTTGGATTAAAATTGCTATACGGTGCCTCACTTGTAAGTGTTCTATCAGCCATCATTATTGGGATTGTGTTTTAAAGAGAAGAAATGAGAGGTGCATATTTTAGGCGTATCAATCCCTAAAATATGCTTTTTTTTGATCTTTTGTCAGATGAGAAACATTGTAACTTTCTTCCATGATTTTCGTTGGATCTATTAAGAGGTTGAATTGTACCAATAGTAAAAATTTATAAGGGGAAGGATAAGAATGAAAACTTTCTATCATTGTTTAATCATGTGGATACCTTTTATAGTGCTATTTGCCTTAGCTGGATTTGGCTTAGAAGTTTTAGAAGGAAGAAAAATCAGGACATCAGAATATATGACGGGATTTCGTGATTTAGGCGTTGGTTATATGTTCTTAATGGGCTCTTTTTGCTTTTATTCTCTATCCGATTTCGTTTTTACCGTTAACATTTATTTTGAGTCGTTTTATGAAAAATTGGCTGTTCAAAGTGGTTACCTTCACTTTATTTGGTGGGGCAATAGGGGCTTTTTCTTTCGTAATCATTTATGATTCGCGATTTATAGAAGAATATAATTTAAGTACTATCAATTCGATGCTTATTTTTGGTATTGCGAGTTTACTCTATGCTTTAGTAGAAAATGCGGTGAAGAAAAATATAAAATTTGTTTAACGAATGAATGTGTCTTTTTTATCTAGCGGCATATGGAAAATTATTTCTACTCATTTCAGTCTAATTACCGATAGCATATTAACGGATTATCCTTTATGGTTAATAGGTCGTAAAAGACACTATCAGGAATATCCTGCAAATATTGAAATGATAGGTGGAAAACAATGAATTATCGAGTTCTATTATATTACCATTACACGAAGATTGAAGACCCAGAGACGTTTTCAGCAACGCACTTAGAAATGTGTAAAGAAATCGGTTTAAAAGGTCGTATTTTAGTAGCCAATGAGGGCATCAACGGGACTGTTTCGGGGACGATTGAGCAAACAGAGCAATATATGGCTAACATGCAAGCAGACCCATTATTCGAAGGCATTGTCTTTAAAATTGATGCGGCAGAAGGACATGCATTCAAAAAAATGCACGTTCGCCCACGTCCTGAGTTAGTCAACTTAGGCCTAGAAGAAGACGTCAACCCACATGAATTAACAGGTCGCTACCTGTCACCAGAACAATTCCTTGCTGAAATGCAAGATGAAAATACAGTAGTATTAGATGTGCGTAACACGTATGAATACGATGTCGGCCATTTTCGTGGCGCGATTCGACCAGAGGTGAAAAATTTCCGTGATACACCAGAATGGGTCCGTGCAAACCGTGAGCTCTTCGAAGGGAAAAATGTTTTAACATATTGCACGGGTGGTATTCGTTGTGAGAAGTTTTCGGGTTGGATGAAACGTGAAGGCTTTGGCGATGTCGGTCAATTACATGGTGGTGTAGCAACATATGGAAAAGATCCTGTGGCGAAAGGTCAATTATGGGATGGGCAAATGTACGTTTTCGATGAGCGTTTAACGGTGCCAATCAATCAAGTAGAGCATGTGATTGTCGGTCGTGATCACTATGACGGTGAACCTTGTGAACGCTACATTAACTGTGCAAATCCTGAATGTAACAAGCAAATCATCGCATCTGAAGAAAATGAAGCAAAGCATTTAGGTGGCTGTACAATCGAATGTACAAAGCATGCGCGCAATCGCTACATCGTGCGTCACAATTTAACAGAAGAGCAAGTAGCTCAAGCAATTGAGGCGTTAATTTAAACAAACAAAGCGTTATTAAATATCTTTCATAACCTACTTTATAGAGGTTCTTAAAACACTCAATGTAAGTGTTCAAACTATCCATTTCAAAATTGGACTAGTCTGCTCGCTTATATAGGGTGTTTTTTCTTTTGTAAGGAAAATGTAAATGACTCCATCATTGGTAGGAAGGGCGGAAGAAATCTGATGCTGTTTAAAGTAAATGTTCAGAGGGTATTCAACAAAATGTAACAGTGTAAGCACACAAAGTGTTTGTCACTAATTAATCAAAATAGGAGATGATAGCTGATGGGAAACCCACATCTAACCGATCCACGTAAAAAATTTCATACCGAAAAATTCCCAAATCAGGAACAGAACACGCCAGCGCTACAGCGTGGAATGATCCCCAAACCTGACTGCGGAGAAGAATCATATAAAGGATACAATCGTCTAGAAGGGCGCAATGCCTTAATTACAGGAGGCGATTCTGGGATTGGTCGTGCTGCCGCCATTGCCTATGCACGTGAAGGAGCCAATGTAGCTATCCAATTCTTCCCTGGTGAAGAGGAAGATGCCAACGTCGTTAAAGAATTAATTGAAAAAGCAGGAAGAAAAGCATTACTGCTACCGTATGACTTGCGAGAAGACGGCGCAGCGACAGAGATTGTTACAAAAACCGTAGAAGCCTTTGGCGGGTTGGACATTCTTGTATTAAATGCTGCGCAACAGATCGCACAGCCATCCCTAAGTGACTTAACAATTAAACAAGTGCAAGACACTTTCAAAGTAAACATCATCAGCATGTTCGAGACCGTAAAAGCTGCTGAAGAACATTTGGAACCAGGAAGTGCAATTATCACCACCACATCGGTTCAATCTTTCGATCCATCCTCATCTTTAATGGATTATGCCGCGACAAAAGGTGCAATAAGCAACTTTATGGTATCCCTATCCTCGTACTTTGCTTCTAAAGGTGTCCGTGTCAATGGTGTTGCACCTGGTCCGATTTGGACGCCACTTCAGCTAGATAACGGGAAATTAGAAGGAGAGATTCCTGAGTTTGGCCAAAATACGCCTCTCGGCCGTGCGGGACAGCCAGTAGAGCTTGCACCCGTTTATGTTCTTCTGGCCTCGGATGAAGGAAGTTATATCACAGGTCAGATTTATGGTGTGACAGGTGGTAAGCCGATAGACTTGTAAACTTACTAAAAGCACTCTCGACATTAGTGATGTTCTACTGATTATGGTAGATAAACAGCTTAAGATGGATAATGAAACGAATTAAATGATATGCCCCCTATAGTTAGTAGTTTGTCTCTAACTTGAGGGGGCATCTGCTTTTCAATCACCAATTGGAATCATCGTTTATAAGTAGGAGCGCTTAGCAGGCCATGAACCTTGTAGTTTACGAAGTTGAACAATTTGTCCTGTATGGTAAGCGTCGTGCAAAAGGATATTTAGATATTGTTGCCAAACTGGAAGAGCGGGACTAGGTTGATCTAATGCCTCTTCTTGCAAGGATGCTAATGAAGATTGTAAGGCATCATGTACGTGAAGTGTTCGATTCACTGTTTCTTGCCAAGCATCTTCATCATGAGCACCGCCTTGGACAAACGTTTCATCATTATTTTGTGGAGCAACAAATGTCTCATCTTTATGTAAGCGAGAAAGTAAGCGCTCTTTAAAGATTAATAAATGGTTTACATTTTCCCATATCGTATTAGCGGCATTTCCTTCTGGTTGCCAACTAGCTTGCGCAGCAGTGAGATTCTTTAATGCTTCTGATAACGGTGGGTACCATTCCTCTTCGTAAAAAACCTGATTGACTCCATTTTGCAAGAGCTCTTTTTTACTCATTTGGATAACCTCCTTTTTGTAACGCTCAAAACATTCCTTACTATTAATTTATCAAATTTTCCGAAAATAGTACATAGTAATAGAATTTTGTTGTTCTTTACTCGACATTGCCATTTCATCTAACTAAAAATCAAATTGTAAAGTTTGCTTGACATACGTAGTGATGTAAAGTAAACTTTACTTAACATTAAATGTATAGTTTGCTTTACATTTATAAAGGAGGCATTATGAAAAACAGAATTCGAGAATTACGAAAATTGAACAAGATTACGCAGGAAGAATTGTCGAAACAAGTTGGCGTTTCACGGCAATCGATCATTGCTATTGAATCAGGCAAATTCAATCCATCCTTAGAGCTTGCCTACAACATATCCAAAGCGTTCAATAGCACAATTGAAGAAGTGTTTATATTTGAAGAGGAGGAGAATGAGTGATGGAGATTAATATCTGGGGTATGATTGGATTGTATGGGGGAGTGATTGGTGGACTCCTTGGGTGGTGGTTCGGGCGACAGAAAGCTAGAAAAAACAGAGGTTTAGACGAGCTGTACTATCATATTTGGCAAAAGGCCAGATCCTATTCTTGGTATGTGACATTAGGAGCGCTGTATGTTTTCTTTACGTTACTCAATTTTGGGATTGAATTAAGCACTGCTATGGTTTTAGGTATCCTTTTATTAACACACGTAGCGAGTTGGGGAATCATTGGGATTATTTTGACCATCAATATGTCCAGTGCAGCCCCGTTACAGCCTTCGCGTGTGAAGGTGGGCCTATTCGTCTTCATTACGTCCATTATTGTATTCACGATCATCTCGATCCTGACGACAAACTGGCTATTTTTATTATTTAGTATTCCACCTAATTTAATTGCACTTTTTACTGCACTTATTCCGAAGCGAAAAGATTCCGAGGTAACCTACTAAACTTCATACTAATATCGTACCGTTTTTTCCCCTATAGATATGGTGGTCTATAGGGGTGTTTTTTTATATATGACATTAAAAGCATCTAAATGGAAAAATGGTTTTGACTAACATTGTTAAAATAAGTAAAATGATAGTTGTTACAAAATTTGGGAGGTGTTTACTTGCATACCAACTATGTTCTATATAATATTGTTTCTTTCGGATTTTTAGTGTTGTTGGTCTATATTTTTATAGATGTATTTCTTGATTACTTTAGAAAAGAAATCAAGAGTAATCAAAGACGTGTTACTTTATACAGCTTTCTCTTCTATTTACTATGTTTACTTCAAATTAAAGTAGGGGGAATAACACTTTTACCTCTAAATCCAGCAGACAATAGTAGACGTTTTATTACAGCTAATGATTGGTTTGGAATTTTTGATAGTATCCACTTCAATATGTATTTGTGGAGCTATTCAGCTATAGTTTATAATTTTTTATTATTACTTCCTTTAGGGATATTTTTATGCGTTTTTTTCCATTTTAAAAATATAAATAAAGCCATTTTTCTAGTGATATTGTGTTGTTTAGGTATAGAGCTTTTACGTCTACTATTAGGGTCGTTTAGTTTAGTTCCTAGGAACATTGGTTCTGTAGATGCTATCTACTTGTTATGTAATATACTTGGTGGAATAATTGGTATATTAATAGTGAAAATATTTACGCATATACAAATGAAGCGAAAAGATAAAGTTTATAATGGTAGTTTTAATTGAATAATAGTTTTCGGCAATTGGGCGCGTTTATTTATAAACGTGTCTTTTTCTTTTAAAGGTCGATATTGTTGAATAATACAGTTATTTGAAACCTTTCCTACAATTTACCGTTAAGTATTGTTAAACGGCAATACAAATAGAAAGAGGGATTCGTTATGATTGGTTGGCTTAATATTGGCAGTCTCTTACTAGGAATAATTGCTTGGATACTTCCGATTATTTATCTAATGGGAAATAAAAAACATGAACATTCTAATTGGGGTATCCTTGCCGTTCTCAGCATCAGTGCCTGCGCTATTTCAATTAGTTTTCAGATGTTTTATAATTATCATTTAGTAAAAATTGAGGATTGGACGGCACTCATGGACACGACACGTGCAGTCGTGATAGCCACAGCAGTTCTTCTCATTTTTACATTGCTATTAAATGGCCTTACTTTTATTGTATATCAAAAGAACAAAAAGTAGGATATTCGTTGCCTGTTCGTATGATTGAAATATATTTTTGGTTTTCAGAGAGTGTAATGAAGAGAATGGTAATTTTTGGGACTTTTACAATCGGGCGCTTTATTTAGCGAAAATCTACTCTTTCTCGTGAGATGGCTAGAACAAAGGCTATGAAAAAAATAGTATCAATTATTTTTACGAACAGAAAGTTACCGGTCGATGAGAGGTGCATGTAAAACGATTGAGAATTCATCTTGGAGCTGTGTACCGAAAAGATCATTCTAAGTAGGCTACACCCGTAATCATGTGCGAGAGTATCGTCAAATGACCGTTAAGGTAAGTAATGTGAATTGCTTATAAATTAAAGGTGGTAACACGAGTTGAATCGTCCTTTTGGTTAATCCAAAAGGGCGTTTTTTTTATTCCTTTTTTGAACAAGTATTTGAAAATCTAAACGTATGAGGAGTAAGCATTATGAAAGATAATCATCAAGATTCACAACTAAAGCGGGAATTAAGTACGCGTCACATGCAATTAATTGCACTTGGCGGATCCAATGGGTCGGTTTATTTTATGACTCTAGTTCAATCACTCAAATGGCAGAGCAGGCAAAGTGAGGAATAGGCTCTAAAGTAGCGGTTAAAACATGAAAAGTAGCGGATACAACGTGAAAAGTGATGGATAGAGCAGCCAAAGTGAGGGATAGGCTCTGAAGTAGTGGTTAAAACATGAAAAGTAGCGGATACAACGTGAAAAGTGATGGATAGAGTAGGCAAAGTGAGGGATAGGGCCATCTATTTTGCTCCTTTTCATTTAAGGGTCATATTGTTGAGTAAAGCAATACATCTTACATTTGCGTGTTTATCTTAACATTGGTCCAATTGTTGAATAACATTCTTTTAAGTAAAGTTTCCAAACAAAGCTTCTGGCACTTTAAGTTTCAGCATTTTAATACATGATATACTTAAACGCACTTGAATTAACACAAGGTATATTGTAATCTTTGTAGAATCTAATTATTATAATAAATTGCGGTGAAATTCAATTCTATAAAGGGAGTGTAAAGGTGGACCTACTACTTTGGGTAACTATTGGTTTCATAATAATTGGATTTGTTGTGCTCGCTTCTATGAAAAAAGGTATGGAAAGTAAGGTCGCTTTTATAAAATTGAATGTGGAAGAAGAGGAAAATTCATCAAAAGTAAGATCTGTAGTTTGGTGGATATGGAGTACCACTGCATGGGGGATAGTAAGTCTGTTTCTTGTTGTTTGGTGTGTCCATCATTACTTTGGGTAACTTTTTGGCTTCAAATGGGTAAAAACAGGTACTGCACATTTCTAAATGAAATATTGTAGCAAAATATATTAAAAGCAAAGGGTGGGCAATTTGAAGATAATCGAGACGGAACGATTATACCTTAGAGCGTTAAAAATGGACGATCATCATGAATTATCAAAAGTGCTTTCCGACCCCGAATCTATGCAATATTACCCTCATCCCTTTAATCAAGAAGAGGTTAAAAATTGGATCAGGTGGAATGAGAAAAATTATAAGCAATATAATCATGGACTATGGGCAGTTGTTTTAAAAGAAGGAGATCTATTTATCGGTGATTGTGGAATAACCATGCAGAACATTGACGGTGTATGGTTACCTGAAATCGGTTTTCACATTATTAAAGCGTATTGGAATAAGGGGTATGCGACAGAAGCGGCATCTGCTTGTAAGGAATATGCATGGAATGTTCTGGGCTATTCTGAAATATTTTCATACACGACCTTAAAAAATATCCCATCCCAAAAAGTTGCGGAAAAAATCGGGATGGAAAATTATAAGATTTTTGAGAAGAATGGTGAACAACAAATCGTTCAAGTTGCCTACAAAAGTTTATGAATAGTTAGTAACTCATTTTTTATTCCAGAAAAGGGCGCGTTAATATATAAAGTGTACCCTTTATAA
>NZ_PXXX01000016.1 GCF_003367505.1 Lysinibacillus capsici
TCCAGTTTTGAAAGAATAAAATATTAGAATATACTTGTAATTTTTATAAGATATGTTATAATAAGTATTGTCTTTCAAATAGTCTAGTGATGATGGCAAAGAGGTCACACCCGTTCCCATACCGAACACGGAAGTTAAGCTCTTTAGCGCCGATGGTAGTTGGGGGCTTCCCCCTGTGAGAGTAGGACGTCGCTAGGCTATATACTAAAATTATTCCGAAGTAGCTCAGTTGGTAGTAGCACCTGACTGTTAATCAGGTTGTCGCAGGTTCGAGTCCTGCCTTCGGAGCCATTCTTGGAGAGTTGTCCGAGTGGCCGAAGGAGCACGATTGGAAATCGTGTAGGCGGTTAACACTGTCTCAAGGGTTCAAATCCCTTACTCTCCGCCAGCACTTTGATGTGTTCCAAACGATGGCCCCTTGGTCAAGTGGTTAAGACACCGCCCTTTCACGGCGGTAACACGGGTTCGAATCCCGTAGGGGTCACCAATTCAATACCCAGATGGAGGATTAGCTCAGCTGGGAGAGCATCTGCCTTACAAGCAGAGGGTCGGCGGTTCGAGCCCGTCATCCTCCACCATTATTTTAACAATATTATAGTATTATCGCGGGGTGGAGCAGTGGTAGCTCGTCGGGCTCATAACCCGAAGGTCGTTGGTTCAAATCCAGCCCCCGCAACCAAATGGTCCCGTGGTGTAGCGGTTAACATGCCTGCCTGTCACGCAGGAGATCGCCGGTTCGATCCCGGTCGGGACCGCCATTTATTTTAAAATATGGGTCAGTAGCTCAGTTGGTAGAGCATTAGATTGAAGCTCTAAGTGTCGGCGGTTCGATTCCGTCCTGACCCATCTTATTTTTTTGCCGGTTTAGCTCAGCAGGTAGAGCAACTGACTTGTAATCAGTAGGTCGTGGGTTCGATTCCTATAGCCGGCACCAGATTTTCCCGGAGGGGTAGCGAAGTGGCTAAACGCGGCGGACTGTAAATCCGCTCCTTAGGGTTCGGCGGTTCGAATCCGTCCCCCTCCACCAGTTTTATTATTTTAGGGGCATAGTTCAACGGTAGAATAGAGGTCTCCAAAACCTTTGGTGTGGGTTCGATTCCTACTGCCCCTGCCAATTAATTTTATGGCGATTGTGGCGAAGTGGTTAACGCACCGGATTGTGGTTCCGGCATTCGTGGGTTCGATTCCCATCAGTCGCCCCATCTCATATAAAATTAATAAACATCATAATACAATGGCGATTGTGGCGAAGTGGTTAACGCACCGGATTGTGGTTCCGGCATTCGTGGGTTCGATTCCCATCAGTCGCCCCATTGTTGGGGTATAGCCAAGCGGTAAGGCAACGGATTTTGATTCCGTCATGCCTAGGTTCGAATCCTAGTACCCCAGCCATTTTTGCGGAAGTAGTTCAGTGGTAGAACACCACCTTGCCAAGGTGGGGGTCGCGAGTTCGAACCTCGTCTTCCGCTCCATGTATGACGGCGGCATAGCCAAGTGGTAAGGCACGGGTCTGCAACACCCTTATCACCGGTTCAAATCCGGTTGCCGCCTCCATATTTTAACTGTTAATCGGTTTATCCGATTTTTTTTATCTCCATTATGCCGGTGTGGCGGAATTGGCAGACGCGCACGACTCAAAATCGTGTTCCTTTGGAGTGTCGGTTCGACCCCGACCACCGGTATCAATTACAACGAAGAATCCTTGATATATCAGGGGTTCTTTTTTTGTTGTAAAAAATTATAGAAAGTATATAAACATAGATAAAGGAGCGGGGGACTGAATGGGTCATATTTTTGCCTTTACAGCAGCTATATTTTGCGCTGTATTAGCAAACTTAAGTTATTTAATATAATCTAGGTTCATTATGGTAACGTTAACTGATAAATTAATGTGTACTTCCCTCTTAAAAGCAAAAAATGACAAGACAGAGTTTAGTTGCTTCCTTCACTTAGAAACAAGTGGCATTAAGAAATGTTTTGTATCGATGAAACATGAAAACATCAATCACAATGTATGGGTCATGCATGAAGTTGAACTAAAATTTTTGTTCTATTAATTGAAAATTTATATATATTAATTTTACTATTTATTATAAAATATTTTTACCACATTTGTATGATAGGTAGACTAATTTCTCTAAAATGGAAAGTAAAAAAGGATATATCTAAAATATTTGGTAATAACTACCCAAAAACCATTGTGGAATTATAATAAGAAAGGGAGATATTCCGATTTAAAAAATATACAAAAAGATATATCGCAAATTACTATTTATTAGTAAATAAGTCACTATCAATAATGAGGAAAGAATGTGAGATTATGAAAAAAAAGAATAAAAATTTTAACAAGATAATAGCATCTACAGTTACAGCATCTGTTGTGGTAAGTAGTTTAATGACAGTGGTACCAAATGCTAACGCAGCTGCAACTAAATTCAAAGATGTACAGTCAAATGCATACTTTTATGAAGCAGTAAATAGTTTACATGCACGTAATATTATAAGTGGCTATGAAGATGGTACTTTCCGTCCAAACGAACCTTTAACTCGCGCCCATGCTGCAAAAATCATCGCACTTGCATTAGATTTAGATACAACTAATATTAAGAACCCAGGATTTAAAGATGTCTCTGAAAAGCATAGTTTCTATAAATATATTGCTGCATTAGCCGATACAGGAATTATTGTGGGATCTGAAGGTGAATACAGACCGAATGATCCTGTGACTCGTGCACAGATGGCAAAAATTATCTCATTAGCCTACGATTTAAAATCAGAAAATTCTCAACAAAAAATAAACTTTACAGATGTGAGTCAAGATGATTGGTTTAATAATTATGTTGGGACATTGATTGAAAATGAAATCACATCCGGAACAACCCCAACAACATTTTCGCCTAATAAAAGTGTGACTCGTGGACAACTAGCAGCGTTCATTTACCGTAGTGAAAACAAAATAACACCTGTTCCTGTTCATTTGAATGAGACGATCTCCAATATTACAGATGAGACATTGGTGACTTCTGAAGGTACATACACACTTTCAGATGATCAAAAGAAATGGATTAATCCGAGTAATCTAGCGACATTAAAAGGTGCCAACTTAAAACTAACTATAAAAGAGAATAAAATTGAACAAATACAATCTATTGAATTAACTGCAAAAGGTACACCAAGTACTGATACTAATAACCCCTATGTAAATCATGCTGTGTTTGATGGAAAAGGTGCAACTATCGATTCTACTGTCATTGTAAATAGCGATTACATCACAATGAAGAATATCACCATTAAAGGCGATTTACATGTGGGTAAAGGCGTTGAGAATTCTTTCTACTCTGAATTCTTGAGAGTGGAAGGTAAAACGACGATTGATGATTCTTTGCAACTAGCAAATCAAACTAATGCATATAAATCTTTTGGAGCAAAGGTTGCATCTATGAATAACTTACCTATAGCTGCGAATGAAACTAAAGTAAGAGGAAGAGTAGTTTTCAGTGAATTTCAATTGGGTGATGTGGGTGTCGATAAAAATGCTGATGTTATTTTCCTATCGAAAACATCTGGAGCATCTACAGTAGGAGAGATTGTTGTTAATAGCAATGCAATATTAACTGCTGGAAGTTCAGTGGTGCTTCCTAAAGTATTGATTGTCCAGGGAGCTACTGACGTTGTCATTAACTCAAATGTAACTGCTTTACAAGTAACAACTACAGGTGAGGTTAAATTATCTGGTAAAAGTGACATTGTTAATCTATCTCTTATGACAAGTGCAAATGTAAATCTGCAAACAATCGGTCGAGTAAGTAATCTTGAAACACTTAATAGAGAAACAAAAGTTACAATAGGAACAGAAACCAAAATTGGCAACCTTGTTATTCCAACAGGTTCAAAACCTGCTGATATAATTCAAAATTATAATTCTGTAAAAGGCAATGTCGAACGAATTGCTGGAACAAAAAACCCAGATTTATCCGATACGTCATCTGATAACTCAGGTAGCGGGTCTATTGATACAACAGTTCCCGTAGCACCATCAGCACCAAAGGGTTTACAAGGGGTGTCTCCAACTTTAGTAGGAAATGATGGTAAGATTACAGGTTTAAATGCAAGTAAGAAATATCAATATAAACTAGTTACAGACACAAGTTGGACGAATGTACCTTTATTAGCAACAGAAATTATTGGCTTAGGTGCAGGAAACTATGAAGTACGGTATGCAGCAAGTGGGAACATACCAGCAAGTTTTTCAACGACGGTATATGTTCAAAGTTCAAATCAATCACAAGCTCCTTCACACATACAATTGGTTAATTACGCGACAGCAGGCAAGGATATGATTGCTTTACCTTCATTACCAGTAGGCTCATTAATTAAAGTGTATGATGCAAGTACAAATGGAAATATCCTTGGAAGCTTTTCAGTAACAACGTCAACTGCACTTAGTATAGTAGAGATTCTAGGAGGATTTCCTCTAGGACTTGATAAAGTCTATGTAACAGTTACAGAAAACGGAAAAACAGAAAGCACAAGAGTCGAAAAAGGAGTACCAACGACTTTCCCGAATGCGCCAGTAGTTAGTGATATTACTGTTACTGACAATGCTACTGGGGCAGACAAAGTGACAGTTAAACTACCTTCCCCAATAGGTGATTATATGATTTCTGTATACGATGTTTCAGGCAATCAATTAGAATGGGGTATACTTCCTGACGGAAATGGTGAAAAATCAATTGCGATTTCCTCTGGTTTTGATAATGGGATGTCTGAAATTGATGTAGCGATTATAAAAGTAACAGACAATGGTACTCAATATGCAGAGAGTTTAAGAACACGAGTTAGCATCGGATCTTTAAGCCCATTAGCTGTTACGGCAGTGGATGATCCATTCAGTAACGATAAAATAAATATTACAGTTGGTGAACCTGTAGATTTAGGTAATGAGTTTGCTTTTAAAGTTTTTGATGATGCGAATGCAGCAGACGCTGGAAAGCCATCATTAAATGCTGATGTATCTTCTTGGGAAACACTTCCGCCTGATGGTAAAATTTCATCAGCTGCTGGTAAGGTAGTTGTTGTAGTAGAAAGAACGTCAGCAGGTAAACTCGCTAAAAAGATTGGACAAGTAGTTGCTAATACAATAGTAAATAACCCATTGCTAGAAACGGTTACGATAGATGGTAAAGATGGGGTCAGCTCACAAGATGGAAAAATGGAAACCATTCGCCTAAAATTTTCAGAAAATATTGATCCAACGACAGTAACTAAGGATTCATTTACAGTCCCTGGCTTTACTGTAGAATCTATAAAAGTAACAGACAAAAATGGAAGAACGCCACTGCTTAGCAATGGTAATCCTAATCCATTATATACACAAGGTGAAAACAAATATATTACAATTAGAGTGGAACCAATGGTTGGTACTCACTTCACACCAGAGGTTATTCAAAATCCAAATGAATCTATCATAGATATCAATGGAGTGAATATAGCTGGGATTCATGTGACAGCAGTTGATCAGGCTGCACCAGTTATTATTAGTTCAGGCTTCATAGATAAGGGTTCTAACGGTGTAGATGTAGGGGATCAGTTAACGATTATCTTCTCAGAGGATGTAAATCTTGGTTTGGCTAATCTAATTGATTTAGCGAATGATTTTACTTTAAGTAATCAAACAAATTCTACGTTTGCTTTTGCTAATGATGATACCTTTGAACTTTTAGGAAATACCGTAACTGTCACGTTAGGTGCAACAACCGTATCAAAAATTGAACAAAATACAACCATCACGATGAGTGCAAATGGTAACGATATTTCTTTAAAAGACGCTGCTTTAAATAAAGCGAAGCCTCAAAAAGAATTTGTGAATGAAACAGTCTATTCTGATGCAAAAACAATAAATATAACGAATATACCATTAACAATTGTAAATCCAATTACTGCACCTAATGCAATGAAAGCACAAGGAACGAATGCAGGAACAATGAAACTGACAGGATTAACAGATGGTGTTACGTATGAATATATAATAGATAGTAATGCTACGACATCTATTAGCACAGACTGGGCAGGCGCAACATTAATACCCCTATCAGGAACAACAGAAATTGATAATATTTCGATAAATGCGGGTCAATTTGTTCATATTCGTATAGCTTCAGCAGGAGGGCAAGCAGCAAATGATGTACAGGATTTACAAATTGAATTAAGCGATATAAAGCCTGCTGCTGCTCCAAATGCGACTCCAATACCATCTAACGCAGCAGGTTATACAAAATTAACCGGCTTAACTTCTGAGATGACATATGAATACTTTGTTGATAACAACGACACTGCAGCAGATAATGCAGCAGAATGGTCAACTGCTACAACTAAAACTGGTGTTACTTATATTGAGATTCCAGCTAATACTTCGCAATATATTCATATTCGTATAAAAGCCACCGCAGAAAAGCCAGCGTCTTATATAAAAAGTGTTAAAGGTACTGGAAATGAGGGACCTTAAGTAAATCCTTAGTTGGAATGGATCACTTATCGAGGTGATCCATTTCCCTTTTTTACTAAACCTCAAATAATAGACTATTTTCATTAAGAAGGTAAAAATCATGCTAATCCAAAGAATAAATGAAACCCAAGTTAATGAAGTATTACTGCATTTTAAAAATATTAAAGGTGACTTTTTATTTAATGACCTAAACAATGACTCGTTTGTCCTAGGCGTTTCAGTTGATAAAAATAGTGAAGTTCTCGGAGCAATATTGGCGGAA
Organism: Lysinibacillus capsici; assembly: GCF_003367505.1. Classification (GTDB taxonomy): domain Bacteria; phylum Bacillota; class Bacilli; order Bacillales_A; family Planococcaceae; genus Lysinibacillus; species Lysinibacillus capsici. The sequence goes on from NZ_PXXX01000016.1 coordinate 6,768, forward strand.
TACAAAGAGTTAGACAGAATGGGCGTCGTCTACTCAGTAAATGTTAGAGATAAGTTTAAAAATAAAAACATAGAAGAAAAACTACTAAAATTTGCCGAAAAAGAACTAAAAGCAAAAGGCGCAAATGTTTTATATACAAATGTTTTTCCTGAAACTAGTCCGAATGTAAAATACACATTAAGAAAGCAATCGTGGACTCCACCAATTTTAGACAAAACTCACTTTATGATTAATGTGAAAGATATGAGCAAAGAAAAATGGATCGAAAAAAACACATTTCCAGAAGACATCTCTGTTAAAGCGTTGAATCAAATTCATGAAGCGGAACTGGAGTCGTTACGCAATGTTGATTGGTATCCTAAGCATTTATCACCCTTAGAGGATTTTCAATTTGGTGAAGCTAGTCCACAAACGAGTTTTTGGGTTTACTACAAAGAGGAAATCATCGGGTGGATATTAAGTACAAATGTGAATAATGAACATTTATTTATTACTTCCCTCTTTATTAAAGAAGATAGAAGAAATCATTATATTTTAAGACCTTTACTGGGCGAGGTTATTAAAAATCAAATTCAACTAAATATACCGTATGCTTGTTTTGATGTAAGAAATGAAGATGAAAAGGTATTGAAATTCTTTAAGAGTTATTTTAGATCCTATATTCATACTACAATTGAAATTCACAGTTCGTATAAAATATTAAGACCGTGATTAGAAGTCAAAAATATCAATTCATTCAAGGCGAGGGATTTTAGCAAGTAAAGATAAATAAGATTCAAAAAAGAAGCCACTCTATGGGATAAAAATGTCTTTATAGAGCGGCTTTTTATATAATCTCTAAATTTTTACGATTAGTTCATGCTCTGTTCATTTAACAATTTTAAGCTAGGAGTAATCAAAGAAATGGAGGGGTTAGTGATGAATCTTGCCTGGAAAGAAATGAAGAAGAATAAAGTACGGTTTTTAATCTTGGGCTCCATTATCTTCCTAGTTAGTTTTTTAACGTTTATTATCTCGGGTTTAGCAAATGGTCTGTCACAGGATAATGCAGCTTTAATTAAGGATTTACCGAAGGGTCAATTTTATATGGCTGAGGATGCGGATGGCACGTTTAATCTTTCAAGAATCGATAGCGACCTGCAACAGAAAGTCATAAGTAAAGAAAAAGAGGCAGTAGCTTTTTCGATCCAGATGGGCTTTTTAAATGATCAGGATGATAAACAACAAAGTGTAGCCTTTGTGACATCAACGGAATCTACACTTTTTAGCAATGTGCATCAAGACGAGGTGCTTTTGGATAGCTCACTACAAGATAAAGGAATACAAGTTGGAGATATATTAACGAATAATCAATACAGTGGAAAGTTCATTGTAAAAGGTTTTGTAGAGCAAAAAAAATATAGCCATGCTCCCGTTGCTTATATTAGTGAAGAGGCTTATCAGGAGATGTATCGGGTAGCTGATAAACAATTAATTTTTGTACCAAATAGTGAGCCAAATGATATTAAGGGATTGCAAGCATATAGCAATAAAGAGTTTCTCAATACTATCCCTAGTTATAATGCGGAACAATTATCTTTAAATATGATTATATGGTTCTTAGTTGTCATTAGTGGGATGTTGTTTGCTATTTTCTTCTATATGATGAATGTGCAAAAAATTGGCTTGTATGGCATTTTAAAAGCGATTGGATTAAAAACAAGTAAGCTATTTAAAATGATCTGGACACAGATGGCTATTATTACAATCTTTTCACTTGTGGTATCTGTCAGTCTTAGCCAGCTATTTAATATAGTTGCTCCTAAGGGGATGCCATTCACTTTAACAATAGGCACTACAACACAGTTATCAGTTGTATTCCTCCTCATAGGCTTTATTGGTGCGACCTTGTCAGGAATGCAAATTAAAAAAATTGAACCGTTACAAGCAATACAGCAAGGGGAGGCTTAATCATGACGTTATTTACAATTGATGAAGTACGAAAAACGTTTAAGAATGGTGAAGTCGAGGAAGAGATCTTAAAGGGCATCAATCTTTCTTTAAATGAAGGAGAGATTACAGCATTGGTAGGTGCTTCTGGCTCTGGGAAAAGTACATTATTAACGATCGCTGCAGGACTACAACCCGCAACAGATGGGCAAGTGTTATTTGAAGAGCAGAATCTTACGACGATGAAAACCGACCAGGTACGAAAATTACGTGCAAGTAAATTCGGTTTTGTTTTTCAATTTGCTCACCTTGTTCCATTTTTGACAGTGGAGGAACAATTGCTATTAATGCTAGATGTAGCTGAATCTCCATTAAAAAAGAATGAACAGAAATATGAAGTCAATCGGCTATTGGAGTTAGTTGGAATGGAACACCGTAAAACTGCCTATCCTTCCTCCTTGTCAGGGGGAGAGAAGCAACGTGTAGCAATTGCACGTGCTATTATTCATCAACCGAAAGTATTGTTTGCTGATGAACCAACGGCTAGTTTAGATTCACAGCGCTCTAAAGAGATTATGTTGTTATTAAGAACATTAACAAAAACTTTAAATATAACAACATTATTAGTGACGCATGACGAAGAAATGTTGGCATATACAGATCGTATTATTAAAATGAGCGATGGTGTCGTATTATAAAATAAGCAAGGCTCCCATTAGAAGGGAGCCTTGTGAAACATTAGGTTAAACGTGCATTACGACTCACTTTACAAACGATTCTCACTAACGCTTTGTGTAAAAAAGGAAAAATAGTAAAAACAACATCCAGTGTTTTGCGCATTGGCATTGGACAAATGATAGGCTTATTTTGATGAACACCCTCTATAGCCATTTTTGCAATTCGCTGAGGTGAGATCATTTTTTGCTGCTTTAATTGTTTGGTGATAATGGATTTATCCATATGAATCGCCTTTGCATTATCGAAAATTGGTGTATCCACAAACGTTGGACATAGAGTGCTCACCTTAATCCCGAATTCCTCAGCCTCATAGTGTAGAGAGGTTGTTAGTCCTATAACAGCATGTTTGGTAGTAGCGTATGCAGTAGAAAAAGGAGAAGGTCCTAACCCTGCAGCAGAGGAGGTATTGACGATATGACCAAAACCTTGTTTTTTCATAAGTGGGTAGCCTATTTGAGTCCCATAAATGACACCCCATAAATTAATGGCCATAATTTCCTTCCAATCCTCAATAGTCATTTCACCCATCTCCCCATACATAGCGATACCAGCATTATTAAACAGATAATCTATACGGTGAAATTCTTCAAATACATCATGAATGACAGAAGCTACATTTTTGTAATCGGTTACATTTAAATGTACAAATTTTACATGGGCGATATCCTTATTTAACTCTGCTTCTAACACACGACCCTCATGATCTTGAATATCAGCAATAATGACAAATATATGTCGAGCAATTAATTCTTGGCAAATAGCCTTTCCTATCCCTGAAACACCGCCAGTAACAACAGCAATCTTTCTCATCTTTAGGACCTCCCGATTTTGTCTCCTTCGACTTTATAAAGTTCAATGATAGAGCTATATTGCTGTGCCACTAAATCAGCACCTTTACTATTCAAATGTACACCATCTAAAGTTACATGTAGCCCTCTTTTTTGAGATAATTTATCGATACGTAAAGGACTTTTGTAAAATAAAACATCCAGTAGGACTCTTATTACATTCGTATTAATAAAGCCTGAGCACTCCAAATGTTCTAAATGCTCTTTAAAGAGATTTTGCATATTTACAAAATAAACATTGCCAGATTTCATTGAAATAGACTCCATAACAGACGTTAATTGTGTTATTTCTTTGTTAGAGGGATTTTGAAGATCTTCTCCTACTAATGCTGGAGATACTAATACAACATTTTTGGAAGCGTCATGTGCTTTCTCTAATACCTTAAGGCAGTATTCTTCGAATTCAATGTGATCCTTCGCCACAGGCTGTGCTTGCACCTTTAATAATTTTGAATAGACGTCATTGACGCCTATCCAAAGAATAAGGAGATCATAGGAAGATTGGAGCGGCATTTTTTCCAAGCGAGTAAATAAACTTTTAATCGTCTCGCCTGGATTTCCAAGATTATCGAATGAAATATGGGGATATTGATGTTTCAAGAGATCATAAAATGAAACGCCTGGACGACCTTCTGTTAAGCTATCACCTATTAAACCTACTTTCATTTAAACCCCACCTTTTTTAATTTCTTTTAAGAAAATCGTTATTGCCTGTTGAAAGAGTGGTTCTAATGATTTCAAGTTATGAGTATTGGTCAGCTGACATAATCCACCTAGCCATGTGCCAAGTAAGACGGTCCATGTATCTACATTGCCATGAACAAATTCGTTTTGGTCGATGCCCTCTTGAAGAATTGCTCGATAAGCATTCATTGGCGTAATAGCTAAATTGAATAACTGTTGTATAGAATCAGGACTTGATTTAGGATTAGATGCCAGTTCCTGACCTGACTTTAGTAAGGGTGTTTGATACTCATAGAGGACATGCATGGCCATACCATACAATTTATCTGTTGATGTGGTGTATGAAGATTCTTGTTGCAACCATTTGTCATGCCAATTTTTCATCGATTGCTGCGCCAAAAGCACAAATAACTTTTCTTTATTTTCGAAATGATAATAAATATGTCCTTTACTATAACCAGAGGCTTTCGAAATATCACCAACAGATGTCTGATTATAGCCATGTTGAGAAAATAATTGGATGGCATGTTTGATAATCTCAATCTTTGCCTTGTCACTGTCATAGCGTCTTTTACTCAATGTTGTACTCCTTTAATGATTTGAACAATCGTTCTAATTTAATTATACATAATTTTCTAACTAATTAAATACATAAATTTTTTATTTGGAATATTGTCAAATTTCTAAAGTTGCAGGAAGGGAATTCCAATTAATTGTTGAATTATTTGTTATGCTAAAAATGAGGGGGTACATGTATGGGAAAAGTGATTGGCTTTGAATTAAATAGTCAGGAACCGGAGAAAGCGGCAGCTTTTTATAGTAAAGTGTTTGGCTGGGAGGTGGCAGCTCCAAAGTGGGATTATTGGGCAGTTATGACTGGGAATGAAGACAAAGCTGGAATTAATGGTGGCATTGGTAAAGGACCAAGCGATTTTCCGCATGGTACAAGAATTCAAATTGAAGTGGATGCAATTGACGAAGTCATTGCACAGGCAAAACACAATGGTGCTACTATTTTGCGTGACAAAATGGCGTTTGATGATTTCTATCTAGCTTATTTGGTCGATCCGACTGGAATAGGAATTGGATTAATTCAATATAAAAATAACGAATAAAGTCTCTTTTAATAGAGGCTTTTTTCATTTTAAGCATATGGGTACGTCTTTATGGGTATAGAATCGAAGGAGGAGGGATAATGTGAAGAACATATTGAAGCTAGTATGTTTGATCCTGATAACGATTGGTATATTACCGAAGGAAGTGCAGGCAGCCAGCTTTATCGATCTAACGGATGATACATTAACGACGGAAATTCATTATTTAGTAGAACAGGATATTGCGAAAGGCTATTCGAATAACTTGTTCAAGCCGAATGATTTTATTACGAAAGCACAGGTAGCTGTAATGCTAACACGTGCTTTAGGATTAAACACGATCCATGTGCAAAATCCAAACTATCAAGATGTCACAACTACTCATAAATTTTATAAAGAAATTGCGGCTGTGCAAAATAAAGGTATTTTTGATACTGCCCATAAATTTCATCCAGATGCACCGCTTACTAGGGGGGAAATGGCGATTGTGCTAAATAGGGCCTTTCAATTAAAAGGTTCAGATCCTTATTATTTTACAGATGTGAGTAAGCAGACACCAGGTTATAAAGAAATTTTAACACTGGCCCATAATCATTTAGTAAGGAGCTATGAGAATGGTTCGTTTAAACCTAATGACCCTGTTACACGCGCCCATTTCTCAGCGTTTTTAGCGAGAGCAATGACTCTTTCTAAACCTAACTTGCTAAGGGACCCCGCATTTGAATATACGTATGCCTATTATTCTTTAAGTGACAATAAGCGTTATACTTTAAACTATCAATATCAGCAACACGACGGTAAAAATGATGTATGGACAGTCAAAAATGTAAGTACAGGACAAACTATCTCTGATGAGCTTTTATATGGTCATGATCGTGCATACGGACAAGCAATTGCTAGTGAAGCTAACACACATTATGATTTATATATAGAACTTCCACTTAGAATAGGTGTTGTTTTACATGAAGATGATCCAGGGGTTTCAGCAGGGGAACGAGTAACTGTAAAATCTACTGATGGTACGGTACAAGCTGGTGATGTGCAATATACGGGCGTGGTTATAGTCGAGAAAAGGTCAGAATTTAGTGATGTAGTGAAAACTTATTACTTTGTAGATGATATAGGTTTAGTTAAAGAGCTACACAATGACATAGTTGTGTTTGAATTGCTCAATAGGACAATGAAATAATGTGAAAGGAAAGCAAGCCAACCGATGGACTTGCTTTCCTTATTGTTGTACAGAGATATGAAAAAAACGCTGTAGAGCTTGCAGCCATTCCTTCTCAGTGTTTGTTGTATAGGTAGTTAAGGATTGTCCTTCATAAATTCTAAATTCGTTGTTCATCATGGTATGACGGCCACCAATGGTTCGAATCATAGCAATTTTATTGTTTTGCTTGGAAAGTCGTGGTGCAAATTTTGCATCATTGGCATCGTCGTGAAAACTATAAAGCAAACGCCAACTATGTTTAGCTTGTTCCAACAGCATCCAACCATTCGCTTCATCATAATCTATTTTATATAACTCTTTACCTTCATGGTGTTGATAGCCAGCAATCAGTGGCACTGGTTTACAGGGTGCTAATGCACCGACACCTACATCCGAGATATAGTATTGTCCACTCATATTTACTAGTAATAATTGATGCATAGGAATTTCCTCTGGAGGGGTATTTTCCGCTACGTTGCGCCAAAACTGGGCATAACGATTGGTGACAGAAAAGCCAAGCTCTCGTAGAAGCCAGCTGAATAAGATATTTAATTCAAAACAATTGCCACCACGTTTATCAATAATTATTTTCTTAAATATATCAGGAATAGCGAAGGAGATACCACGATTCAAGGCAACATCTAAATTTTCATAGGGAATGGTTAATAGATGTTTAGTTTGTAGTTGTCCAAGTAGTTGAATAGATGGCTCTAACGTTCCTTGAAATTGAATATACTGTAAATAGTGCTGAATCTGTTCATTCATAAAATCGCCTCACTTCCTTATTAATAACATAACCGAAATAGTCTTAGATTACACGCATAAACTGAAGTAGGAAATGATAGAAAAATAGCTAAATAACTAGTAAGATTAATATATTAGCTACTATAAAGTGAAATATTTTACATATTAGTTAATAATATTAATGGTAAGGTAGGTATCGTATAAAGAATGAAATGGATAGAAGTGAATACATATGAGGAAATGAGTGAAGTGGCAGCTACTATTTTCTCAAAACAAATACAAGAGAAACCTGATAGTGTTTTAGGTTTAGCAACTGGTGGATCACCTGTAGGCATGTATAAAGAATTAGTGGCACGACACCAAGCTGGCCATTTATCTTTTAAGGAAGTACAAACTTTTAACTTGGATGAGTATGTTGGCATTGAGCAATCAAGTCCAGCAAGCTACTTTACATTTATGCATGAGAATTTATTTAATTTTGTGGATATACAGCCGAAAAATGTCCATTTGCCAAATGGACAGGCAGCCAATTTAGCTGAAGAATGTGCTGCATATGATAAGAGCATTGAAGAAGCAGGAGGCATTGATTTACAGCTTCTAGGTATCGGTGTAAATGGACACATTGCTTTTAATGAACCAGGCGCATCGTTTGATGCCAAGACGAATATTGTGGAGCTAACAGAGTCAACGAGAACAGAAAATGCTATTTATTTTGATGATCCGTCTGAAGTACCAACACATGCCATTACAATGGGCATTCACTCCATAATGAAGGCAAAGGAAATCATCCTCATTGCCTTTGGTGAAAAAAAACTCCCAGCGATTGAAAAATTGAAAAGTGGTCATATTACAGAAGAATTTCCAGCTAGCCAATTATTAAACCATCCTAATGTTACAATAATTTATGGCGGTACGAATTAGGAAAAATAAGCGAAGACTTCTTAGGATTGAAGTCTTTGCTTATTTGTTTTTCCTGATAGAATAACTCCTGCAACAACCGCTAGTCCACCTATAAGCTGAAATGAATGCAATTTCTCATCAAGAAAAAGGACGGCAAAAATGGAGGCAAAAACAGGAATGAAATTTAAATAAATACTTGCCTTGTTCGCTCCAAGCTGTATAACACCACTGTTCCAGCAGAGAAAAGCAATGATAGAGGCAAAAATACCAACATATAAAATAGCAGCAAAGGTTGACCATTCCCAATGAATTGCTGTTGCACTAGACAGTGTTTCATAGAGAGAAAAAGGAAATAACATCATAGCCCCAAGTCCAATCTTCACTAGAAAGGTAGACTGCCCTGGTAAGCGAGTTGCATATTGTTTAATGAGCAATGAATATATGCTCCAACATAATACTGCTGCGATTACAATTAAATCCCCTTTGTTGAAAGTAAAATCGACAATCCTTGTAAAAGAGCCACCCATTATAATAAAGGCAACTCCACTCAGTGATAGAACGGTCCCTATTAACTGATATTTTGATAGTTTTTCCTTCAAAAAAATAAAGGAAAGTATGTAAATCATTATGGGCGTAGAAGAGTTCATTAAAGATGCATTAATGGACGTTGTGTAATGTAATCCAATGTAAACAAGTGTGTTAAATGCTGTAACACCTGTTAATGAAAGAATGATGACAATAAACCAATGTCTTTTCAGTAACCGCCATTCACGTTTTAATTGGTGAAATGCAATGGGAAAAAAGATAATAAATGCGACGCACCAGCGTAAAAAGGCAAGTGTTAGGGGAGGGATATCTTCACTAACGGCACGTCCAATAACAAAATTACCACCCCATAAAAGAGTTGCGAGTACTAATAATAGATATGGTGGAATTTTCAAGATGCTTTAACCCCTTTATTAATTGAATAGTAAAGTTAATTATAGGCAGTCAGTATAGCAATAATCAATGCCTCTGAAGTTTTGCTATGCTAAAATAAGGACAACAAGAGGAGGAATAACTGTGAAAAGTACCGTACCATGTTTACAAAAGGGAGATTTAGTCGGTGTTGTTGCACTTTCAAGTCTTGTAGAGCCTGAAAAACTAGGAGAAGCAGTAGCTTTTTTGGACGAATTGGGTCTTCGCTATATTGTGGGTGATACGATTCATGCAAAACATGAATATTTGGCAGGAAGTGATGAAATCAGACTAGCTGATTTTCATGAGATGGTAAAAAACCCAGAAGTGAAAGCAATCTTTTGTGTAAAGGGAGGCTATGGCTCTGCCAGAATTGCTGATAAAATTGATTATGCTTTAATAGAAGAAAATCCTAAGATTTTCTGGGGCTTTTCTGATGTTACATATTTACATTGTGCGATTAATGAGTATGCCAATATGGTGACATTTCATGGGCCAATGCTGATGTCAGCTAATAAGATGGATGATTTATCAAAAAAAATGTTTTTACAGCTATTTTCCCCTATGGAAATTCAGTATACAGAGGCAATTTCTCCGCTAACAACGATTGCTGGGGGCATCACACGTGGTGAAATGATCGGAGGAAATCTCTATCGTCTTGTCAGCACACTAGGTACCAAATTTGAAGTAAGAACTGATGGTAGGATTTTATTAATAGAGGATGTAAATGAAACAATTCCAGTTATTGACTCAATGCTTCAGCATTTAAAACAAGCAAGGAAATTTGAGCAATTAGCAGGAGTCGTCATTGGTTCATTTACACAGACAGGATCTGATGAAGAAGCACTTCATTCGTTAATGAAGGAGTATTTTGCAGATTTAGGAATACCAGTCGTGGCAGGTTTTAAGTTCGGACATGAAACAACGAATATAGCCATTCCATTAGGAACAGAGGCAATTTTAGACGCACAGGAAAAGGTGTTAAAAATATTACCAGGTGTGCATGTATGATAGGGAGAGGAAATATGGATATTGAAAAAGTACTGTATGAAGCTGCGGTTGCACTAGCAGAAAAAAGATATCCCACTGGATGGGGAGGAGCTGCAGCCTTATATACCGCGGATGGGCAAATTTTAACAAGTGTCGCACCCGAGGTAATGAATGCTGCTACTGAATTATGTATGGAAACAGGTGCTATTTTAGAGGCACATAAATTGAATACAAAAGTTACGCATTCGATTTGTGTTGCTAGGGAAGATGAAACATCTAAATTTGTAGTGCTGACACCCTGTGGAGTCTGTCAGGAAAGACTTTTTTATTGGGGAGAAAATGTAAAGGCAGCGATTACGAATGCAGATGGAGAATTGGTATTTAAATCATTAAAGGAAATTCAACCTTATCATTGGTATAAGGCATATGAACAATAAAGTAAAAGACATTACAAAAAATGTAATGTCTTTTTTAGCTTCGTTAATAAGGCTCAGCATCGTGTCCTTTATTCATGGCATCTTGAGGTGCTTGATCACCATTGATATTGCCAAGTGGTTTTGATGCAGAGGAATCTTTTTTAGCGTTGTGCAAACCTTCCTTGAGTAAGCGACCATATTCTTCGTCGGCTTCTTGTGCCAAAACAATCATGGCATTTTGAATATCCTCATGACAGACCGATAGATCACGTATTAAATTTGTAAGAAGTTCTTCGCGTTCCCACTGTTCAAAGTTACGATAGGTTTCACCAGCCTGTTTCGTATTACTTTGACGATCAATCGATTCACGAACAAGGTTCCCTTCAATGTATGGTGTATATTCTTTACCAGCTTGTGTTGCTTCCTTTAATCCATTCAGCATGGATGGCTCATAATTAATATGTGGATTTTGTCCAGGTGCCAAATCACGCTTATACATCATTTGCCCACCATGTTGATTGGTCGCTACACGTTTTTTTGGTGCATTAATTGGAAGCTGTAAGTAGTTGGCGCCTACACGATGGCGTTGTGTATCAGAATAAGAGAAAGTACGACCTTGCAACATTTTATCATCAGAGAAGTCTAAGCCATCAACAAGCACCCCTGTCCCGAAAGTAGCCTGTTCCACCTCAGCAAAATAGTCTTCAGGGTTTTTGTTTAACACCATTTTGCCAACTGGATACCATGGAAATTGATCGTTTGGCCAAAGCTTTGTATCATCCAATGGATCAAAATCAAGCTCAGGGTGTGAACCATCCTCCATAATTTGAACATGTAGCTCCCATTCGGGGAAGTCTCCACGTTCGATAGCATCATATAAATCTTGTGTAGCATGATTGAAATTTTTCTGTTGGATTTCTTCTGCTTCTTTTTGTGTTAAATTTTTAATACCTTGTAGCGGTTCCCAATGATATTTGACAAGGACTGCCTTGCCTTCACTATTCACCCACTTGTACGTATTAACCCCAGAGCCCTGCATCATACGATAATTTGCTGGAATCCCCCAAGGAGAGTAAACGAATGTTACCATATGGAAGGTTTCTGGTGAGCTAGCACAAAAATCAAAAAAACGTTCAACGTTTTGAATATTAGTAATGGGATCAGGCTTAAAAGCATGAATCATATCTGGAAATTTGAGCGCATCACGAATAAAGAAGATCTTTAAATTATTGCCCACTAAATCCCAATTGCCATCCTCTGTATAAAACTTTACTGCAAAACCGCGGGGATCACGCAATGTTTCTGGGGAGTGACCACCATGTATAACAGTTGAAAAACGCACAAAGACAGGTGTTTTTTTCCCTTTATCCTGAAAGACTTTTGCACGTGTATACTTAGAGATAGGTTCATTGCCAAGAACACCATAGGTTTCAAAATACCCATGTGCTCCAGCTCCACGAGCATGCACAACCCGTTCTGGAACTCGCTCTCTATCAAAATGACTCATCTTCTCTAGAAAATCATAATTTTCCAATGTTGCAGGACCTCGATTACCGACTGTTCGCAAATTTTGATTGTTGGTAATTGGATGTCCCTGTCTGTTGGTCAATGTCATATCTTGCTCATGTGTTGCATCATCTTGCTGTGTCATAGTATGACCCCTTTCCTATAGATACTTCCATTTTGTCCTTGAAAGGGGCAAACTAGTCATCCAAATTATCCCTTTGAACTACTTAAAAAAGCTCTCCATACATAAATGTAGGAGAGCCCTGGATGGCGTTTTCAAATGGAATCAAGTTGTTTTGAGTATGGCCATTGCTTATAGTTGGTCATTAGTCATCGGTCATACAGTAACAGGTAACTTGTTATTGGTTTTTAACTAATTAGCTGAAAAGCTAGATTTGAAAACAGCACATCCAACTCGGGTTGGAGTCTCACCGTCCCGAGTCTAGAAATAACGGGAATCGTCAAAGTTAATTTGAATACTGTAATTTTTTGAATTAATAAGATTAGATAGCTTATGTGCATCTTTTTCAAGCTTTGTAGCTCGTTCTCTATATTCATCTGGCTCATACAAAGCGATTTCATATAACATTGTATTTTCGCCATAGCCAAATCTTACACTCTCTTTTTCTCGCATACTGAAATCTTTACACATATCAGCCTCGGCACGAAGTTGTGTTGCTAGTTCGATGGCTTCTACTAGTGCTAGCTTTTGACCTTTAAAGTCTACTGTGTTTTGGATGTTTGCTTCGTAAACGAGGCGGTCTAATGTACGAGTATCTAGACGAACTTGGGCTAAGTCAGCTTCAATAAGGGGGAGTGCTCGATTACTTGTTTTAGGGGCTTGTCCCTTTTCAACTGTTACAAAGGCACTGCGATGTAGTTCGTTTACTAGCTCTTGAGTTTTCTTTCCTAAAATACTTTTTAGTTTAACAGCTTCTGCAAGATTAATCACGAAAACACGTCCTTTTTATAGTGTTATAGATGGTACATCATTTGATATAATTGCGATTTGATAATGTCCGCCATGAATTTGATTAAACATTTTCCCAGCTGACGCTAGCAGTCCATTCGCTGCGTCATTTGTTAAGGAAGGGCGGAAATAAAAAATATGTAACGCATCAGTTGTTTCCTCTGTGACAGCTGTGCGTTTAGAATCAACAAAAGGTGAGCCAAATGCTCCTACCTCATCACGACTATACAGAATATTTTCTAATGTGTTAAAGCGCCCATTCAAACCTTCATAACCAATCTCGTCATGACCAAGATCAATTGTTACAAACCCTTTGATTTGAGCAACATCATATAGCCCAATTGGCATTTCATATTGAAGTGAAAAGAAATTATTTAAATCAACACCTGAATGAATTGGCGTTAAATAGTTTTGCTTACTAATTCGACGCATAAGGCTTTCTGCTGAGTGACGATAGCGGTTTGGATCAGCACCAAGCTTTTTCCAAATCTGTCGCCATTCTGCGATCCCCTCACGCTGTGTTACAGGAAGTTCCTGCATTTCAAGAAAAAGATTTTCCTGATACAATTGCATACGCCCTTTAATCATTTGAGGGGATTCTGCTACAACAATTTTGGTATAATGAATAATGCCGATTTTTAGCTCGGGATGTTGTGTTAATAGAGTTGGGTTAATGGAAATTTCCAATGAACATCACCTACTTTATCTATTTCTAATATTGTACCATGTAAGGAGTTGGAAATAAAATGAACATACACGACCTACAACGTGATTTTGTGGCATATGCGATGTCCATTGGTGTTGATAAAATAGGTTTTACAACAGCAGCTCCCTTTACAGAATTAAAAAACAGATTGCGTCGCCAGCAGGAGCTTGGCTATCAGTCTGGATTTGAAGAAAGTGATATTCAAAAACGTACAGAACCCCTTCAATTACTAGATGAAGCAGAGAGTATTGTAGCGATAGCTGTGGCTTACCCTTCACGTATGCAAAATGCACCAATTGGTAAAAGGGGTGCGCGACGTGGAATTTTCTGCCGTGCTTCATGGGGTGTCGATTATCATACAGCATTACGTGAGCGTTTAAAGCTATTATCCACTTGGCTTGAGGAACATGTCAAAGGTGTACGTATTGAATCAATGGTTGATACAGGAGCCCTTGTAGATCGGGCGGTAGCTGAACGTGCAGGCATTGGGTGGAGCGGAAAAAATTGCTCGATTATAACGCCTGAATTTGGTTCCTATGTGTATTTAGGAGAGCTCATTACAAATATTCCATTTGCGCCAGATAAGCCAATGGAGGATGAATGCGGAGATTGTCGACTGTGCTTGGATGTTTGTCCAACGGGAGCCTTAATTCAAGGTGGACAATTGGATGCACAGCGTTGTATTGCTTTTCTGACTCAAACGAAGGGTACATTACCAGATGAGTTTCGTAGTCATATCGGTAATCGACTCTATGGCTGTGATACATGCCAGACAGTATGTCCTAAAAATAAAGGGAAAATTAATTGGATTCATGAAGAATTTATACCAGATTCAGAGCTAGCCAAACCATTATTGACACCGCTTTTAACGATTACTAATCGGGAATTTAAGGGGAGATTTGGTCATGTTTCAGGCTCATGGCGTGGAAAAAAGCCTATCCAGCGTAATGCCATCTTGGCACTTGCTCATTTTAAAGAGGAAGCCGCCATACCAGATTTGATTGCTCTACTTCATAAAGATGACCGTCCTGTCATTCGAGGCACAGCCGCATGGGCTTTGGGTAAGATTGGCGGGGATACTGCACAAACTGCCTTACATGAAGCAGAAGCTACAGAGCAGGACGAAGAAGTGCGAAGTGAAATTTATAAAGGGTTGCAGTTTTTTAAGTAGTATTGGATGTAGAAGCAATTGACTAACTACAGTTTAATGTAGGGATGAAATCAATTACTTGGAGTTCCTATGATTGAGAGCGGATCCGCTCCAAAAGAGGAAGGCTTCGTTAACTTTTTAAAGAGTCAGCTTAAAGAATTTTTTAATAAGGAAGTGTGTCGTTATGCCATTGCATATCGTTTTATATCAACCAGAAATACCAGCCAATACGGGGAATATTGCACGTACCTGTGCGGGTACTAATACATCGCTCCATTTAATTCGTCCGCTAGGTTTTTCAACGGATGATAAAATGCTGAAACGGGCGGGCTTAGATTATTGGCATAGTGTAAATATTGTCTATCATGATTCACTTGAGGATTTTATAGAGTACTCTAAAAATGGAGATGTTTATTTAATCGAAACATACAGTGATGAGCCGTTTACGAAAAATGATTTTAGTGATCAAGACCGAGATATTTATTTTATGTTCGGAAAAGAAACTACAGGTTTGCCGAAGGACTTTGCTTATGAACGCCGAGATATGTGTTTACGTATTCCACAAAGTGATCATGTGCGATCACTTAATTTGTCCAATACGGCTGCAATTGTTATTTATGAGGCATTACGTCAACAAGGATATCCAGGGTTACATTAAAAAGCAGTTCTCCGCTTGTGAGAACTACTTTTTAATATTAAAACTTTAATAACACAACATTCCCCGCTGGATCCTCTGTTTGGAACCCTCCGACGATTTCCGTAACGGGTGCACCTATACCACGAAGATTATCTTTCATAGTTGCCGCTTGTTCTTCGTTATCTAAACGCAATGAGAACGTTTTTAAGCCAACTTGATTTTTTCCAAGCTTTGGTGCATTCTCTGAGTGCCAAGTATTTAAGCCGATATGATGATGGTAACGGCCTGTAGAAATAAATAATGCTTGGGACCCGTAGCGTGTGACAATATCATAACCTAATCCCTTTGTATAAAATTGCTCGGCTTCAGCCAAGTTAGAGACCGATAAATGAATATGGCCCATTACTGTGCCAGCAGGCAGACCAAGCCAGTTGCCATCGCCCTCTTCTAAAATAGAACGAATATTGAGTGGTTCTGTCACCATATGCACCTGATTGTTATGCCATGTCCATTCACTTTCAGGACGATCTGCATAAATCTCGATTCCATTATGATCAGAATCATTTAAATAGAGTGCTTCACTTACAGCATGATCAGAAGCCCCAAGGTACACACCTTTTTCGTGAAAATGAGAAATAACATTAGCTAAGTCACGTCGACTAGGTAATAATAGGGCGAAGTGATAAAGTCCTGTCGTCATGCTAAGCTTATCTTCTACGGTTTTAGGCTGAACAAGAGTTAATAGAGCTGTTTCTCCATCGGCAGTTAACATAGCTTTATGTGAATCTTGTTGTAACACCTTAAAGCCAATAATTTCTTGATAAAAGGTTAAAGAGCGGTGTAAATCACTCACTTTTATTTCAACATTCGTTACATAGGTGTTAGGTTTTTCATGAAAATGCATTTTGAATACCTCCAAATAGTTATCTTTTTTCATTAAGTTACTTTATGTAAGTTAGTTTATTTTAAAAATAAAGGAAAGTCAAGTATTTCTATTGTTCCACAAAAAAAGAAAATCACTAAGCTTTTCGAAAAGCTTAGTGATTTTCTTGAGATATTATTTGTCAGCTTTGTAGTCGCCTTCGTATCCAGCAGTGAAAATAGCTGTTAAGAAAGCAACTGTTACACCAATGATTAATAATAATTTCATGGAAGTAACCCTCCTCATGTTATAAAGAAATCTCTTTTTAGTATAGCCTATCTACTTTAAAAATGAAACGACATAGCAGAATAAAATATGTCAGAAATGGTTCAAACAGCTTGATATCGGGAAAACTAAAAGTGAGGTGATTAGTATGGAAAAAAAGGTGCCAAATATTGAAAATGGGACAATGGTGAGAGATATGAAAGAATTAAAAGATTTGGGCAAGCAGATGGAGCATTTACGTGATGGTCTAGAGCTTGCGGAGGATGAGCGAATCGCTGATCCAATTCAATTGGAAGATGTTGAACAGAAGAAAAAGTAGTATATAAACCAGCCGCTTTATTTTTCTTAAATCCAATTTTTTGTATAATGGAACGAGGATAAGAAAGGGGTTGTGCTTTTTGAATTTACAATCAACGAAAACATTATCAAATGGTGTAGAAATGCCTCGTTTTGGCTTAGGTGTTTACAAAATGACAGAACGTGAGGAAACATTACAGGCTATTGATAAAGCACTTCAATACGGTTATCGAGCTATTGATACAGCATCCTTATATGGGAATGAGGTAGAAGTAGGAGAAGCTATTCGTCATTCAGGCATTCGTCGTGAAGATATTTTTGTTACAACAAAAGTATGGAATAATGACCAAGGATATGATGCAACATTACGTGCTTTTGAGGTTTCGCTAAAGAATTTAAATATGGATTACCTAGATTTATATTTAACACATTGGGCTGTCCCTGAAACATTTGAAGAAACATATCGAGCTATTGAGCGCCTTTACGATGAAAAATTAATTCGCTCAACAGGTGTATCGAATCATCATGAGCATCATTTAGAAAAAATATTGGCTAAGGCAAATACTGCACCGATGGTTAATCAAGTGGAGGTACATCCGTATTTACAACAGCAGCCATTAAGGGCATTTTGTAGTGAACACCAAATTGCTGTTACTGCATGGTCTCCACTAGGACGTGGTGGTGTACTTGCTGATCCTACCATTATTGAGATTGGGAAAGAAATCGATAAAACCCCTGCTCAGGTAGTACTGCGTTGGCATTTACAAAATGATACACTCGTTATTCCCAAATCCGTAACACCGAGCCGAATTGAGGAAAACGCACAGATTTTTGATTTTGAATTAACCCAAGATCAAATGGAGAAAATGGCAACATTAAATCGTAACCAACGATTTGGACAAGATCCTGATCATTTTAAATTTGATTTTTAAAAAAAGAATAAATCCCGCACTCCTATAGAGGCGGGATTTTTCTTATTGCTCGTCCTTGACGATAATACGTTTATTTAAAAAAGGATGGTCAAATTCTAATTGAATGGCATGTAGTTCGTAGTCATCACTTACTGTTTCTCGTGCACCATACATTGTATCCCCAATAATTGGATGGCCAATATAGGCTAAATGCACACGGATCTGATGTGTTCGCCCAGTCTCAAGTATGAGATGAACGACACAGGAATTTTTGTAACGCGCCACCACTTCATAGTGTGTTACAGCATGCTGTCCAGTTTTGGACACAACACGTCTTGTGGCATGGTGTCTGTCTTTGCCAATTGGTTCAGCAATCGTTCCAGAAGACGTTCGTAAGTTACCTTGCACCTCTGCTGCATACGTACGAATAATGGTTTTTTCCTCAATCATTCGATCGAAAATGGACTTTGCTAAAGGGTGCTTTGCTACTAGTAATAAGCCCTGTGTCCCTTTATCAAGACGATGAACATGTTCAGCATAAATGCCACCCTGTTCTTTGATATGTGCCATGACATGGTTCATACATGTATGTGTATCACGAGCATCATTAGGATGTGTTGCCATACCTTTTGGCTTTGATACGATTAAACAATGGTCATCCTCATAGACTACATCAATAGCACATACAGGTGTTGGTTTGTAGCTAGAAGTTGGAACAGGAAACGTAAATTTGATTATTGTTCCAGTTTGTAATGGTGTATTCCATTGAATCAGCTCATCATTTACCAATGTGATGGCTTTGGCCATACGCAATTCATGAACGAGTTTTTTACCGAGTCGCCAATGATTACGTAGCAATTCTTCCACACTTAAGTTATCTTCAGCAATTTCATAATGAAACATAGATCTTCCTCCGTAGAAAAAACCGTATTCCAAAGGTAGAACACGGTCTTTCGATTATTTTGCAGCTTTAGAAGCTTTGATTAAATAAAAGCTTGCCCCTGCTATTAAAATAAATGCAGTTAATGCTAAAAACGGAATAGTAATAAAGCCTAACCAATTAATATATTGTCCTGTACAAGAAACTGCGCCACAGGAGGGGGCATTTTCAGCTAAAAAGCTAAGCTTTTGAATTCCGTAATGGTAAAGTGAAATACAGCCGCCAACCACAGAAAATACAGCTGTTGTGACAGCAATACGTGCATTTTTTTGTATAAATGCTACTGTCGTCATTATAACAATTGGGTACATAAAAATACGTTGAATCCAACATAATTTACAAGGTTCATAATGACGAATCTCAGAAAAATATAACGAACCTAGTGTTGCTATAGCAGAAACAATCCAAATAAATAATAAGCCATTTTCTTCTTTTTTAGACATATTCAATCTTCCCTTCATAAAACCATGTCCTTGTTCGATTATAGTGGTTCTAGTTTTATATGTAAATCAACTTACACAAAATAAGGTATGTGATGAATTTCAGTCTAAAGTATGAACGGTGGAAGCAGACGCTTTCAATAGCTTAATGGTATCATTAACAATAGTAATGCTAAAGAAGAGGTGTTTTCGTGAGGGAGAATGAGCATTCCAATATCAGTATTTTAAAAGAGATTGCTGAACTATTAAATGAAGAAACTGAAATTGTCACAATGCTAAAAGGTGCGCTCATCAAATTTTTAAATGGCACCAATTTTGAAACAGGCTGGATTTTTTTTATTGATGCAAAGGGGCGTTCAGAACTTGTTGTCCATGAAAATCTACCAGAGGCATTGGAATATAACAATTGCCATTATTTAAAAAAGGGAGGTTGTTGGTGTGTATCGCGTTATCGTAATGAAGAGCTAAAAAAAGCCTCCAATATTATCGAGTGTCAGCGTATTGAAAGTGCCATAGCTGCAAATGTTGGGGATCATGAAGGAATCACGCATCATGCGACAGTACCTCTTCAATCTGGACAAGAACGTTTTGGCGTATTAAATGTTGCATCTAAGGATACAGTACGCTTTTCAGAGGAGGAGCTTGCTTTATTAGAATCAGTTGCCTTTCAGATGGGTTCAGCTATTAAGCGAATTTTACTGACAAAGCAGGAGCAGGAAATGGCGCTTGTGAAGGAACGTAATCGCCTAGCTCGTGATTTACACGATTCAGTTAATCAACTACTATTCTCGGTTACGTTAACAGCTAGGGCTGGCATTGAAATGACGGATGATTGCGAAGTGAAAGAAACATTTAAAGAGATTCAGCATTTAACACAAGATGCACTTACAGAGATGCGTGCGTTAATTTGGCAATTGCGACCTAAAGGATTGGAAAATGGTTTACTTGAGGCCATGAAAGTATACGCTGAAATGCTTGGCTTAAAACTACATGTTACGGTTTCAGGCGTATTGCAATTTCCCTCACGTATTGAAGAAACATTATTTCGCGTAGCCCAAGAGGCGTTAAATAATGTACGTCGCCATGCAGGTGTATTAGAGGCAGCATTGTATATTACTGTTACGTCAACAGATATTTTGTTGGTTATTCGTGATGAGGGACGGGGCTTTGTCATTGACAACAATACAAAGTTGCTTTCAATGGGCTTACAATCTATCAAGGATCGTGCAAAATCAGTTGGTGGAACTGCCGACTGGGTAAGTGAAATTGGCAAAGGTACGGAGCTGCTAATCCGCTTGCCATATTAAGGGGGAGAGGACATGATACGTGTATTAATTGCAGACGATCATCACGTGGTGCGTAGAGGACTACTGTTTTTCTTAAAGACACAAAAGGATATTGAGGTTGTTGGAGAGGCCAAAAATGGGCACGAAGCTGTTGCATTAGCAGAAAGCATTCAACCAGATATTATCTTAATGGATTTAGTCATGCCTGAAATGGATGGCATCCAGGCGACTAAACGCATCAAAGCGAAGTTTCCACAAATAGAAATTTTAATGCTTACTAGCTTTTCTGATCGAGATCATGTGGTTCCAGCAATGGAGGCAGGAGCGGCAGGCTATCAGTTAAAAGATATTGAGCCAGATGAATTGGTCTTATCCATTCGTCGTATTATGCGTGGTGAAAACACTCTACATCCTGAAGCAACATCAACGCTTGAAATGGATCGCCAGGAGTCTCAGAATGCACCCCATTTATTAAATCCGCTGACACCTCGTGAACAGGATGTGCTAGCAGAGCTTACAAAAGGAAAGAGTAATCGGGAAATTGCATCCTCACTCTTTGTCACAGAAAAAACGGTGAAAACCCATATTTCAAATATTTTTACAAAGCTACAAGTACAAGACCGTACACAGGCAGCGCTGTATGCTGTTAAGCACGGGCTAACTGAAGGTAGTGGGATGTAAATAAACGGCGAGCTTCTACTCACATAGAAGCACTCGCCGTTTTTTACATTATTTATGTTGAACAATTAATTTTTTAGATATCTCTAATAATGTAGAACTTGGTGTTAGTGCTAAATCTTCCTCTAGTTTTTGCGTATATGTTTGGAAAATTTTGAGTGCCTGTTCATGAAGCCCTGCCTGTATTAACGTATATAAATAGTGCTCAAGTTTTTGTTCATTATAGGGATCATACTCTATTAATGCATGTAAAAATTCCATAGCTCTTTCAGTATCTGAAAAGACCGTTGTTTGAAACCCTTTTTCTAATAGCTCTATGTATGATTTCATTAATTTATCTTTATAGGCAGTTGACCATTCATAATCATCAAAAACAAATAAGCCATTCTTATAAATAGAAAGACATTGATTAATCAAAGAAATAGAGGGAAATTCAAGTCTTGAAAAATCCTCATGAAGTTTTTGAAAATCGTATAAATCACATACGATATTTGGCTTTTCGAAGATATAGTATTTATTTGAAAAGACAATACAGTTTTCGTAGCCAATTGTATTTAGAGTTTTCCTTAAATAAGATAGAGCTGTATGAAGATTTGATTTGGCTCGTACATAATCTAAATCAGGCCATAGAATTTCAATTAAATAATCTCGATGAATCGGTATATTTGGATGCAAAATAAAATAAGCAAACAATTCTTTTGTCTTTTCTGTTTTAAATGCCACTAAACTATTGTTACTATAGACGGCAAATTGATCGAAGCATTGTACATTTAAGACAGTTTGTGTAGCCTGTTGAAGCATTTGCTGAATGGAAAATTCATGCTCAATACGGGCTACAGTTTTTTCTAAACGGGCATGACTGATAGGCTTTAATACATAGTCGAGACTGCCAATTTCATAGGCTTGTAATGCAAATTCATGATAGGCGGTAATGAAAATTACACTGACTTGTGGGCGTTCCGTTTTGATAATATCAGCAACTTCAAGTCCTGATAATTCCTGAAGTTTTACTTCTAAAAAGATAGCCTCAAATTCCATAGTTGGTAGTTCATTCAGAAATACTTCTACGCTTGTAAAGGTTTGCATCACCTGTATTTGTTGAAAGGCATGTAGTTTATTTTGAAAATAGTGTAAAGCTAACGGTTCATTGTCTATTAAAACGGCTCGAATCACATCAAACTCTCCTTTATACAATTAAATTAAAAACATTAAACTCTAGTTCATTTTGGGTGAAAAGGCTTCCTATATATAGTGAAGGGCAAGAAAAGTGAAAATCACTCAACTTTTCTATTAAAAATTTGATGCCAGAAAAAAGCAATTTATGGTGTAGTTCTTTCACGGGTGAGAGTCAATGAATCCCGATGTGTTTGTCGCATCGCGTCAAATCCATTCAAAGAAAATTTCGCCGTTCATTATATAGAAGATAAAAGTTTTTTAGTTTGTGTTAAGAGAATTGAAATAATTGCTTAGGCGTTAAAATCAAACTATTCTTATACAAAAATGAAACAACATAGTATTGTTAATGAAAGTTGCATATGGGCATAAGCCTTGTTTTTTCTTTTATTGTTAAAATAGTATAATTGTTGTAACAATAATTAGGCGTTATTATAGTACATTTGTCTTAAAAAATACTCAAAAAGTACTTAAAAAATACTTAAAAAGATAGGTTATTAATTAAAATAGAAGTATATATAGGAATAATGGGATGGCAAGAAAGGAGATTTTACCATGAAATTAGAAAGACTTCTAACCATGACGATGATATTAATCAACCGTAAAAAGGTTAAGGCACAGGAATTAGCAGAGTTATTTAATGTTTCGATTCGTACCATTTATCGAGATATTGAAACATTGAGCTGTGCTGGTGTACCTGTTATTAGTCAGCAAGGTGTAAATGGTGGCATTAGTTTAATCGATGGTTATCGTGTTGATAGGCAAGTGTTGACGAAGGATGAGCTCACGTCACTTTCTATTGCGATTAAAAGTGCTTTGACTACCTATGAAGATTCCCACGCTGAAGCCGTGCTCGAGAAAATAACGAGTATTGCTGATGATCATGTAAAACAATCGATGGACCATCTATTTGTTGATCTTAGTCCATGGGGACCAAACGCTCTCTTTAAAGAGCTTATTACGACGCTCAAGACAGCTATAGAGAATAATCGTTGCATAAGCTTTCATTATTCTACTGCTTATGGTGAACAAACAAGCCGAATAGTCGAACCACATACAATTGTTCAAAAAGGGAAGATATGGTATTTGTATGGCTATTGTACATTAAGAAAGGACTTTCGTTTATTTAAGCTTGCGAGAATGAAACATTTGCTTCAAGCTGATTCTACCTTTGAGCGTAAGGAAGTGAATTTAAGTGAACTCCCTTGGGGTAAAGAATGGCATCGACCACAAAACGTAGTCGATTTAGTCATTTCTTTTGATAAAGACATTACAACATTAGTGGAGGAATCCTTTGGTGCAGAACATATAGACCATGAACAATCTATGATTCATATATCTATACCCGAAGATGAATGGCTTTATGGTTTCTTGTTAAGCTTTGGGCATCGCATTAAAATTATGGAACCACTTTATATAAGAGATATTATTCAAAAACGAGCTTTAGAAATTGTTCAATTATATAAAAATCTAAATAATTGATGACAGACAGTTGTCAGGTTTCCTTTGCTATAGTAAGTACAAATAAAGCGAAAGGTGGAATGACGATGCAAAGCTATTGTCAAAGCTGCGGTATGCCTTTAGTAGAAGAGGCATTATTGGGTACTGAAAAAGAAGGGGAAAAAAGTCAGGATTATTGTACATATTGTTACGAGGGGGGCGAGTTTAAACAACCCCAGTTAACAGTAGACGAAATGATTGAAATTTGTGTACCGCATCTTATGGAAGGTGGTATGCCAGAAAATGAAGCACGTAATATGCTGACTTCCTTTTTGCCAAATTTAAAGCGATGGAGAAAATGTGAGTGGCGAGAACCAAAAGTAGTTGAATTAAACTCATTTAACATCGTGGGTATTTCAACTCAAACAAGTAATGCCAATGAAATAACAGAGCAAGCTAAAATTCCGCAATTATGGGATCACTTTTATCAGCAAAATATTACGGACCAAATAGCCGAGCGAAAAAATGGTCATGTCTATGGTTTGTATTCAGACTATGAGACGGATGTGAATGGTAATTATACTCTTACACTAGGTGTAGAAGTAAATAATGATGACATTCAAGCTAATTTAGTAGTAAAAAAGATTCCAGCAGCTAAGTATCTAGTTTTTACATCTGATAAAGGCATGATGCCTGAAGTTGTCATTCAAACTTGGCAAGAGATTTGGGCATGGTTTGCAAATTCTAAAGTTGAACGAACATATACAGGCGACTTTGAACTGTATGATGAACGATGCGCTAATCCACATGAATCACAAGTGGATATTTATATAGCTATTAAATAAGAAAAGTCTCCTACCAATCAATTGGTAGGAGACTTTTCTTCGTTTTGCGGAGGAATGATATGTGGCTCAATATGCACAAGAACCTGACAAAAGCGATTTTCACGCATAATGGTATGTTCGATTTCTTCGGTTATGCGATGACTTTCAAAGACATTTAAATAAGGATCTACTGTGACAGTTACGTCGATGAAATACATATTGCCATGGGCACGTCCTTTAAAGTCTAAAAGCTCCATTACCCCGTCCACGTTACGGATTAAGACCGATAACGTTTCAACTTCATCAATATCAAATGCATCTGTAAGACTTTGAACAGCTTCCCAAAAAATTTCTACTGCTGTTTTAATAATTAAAAGGGCAACAATGAGAGCTGTAAGTGAATCAATGATCGGAAAGCCGAAAATGGCTCCAAAAATACCAATGGCTGTACCGATGCTGACAAGTGCATCAGAGCGATTGTCAAAGGCAGCAGCTTTAACAGCGGCACTTTTTATTTTTTTAGATAGTGCTAAATTATAGCGGTAAACCACATACATGACAACTGCACTACCTATTGCTACATAGGCTGTTAACAGTGAAGGTGTTGTACCAGTGGGCTCCCACAAGCTTTTTAGGGAACTAACTAATACTTGGAGACCGACAACAAGCATAATGAACGATGCGACTAAAGAGGCAACAGTCTCAGCTCGTAAATGTCCGTATTGGTGGTTGGAATCAGGTGGTCTTTGGGCAATGCGTAAACCAACCAGTACCGCGATGGAAGCAATGATATCAGTTGTGTTATTTAAACCATCTGCTTTTAGGGCCTCAGATGTACCAATGTAGCCTATAGAAAGCTTAGCAGAGCTTAGGATTAGATATGTACCAATGGATAGCCATGCACCTTTTTCCCCTTGACGTAAATTTGTATAGAGCTCCATTTTGTTTCCTCCTCGCAAAACTTTCGGACATTAGAAAACGACCCCCTTTTAAAAAGGGAGTCGTTTCATCTATTTATTACAGTCGTTGCTCCCACCTATATAAGGTGTGAAAAAAAGACCATATTTATAGCCTAGATTATACAAGCGTGCTTCTAATAGTACCACGACAAGTATGGCAAATCAATTCAATTTTAGTCAATGACTGCGTCATATTCATTTGATAAATCACTGTTAGGTAATTTCAGAACTTCTAAGTATAAAATATGGTGACCATCTAATTCTTTTGCGATAAATTCAAAACCTTGCTCTTCAATACTGTCACCTTCGACTGCATCAAAACGCTTCGTCATGAACCAACCACCGATAGTATCAATATCATCATCTTCTATGTCAGTACCAAGCATATCATTTACATTTTCAAGAAGCATCTTAGCATCTAAAATAAAATGATTTTCTGCAATTTCTTGTACTTCCGGGATTTCGTCTTCATCAAATTCATCTTGAATATCGCCGACAATTTCCTCAATAATATCTTCAATCGTCACTAAACCAGATGTTCCGCCATATTCATCCATTAAAATGGCCATATGAATACGTTCACGTTGAATTTTTAGTAATAGATCGTTAATTTGCGTTGTTTCCATCACTCGAATAATAGGTTGCATATAATCAATGACTGGCTTATCACCATTTTTAGGATCTTTAATGTAAGCGGTTAATAAATGCTTCATGTTAACTAATCCAATAATATGATCTTTATCTCCATCCAGAATTGGATAACGAGTATATTGCTCAACACCCATTAAATCAAACACTTCTTTAATTGTTAGCTCTTTTTCTATGCCGACAATTTCAGTTCGAGGAACCATAATTTCTTTTGCAAGACGATCAGAGAACTCGAAAATACTGTTAACATATTCATATTCTGAGTTATTAATTTCTCCACCTTTTAAACTATCCGACAAAATCATACGCAGCTCTTCCTCTGTATGAGCAACTTCTGATTCTGACATCATTTTTAAGCCGAAAAGACCTGTTAAACCACGGGCAGAGCCATTTAATAGCTTAATGATGGGATAGGTAATATTGTGGAAGATAATTAATGGGCCAGAAAAGTTTAATGTGACAAATTCTGCTTTTTGGATGGCTAATGTTTTTGGCGCCAATTCCCCAATAACAACATGCATAAACGTAACGATTGAGAATGCAAGTATGAATGAAAGGATAGATGTAATACTACCATTCAAATTTAGAAATTCAAACACTGGGTGTAAAATGATTTCAAATGTAGGTTCACCTAACCAACCTAAACCAAGTGCAGTGATGGTAATACCTAACTGGCATGCAGATAAGTACTCATCTAAATCTGAAACAACACGTTTTGCATTTTTCGCTTTTTTATGCCCTTCCGCGAGCAATTGATCAATGCGGGTAGATCTCACTTTTACGATTGCAAATTCAGTTGCAACGAAAAATCCAGTCATTATAATTAGTAGGGCGAATGCCGCCAACCTAATGGTTATCTCCAATATGTCTCCGTCCAAATAATTCCTTTGTTCCCGCCCGAATGAGGGAAGTAAACAAAGTGTACACCTCCTATGATTTAAAAAATTGTTGGATGTTTCAATCATAAATTATTTAAAAGAAAAACACAAATATTGACAACAACTTTTTCACTTGTTTTTCATGGATCTTTTGAAAAAATGCAACTAGATTCAAATACCAAAAGATTGTAATTAACATGGCTATATGCTAACTTTAGAAAGATCAAAGATAGTTTGTTTAGGGAAAGAAGCATTTTGCATCTCATATAATACGACACGTCAAAAATCTCAAGAGTGCTTTAGCTTGCGGATTTTTTTAAATGAATTATTTTTTATAGTAAGGGGGAGTCTCAATCGTCATTTGAGACTCCCCCTTTCTAAATGTTTGACCTATTTATTCTTGCTGGAAGCGTAATTTTAAACACGCTTTTTCAACATCATGAACCGTTTCCTTTAAAGGTATTTCACCTGTAAACGGAGCGATAGATACAGGTGCTTTTTCCGTTATGCCTTGCTGTGTTAAAACATAGTTCTTATTATTATACGTTAAATAGAACGTTTTAATCGATTTCTTGCCAAAAGAGCTAGTAGAAGAATCAAAGAAGCCCTTTAGTTGACTGCAATACTCATTGTAAAAGTCGCTTTTATAGCCAGAAAGTTCCTCGAATTTCTTACTATTAACAGCACCCGCTTCATCCACTAATTCGAATATTTTGGCGGAAAATTCCGAAAAAAATTCTTTTACTTTTACACGAATTAACGCTTTTGAATTATAGCTATTTAAGTCATCCGAAAGTGTGACTTTACTCATTGAAATGGCCCCCTGCATAAAAAACATTTACTATTAAGCTGATATCATAAATGTATAAGAAAAATATACAAATTTCAACAGGATTCAACATAATTAGCTTAAATGGCGTGCTATTAATAGTAAATATAGGTATTTTTATACGGGATCACAACGAAAAATTGACTATCAAATTCAATCGTATACATGAAACAGCATAAGTTCATGTATCATTTTTTTAACAACCTCCTCGTCTGATGGAATGGCTCCTATCCACTCAATCGTACCGTCCTTTAAATATTCCGCTTGGTATCGTTCTCGTTGATAAAAAAACGAAATAGACCACCCAGGTAGTTGCGTGTTTTCAAATAGTGGTTTAAAACTGAAATGTTGAATCATCATCAAACCTCGCTTCTTATAGTATGTAGTCATATTATTCAAGTATAAAGGTATTTTTGCAACTATTCACTTTTCATAGAAGTAAATAGGATGAGATTGAAATTCTAAAGGGGTATTTCTTTCGTTGAAAATCATTGCTCTGCTATAATGAGTGCAGAAGGCGACAAAATACGCCAATCTTGAATACAATTGAAATGAGAGGATACTAATGGATAATTTTATAGTGACATTACTTTTTATGGCTATCATTGGGGCTGCAATTGGGGGCGTTACAAATCACTTAGCCATTAAAATGCTTTTTCGTCCATATAAAGCGATATATATTAAAAATTGGCGTGTACCGTTTACACCAGGCCTTATACCCAAACGACGTGATGAATTAGCTAAACAGTTGGGTCTTACAGTAGTTAATTATTTACTAACGCCTGAAACATTTAGAAAAAAGTTTTTCTCTAAGGATATTCAAGACAAAGTAGAACACTTTGTGCAAACAAAAGTTGAAGAAACAATCTTTACAAACGACAAAACAATTCAGGATTGGCTAAACTTAGCTGGGTTTGCTCATCTACCTACTACCATTGAACAGAAGGTTGAAGCAATTGTTGAGGGACAATTTTCGTCGGTAAAGAATACACTATCAACAAAATCAATTCGTACGCTGCTATCAGATGATATCCAAAATACAATTGATGCTAAAATTCCAGTAGCAGTTCAGCACATTTTAGAAAAAGGCGAGGATTATTTTTTATCACCAGAAGGTGAAATGACGATTAAGGCAATGATTGATGACTTTTTATCATCAAAAGGGTCTCTAGGCGGCATGATCAATATGTTCTTAGGTGATTCCTCTTCATTAGTTGGGAAAGTTCAACGTGAGCTTGTGAAGTTTTTACAAGCACCAGGAACAACAACATTACTAACAAAAATATTTTCACAGGAATGGGAAAAACTTAAAGATCGACCCGCTATGGACTTTTTGCAAGATGTTCAATTTGACCCCATTTTATCGAAATTACAAGTGTACGTGAAAGAACAATTAGCAATCTCTGAACGTTTAAATCAACCGATTTCTTATTATTGGCCAGAAGGAAATGACTGGGCGAAGTATACCGTGATTCCACAAGCTATAGAAAAAGCTTTTGTGAAGGCAGAGGAAAAACTTGAGGATGTACTAAAACGTTTAAACTTACAAGAGGTTGTGCGAGAGCAGGTTGACTCATTCCCAGTAGAGAAATTAGAGGAGCTTGTATTAGGTATTTCAAAACGTGAGTTTAAAATGATTACTGTATTAGGTGCAGTGCTTGGTGGATTGATTGGGATTGTGCAAGGCTTGATTGTTTACTTTATTTAAAAGGGGATTGTATGAATGATTAATATTTATAATGACATTAATGCGCTAGAAGCAACTTTCCGTAAGATTCCAGAATTTGAAGCGTTAAAAGCTGCTGTTGAAGTTGTTAAAAATGATGAAGAGGCATTAAATGTCTTTAAAAACTTCCGTAAAATTCAAATCGAATTACAGAAAAAGCAATTAGCTGGTGAGGATATTTTGGAGGATGAGCTTGTCTATGCACAAAAAGCGGCACAGCTTGCACAGCAAAATGAAAAAATTTCAACGATGCTTGAGGCAGAAATGAAGGTAAGTAAAGTAATCGAAGAAGTAAATCGCATTTTAATAAAACCTATCCAAGGTTTATATGAAGGAATTCAATAAAAGGTGATAATCGCAATTTAAAAAGGAATAAATTTTCTAGGAATTGCACATATAACAAGTGAGAGGAAAACGTGTATCCGCTATTGGTCGGTACACGTTTTTGCTTTATGTACCAGTTAAAGAGTATGGGAGGTTATGAATATGCATGTCATCATTGAATGGACCTATAAAACACCAAAAGGAGCAACAACAGTTTTACGTTCAGCTGAAATGCCTGCAGCTCAAGCACTTTTACTTGCAGAGGACATGGAAAGAACGGGAAGGGTAAAATCGCTACATTGTATTGATCGGCAAGATACAAATTGGTCACTTAAAGAGCTAAAAGCATATTTAAAGGAAATTGATACAGAGCCTCATAATATTACGCTCTATTTTGATGGAGGTTTTGATCGTGGGACAAGGCAAGCAGGACTAGGCTGCGCCATTTATTACGAACAAAATGGTAAACCTTTACGATTGAGAAGGAATGCCTTTTCGTCTGAATTGAAATCAAATAACGAGGCAGAGTATGCAGCGCTTTATTTAGCCTTAGTAGAACTAGAACTTTTAAATGTCCACCATTTGCCTGTGCGTATTATAGGAGATTCACAAGTGGTCATCAATCAACTGAATGGGGAATGGCCAGCATCGGAAAAAGAACTAGCAAGCTGGGCAGATAAAATTGATGCTAAGCTGGAGCAACTTCACATTCAAGCCGAATACCAGCTTGTTTCACGTAAGGATAATTCGGAAGCAGATCGCCTTGCTACTCAAGCTTTAAATGGCATCGATATTACTGGTTTGAGCGAGATTGTTAAAGAATAGGAATAAGAGGTGGCAGTAGATACTGCCACCTCTTTCTCATAAAATCCTCGGTTTGCACTGAAACTTTTTCCATTTTAAAACTACTACTACTATGAATCCAAACAATAAGGAGAGATTTTATGAACATGAAAAAAATAGCACCTGCAGCTATGTCTGCATTATTATTTGGAAGTGCCCTTGTACCGGTAGCTTCAGCAAATGAGCAGCAATCCACAGAAGCGGAGGTACCACAAATACAAATTGATCCCGTACACATTTTTAATGATACTCGTGGTACTGTGGAAGATGTTCGTATTGGGGAAAATATTACATATTACACAGTAAAAGAAGGCGAGCAAACAAATGTATTAGAAATTACTAAAGATACTCTCGTGTTCGACAATACTGGGAAGAAAGTGGAGCTACAAAAGGGTGATAAAGTATTAGCTTATACCTTTGCTAACAAACCGCAAAAATATATTTATCCACCACAATTCAATCCAGAGGTTGTCATCGTTGAAACAGAAGAAGTTGGTTTTGTAGAAGTGGATTATTTCTTTGAAGATTTAACTAATACGTATGATATTTTAAAATTAAATATTGGGAAAGAAACAGAGCTATTCAATGAAAAAGGTGAAAAGGTGGACGCTAAAGATTTAGCAGAGAAGCATCTAATTGTTTTCTATACGGCCTCTACTAAAAGTATCCCAGCTCAAACAACACCATCTAAAGTAATTGTACTGGACGATGATTCCTCAACTACTAAGAATCCAATAAATGAAGAAATTGATAATATTATCGCATCAGATTCTTATGAAGTAGCTGGTACAAAAATGGTGCCATTACGTGTGATCGCTGAAAAGCTTGGCTTCAAAGTGGATTCTACAGGCAAGGGGGCAATCCTTTCAAAAGGGAATATGTCTTACACAATTACTCGCGGTGAAAAAACATTTGGCTATAATAAGGCATTACGTACACTAACAGTCGCACCGACCTTAAAAGATACAAAGACATATGTACCTGTTGAATTTGTGGATGAATATTTAAAATAATTAAGAAAATAGTATGCCAACAATGCTTGGCATACTATTTTTATTTGTGGTTACTCAGCCATTGCTAGAGCGTAATGGTTCTTTGAGGAAATAAAGGCTGGATACTTTTTCGCGAATTGTTGGAGACATTGTTTAAAGGATATTGTACTCATGAAGTTTTTAGCTAATACCATTTCATCTGAATACAATAAAAATTGCTGAAAATGCTGTTGAATAAATACCCTTGTCTTTTCATAATGCTTGTTAATTGAAATAGCGCCATAGATTTCTTGTTGATCAATAATATAAATAAAGTCACAAAGTACTTTATGTGTGCCGTATTTAAGTTTTACCGTGACATATAATGTTTTTTCGTCACAGCGCTCTAAATCAAAATGGTGGAATGCTACTTCTACTTGATGAATAAAGCTCGAAACAGATGTATAATTGTCATTTTTTAAAATAAACATTCTCGACACCACCTTTTCTGAAAATTATAATGACAAAAAAATAGTTTGTCTATATTTAAACAGAATATTCTGTTATTTTATAGATTCTAATTGTTATTTTGCTTATAGTCATAGAAATTTGTTAAACTTAAATCTGCAATATATAAAAGAAGAGAGCGAAACGAAATGAAAATTATTCATATAGATCAAAAATATCCTGAAGATTGGATTCGCGTATTAAATCATATTGCGAATTTATTTTTTGAGGATTCCAAGCTGAAGGTTGAACCAATGGGAGCAGATATGTCTGCTTCATTTGACTATCAGACTGGAAAAGATTTTTCCATTTCTACAAAAGCAAACTTGATTGTAGATGGTAAGCAATACACGAATGAGTACAGTATTCAATATGAGTCCCCAGCAACAGATCGTGAGCTAAATATTCGCATAAAACGTGCATTGTCACATGTATTTTTAGATGTTCTTGAACAGCATACTGGAGTGCATCAGCAATGGGGGATTTTAACGGGTGTACGCCCAACAAAGCTGTATCATAAATTTAGAAAAGAAGGTAAAAGTGAGCAAGAAATTGCTGATCTATTAATTCGAGATTTCCGCTTATCAAAGGAAAAAGTTGGACTATTAAAGGAAATTGTGGACCGACAACTAGTGACCATTCCTGATCTTGATGCCATTGGACAAGAAATCAGTGTTTATATTGGTATTCCATTCTGCCCTACCAAATGTGCATATTGCACTTTCCCAGCCTATGCGATTGGTAGTAATCGTAAGCAAGGGCGTGTTACGACTTTTTTAGATGGCTTGCATATTGAATTGCGCGAAATGGGCAAATGGCTGAAGGACAATGATATGAAAATCACCTCCATTTATTGGGGTGGTGGTACCCCGACTTCAATTGAGGCCGATGAAATGGATGCCTTATATCAAACGATGTATGAATCATTCCCTAACCCTGAAACAATTCGAGAGGTGACAGTGGAAGCAGGAAGACCTGATACCATCACACCAGAAAAATTAGAAGTACTAAAAAAATGGGGTATTGATCGTATTAGTGTAAATCCACAATCTTATACTGATGAAACATTAAAAGCAATTGGTCGTCATCACACAGTCCAGGAAACCATTGATAAGTTTTGGCTTGCAAGAGAATCAGGTATGAACAATATCAATATGGATCTTATAATTGGGCTACCGAATGAAGGGATTGAAGAATTCCAACATTCATTAGAGGAATCGGCAAAAATGCAGCCAGAGTCTTTAACTGTTCATACGCTATCATTTAAACGTGCTTCAGAGATGACGCGTAATAAGGATAAATACAAAGTAGCCGACCGTGATACGGTAGCTGAAATGATGGCAATGGCACAAATTTGGACAAAAGAAAATGATTATGTTCCATACTATTTATATCGTCAGAAAAATATTTTAGGTAATTTAGAAAATGTCGGCTATAGTAAAGCGGGAGAAGAAAGTATTTATAATATCGTTATTATGGAAGAAGTGCAGACAATCTTAGGAATTGGCTGTGGGGCATCCTCAAAATTTGTTCATCCCGAAACAGGGAGAATTACACAATTCCATAATCCTAAAGATCCTGCTGCCTATATTATGACCTTTGAAGAGGCTATTGGGAAGAAAATAGAATTTTTAAATGAATTATATAAGGCTTAATGATAAAGGCAATCTGATCTGTTCAGATTGCCTTCATTGTTTGTAGTGTTCGTAATGTACAGGCCATTTTTAGCAGAACAGCATCCTCAAAGTATTGCGGATCATAGCCTGTTAATTCCCTTATTTTATTTAAACGATAAGTAAGTGTATGTCGATGAATATTCAATTGCTGAGCACAATGCTTTAGCTGTAAATTACAATCAAAAAACGATTGTAATGTTTCCAATTGTTTAGCGTCTAAATTTTTGAGTACACGACGGTAAAATGCTTGTACCTCCTCCGATTCAAGAGGTTTAAAAAGGGAATATAACTCGACATCTTCAAAAAAAGTCAATTCATTATTGATTGCAGCAAATTTTAGAGCTGTTCTGGCACCTTGGTAGCTATAGGGAAGCTGAGATAAATGCTGAACCACAGGCCCTACCCCAATTTGAAGGGAGGGAAGTTTCTGCTTCTGCTTACGCAGTGCTTTTATAATAGGACGGCAATTTTGCTCCATACAACTTGTTAGTAGGATATAGTATTCCTGTAATTGGCTATGACCAGCAAGAATAGGCTGTTTGTAAAATAGATCCTCAAAAAAGAAGGGTATTGTATTTTCTGCGTAGGATGCTTCATTTAAGCTCACTAAAATCACCTGAAAAGGGCCCGAAAGAGCAAATGGTAATTTCTGAATCCGTTCAGTTAAGGTTCCGTCTAGCTTACTTCCATGAACGAGTGCTTCAAATATGTAATCGTTATTCTTTCGTTGCCATTCGCTTTTAGATTCAACAATCGCTTGATGGGCCATAATCTCTGTTGTGAGTTGAACGAGATTAGCAATTTCAAGCATATCCTCTGAATCTCCTGTAATACCTATAACACCTACAACCTCATCTTGATACATAATTGGCATATTGATGCCTGGTTTTGTGTTTGGATAAAGTGCTATATTTTCCTCATTTATAATTAGAGTCTCTTTTGACTGTGCTACGTATAGTGCACCTTCATGAATATTTTCCACCCTCATTTTATCCCCAGAAGCTAAAATGACTCCACTTGGGCTGATAACATTAATATTGTGACGCAAGCGCAACATCGTTTGATGGACGATGTCTTCTGCTAACTTTTTTGTCAACATGTTTATACACCTCGCATAAAAAACAGCCTGTTATATGACAGATAAATTGTACACCTATTATAATGTTTTCTGAATTTATTGTCATTATAATAAATTGTAAGCGCTTAACTTAGGGATATGAAAATTTACGTAAATGTCAATGGACGACATAAGTGGAGGTATATCATGAAAGTTATCATTAGTCCAGATTCCTACAAGGGTACTCTGTCAGCAGTTGAAGTAGCAAAGGCAATGCAAAAAGGAATCTTAGATGTGGATCATTCAATTGAAACAATTATACTACCAGTGGCAGATGGTGGTGAAGGTACACTGCACTCACTTATTGCCTCTACAGATGGCCGATATTGCTCAGCAACTGTGCTTGATCCATTGGGAAGAGCTATCCAGGCTCAATATGGTGTACTGGGCGATCAAGTAACCTGTGTAATAGAGATGGCTCAAGCATCTGGTATTATGCTGTTACAAGAAAGTGAGAAAAATCCTGAACTTGCTACATCTTATGGCACAGGACAATTAATTAAAGCCGCACTTGATCAAGGTTTTAGAAAATTTATTATTGGCATTGGTGGGAGTGCTACAAATGATGCGGGTACTGGTATGTTACAAGCATTAGGTGTGCGGTTATTATCAGCGGAAGGGGTGGAACTTGAGGCTGGTGTTTCTAACCTTATGCAATTAGATGTCATAGATATGAGTCTACTAGACACTAGATTAGCAGAATCAACATTTACGATTGCCTGTGATGTGGATAATCCGCTTATTGGTGAACGAGGAGCCACTGCCATCTTTGGTCCACAAAAGGGTGTTCAAAAACACCAGGTCGCTGAATTTGATCGTTGTTTAAAGCATTTTGCAGATATTGTTGAAGCTCAATTTGCTATACGATTACATGACTATAAAGGTGCTGGAGCCGCTGGGGGAATGGGGGGCGCATTAATCGCTTTTTTAAAAGGAACCTTCCATGCAGGAATTGACCTTGTGCTGGACGCTGTACAACTTCAGGCTCATTTAGCAGAAGCACAGTTAGTGATAACGGGTGAAGGAAAATCTGATCTTCAAACATTACATGGTAAGGCACCATTAGGTGTAGCCAAAGCTGCAAAGCAAGCGAATGTAGAGGCGATGCTGCTGTCTGGAGGAATTGATACCAAGGCAAATGCAGCATTACAAGCGTATTTTACAGTTGTTGAGTCATTGGTAGATGAGGAGATTGATGTGCAGCAGGCAATGCAAGAACCTGCACACTTTATTCGGTTAAAAACTAAAAGAATGATAGAGCGTTACTTACAAAAGGGGGATGTCTAGATGTTGTTCATTATTATATTAATAGGGGTATTATTTGTTGTCTTAGGAACAGCTAAGTTAAAGCTTCATCCGTTTTTAGCTTTATTAATCAGTGCTTTCTTCGTTGGAATTGCTTCAGGTATGCCATTGTTGACAGTAGTGGAAAGCATTAATACTGGATTTGGAGGCTTAATGACAAGTATTGGTTTAGTCATTATTGCCGGTACTATTATAGGCTTAATATTAGAAAAATCAGGTGCTGCTTATCGAATGGCAGAAGTAGTGTTAAGAATTGTAGGACCTAAACGTCCACAATTAGCGATGTCTTTAATTGGCTATATCGTATCCATACCAGTATTTTGTGATTCTGGCTTTATTATTTTATCCAGCTTGCAAAAATCATTAGCAAAGCGAGCAAATGTTACGATTGCATCTATGGCAGTAGCTTTAGCAACTGGCTTATTTGCGACGCATGTATTAGTACCACCAACTCCAGGTCCTATTGCAGCAGCAGGAAATATTGGCGCAGCAGATTATTTAGGAACAGTCATTGTCATTGGTTTATTAGTCGCGATACCAGCGACATTCGTAGGTTATCTATGGTCAGTAAAAGTTGCGACAAAAATTCGCGTTCCTGAAGATGAGGTAGAGGCATTAGATTATGAGGAAGTCATTAAATCCTTTGGTAAAATGCCCTCAACATTTAAAGCATTTTTACCAATCGTTCTGCCGATTGTGTTAATTGGTTTGGGTTCTATAGCAGCATTAGTTGGTGATACGGAATCGACTTTCAATACCTTCTTTAAATTCTTAGGTTCTCCAACAGTGGCCTTATTTTTAGGTGTAGCAGCAGCCTTTTTATTATTACCTGAAATCAATGAAACGACATTAACAGGTTGGATTGGCGAAAGTCTAAAAGAAGCCGCACCAATTTTACTTATAACAGGGGCTGGTGGTTCGTTTGGAACTGTTATAAAAAATGCTGGTGTTGGAGAAATGCTTCAAGAAATGGATTTAGGTATGTTTGCCTCAGGTACATTATTCCTTCTTGTGCCGTTTATAGTAGCAGCAGCGTTGAAAACGGCTCAAGGTTCTTCCACAACAGCTCTTGTGATTACATCTACTTTAGTAGCCCCAATGCTTGTGACATTGGGAATTGATGGAGCGGTACC
The DNA here is from genome assembly GCF_003367505.1 of Lysinibacillus capsici. Classification (GTDB taxonomy): domain Bacteria; phylum Bacillota; class Bacilli; order Bacillales_A; family Planococcaceae; genus Lysinibacillus; species Lysinibacillus capsici. The sequence goes on from NZ_PXXX01000016.1 coordinate 44,299, forward strand.
ATTAGCATTAGTGGTGATGGCAATAGGTGCAGGAGCAATGACAGTTAGCCATGTGAATGATAGCTTCTTTTGGGTGATTACGCAGTATAGTGGTATGGAAGTAACACAAGCCTATAAAGCCCAAACGGTGGCCACATTACTTCAAGGGCTTGTGACTATTATTATTACGATGATTTTATGGTGGATATTTGTTTAAAGTAAAAGGAGAGCAGCCCATGGCTAGCTCTCTTTTTTGTATAATAGGAAAATAGAAAGGAAGTTAGTAGATGAAAAAAATAATAATGGTATTACTCCTTTGTCTTTTTTTATTAGCCGGCTGTACCGAGGCAGTCAAGACAGAGAAAATTCCTGTAACAGCTGGTCATGAAATGCAGGTTCATTTTATTGATGTAGGACAGGGGGATTCTATACTGATCGAATCACCAAGTGGTAAAACGATGCTTATAGATGGGGGAGTGAAGGGCGCAGGGCAACAGATTGTCTCTTATTTAAAAGAACTTGGGATAAATAAGCTTGATATTGTAGTAGCAACACACCCAGATGCTGATCATATTGGAGGGCTTATTCCTGTATTAGATAACATGACGATTGAGCAATTTTATGATTCGGGAAAAGTACATACATCGCAAACCTTTGAAGAGATGCTGACACGTATCGATGAAAAAAATATTCCTTATCATGTGCCAAAAATCGGTGATGATATCGAATTGGATAAGAATGTAAATGTGGAAGTTTTAAATGCCAATGATCAGGCTACAGACAATAACGATGCCTCCATTGTCTTAAAAATGACTTATGGGAATGTCTCTTTTTTATTGACAGGAGATGCGGGAGTGGCATTAGAAAAGGAAATGTTGCAGTATGATGTGAAAGCAACAGTTTTAAAAGCTGGACATCATGGCTCTAACACAAGTAGCTCAGAGGAGTTCATTCAGGCTGTAAAACCAGAGGTCACGATATTAAGTTATGGAGAGGATAATAAGTATGGACATCCACATGCAGAAATTGTGGACCGTTTGCAGGCTATTGGTAGTAAAATCTATGCCACCGCGGATTTAGGAACGATTACGGTGTCCACAGATGGGGTAAACTATACGGTGAACGGTAAGGAAACTTTTAGTGTAGAAACTGGTAATATACTATCTAAAGAAGAACCGACAACAGCTATTGAAATCGTTAGTAAGGATCTAGTTACTGAAATTGTAGGAATTAAAAATAGTGGACAACATGCAGTATCTTTAAAAGATTGGCAGCTTATTTCAATTGAAGGGCATCAAGTTTATAACTTCCCTAATCTTTCTTTACAGCCAGGGAAAACGATTTATATTACTAGTGGAACCAATGCACGGGAAGGGCAAAATTATTTGAAATGGACAACTAAACAAATTTGGTTAAATGCTGGAGATGCTGCGCAATTACGGAATGAGAAAGGGGAACTTGTAAGTGAGCTTGAGTAAATACACATTGGACCGTATTGAAGATGGCTATGCGGTTTTCTTAAAGTTTCCAGCAGAAGAGGAACAACTCATTATTTCACAGTCAGCCATGAACAAGCCTGTGCAAGTAGGTGATCGTGTTCAGATAGAAGAAAAAGATGGTATTTACCATATTGAAATTTTAAAAGAAGAAACACAGCAAAAAAGAGCAGACCTTCAGAGTTTAATGAATCGTTTACGAAATAAAAATAATTAATACATGACAAGCTGTGAAGATTTGACGTACAGCTTGTTTTTAGATACAGGAATTGTACTTAAATTGTTATCCTAAATATTTTGAAAATATGCTAAAATAGTAGTATTAATCGGGAGCTAGGAGCGGACAAAAATGTCGATAAATACAATTATTTTTGATTTAGATGATACACTACTATGGGATAAAAAATCAGTCAAAACTGCATTTGAAAAAACATGTGACTATGCAGCAACAGTACATAATGTGAATCCTACTGAGCTAGAGGAAGCTGTTCGCCGAGAGGCACGTGCTTTATATGAGGGTTATGAAACATATGATTATACGGTATTAATTGGTATCAATCCATTTGAAGGACTTTGGGGAACGTTTGACGACTCGACAGACTCCTTCCAAAAAATGAAGGAAATTGTTCCTAGCTATCGTGCAGCGGCTTGGACAAAAGGGTTAGCTGCTCTTGGTATTGAAGATACAGCGTTTGGAGAGGAGCTAGGAGAGCGCTTTGTAGCCGAGCGTAAAGTAGCGCCATTTTTATACGAAGATACTTTTGCAGTGTTAGATGAATTAAAAGGAAAATATCAGCTTGTATTGCTTACAAATGGCGCACCAAGTTTGCAAAATTTAAAGCTAGAAATCACACCAGAAATTGCCCCATATTTTGATCATATTATTATTTCAGGTGACTTTGGTAAAGGTAAGCCGGACGCATCTATTTTTGAGTTTGTGATGGAGAAAGCAGGTATTACAGCGGACGAGGCAATTATGGTTGGCGACAATCTTAATACTGATATTTTAGGATCATCTCGTGTGGGAATGCGCAATGTATGGATTAATCGTGAAAGCAATATCGCCAACGGGGCTGTGACACCTACCTATGAGGTGGATTCTTTGACAGCGTTGTTGGAGCTTGTAAATAAGCTATAGTATAAAAATGTACTGACCCTTCATGGAGTCAGTACATTTTTTTATTAAAAATAGACATTCAGTCCAAGGTATAAACATGTAAAAGCTATCGCTATACAAAGCTGAACAAGAGCGCTAGCAATTAAGTAACCCTTAGGTTCACCAGCCTTTTTACGATAATAGATTTGCATAAAGGAGTAGAGTGAGAAAAGGCCATAAATAATTGTTGCATGAATTGTATGGTGGACAAGATAGATACCAAATGAAATACCTCCAAACAACACGAGCATGATGGCATTGGCAATAGCATGCTCAACTGTCGCAGCGAAAAAGCGACGTTCTGTATAAGGCATTCTTTTTTTAGCAATCCATAGGATGAAATGCATAAGTAGGATGAAAATGTTCCCTAAAATAAGTTTCGTCGACCGCTTCTCATCATAAAAATAGCGTAGAGAGTCAATTGATTCTTCAATCAGAAAGGCTTGCTGGGTTTCAACATTGAAGAAAATCTTGTTATTGAGTACCTTCCATTTCTCTTGTGTACGGTCATTATAGAGAATCAAAATATCATAGATAGTACCACTTTTCCATTGACTAGCGGATATTGTTATAGGAGAAGCGTTGTCCCAATTCTGTTGTAGCTGTGTGATAGCCTTTGAATGAGCATAGCATTGCTGAGGAACATAAAGGCAAGAATCCTTTGCTATAAAGGTATCCTTGTTCAGATTCTCCTTTAAGTAGACACGTTGGATGGCTTTGGAGGAATCCATTGTCATAGGAGAATCAGTCGGACGTTGAACAAAAGTTAAAATTAATAAAGAAAGAACTACTATAAATAGCACTGACACAGAAGGAATTTTCCATCCATTTCCAGTAGTTTGTTTACTAATTACTGAGGGCTCTGTCATATTGCGTAATAATTTTTTTTGCTGCTGATCAGATAACATTAAATCATCTAAGTGTTGCCATGTCTTCTTATCATTCTTCATCCATCTCACCTCCTAACTGTTTTTTTAATGCGATGAGTGCTCGTTTTAATGTGTTTTTTACTTTCCCCTCATTCCAGCCAAGAATAGCGCAGGTTTCTTCGATGGAAAGCCCCTCTATTTTGCGCAGAATGATCACATCACGATAGGTAATTTTTAGTTTTCGAATTGCAAGATACAGTATCTTGGCATCTTCTCGTTGCATCAGCCATTGATGAGGAGAAGGTGACGCTTGTTCTTCATGCTGTTGTAAAAAAGGGACAAACTGAATAATCCTTTTCCGACGATAATGATCATAGGCAAGGTTGCGTGCAGTGCACCGCAACCAAGCGAGATCGGCTCCTTCTTTTATTGTTTGGTGATGGTTCAAATAACGGACAAAGGTTTCCTGTGTATAATCCTCCGCTAATTTTTCATCATTTAGTAAGTAATATAAGTATTTAAAAATGGTGTGATTATGTAAGTAAAATATTTCTTCTATGTTCAAGCTGAACACCTCCTTTTCTTTAATGACGAAGAACTCATAGAAAAGTATCATTTTCCCAAAATAAAAAGCAGAGAGTAGAGACTCCCTGCTTCTTGCTATTATTAATTATAGGTTAATGGCTTTTACCTCATCAATGTTTTCAAGCTGTGCCACAAAAACTAAATCTTCTTCTGTTACAACATTATCAACCGTTAACATCATAACCGCTGTACCACCAACCTGTGCACGACCAACCTGCATTGTTGCGATATTGATTTCTTTTTCTGCAAGCTTTGTTGCTACACGGCCAATTGCACCTGGTTTGTCAGTATTTTTAATGTAAAGAAGGTGGCCTTGTGGAATGACGTCAACAACATAGTCCTCTACTTTTACAATACGTGCACCTAAACCGTTTAATAGTGTACCCGCTACAGTATGTGTTTCGTTAGCAGTAATAATTTCAATAGTAACTAAGCTTGTAAAGCCTTTTGCTGTTGTTGTTTTGTGCTCATTAATTTTCATACCGATACGTTCAGATAAGTAACGAGCATTCACATCATTGACATGATTACCGTGATTTTTAGACAGTAAACCTTTTAACGCATTTGAAGTTAATGGACGAACATCATAGTTTGCTACTTCTCCAGCATAAGATAGATTGATTTCTTTGACTGGCTCTGTTGTCACTTGTGATAGGAATGAACCAAGTTTTTCAGCTAATTCAAAGAAAGGCTCAACTTGTGCAAGAAGCTCTTTAGGTATAGATGGCATGTTTACTGGATTTGTTACAGTACCTGTTTTGTAAAATTTAATGATGTCATTTGATACGTCAACCGCTACAGATTCTTGTGCCTCGATTGTAGATGCTCCTAAGTGAGGCGTTGCGATAACTTGTGGTAAAGTCAGTAGCTTATGATCTGTTGCTGGTTCAGAAACAAATACATCAAGAGCTGCTCCAGCCACTTTACCTGCTACAATTGCATCATATAAATCGTCTTCATTGATGATACCGCCACGTGCACAGTTAATAATACGTACGCCATCTTTCATCATCGCAAATTTATCTTTATTAATAAGGTTGCGAGTTTCAGGTAGAAGTGGTGTATGAACTGTAATGAAATCTGCAGCTACACAGATTTCTTCAACCGTTGCTTTTGTTACACCTAATTCTTTGGCACGTTCATCTGTTAGGAAAGGATCGTATGCCATAACATTCATACGTTGACCCTTAGCACGATAAGCTACTTCAACACCAATTCGACCAAAACCTACAACGCCTAAAGTTTTATTTTTTAGCTCCACGCCAACAAAAGATTTGCGATCCCATTTGCCATTTTTTAATGTATTAAAAGCTTGTGGAATATGACGGGCAAGTGAAGTCATCATCGCAATTGTATGTTCGGCAGCTGAGTTAGTATTACCATCTGGTGCGTTTACCACGATAATGCCGTGTTCTGTAGCAGCAGCAAGGTCAATATTATCGACACCAACACCAGCACGACCAATTAATTTTAAGCTTTTTGCTGCTTCAATTACTTCACGTGTTACCGTTGTTTGAGAACGAACAAGTAATACATCTACATCAGCAATTTTAGCGATTAATTCTTCTGGTGCTAAACCTGTGTCTACAATAATGTTTAAATCTAAATCTTGTTCCTGGCGTAATGGGAAAATACCATCCTCACTTAGTGGATCAGCGATAAATACGTTAATAGTTCTTGTTTTTGTTGCAGTAGTCATTATAATTAGCTCCTTTTTTATCATTATTGGCTATGGCTTTATCTACGATAGTCTGAAATTTGTAAAATTCGAACATCTTACAGCATACAAACAATCTCCTTTCTAAATCGAAGACAATATAAAAAGCCTTCCACGCCTTACAAACACAGTTAGTGTGTTGTAAGGGGCGAAAGGCTGTATAAACTTTGGTTCGCGGTACCACCCTTAATCACTGCTGGAAAATTTATTCTGGCAGTCTTAGCTATATGCGTAACGTGCATGAGACGGATAAGCTTACTTTTAAGTTGTTCAGCCTATCTATTCAGGAGTGGAACTATTATCGTAGAAATCACTGATTTGCACCAACCATCAGCTCTCTTTGGATTTTCTTGCGACTAGTGTGTCTCCGTCGTTATATTTTTTGTGATTAAATTTGTTAACATCATAATCCCTATTGTTCACCTTTGTCAACGATATTTCTTAAAAACTTTAAAAATACTGACTTCAAAAGTCTGAAAAATAACTAAAAACGAATATTATTTATATAATACTGTTTTATTGTTCGTCTTTTTGGGGAATACAATGAAAGCGCTAACGATATTTGAAAAGTCCGATAGTATCAGGTTTCTGTGTAGTTTTAGCATTGAAAATTATATGGGAATTAAATGGAATAAAATAGAGGGTTTATGCTAATTATCCATGGATTTGTTCTAAGAAAGCGAACGTTTTTGTTTGTCACATTTTAGACAAAAATATAAAAAGTAGAAGGTAAACAGACTGTGAGAGAAGAATGTTAGTTAAGGATGATTGATTTGGGGGTGTAAGAATGAAGTACGATGTTGCAATAGTCGGTGCTGGTCTTGCAGGATTAGTCGCAGCTTGTGAATTAATCGATGCAAAGAAAAAAGTTCTTTTAGTAGATCAAGAGCCTGAAAATTCAATCGGAGGACAGGCATATTGGTCTTTTGGAGGAATATTTTTAGTAAATTCTCCAGAGCAAAGAAGGCTTGGAATTAAAGATAGTAAGGAGCTTGCATGGCAGGATTGGCAAGGAACTGCAGGCTTTGATCGTTTAGAAGATGAGGATTCCTGGGCGTATAAATGGGCAAGAGCATATGTCGATTTTGCTGCAGGTGAAAAATACGACTGGTTAAAGTCAAAAGGTATAAAGTTTTTCCCTGTTGTTGGATGGGCAGAGCGGGGAGGCTCATTGGCAGGAGGGCATGGCAATTCAGTACCTAGATTTCATATTGTCTGGGGAACAGGCCCTGGCATTGTAAAGCCATTTGTAGATAAAGTAAAACAGGCTATGAAAGAAGGATTCATTGACTTCAAGCCAAGACATCGTGTGGATGAATTTGTGCAGCAAGAAGGGAAGATTATAGGAATTAGCGGAACGGTGCTAGCTGAAACCTTTATTAATCGAGGTGAAAAAAGTTCGAGATTAGGAATCGGTGAATTTTCCTACGAAGCTAAAGCTGTGATTGTGGCAAGTGGTGGTATTGGGGCAAATTTTGATTTAGTGAGAAAAAATTGGCCTGCTCGATTAGGAACCCCTCCCAAAAATATGGTATGTGGTGTACCAGCTTACGTTGACGGAAGAATGCTAGAGATCACGGAACATGCTGGGGGACGCATTGTAAACCGTGATCGCATGTGGCATTACACAGAGGGTTTAAGAAATTGGGATCCAATATGGCCCAACCATGGAATTCGGATATTGCCTGGTCCCTCCTCCCTGTGGTTTGACGCAGAGGGGAATCGTTTTCATGCACCCAACTTTCCAGGGTTTGATACACTCAGTACGTTAGAGGCGATTCAAAAAACAGGTTATGACTATTCCTGGTTTATTTTAACGGAGAAAATTATTGAGAAAGAATTTGCTTTATCTGGCTCGGAGCAAAACCCAGATTTAACAAACAAAAGCATTGGCGATGTTCTAAAACGCATTTTACCAGGCCCACCTGCTCCTATCCAAGCTTTTAAAAATCACGGAGAGGATTTTGTGATTGCACATGATCTAAAGGAACTTGTAGATGGAATGAATAAACTTGCTGGAAATGAGCTACTTGATTTCATGAAGATTAAAGAGCAAATCTTGGCAAGAGATCGGGAAATGGACAATAAGTTTACAAAGGATTTGCAAGTAAACGCTATTCATGGAGCAAGAAATTATATTGGGGATAAATGGGTGCGTGTTGCCAAGCCACATAAAATTTTAGATACCAAAAATTGGCCTTTAATTGCTGTTCGCTTAAACATTCTAACAAGGAAAACTTTAGGTGGCTTACAAACAAATTTAAATGGCGCTGTTTTGGGCATGGACGGTCAGCCAATTCCTGGGTTATTTGCTGCTGGTGAAGTAAGTGGTTTCGGTGGCGGTGGCGTCCATGGCTACCGCGCTTTAGAAGGGACATTTGTTGGAGGTTGTTTATTTAGTGGACGCCAGGTAGGGCGTTATTTAGGGCAAGGATAAAGTGCATAAATGAATGAAGAGCATCGTTTTGATGAACGATGCTCTTTTTAAATGGAATGATAATGTTGGAGAAGATCACTATGCTGAAGTTTTGAGCAGAAATCCAACAGCAATGCGCACCTTGATTAAATTATGGAATGGATTAACAATTTGATTGTTGGACCTCTGCAATTTTAGCAATTTGTTCTTCAACCTGTTCCTTTGTCCAACCGTTTTCCTCCACGAAAAAGTTGCGTTCTGCACGGCGACAATCATCTGAACAGCTTCGCATGTAAAATGCCTCATGTTTTTCTTCACAAAGCATTAACTTATGACACGCTGGGTTTGCACAGTTTGTGTATCGTTCAGAAGGCTCCCCGGTGAAATAATCCTTCCCAACAATAACATGTTCCACCTGATTAATCGGTACACTTCGACGGCGGTCAAAAACAAACATTTGACCATCCCATAATTGACCTTTTACCTCAGGATCCTTCGCATATGTAGCAATACCGCCGTGTAATTGACCTACGCTCTTACCATAGCCCTCGCGTTTTAGCCAACCAGAGAATTTTTCGCAGCGAATACCACCTGTACAATAAGTTAAGATTTTTTTATCTGCAAAATCTTCTTTATGCGCCTCCATCCAAGCAGGTAGGTCACGGAAGTTTTCAATATCTGGTCGAACAGCCCCTCGGAAATGACCGAGATCATATTCATAGTCATTACGGGCATCGATAACCACGGTGTTGTCATCTTGCATCTGTTCCATAAATTCTTTAGGTGTTAAATAATCACCTGTGATTTCTAACGGATTGATATCCTGTTCTAAACCGAGGTGAACAATTTCTCGACGAGGACGTACATGCATTTTTCTAAAGGTATGCCCTTCAGTCTCATCAATTTTCCACATCATATCGCTAAAACGAGCATCTGCCTTCATATGATTCATGTAAGCATCTGTTTGCTCAATGGTACCTGATACAGTTCCGTTAATACCTTCGTAACCTACTAAAATACGACCAAGAAGCCCTATCTCTTTACACAATGCTAAATGTTCTTCTGCGAACGCTTCAGGATCTTCAATCGTAATATATTTATAATAAAGTAATACACGATAGTCTTTTTGTGTCAAAATACATTACCACCTTTATCTCGATATTCGTCCTTTAATATAGCATAACAGGAGCAATTTTGCTTAGAGAGAAGGAGTTTTCAAAAAAAACACGAATTATACATAGTGAATGACTATTCATATTTGGGGGTTATAGAGATGGAATTTTCAACGATTACATTAGAAAAATTAGAGCGTCGAGCAACCTTAACATTGAATCGTCCACAGGCGATGAATGCAATGGATGATGTCATGATGCGTGAACTTGCAGAATGCTTTGAGGCTCTACAGCAGGAAAAAGATATTCAGGTGCTTGTTATTCGTGGAGAAGGAAAGGTCTTTTCTGCGGGTGGTGATATAAAAGCAATGCTAGATGAAAGCAAACCACTGAATATTGATGAGGCAATGGTTTATCTGACACGTATCGTGAAGGCATATTATCAGCTACCAATGATTGTGATTGCAGCGGTTCATGGTGCATCAGCAGGTTTAGGATTTAGTCTAACACTAGGGGCAGATATTATTGTAGCCTGTGAAAATAGTAAACTTGCTATGAATTTCATTGGAATTGGACTGATTCCAGATGGGGGCGGTCATTTCTTCATGAAGGAGCGTGTAGGTACTGTTAAAGCGAAACAAATGATATGGGAGGGAAAGGTATTAACAGCAAAAGAAGCATTAGATGCAGGGTTAATTGATTATATTGCACCAGAGGGCACTGTATTTGCAATGGCAGATCAAGTGGTGGGGAAAATGCTTGCATCCCCGATTTCTTCCATGATTACAACGAAAAAAATTCTACATGCACAAAATATGCCACAGCTAGAAAATATCTTAGCATTAGAGGCTGAGGGCCAGTCTGCAATGCGTAAAACAACAGATCATGTCGAGGGCATTCATGCATTTGTAGAGAAAAGAACGCCTGTCTTTGTAGGCAAATAAAAATAATAAAAGGCGCGTAGCAAACCATTGACTACGTGCCTTTTATTAGCCACTAAACATGGAATAAAATTAATTTACCTGAAGCGTTTACAAGACGATGAGTTTTATCGGCAACACCTTTTTCCTCAATTTGTTGTTGTCCATTTAGTTTAGCAGCCTCATCATTTTCAAAAGTCCAAGTTTCATCAAACAATGTTTCCCCTGTTTTTTCAAAAGCTGTAAAACGATAATTCTCCATACAGACCCCACCCTTTTACTTGAATATATTTCTATTATACATAGAAGATTTATAAACTTCACGGTAAAACTAGTGAATTTTTTGATAAATTACGAAAATTGTGGAAAAAGTAAGGCAATGTTGTTTTTTTCCGTAATAGCATTTTTCATCAAACATGAGTTATGATAAAATAGAACAAATATTCGGTTTTGAATAAACAACATATTATTACTTTGGTTTTGTACTAAAGAGAGAATTATCTACTATTTGAGGTGATTGGATGTCAGCAATTCGTTTTTTCCATATGGCAGATTTACATTTAGATAGTCCATTTAAGGGCTTATTTGGTCTACCCGAACCCATTTTAAAGAAAATACGGTCAAGCACTTTTGAAGCGTTTGATAAAATTATCCTTAAAGCGATTCAGGAAAAACCTGATTTTTTACTAATTGTTGGGGATATTTATGATGGTGAAAATCGTAGCTTGCAAGCACAACGAAGATTTCAAGATGCAATGGAGAAGCTTTTTCAACACAATATCCCTGTCATTGTGAGCTACGGAAATCATGATCATTTAAATGGTACATGGACACGCTTTTCTTTACCAAGTAATGTCTATGAATTACCAGCTGAAACGAGTGTAGTTCAATTAAAAATACGGGGTCAACAAGTGAATATATATGGTTTTAGCTATCCTGAACGTCATTTAAAGGAATCTGTTATTGAAAGCTATCCAACTGCACATGATCAGCATGCCATTCATATTGGTATGCTTCATGGCAGTGAGGCAGGCAATACAACACATGATGTGTATGCCCCTTTTACAAAACAACAGTTACTTGAAAAGAACTATCATTATTGGGCGCTTGGCCATATTCATAAACGACAGCTTTTACATCAAAACCCTCCAATTGTTTATCCAGGCAATATTCAAAGTCGACATCGTAAAGAACAAGGAATGAAAGGCTTTTATGATGTGACGCTATCCAAAACATCGACTGAGCTTGATTTTATCTCTACCTCTGCTGTTGTTTATAGCACCATTGAGGTGGATTGTACGAATGTGGTACACGCCAATGAATTATTGAAGAGATGTGCAGAAGCTATTACAGCTAATAGGAAGAAGTATGGCGCATCGGTAGTAGAGCTTCATTTGCAAAATATTGACGAACAAACGGAAGCTTTATTTGAACATGCAACAGTAGATGCGTGGTTAGAGACTATTCGAGAGGCTGAGGAAGGTATTGACCCAATGTGTTGGGTACAAAAAATGGTGTTGCAAAAGGCAGCGAGATTTTATGAGCATACAGCAACAACTCAATCCGTTGTGAGCTTAATGGAACAATGGGACAGTAATGAATGGAAGGATATTCTAAAAGATTTGTACCAATATGCTGGTGGTGCGAGGCTGATAGAGCCACTTAGTGAAAAGGATATTGAGAACTTAACCCATCGTGCACAGACATTATTAGCAGAAGAAATTCAAAGGGCGTGATTACATGCTGACAATACAGAAAATCCAAATTTATGGCTTTGGTAAGCATGAAAATATCTCCATTTCGTTAAATGATGGTGTCACTATTTTTTATGGATTAAATGAAGCAGGAAAAACGACGATACAGCAGTTTATACTACAAATGCTTTTTGGTTTCCCAACAAGGCAGCAGATACAGCGCAAATATGAGCCGAAAATTTCAACGAAATATGGAGGTCAGCTGACACTTTTACACCCTATTTATGGTCAATGTACAGTTGAACGTGTGAAAGGAAAGGCTGCTGGTGATGTTACTGTCTACCTAGAGGATGGAACGACGGGGCATGAGGAGTTGTTAGTAAAGCTTTTATATGGATATTCTAGGGCATCCTTTGAAGCCATTTTTTCTTTTTCGCTGCATGAACTACAAGGTATTGAAAAAATGTCTGAAGAGGAGCTAACCCATTTGCTACTTGCCTCAGGTACAACAGGTATTCAGTATTTATCCGCACTTGAAAAGAAAATGGATAAAGAGGCTAGTGAGCTGTTTAAAAAGACAGGTAAAGTGCCATTGATTAATCAAAAGATTGAACAACTAAAGCAGCTTGAGCGGACAATTAAACAGGAACAGGTGAAGATTCAAACCTTTGAGGATAAATTACAGCAATTACAATTACTTGAGCAAAATTTAGAACAGCTATTTGGTACGCAAAAACGGCAACAGCAACAATGGCAGCAATTAACTATTCAAAAGCAAGCACTCCCTCTCCTCAAGCAGCAACAGACATTGCAACAGACAATGACCAATTTTCAACATGTTCAGTTTCCATCAGAGGGTATCAGACGGTATGAGCAGGTAAAGGATCGTCTGTTACATGAAAGTCAGCAACTGATGCAATTAAAGGAGCAGCATCAAATATTGCAGGAGAAAATACTTGCAACAGTGGATGAGCAAAAGGTCAATGAAATGGCTTACCTTATGCAAAAAGAGGCAACGTGGCATCAGCTAATGGTGAAAGAGCAAAATTTACAGGATGATCTATTTTTGCTCGAACAAGAAATTGAAGCACAGTTTCGTTTACTAGGTGTAACAGAGAAAGAAGCACAAGAAAATCTTTTGAACGAAACAGTTTCACTCCAACAGGAGCAACAATTTCAGCTTCAATTAAGTAAATTAGAGGAGGCGGAGGAAGAGCTAAAATTTCATCTACGTTCACTAGAGCAAGTACACCTAGAATTAGATGCAATAGCCAAACAGAAGCAACAGCTAATGCGTGAGTCATTAACAAGTGAGGAAGAACATATTTTAGCACAATGGCCTCAACAAAAGCGGAGGCTTGAGCAACTACGTTCTGCCAAATCGCAACGCAGTAAGCAGAAGCAGCCTCATGACTTTATCTGGCTTGTACTACTGATTTGCTTCATGTCGTTTGCTTATGGTGTATTTGAAAAAAACATAGTTGTAATTCTAATTGGAGCAGTTTTATCATTGCTAACTTTTTTGTTTATTCGATATGTTAAGCAAGCAAATGAACCTACTAATAAAGAGCATAGCATCCTCCTACGGGAGTTAGAGCAAGAGGAATTGACAGTACAAGCAGTTCTTGCAAAGAAGCAAAGATATGAAGATCGCTGGTTGCACATCAATGAACAGCAGAAAGAGAAGGAGCAGCAATATACTTCTCTTGAATATAAAATTCAACTAACGGAAGTAGAGAGTGAAGAGGCCACTCAAACGCTCCAACATTTTTTAAAGCGTTATCGCTTACAAGGAACGATAGCCAGATCGCTAATGCCCGAATTATTTATGCGTATTCGTGGTGTACAAGAATTAGCAGCTAAAAGAAACAGTACCTCAAGTCTGTTGCAAGAAACGCAGGTAGAAAAGAACAACATTTATGAGCAGCTTCAACGGGTTTTAGAGGGAGCCTATAATGAACATGAAATTTATATGCATTTACGAACAGCCTACCTTGAAGCACAACAGCAACAGCAACAAGCACAGCATGCAAAAGATCAGCTAGCCAGCGTTCAAATAAAAATAGAAGGTGGACAATCAAGAATGGATCGTTATACTGCTGAAATGTACGAGCTATTCAAAGAAGCAAAGATCCAAAATGAACAGGCTTATTATGAAATGCATGAGCAATTTGAACAGAGAAGAAAAATTGAGACAGAATTGCAAACCGTCCAGGCTCAATTATCTTCACTCGATCTTCAACAGAAGGAAAATCTGATTGAGGACTCTGTTAGCGAACGCATATGTGCTTTAGAACAAGAGCAGCAATCATTGCAACTAGAAATTGATCAATGTCTGGAACAACGTGCTGCTTTGCTAATGGAAAAAGAACAGCTATTAAATGATGAAAAATATGGTCAATTACTTCAACAGTTTGAGCAGGAGAAAACGGAATTGCAGCAGTTAATTGAGCAGTGGGCAACTAAAAAAGCTGTGGCGACAGCTATTCATGAAACCCTATTCCGTCTTCGTGAAGAAAAATTACCTCATGTCCTTGAAGAGGTAAATGCTATATTCCGTTTACTAACAGGAGGAAACTATGACAAACTTTCGATTCATGAGGATGGTTATTTTGTAGCGCAGGATGCTGCAGGGATACGTTATCAAATGGTGGAGTTGTCCCAGGCTACCAAAGAGCAAGCTTATATTGCATTGCGAATGGCTCTAGCAAAAACCCTAGTGAGCGCTGCACCATTTCCAATGATTATGGACGATCCTTTTGTCCATTTTGATCGAAACCGCACAGACAAAATGGTACAATTAATGAAAGAAGTAGGATATGAACGTCAAATTTTATATTTTACTTGTCATGACACAATGCTCAACTATTGGCAAAAAAACCAGATTGTCGATATAGGAGCATTAGCAAATGAAAGGGGAGTGGCGTCAACATGAAAGGGATTACGACGCTCCAAGTTGGAGAAGTAGTTGATCAATTTTTATTAATAAAACAAGCGACAAAAGGGGTTACAACCGTTGGGAAGCCATTTATGTCGCTAATATTACAAGATAAGAGTGGGGATATAGAGGCAAAGCTATGGGATACGAATGAGGATCATGAAAAGATGTACCATGCGGAAGCCATTGTACGTGTTGGCGGAGAGATTCATGACTATAGAGGAAAGAATCAATTGCGTATTAAATCTATCCGTGTTGCTAAGCCAGAGGAAGGAATTGCTATTCACGATTTAGTGCCATCCTCTGCAACACCAAAAGAACAACTATATGAAGAATTAACGCAATTTTTCTTTGACATTAAAAACCCTAATATCTCACGGATTACTAGAGCAGCAATTAAAAAACATCAAGAGGCTATTTTAGTTTTTCCAGCAGCGACTAAAAATCATCATGACTATGCATCAGGTTTATTAGATCATATGGTCTCCATGCTCAAACTAGGTAAAGCCATTGCTGACCTATATCCAACATTAAATCGTGACTTATTATATGCTGGAATTATTTTACATGATGTAGGCAAGGTTGTAGAGTTATCAGGCCCAGTTGCCACAATGTATACAGTGGAGGGCAATTTATTAGGTCATATTACGATTATGGTAAATGAAATTGCTAAGATTGCTAGTGAGCTTGAAATTGAAGGTGAAGAAGTCATGCTGTTGCAGCATATGGTATTGTCACACCATGGGAAAGAAGAGTGGGGTAGCCCGAAAAAACCTATGATTCAGGAAGCAGAAATTTTGCATTATATCGATAACATTGATGCAAAGATGAATATGTTAACAAGGGCATTAGGTAAAACGACACCGGGCGAATTTACAGAGAGACTCTTCCCACTTGATAATCGTTCATTCTATAAGCCTACTATTTAAAAAGCAATATCAATCGTCCCATAAACTAACGTTGCTGTCTAGCTATTCGATATTAATTTCTCTGAGTCTAAGTATTCATATATTTAATTGTAGTGCCTAACTATTGTACCAATGTGAATATTTAATTTAGAATAGAGAGAGAAATTATAGGAATGGGGAAAAGTAATGGATACAGAGGGACTTTTTTCACGGAAAATTAAGTTTTGGAAAAGTTTAATTTTCAAAATGATACTAGCTATCGGCATAAGTTTATTTATTAGCTCCCATATTTCAGAATTTGTTAGTCGTCAATTCGAGAAGGTAGTGCATTTGAATGGAAGTGCTGGGGTTGCCATTAATACATTTATTTCGTTATTTATTGGCACAGTAATTATTTCTTTATGTACAAGGTATATTGTCTTAAGGCGTGTAAAGCGTGTGTTAAATGCTATGACCCAGGCTGCTGATGGCGATTTAACTGTTCGTATTGATGATCGATTAAAAGATGAAATTGGTCAATTATCGACTGAATTTAATCATATGCTAGAACAAATTGGGACGGTCATTGAAAAGACGAATAAAGCATCGACAGATGTATCAACCTTTACAAAGGAATTTACAACGATTACCGAACAAAGCAGTCAAACAGTTGAAACTATTTCGGGTGCCATTGGGGAAATTGCCTCCAGTGCAGAAGGACAATTAAGGCAAATGGATTTATTATCTGAATCAGCACATTTAATTACTAAAGATATGGATCATGCATCTTCTGCTATTCAGGAAGTTGCCTCAATAGCAAATGAAACGAACCAAAAGGCTGATTTAGGATTACAGTTAATTGAGCAAACGATTGCAAAAATGAATACCATTAATGAATCTGTTCATCAGTCAACTGCAGTTGTAAATGCTTTAGGCGAAAAATCGAAGGAAATCAGTACGATTGTAGCGTTGATTACAAGTATTACAGATCAAACAAACTTGCTTGCATTAAATGCATCTATTGAAGCAGCTCGTGCAGGAGAGGCTGGAAAAGGCTTTGCAGTAGTGGCAGATGAAGTAAGAAAGTTAGCAGAGGAATCTGGAAAGGCTGCAGATAATATTCGAACATTGGTGGATGATATCTTAAACCAAACCTCCAGTGCTGTTTATGCTATTAATAGCGGTACACAGTTTGTGGAGGAAGGCCGTGAGTCTGTTGAACAGACAGGCGATACCTTTAAAAATATAGTCGTATATTTGCAACAGATAAGTCATCGTACAACGGAGGTAAAGGATATTGTCTTGCGTGTCAATGAGAAAGCTAGTCAAACAGATGAGGCTGTAAAAGAAGTCGTTGGCATAGCAAATGGCACATCTTCGGGCATACAGCATATTGCTTTATCTATCGAGCAACAAAGTGCTTCTAATGAGGAAATAGCAAGTGCTGCAAATGTTCTTCAGACAATGTCAAATGACCTACAAACTGAAATTAGCCAATTTAAAGTAAAATAGAGTAAAAAGAGAAGCATCTGATGTATCAGGGTGCTTCTCTTTTGTTATATACTAGACTCTAATTATTTAGATTCCTTGTCAGTATCTTCTGCTTTATCTTCGGAATCCTCTTTTGGCGCATTTTCTTCAGCTTTTTTAGCTGCTTCTTCAGCTGCTTTTGCTTGTTCTTCACTTGTTGTTGTAAAGAATTTAAGCGGTTCTTTTAAATCTTTATCAGATGTTTTCACATCGGCATCTTTAGCCATTTTTGCAACGATATCTTTAAGAATCGTTTGAGCTTCACCAGTTTGGTTCAGTTTACTTAACATAGTTGAACGAATGTTTTCTTCTTCGTCTTTAAATGAACCAACACCTTTTACATCACGCTTGTCCGTAATTTCAATTACATGGTAACCAAAGCTAGATTTTACTGGTTCACTTAATGTATTTAATTCAAGAGCATAAGCGGCATCGTTAAATTCATCTACCATTGAACCTACAGAGAACCATCCAAGCTCTCCACCTTTTTGAGCAGAGCCAGTATCTGTTGAGTACTCTTTTGCAACGTCCTCAAACTTAGCGCCACCCTTAATTTTTTCAATTACTTCTTTTGCTGTTTTTTCATCTGCTACTAAAATATGACGACCATTTAATTCTGTTTTCATTTGCTCGTAGTATTTTTTCACATCTTCTTCTTTAATGGCTTGATCTTTTAAAGCTTTTTCTTGAAGAAGTTGAACACGTAAAGAATCTTTAAAGCCCTGTTCTGTTAAACCACTTTCAGCAAGCGCTTGTGTAAAGCCATCACCAAATTGTGATGCAGTTGTGTCATACGCTTCTTTGATTTCTTTATCTGTTACTTCATATTTGTCAGCTAAAACTTTTTCAGTCACCATTTGCTGCATTACATATGAGCCTGTTAAAGCTTTTGCCTTTTCATTAAAATCAGCTACTGAAATATCGCCCACTTTAGAAGTAACGATTGCTTTGCTGTCTCCGCCGCTACAAGCACCAAGCGCTAATACAGATGCAGCTAAAGTTAAAGATAAAACTGTCTTTTTCATAGTGGATATTCTCTCCTAACATGGTTTCGTCCATTTTTTACTATAACATAAACGTTTTAAAAACAAAATGGTTCCCCCTTGAGTATTGCCTATATTTCAAATTTTGAAGCGCATAGGATATAGAAAAGAAAGGGGGTGAAGTTATGGGCAACGGAGGATACGGTGGCGGTGGCTACGGCTCAGGCTTTGCTTTATTAGTTGTGTTATTTATTTTATTAATTATCGTTGGTGCAGCGTTCCTATACTAATTAATAAAACCGCGAAAAGCTAAGAGCTTTAACTCTTAGCTTTTCTTAACAATGTTAGACATTCGCGCCGCATGCCTTAGGTTCTAAACAATTTATTTGATTAGTAAAAGTTGTTGCATGGGGGGCTCGACTTATCTTCAAGCGTGCGGACGGGCGCGGATGGTGCACATGTTTTGAAAGGGGCTTTTCAAAAAAGCCCGAAAAAATTTAGATTCCATTACGCCAAGGCGTAATGGAATTTTCTGTTAAACTGCATATAAAATTTCAATGTAGAATGAGACAAGTAGGATAGTAATAAGTATATTTATAGTTCGGAATATTTTTGGTTGGTTTTCTTCGGGAATTTCACGTCGCATGCATAGAGCATATGTCATGCGGTTAATTTGAAATAAATAGAATACCGAGAATAGAACTACAATCATTAATAGCAAGTCTATTCCTCCCCTCTTTCAATAGTAATAGCATAACAAAGAACGTCAATAAAAAACAAGTACAAGCAATTTAGTGAACGGTCGGTGGAACTAAAATTTCATAGCCTTTAGGTGTTTCCTCTATTTGTGAATTTTTAGGTGAATTCAAGAGATACTTTACGTAAAGGATATCAATCAGGCATAGACTACAGTGATAGGCTAACAGCAATGTCCCATAATGGGTATAGGCTGGTAAAAGCCATGTTCCAACTATAATACTAGTATTTAGAACGATAAAAGGCGTAAGTAATGCTAAGATGTATCGATTTTTAGATAATGGCTCTCGAATTCGCATGTGTAAAACAGGAATTATATAAAACTGACTACGTACACGTAATTTTAAATGTTGGCGTAAATCAAATAGGGCCACAAAGTGCAAAAATTTGTGAATGGGATAAAGTGTTAGCACAGCTATCACAAAGAGCCAGAATAGTCGATCTGTATAATGCTCTTCATTAAATAAATTAAACGTTACATACGAAACAGAAAAGACCAATAAAAAAGTAATGACACCCATTATAATAATACGCGTAGTACCGTAATGATGTTCTAAATTTAAAATTTTCCAGCAATGCATGGTTTTTTATCAACTCCGAATAGGAAGTGTCCTATTTAATGTAAATTGAATTATGTTAGAATGCAAGAAAAAGGAGGTACTTCAGAAATATTTCTGAAATACCTCCTTTCACATGACTCATTCCTGAATGAACAGTAGTATAACTCATTTTTGTTCAACTTATAAATAATTGCAGGAAAAATTATGTGCAGTTTGAAGCTTCGTCTTATCCTTTTACAGGTGTGCGTTCTTCTAGTGTGTCAAAGGAATCACGGAAATGTTGGAAAGAGCGTTCGAAAATATCGATGAAATCTTCACCATAGATATTACGAATAACAGCCATTACATCTAAAAAATCAGGGAAACGGCCATATAAATCTTTTAATGCTAATGATCCTTCCAGTACGGAATGATACGTATTATGGTAGTTTTTATTCATCTCTATAATGAGCTCTGTGCCAGCTTCTGTAAGTTCAACATACGTATTACGTTTATCGTCATCACGCTTGGAAAACTTAAGAAAGCCTCGCTCTTCTAATTTTTTGGAGAAATTAAATGCTGTAGAAACATGCATCACGCCAAATTTCGCAACATCAGAAATGGAAGCGCCTTTTAAATGGTATGAAATCCATAAAATATGGTGTTCATTAATATTTAAATCATAAGGTTTAATCCATTGTTGCCAATCCTTTTCAACCGCTTTCCACAGCGCTTTTGATAACTGTGCGATTCTTTGACTATAAAGCATCGCTTCTTTTTGTGTATATAATTCCTCTGACAAAGCCATCACCTACTGCTTTCTTTCACATTTTTAAAAATATTATAGCAGTAAAGGAAAAAAGTTTAAAGTTAGAAAAATTAAAAAATTGAAAAGTGGCTAAAAAATAATATTATAGCAATAGTTTTTGATAAAAATACAGATTATCTAACTATCGATAAGGACTTTAGTCGCTAACTTTTTCTTGAGGTTTTTTCTTATTTTCTGTAATTTGTGCAATGTTTTTCTCGATTTCGCTTATCGAATTCTGTAAAGCATCTAATTCTTGTTGTAAATTATTTTTCGTTGGTTCGATTTCTTCAGTAAAAGTCGTAATTGTTTGCTTTAAATCATTTATTATTTGTGGGATATTATTTTTTACTTCATTTGTTAATGTGTTAACAGATTGTTTAACAGTTCCTACTTGTTGTTTTACATCAAGGAGCATACCCTTTGTTTGGTCAACATTTTGTTTAACAGAAGCACGTAGCTGTTGCCCAGATTGTGGCGTGGAGAAAAGTACAGCGATTGTCCCACCGATAATTCCTGTCGTTAGTCCAAGTAAAAATGGTTTTGCTTTCATATTAGATACCTCATTTCTAGTCATGTTTATTTACTATTAAACCATGAAATGCACCAATACAAAAAGAAAAAAGAAACTAAACGAGTGATTTGACCGTCACAGTTTAGTTTCTTTTGATTATTTAAAGTGTTTATTTATGAAATTTGAGAAATAGCTGTATTGAATTTAGAGCGCTTCACTAATTTTGAAACAATTGGATAAATAACGGCAAACGCAACAACGTTAAATACGACAGCTGGAAGGACAACGCCAATAAATAGCATCGCAAACGTCGCGCCAACATTTGCATTAAACACAAAAAGCGCTACTCCTAAGAAGACAGTTCCTGAAAGAATTGTTCCCAAGCCAACTAAGACAGCAGATACGGCGAAATGACCTGCCAGTTTTTTGAGAATGATTAAAGCAGCTAAAAATACAAAACCAGTAACAGCTTTATCAATAATATTTGGAACTAGACCTGCTGGGAATGTTGTAAATAAACCTGAAAGCACCCCTGTTGAAAGAGAAAGTAGGAACGTTTCTTTCACTGTTGGGAATAATAGAATACCAATAAACATCATGGTTAACATAAAATCAGGCTTCATTCCATTCACCATTCCTGGTGTAACCACATAAAGTGCAGCACCGACACCTACTAACAGTGCCATTAATACTAAATTCTTTGTATTCATTTGAATCTCTCCTCGACTATGCTAATCTATTTGTCTCCTAACGTGTCCTCTTGACCGCTAGCGAAACTTATTTGTGATTGTACGCTAAATTTTAAAAATTTGCAATACAGCATTCTGAACATTCAGATGTTAATATATTACAAATGGCTTATAGATTGGCTTTAATACTTTCTGCTACTTCTGACAACTGCTCTGGTGAGTACTTTTGTGTTTGCCAAATTAAGCCTAGCCCTTCTTTTTCATCGTAACGCGGAATAAAATGTAAGTGGTAGTGGAAAACAGTTTGTCCAGCTGCAGCACCGTTGTTATTAATGGTATTCAAACCAATCGGCTGAAATGCTGCTTTAATAGCATTTGCAATCTTTGGTGCTACAGCATATAGATTACGAGCCACTTCCTCTGACATTTCAAATAGATCTTGGCAGTGATGCTTTGGAATTAATAGTGTATGGCCCTTTGCAACAGGTGAAATGTCTGTGAATGCATAGACATGATCGTCTTCATAAATTTTTGTACTTGGAATGGAACCATCAATAATTTTGCAAAATAGGCAATCGCTCATAAGAATTTCCCCCTTAACGTATATGTAAGTACATTCTATCATACTCAAACCTGTATCATTTGCTAATTTTTGATAATATATAATACAAGAAGAGGAGTGAGAATATGTCAGTATTAGAGGTACAGCATGTGACAGGTGGTTATACAAGAAAACCTGTTATTAAAGATCTATCTTTTACGATTGGAAAAGGTGAACTAGTTGGCTTAATCGGCTTAAATGGAGCTGGTAAAAGTACAACGATTAAACATATTATAGGAACAATGTTGCCAAAGGAAGGGGACATTCGTCTAAATGGTGTAACATTAAAGGAAGATACGGACAAGTATCGTACAGCCTTTTCCTATATTCCTGAAACCCCTGTATTATACGATGAGCTAACATTAAGAGAGCATTTAGAATTAACTGCAATGGCTTACGGTATTGACAAAGCAACACTCGATGCTCGTTCTGAGGTACTGTTAAAAGAATTTCGAATGGAGAAGAGATTAAATTGGTTCCCTTCACATTTTTCAAAGGGAATGCGTCAAAAAGTTATGATTATGTGTGCCTTTTTAGTGAATCCAAGTCTATATATTATTGATGAACCTTTTGTGGGATTGGATCCACTAGGTATTCAATCGTTATTAGATCAAATGGATGAAAAGAAAAAAGAAGGCGCTTCTATATTAATGTCTACACATATTCTATCGACAGCTGAAAAGCATTGTGATCGCATTATCTTATTGCATGAAGGAAGAGTTCGAGCACAAGGAACAATGGCTGATTTACGTCAATCATTTGCTATGCCGTATGCGACATTAGATGACCTCTATATTGCTATGACAAAGGAGCGGGACCATGAAGAACTTGCGTGATGTATGGTCCTCTCGCTTCATGCATTATATAGGAGAAGTACAAAAATATATGCAATTTATTTTTACAGGGCATATTGCTATCGTACTTGTATTTCTAATAGGAGCAGGGGGCTATCAATATAGCGAATGGCTGAAAGTTGTTCAAACAGACTTTCCAGCAGAAGTCCTGATAGCTGTTATCATAGGGATTTTATTGGCCTTTAGCCGTCCGACTACATTGTTGAGAGAGCCAGATCAAGTATACTTATTACCTTTAGAATCAAAGATGTCTTTGTACTTCAGCAAGGCGTTGGCTTGGACGTTTTGGTCTCAGGTTTGGATTGTTGCGATTGTCTATATTGTTAGTATCCCTTTATTAAAAGCCGTGACTGAATTAACAACGGTCGAAATATGGACAATATTTTTACTTACTATTGTGTTGAAATATCTAAGTGTTCGTGGAGAATTCAGCTATCGTTATAGTGAACGAGGGCAGATGGTTTGGGTGGATAGGTTTATCCGAGCTGTCATCTTTGCGGCTGCTATTTATATGGGGCTCCATGCGCAGTTGTTATTAGCAGTAATCGCGATAGTTATTAGTGTTGTTTATATGATCGTCTTTAGTAAAAAATCAGTTGGCGAACCAGTGCCGTATGAGCATTTTGTCAAGCTTGAACAGAATCGTATGATGAGCTTCTATCGTTTTGCAAATTATTTTACAGACGTACCTCATTTACACGGTAGCATTCGGCGTCGAAGCTGGATGGACTGGCTCTATAAATTTGTACCATACGGTAAGGAAAA
This sequence comes from Lysinibacillus capsici, assembly GCF_003367505.1. Taxonomy (GTDB): domain Bacteria; phylum Bacillota; class Bacilli; order Bacillales_A; family Planococcaceae; genus Lysinibacillus; species Lysinibacillus capsici. Next base: position 68,107 of record NZ_PXXX01000016.1, read on the forward strand.
TGCTCAAAAGTACCTGGTATTTCGTACCTTTATTCGGACAGATGACCATTTCTATTTATGGGTACGCCTTACTGCTATTTCAGCAATCATTGCAGCATTTGTAGATATTCCTGTCGTTACATGGATTGTAGCAGGTGCACTCAGCTTTGCGACAACTATTCAGTTAAAACAAGCTCTGTTATCCAGTGGCGAATTTCGAATGGACATGCTCTATCCGTTACCAGATCATGCTCGTCAACTAGCTGTGAAGCAAATTGTGCGTTTAGCCATGATTTCACAAGCTATTGTTGTGGGCTTATGTGCTATGACACAGCCAATGTTTTATATTGCCTTCATTATTGTTTTGGTGATTAGTGAATTAACGTCGAAGGTTTCAAAATAGAATAGAATACTAAAAAGCTCATTTACCAATGATATTGTTGGATAAATGAGCTTTTAATTATTTAAACTTATTGTGAATCTTCTTCTTTCGGGATAGCACTATAGGTTGTTACATAAGAAGCTGCTGAGAAGATGTTTTGCTGGCGTATCCCAGTTGAATCATCTCTTCTAGCATGGGCAGTTTCATAGGCTTTAGAACTCTTCCATGCCTCAAATGAATGAGGTCCATGCCATTGAGTCATGACAATGTAAGTATCACTCTTGATAGGCCTTAATAAACGGAAGGCAACAAAGCCAGGCTCGTTTTCAATAGCGCGTGAACGTTCTAAAAAGCGATGCTCGAAAACAGGTCTTCCTTCATCTGTTACAGGAATATTATTGAAAACAAAGAAACCATGTTCCTCTAAATCATTTACTGAATCTAACACTTCAAATTTACGGGGTGTCGTAAATACTGTTTTTCCTTCTGTTTCATGTATCAGTACAGAGTTACCTTCCCCATGAATTAAAATCATATGTTCATTAGGATACTTATTTTTTACCTGTTCCAAAAAATCGCCAGTACCAGAAGTTAAATAAATATACATGAATTTATCCTCCTTATGAATCTTACTAATATAGCGTGATTATACCCTTTCTGGCGTAAGTCTAACGCTCCGTTCAAAAAGAATATGCCGAGAAAGAACAATTTTATGACATTTCACTAGGAAAACTATACAATAACAGAGGAAGCGTTTACTATTGGAAACGGATATCAATAATAAAGGAATAAACATGCGATTTTTTATAGTAAGAATTTAACGAGGGGAAGGAACTATTCATGACAACTTTTAATGATACACTTCTACGTGCTGCACGTGGAGAAAGGACCGCACATACACCTGTTTGGTATATGCGTCAGGCAGGACGTTCTCAGCCAGAATACCGTGCCATTAAAGAAAAGTATTCCTTAGAGGAAATTACACATCAACCTGAGCTATGTGCGTATGTCACTCGTCTACCTGTAGAAAATTACAATGTAGATGCTGCTATTTTATATAAAGATATTGTCACACCTCTCCCTGGAATTGGGATAGATGTGAAAATCAAGGCAGGTGTTGGTCCTGTTATTTCAAATCCTATTCGTTCAGTAGCGGATGTAGAAAAATTAGGTGAATTCAATGCTAAAGAGCATACACCATTTGTATTAGAAACAATCAAGTTACTTGCAGAAGAGCAATTAAATGTACCTCTAATCGGTTTTGCTGGAGCCCCATTCACACTTGCAAGCTACATGATTGAAGGTGGTCCTTCAAGAAACTATAATAAAACAAAATCATTTATGGTATCTGAACCTCAAGCTTGGTTTGCTTTAATGGATAAACTCGCTGACATGATTATTGCAGATGTAACGGCTCAAATTAAAGCTGGTGCAAAAGCTATCCAAGTGTTCGACTCATGGGTTGGAGCCTTAAATGTAGAGGATTACCGTGTATTTATTAAACCGATTATGACTCGTATTTTTGCAGAGTTGCAAAAAGAAAATGTACCATTAATTCAATTTGGAGTGGGTGCTAGCCATTTAGCAAAGGAATGGAATGATTTACCGATAGATGTTGTGGGCTTAGATTGGCGTTTACCGATTAAAGATGCACGTGCCAATGGTATTACCAAGCCTGTACAAGGAAACTTAGATCCATCCCTATTACTTGCAGATTGGTCAGTTATTGAAAAACGAACAAAAGATATTATTGATCAAGGTCTAGAAATGCCAGGTCATATCTTTAATCTTGGTCATGGTGTTTTCCCAGAGGTTGACCCAGATGTCTTAAAACGTCTTACAACACTTATTCATGAATATAGTGCTCAACAAATTCAAGCTCGTTCTTAATGGAAGTCAATCAAGCGTGAATAATATGTCCTTTTCTACATAGGGAATTTTAATTTCAATGTAGAAAAGGAGCTGTCCAACAATCAAGATTGGGCAGCTTCTTTTTATCACATAATGTATGAAAAACATAAAACAATTTTAGAGGTGAAAAGGGTAATGAAAGAAGTTAAAGGCTTACTAGTAATGGCATATGGAACACCTTATAAAGAAGAAGATATTGAACCTTACTATACGCATATTCGTCATGGACGTAAACCTTCTGCAGAGCATTTAGAAGATTTACGTAGCCGCTATGAAGCAATCGGTGGTTTATCCCCATTAGCTGCGGCAACACAAGCACAAGCTGAAGCATTATGTACCCGTTTGAACGAAGTACAGGATGCTATAGAATATAAATTGTTTATTGGTTTAAAACATATTCATCCATTTATAGAAGATGCAGTAGAGCAAATGGTGGAGGAGGGCATAAAAGAAGCGGTTTCTATTGTTTTAGCTCCTCATTTCTCTACTTTCTCAATTAAGTCTTATAATGGTCGTGCTGAAGAGGCCGCAGGAGGTCGCTTAAAGATAACTTCTGTGGAATCTTGGTATGACGAGCCCAAATTCATAGAATACTGGAAACAACAAGTGAATGAGACATTCAATGCAATGTCAGAAGAAGAACGTGAGACAGCTTGTCTAATTGTATCAGCACATTCATTGCCTGAAAAAATTAAAAACTTAGGTGATCCATATGAAGATCAACTAATTGAAACAGCTCGTCTTATTCAAGCTGCGACTGGTTTAAAAAATGTAGAGGTTGGCTGGCAATCAGCAGGCCAAACACCAGAGCCTTGGATTGGTCCAGATGTTCAAGACTTAACACGTGAGCTATTCGAAGAAAAAGGTTTCCGTTCATTTGTTTATACACCAGTAGGTTTCGTAACAGAGCATTTAGAAGTGTTGTATGACAACGATTTTGAATGTAAAGTTGTTTGTGATGAACTTGGTGCAAAATACTATCGTCCAGCGATGCCAAATACACATCCTTTATTTATTGATGCGATGGTAGAGGCGATTCATAAAAAATTAAGCTAAGCGAAAAGAAAGTGATGATGTTGGTGACTCAGAAAAGACGAAAGGTAGTTGTCGTAGGCGGTGGCATTACAGGCCTTACAGCTGCGTTCTATATGCAAAAAGAAGCAAGCGCAAAAGAATTGCCATTAGATATCGTACTTGTCGAGTCGTCATTACGTCTTGGCGGAAAAATTCAAACTCTAAGAAAAGATGGCTTTATTATTGAGCGTGGGCCAGAATCTTTTTTTGATCGTGAAAACTATGTCAATGATTTAGCAAAGGATCTTGGGATCGAACAGAAACTATTAACAAGTAATGCGGGTCCAAACTATATAGCTGTTGGTAGTCAGTTATATCCAATACCTAGTCATCTCTTATCTGGAGAGACACCGCATATCTCTTCATTCATAACTTCAGGCTTGTTCTCACTAAGTGGTAAAGTTCGTGCGGCGGGGGACTTTTTCATTCCCCGTTCTACACAGGATGACGATCAACCGTTAGGCGCTTTTTTTAGAAGAAGATTTGGTGCTGAGATAGTGGAAAATCTAGTAGAGCCCCTACTAGCAGGTACATTTGCAGGGGATATTGAGCAGTTAAGTATGAGCTCAACCTTCCCACAGCTTTATAGTTTAGAACAACAATATCGTAGTTTGCTGATTGGTATGAAGAAGTCAGGCACGAATTTCTTAAGCAATCATCACATAGCTGAAAATAAAGGTATCTTTCAAACCTTTAGCAATGGCCTTGAAACACTCATTGAAAGTATAGAAGAATCACTACTTCCGGGGACAGTGATGAAGGGTGTCAAAGTAGAGGAAATAGAGCATGGCAAGGATGGTTCAGTTCAGGTGATGCTCAATAATTTTTCACATATCAAAGCAGATGCTGTTATTATTGCCACCCCCTTTAATATGGCTGAAAAAATGTTTAGTAAGTTAAGTCTATTACATGAATTGGGCACAATGAAGGCTGCTACTATTGCAACCGTTACAATGGCCTTTAAAAAGGAACAACTCGGTGATTTAGATGCACTTTCTTTTTATGTCTCTCGAAATAGTGATTTTTCAATTACTTCCTGCACTTGGATGAATCGAAAATGGCCAGGTACTTCACCAAAGGATTTTGTATTATTACGCAGTTATATTGGTCGAGTGGGCGACGAAGCGATTGTGGCTTTATCGGATACGGAGATCGAAAAAACCGTGCTACAGGATTTACAGAAAACGATTGGTATCGATGGCGCACCTGTCACAACGGTTGTAACACGTTGGAAAAATGCGATGCCACAATATACAGTTGGCCACGAGGCGAAAGTCCTTCGTATCAAACAAGAATTACAAGAACATTTTCCAACTGTAAAGCTTGCAGGAAGCTCGTTTGAAGGAATATCAATTCCGGAATGTGTACAGCAAGGTAAACAGGTTGCGAATGAAGTATTAATGGAAATGTTCAAGTAATGCAAATCAGATAGTACAAACATTTATTATCAATGTTTGTACTATTTTTTATATTGTTACATGAAAAAGAAATAGCAAACCACTATTTTGTGGTTTGCTATTTCTACTAAAGCTGTATTGCTGATTAATGTCCTAACTCTAAGAAATTCGATGACATGACCAAACAATACCACCAGAGTTAGCGCCGCCTAGTGTAAGAGAGATAGTCAATCCATTTGCTTCATAGAACAAATCAATCGTATCTCCAGCATTTAAATTCACTTCTCCTGCTAAAGTGATTGTGCCATTTCCAAGAACTGCGCGTAAAGTTAATACAAGCGCCACATTGACATTTAGTACAGGGAACAAGCCACTAATTAAATTT
>NZ_PXXX01000017.1 GCF_003367505.1 Lysinibacillus capsici
TAGGACGTCGCTAGGCAAAAAGTAACCACTGAGAAATCAGTGGTTTTTTTGTATGTTTTGAAATCTAGAAAATGTTAAAGTTTAATAGAGTGATCAAAATATTCAAAGGGGTGCAATGGAATGGCAACAGGACAATATAGTAAGGTAATCAATGTACAGAAAAATAAATTAGAGGGTTTTATTCATAATAAAGAACAATGGGCTGTTTTAATACCAGGTTACTTACATCACGAATTACTAAATGAAGACGATATGATCTGGGTCTTCCAAGGAGACTTTGGTATAATTCAGAAAGCTGTTAAAGTAAAACTTAAAGTAAACAAATCAGATGCTCATCAAATACAGTTTGAATTAGAGGGTTTATCTGATCCTATAAATGGTAATGGTTCTTTTGAAATCTTACAAAATCAAAATGAATCACCACAACTGACTGGTAATTTAACAATGAAAGCAAGTGGATTTTTAGCAGGAATGATGAATCCAGTATTAGATAATTTTGTACCTGGGTTGATTGAGCAATTAGTGGAAGCAATGGCCATTCAAACATTACAAGACTAGTTATATGAAAATAAGTGGTGAACCGATTATTACAGATAACAGCAATAATCGGTTTTATTTTAATAAGCAACTCTTATTGCTACAAAAATGATGGTTTAGGTATAGATGACTCTTTTTTTGAGTGAGGCGTCAACGATAATGACATCAAGCTGTGATTAACTTTGATGAAAAGGTTTGTTACTAAATAAAAAGTGGATTTCCATGCGGAGGGATAGCTTTTTTCTGTCCTTATAATTTCGTATAATTAAAGGAGAATCTAACGAAAATGGGTGTATGTTTTGCATAAGAAAAAACCAATTATAGAAGGGTTAGAACGTTTTCGACAGCAACAAAATATTTCTTTTCATGTCCCAGGTCATAAGCATGGTGAACTGTCTCACCTTCCGCAAGCATTTAAAGATGTTATGCGTTATGATGTAACTGAATTATCTGGATTAGATGATCTACATTACCCTGAGGAAATGATATTAGAAGCCGAGAATTTATTGGCAGATACATATGGAGCAACGAAGAGTTTCTTTTTAGTAGGAGGGTCTACTGTTGGAAATTTAGCAATGATTTATGCTACTTGTAACAAAGGAGATACCATTATTGTTCAGCGTAATGCACATAAATCAATTTTCCATGCTATTGAACTTGTTGGGGCTAAGCCAATTTTTGTGTCGCCGCTATGGGATGAGCGGACAATGTCGGCGACACATGTAACTTATAGAGATTTAAAAGAAGCCGTAGAAAATTATTCAGAGGCGAAAGCAGTAGTTTTAACATATCCTACTTATTATGGGATGACTTCGAATGAAATACAGCAACAAATTGTTTATTGTCATGAGAAGGGAATACCTGTATTGGTGGATGAAGCACATGGCGCTCATTTTAATGCATGTACGCTATTTCAGCCATCCGCATTGACACTTGGTGCAGACGTTGTTGTTCAATCAGCTCATAAAACTTTACCTGCTATGACGATGGCCTCTTTTATGCATGTTAAGTCGGCATTGATAGAGGCTGACAAAATACATCATTACTTACGCATGTTACAATCTAGTAGTCCATCTTACTTATTATTAGCATCATTGGATGATGCTCGCTATTATGTACAGACATATATGGAGAGTGATGGGGCATATATAATAGAAAAAAAGAATCAATGGGTAGATGCATTACGAGCAATTGGATCATTAGAAGTAATTGAAGTAGATGATCCACTTAAAGTATTGCTACGTGTTAATGGTTATAGTGGCTTTCAATTACAGGAGGCATTAGAGGCAAAGCATGTATATGGGGAACTTGCAGATGCCAATCAGGTTTTATTTGTGTTACCTTTGCTGAAGCAGGGACATACCTACCCATTTGCTGAAATCAGGGTTCGTATAAAAGAGGCCATAACAACGCTATTAAATACAGCTAAAACAGATAGCATGACGGCTTCTCAAACAGCCTATCATTTTGTACCGATTACTGAGCCTATATATACCTTTAATGAGGTTGCATCATTAGAGAAAGAATGGTTACCATATATGCGTACAATGGGGCGAATTTCAGCGAATATGATCATTCCTTATCCACCTGGTATACCATTATTAGTACCAGGAGAAAGAATAACAGTAGCTAAGTTAAGTCAATTGGAAGAGCTACTAGCAGCAGGTGCAACATTCCAGGGGAATCATCGTTTAGCAGAAAAAATGATTCAGGTTATTAAATAGTTGGAGGCAATAACAGCATGAATAGCAATTTATTTATTACATTTGAAGGACCAGAGGGAGCAGGAAAAACAACGGTCATTCAAATGATAGCAGAGCGATTAACAAAAAATAATATTGAAGTTCTAGCAACAAGAGAACCAGGTGGAATTGAGATTGCAGAAAAAATAAGAACGATTATTTTGAATCCTGCACATACTGCTATGGATGAACGAACAGAAGCATTGTTATATGCTGCAGCAAGAAGCCAGCATTATTTTGAGAAAGTACGTCCTGCCTTAGATGCAGGGAAGTTAGTGATATGTGACCGTTTTATTGATTCCTCTTTAGCTTATCAAGGATATGCAAGAGGTATAGGTGTCAATGAGGTACTTTCTATTAATGAATTTGCTATTGGGAAGAAATTACCTGACGTGACCATACTATTTGATCTTGCTCCAGAGGTTGGCTTAGCGCGTATTCATGCATCTGGCAATCGGGAAGTAAACCGCTTAGATGTTGAAAGCTTACCGTTTCATCAGAAGGTACGTGAAGGATATTTACAATTAGTAGAGCAGTATCCAGAGCGAATACGTGTAGTCAATGCAGATCAAGATATTGAAAATGTTGTGGAAGATGTATGGTTATTATTATTGGAAGCAATGCAGTAAATGCATGAAGTTGTCTACAACAATGTGATATAATGATACTATCCATTAATTTATCTTCACTAGGAGGGCAACATTTGTCGAAGTACCTATTAGGTCAGACACACCTTCGTGTAAGATACATTATGTGTTTAGGGAACCTTGTAGATGTCTCTTTTAAAACTTTCTTATAGAGTTTTTGTATCAATATGATGATGTTCCTCAAGTTCAACAGATGAACTAAGATTAAGAATAGAATTGAAATCTATCTAGGTGAATTTTATAAAAGGGGTGAGTGCGAATGAAGTTAGTCGTAGCTGTAGTGCAAGATCAGGATAGCAGCCGCTTATCAAATGCTTTAACGAAAAATCAGTTTCGCGCAACTAAATTAGCGAGCACAGGAGGATTTTTACGTTCAGGAAATACGACATTTCTTATAGGAACTGAAGACTCTCTCATACCCAAACTTTTAGATATTATTCGGGATAATTGTCGGGCAAGAGAGCAAATGGTTGCACCCGTTTCTCCGTTAGGAGGAAATGCTGATTCCTATATACCTTACCCTGTGGAGGTAGAGGTGGGAGGAGCTACCGTATTTGTTTTACCGATTGAACAATTCCATCATTTTTAAAAAGTAGCCTCCGAAGCTAAATCATTGATTATTTGTTACTATTAAACATTTTATTTAAAATTGATTATGCGTAGGAGAAATAGATGAAAATTGTGGGGGCGAAACCAGCTTGAAGATTAATCAAGATATACGTGTCGGGTTAAATACAAATCGCAAAGAGCCACTACAAAATAATAATCAAAATAACCGATTTGGAGATATGGTCGTCAAGCAAGGTAATAAGCTGCAAACAGAACAACTCACGCGTTTGTTAGGAGATATATCTACTGCAGGGGACCGAGTAGCTAGATCACGTAATTTACGAGAACTTGCTAGGTTTAAAATGCTTGTTAAACGATTTCTACAAGAGACAGTAGAACATGGTATGGAGTTAAAACAATCACATACCTGGAATCGTTTTGGTGAAGGAAGACGTTTGAAAATCATTGAAACCATTGATACACGTCTTGTCGAGCTTGCACAGGATCTCTTAGACGAAGAAAAAGAAGCAATAGATCTTCTTGATAAAATCGGTGAAATTAAAGGCTTACTAATTAATTTATATATGTAAAACCCGTGTCTCGTTCTCATTTAGGCGCGGGCTTTTTTCAAATGTTGATGTGGCTACTCGCCATAAAGTAAACAACTGTAATCTTTACAAGAGTGCAAGAAAGTATCACCTTTTGTTGTAGAGACAGGAAGGAATTTAAATGTATGGCCAAGAATGTTGAAGAGCTACTCACACTGCAACCAGTCGTAATGAAGCAGCTTCAAACAATATTTGACAAGAATAGATTAGCACATGCATATATTTTTGATGGCGAAAAAGGGACAGGCAAGGCAGATATTATGCACTTTTTTGTCAAATTAATGTTATGTGAGCAACCAAGTGGAAATGTTCCATGTGAAACATGTCGAAATTGCAAACGTGTAGATTCGGGAAATCATCCAAATATTCATCAAATTTATCCAGATGGTCAATTCATAAAAATTGATCAGATGCGAGAACTAATCGGAGAAATGAAAATGGTGGGTGTAGAAGAAGGACGTAAGATTTATGTGCTTCATCATGCAGACCGTCTTAATACAGCCTCTGCAAATATGATACTTAAATTTTTAGAGGAGCCAGAAGGAGAAGTAACTGCCATATTACTAACTGAGCAAATGCAGTCAATTCTTCCAACTATCCGTTCTCGTTGTCAACATATCAAATTTCAAAAAATGCCACGTCATGTTTTGTTGAAGCATTTACAGGAAAATAATATTTCATATTCAATGGCCTCAACAGTAAGCATGATGACAAATGAGCTCGAAACAGCGATTTTTTTAGCAAATGATGAGCAGTTTGCACTCGCTCGAAAAACAGTGTTAAAATTAGTAGAGGCTATTCGGCAAAATGTACACGAAGCATTGCTTATTGTGCATGAAGAGTGGTTGCCTCACTTTAAAGAAAAAAGCGAGATGGAGCAAGCATTGGATTTACTACTATTTGCTTACCGTGATATAGTGTCAATAAAAGCTAATCCCGAGGCAGCTTGTACTTATCCAGACATGTTACCACTATTTAAAGAAGTTGCGTTATATTCCACTTATGAAAGATTATCAAATCAGATGGAATCTATTTTACAAGCACGCGCCTCTTTACAGCGTAACATGAATAGGACGTTATTGATGGAGCAGTTAATGCTAAATCTGCAGGAGGGATATACATTTGTATAATGTAGTAGGAGTCCGCTTTAAAAAGGCGGGTAAAATATATTATTTTGATCCGGCATCATTTCTACTAGAGGATAGTCAATATGTTATTGTAGAGACAGCCCGCGGTGTAGAGTATGGAAAAGTAGTTGTCCCTCAAAAAGTTGTGGGTGATAATGATGTTGTATTACCACTAAAACAAGTACTTAGACCAGCAGATGATCGTGATCGTATACAAGTAGAGGAAAATGCAGCGGAATCAAAGCGTGCATTTGAGCTCGCTAGTACTAAAATTATAGAGCATAATTTAGAAATGAAACTTGTAGATGTTGAATATACATTTGATCGTAATAAAATTATTTTTTACTTTACAGCTGAAGGACGAGTTGATTTTAGGGATCTAGTAAAAGATTTAGCCTCGGTTTTTAGAACACGTATTGAACTTCGTCAAATTGGTGTGCGTGATGAAGCCAAGCTTTTAGGTGGTATCGGTCCATGTGGTAGAATGCTTTGTTGTTCCACATTTTTGGGTGATTTTGAGCCCGTTTCGATTAAAATGGCTAAAGATCAAAACCTATCATTAAATCCTTCAAAAATATCTGGCCTTTGTGGACGTTTAATGTGTTGCTTAAAGTATGAAAATGATGAATATGAAGAAGCAAAAGAGGGCATGCCAGATGTTGGTGAGATAACAATGACACCAGATGGCCGTGGGAAAGTAGTAGGGCTAAATGTGCTGGAAAGACTTATTCAAGTATATTTACATGAGCAGGAACGCACAGTTGAGTATACACTAGAAGAACTGCTAGCATGCGAAAAAAATCTTATTTAAGATAGAGAATTTAACGAGGTGGCTTGGGTGAAGGACCGTAATTTCTTAGATACCGTTATGGAGTTCGAACAACAGCTCGAAGCAATGCAGGAGCAATTTGGTGCATTGAAACAATTTGTAGCGTTAATGATGGAAGAGCATAAGGCGCTTGAAACAGAAAATCATCACCTACGTACACGTCTAGAAGAACTACTTTCTAATACAAACTCCGTACAAGCTGCTGAAGTAAAGAAAGAGAGTCCGCTAGATATTGGTGAGGGATATGATAACTTAGCTCGCCTCTACCAAGAGGGCTTCCATGTTTGCCATGTTCATTTTGGAAGTTCACGTAAGGGTGAGGATTGTCTGTTCTGTCTATCATTTTTAAATAAACAAAATGTGTAATAAAAGGCTGATTCCCGCTACGGTGGTGTCAGTCTTTTGTTTTGTAGCGTAGGAGGAGTAAGCATGGAAAAATGGCTAAAAGGTGACGAGCGGTTAGATTATTTGTTGGCTGAGAATTTACGTATTATTCAAAGTCCCTCTGTCTTTTCGTTCTCATTAGATGCAGTATTGCTTTCGAAATTTGTCAGTATTCCTTATCATAAGGGAAAAATCGTTGATTTATGCTCAGGAAATGGTGTGATTCCACTTTTTTTAAGTGCACGTACAAAGGGACAGATAACAGGCGTAGAAATTCAGCCACGTTTATTTGAGATGGCAGAGAGAAGTATCCGTTACAATCAGCTAGAACAGCAAATTCAAATGATTCTTGGAGATGTTAAAGAAATACCAAAACAACTTGGCATTGAAAAGTATGATGTGGTTACCTGTAATCCACCCTATTTTTTAGCACATGAAGCGAGTGATAAAAATCTTAGTGAGCATCATGCCATTGCACGCCATGAATTGTATTTAACATTGGAAGAAGCGATTCAATCCGCAAGTAAATTATTAAAGCAAGGGGGCAAGGCCGCATTTGTTCACCGACCTGGGCGATTATTAGATATTGTGACAGCTATGCGAGCAAATCGCTTAGAGCCTAAACGGATGCAGCTCATTTATCCGAAAGAAGGGAAAGAGGCTAATACATTATTAATAGAAGGAATAAAAGATGGAAAGCCTGATTTAAAAATTCTGCCGCCGTTGTATGTTTATGATGCCAATAATGAATACACGACAGAAGTGAGAGAAATTCTTTATGGAAAAGAGCAATAATCACTACTTTTATGTGTTAGAGTGTGCTGATCAAACTCTTTATGCAGGGTATACAAATAATATAGAAAAACGTGTTGCTGTACATAACGCTGGTAAAGGAGCAAAATATACAAGAGCTAGAGGTCCAGTGAAATGTATTTACAAAGAAATATTCGAGACAAAGCAAGAAGCAATGCGTGCTGAATATGCCTTTAAGCAATTAACAAGAACACAGAAAATTAATTATATAAGGAGGGGTGAATCGTGAAATCACAAAAAAGTACAATACACGATCAGACAGGTTGTTTATATCTGGTAGGAACACCTATTGGTAATTTAGAGGATATGAGTGTGCGTGCACTTCGCATTTTAAAAGAAGCAGATATTATCGCTGCAGAAGATACTAGAAACACCAAAAAGCTGTGTAACTACTTTGAGATTGACACACCACTAATCAGCTACCATGAGCATAATATAGCCGTAGGTGGAGAAAAATTATTAACATTACTACAAGAAGGAAAAACAATTGCATTAGTAAGTGATGCAGGTTTACCTTGTATTTCTGATCCAGGTGCAGATATAGTGGAAAAAGCAATTGCCCAAAACTTTACTGTTGTACCAGTGCCAGGGCCTAATGCAGCAATTTCAGCATTAATTGCATCTGGGTTATCGCCACAGCCATTTTTCTTTTATGGATTTTTGAATCGCGGAAAAAAGGAACGTCGCCAGCAATTAGAACAATTAAAAAAACGCCAAGAAACGATTTTACTATATGAGGCACCACATCGCTTAAAGGATACATTAAAAGATATGGAAGCTATACTCGGGGAACGTCGTATTGTTTTAGCTCGAGAGCTGACAAAGAAGTTTGAAGAGTTTTTACGAGGTACTTTGTCTGAAGCTGTAGAATGGTCACAAACTGAAGAAATACGAGGAGAGTTTTGTATTGTTCTTGAAGGTAATAGCTGTGTAGAAGAGGAAGATCATGAAGAAGCCTATTGGCAAAACATGTCCATTGTTGAACATGTTGATTTCATTATCAATCAATCGAATGTATCTTCAAAAGAAGCCATTAAAGAAGTAGCTAAGTTAAGGCAAGTGGCAAAGCGAGATGTTTATAATGAATATCATAGTGAATAATAGTAAAGAGTTACCTTATTAGGTAGCTCTTTTTTATTTAGTAAATGACGCCGAAACTTATAAGTTGAAAAGTAATAATTTTGAGACACAATTTTAAATTGATAATAATTGTAAATAATAGTAACCTTAAATAGAAAGGTCTGACATGGACATTATAAGGGGTTAAGAAATTGGTTATATTAATAAACAGAAACACCTAAATCACTGTTTTGATTTAGGTGAGAAACTAATTATTTTTTTAAGTTAGATTGAATTTCTTTAACTAACATTTCTGCGCCTTCTGGACTTAAAATTAATTTGCCTCCAACTAGACGGAAGTTATCATCTGAAACTTCACCAGTAACAGCACATGTCATATTAGGCATATATTTTTTTAAGATGATTTTATCATCATCCACATAGATTTCTAAAGCGTCCTTTTCAGCAATACCTAGCGTACGGCGTAACTCGATAGGAATTACTACACGACCTAACTCATCGACTTTACGAACAATCCCTGTTGATTTCATAATAGATTTCCTCCTAATTTATAAAAGTTATATTGGTATTTCGTCAAATTTCGACATTATTTCTTTGTCTGATAGTTATCATACCAAGTAATGCCATAAACGTCAATTAATTAATGCACTAATATTATGGTTTTTAAAAAAAATTTTTGAGAAGAATGCAGGTATTTTAATTTTTTTAAAAGGTTTTTAATAAATATTTTTGTTAATAGTAAAAAAGGTTCTTATTTAAGTCATTTAATGGATTAAATATATTATTCGACAATTTTCGCGTTTAATAAACTTTCATTGAAACGAATTTCGTACTTCGTTAGAATAGAAAGTATATTGTAAAACAATGGAGGCAGTTCTTGTGAGTGAACAACAAAAAACATTCTATATAACAACACCCATTTACTATCCAAGTGGGAAATTTCATATTGGTACGGCATATACAACAGTAGCATCTGATACTATTGCACGCTATAAACGTTTAAAAGGTTATGATGTACGCTTTTTAACAGGAATGGACGAACATGGCCAAAAAATTCAAGAAAAAGCAGCTGAAGCGGGTAAACATCCTCAAGATTATGTAAATGAAATTGCCGATGCTGCGAAAAAACTTTGGGGTTTAATGGATATTTCTTATGATGACTTTATTCAAACAACGCAGGATCGACATACGAAAGCTGTCGAAAAGATTTTCCAAAAGTTTTTAGATAATGGTGATATCTATAAAGGTGAATATGAAGGCTGGTACTGTACACCGTGTGAATCATTCTTTACTGAGACTCAACTAGTTGACGGGAACTGTCCTGATTGTGGTCGTCCGGTGCATAAGGTTAAAGAAGAATCGTACTTCTTTAATATGAAGAAATATGCAGATCGTTTATTAGCTTATTATGAAGAGAACCTTGAATTCATTGAGCCAGAATCACGAAAAAATGAAATGATTAACAACTTCATTAAACCAGGGCTAGAGGATTTATCGGTATCAAGAACATCCTTCGACTGGGGAATTAAAGTACCAGGAGATCCAAAGCATGTTATTTATGTATGGGTTGATGCATTAACGAATTATATTACAGCCTTAGGTTATCTATCAGAAGATGAATCATTATTCAATAAATATTGGCCAGCAGATGTACATGTAGTTGGCAAGGATATTGTTCGTTTCCACACGATTTATTGGCCAATCTTCTTAATGGCATTAGATTTGCCATTACCGAAAAAGGTATTTGCTCATGGTTTTATTATGATGAAAGACGGTAAAATGTCTAAATCAAAAGGCAATGTAATTTATCCTGAAATGTTAATCGAGCGTTATGGTCTAGATGCGACACGTTATTTCCTATTACGAGAATTACCATTTGGCTCTGATGGGGTATTTTCACCAGAATCATTTATTGAACGTACAAACTTTGATCTGGCTAATGATTTAGGGAACTTATTAAATCGTACAATTTCAATGATTAATAAATATTTTGAAGGTATTATTCCGACAGAAAATCTTCAACCGACAGAATTTGATGCAGCTTTAAAAGAGCAAGCTGAGTCGGTACGTATTAAATATGAAGAAAGTATGGAAAAAATGCAATTTAGTGTCGTTCTTGCTGACTTATGGACGCTTGTTTCACGCACAAATAAGTATATAGATGAGACACAACCATGGGTGTTAGCAAAGGAAGAGTCAGACAAGCCAAAATTAGGTGCAGTTATGCGAAATTTGGCAGAAAGCTTACACCAAATCGCTGTCATGTTGCAACCATTTATGACAACAACTCCTAAACGTATGATCGATCAGTTAGGATTAGATGACAAATTCTTAGCATGGGATACAATTGCAACATTCGGCAATACTATTCCAGCAAACATTAAAGTGGTAGAAAAAGGGATACCGATTTTCCCACGCTTAGAAAATGAGGTTGAGATTACTTATATTCGTGAGGAAATGCGTGGGTCTGTGAAAACACCACAGGATGAAGAAATTAAAAAGGTAGCAAAAACTGAAGAAAATCCAGAAATTCCTGAAATTACTATTGATGATTTTATGAAAGTTGATTTGCGTGTAGCTACTGTGACTGCATGTGAAACTGTTCCGAAAGCAGATAAATTATTAAAGCTACAAGTTGATCTAGGATATGAGCAACGTCAAGTAGTTTCAGGTATTGCGAAATTTTATACACCAGATGATTTAATAGGTCAAAAAGTGATTGTCGTAGCAAATTTAAAACCAGTAAAATTACGTGGTGAAATATCACAAGGAATGATTTTAGCTGGTGAGAAAGATGGAATTTTAAAATTAGCATCAGTTGATCCTAAACTTGAAAATGGTGCAAAAGTAAAGTAATGAACTTAAGGAAGGCCTGCTGAATATGAATTATTCAGCAGGCTTTTCAAATCTGTTAGAGAAATCGGGATTAAATTATTTTGATATAATTTACGATGCGTGAAAAACTTGGTTTTATGGGCCCGAAGAACTACTTGTGGTAATGTCGATTAAGTGGAATGTCACAATGTCGAATAGTTTGTAATGAAATTGTAATGATCACGAAAAATATGAAATAATAAATTTTAATAAAATCAATGTTAGGAGAATGAAGATGTTTATAGATACACACGTACATTTAAACGCAGATCAGTATGAGGAAGATCTTCAAGAAGTGATTGATAGAGCTCTTGAAGCTAAAGTAGAACGAATGGTAGTTATTGGTTTCGACCGTAAAACCATTGAGAGAACAATGCAATTAATAGAGCAATATGATTTTGTTTACGGTGTCATTGGCTGGCATCCAGTAGACGCTATTGATTGTACTCAACAAGATTTAGAGTGGATTGAGCAATTAGCTTCACATCCAAAAATAGTTGGCATTGGTGAAACGGGATTGGACTACTATTGGGATAAGTCTCCAAAAGACGTTCAACAGGAACTTTTTCGCAAGCAAATTCAATTAGCTCAAAAGATCAATTTACCAATCGTTATTCATAATAGGGATGCAACAGGTGATGTTGTACAAATTTTACGTGAAGAAAATGCTGCATCCGTAGGGGGTGTTATGCACTGCTTTAGTGGAAGTGTAGAAACAGCGCGTGAATGTATAGCAATGAATTTTATGATTAGTCTTGGGGGACCAGTGACATTTAAAAATGCACGTCTACCAAAGGAAGTAGCTACAGAAATAGCTCTTGAGCATTTGATGATTGAAACAGACGCTCCTTATTTAGCTCCACATCCACATCGAGGTAAGCGCAATGAACCCGCTTTCGTGCCTTTAGTTGCTGAGGAAATCGCACGTTTGAAAGGGTTGACAATTGAGGAAATTGCACAAGCAACTACAGCCAATGCGAAAAATTTTTTTGGGATTGACAATTAACTAGCTTAGATGCCTCCAATACAGGGTTTGTGGTTGGCAAAAAACAAGAAGTCAATTTTCAGAGAAATACTTTCGGGTTGACAGTGCCAAAACTAGTCCGTATAATCCAACCTTGTATTAAGGAGGCGTTTTTTCATGTCAAATAATTCCATGAAAAACTTGTTCTTAGGATCATTGAGGAGTAAGCAAACAGTGATAAGAATTATCTCACTTGTCCTGTTTGTGTCTGTAATCTCTTTCGTGCTTTATCAAGGTACGAAAAAATCCGTTAAGCTTGAAGCAAATGGAGAAACAATCGAAGTATCAACACATGCCAAAACTGTAGAACAATTATTACAAAATCAAAATATAGATATAGCAGAGCATGACAAAATTTCACCCTCTCTGAACACCAAAATTGTTAATGGATTAGCAATTACATGGGAACAGGCAAAAGAAGTAACTATTTCAGTTGATGGAAATCAGTCAAAAGTTTGGACAACTGAAACACTTGTGAAGGACATTTTGAAGGAAGCAAATATTAAAGTATCTGAACATGACTCTTTAGCG
The DNA here is from genome assembly GCF_003367505.1 of Lysinibacillus capsici. GTDB lineage: Bacteria > Bacillota > Bacilli > Bacillales_A > Planococcaceae > Lysinibacillus > Lysinibacillus capsici. Next base: position 12,746 of record NZ_PXXX01000017.1, read on the forward strand.
CAAGGTCTAGATACTGAACTAGGAGCAGAAAACAAAATCGATATTCAAAAAGCGTTTCAAGTAGCGCTTGTCGATGGCGTAAATAAAAGACAAGTATGGTCCACTTCGACTACGGTCGCTAACTTTTTAAAACAACAAGGAATTCAGCTAAATGAATTCGATCGTGTCGAAAATAACCTGGAGAACGTTATTACTCCGGAGAGTAAAATCACAGTAGTTCGCGTAGAAAAGGTTATCGATGTAGTGGAAGACTCTTTAGATTTCGCAGTTGAAAAGAAGCAGGATGCTTCATTGCAAAAGGGGAAACAAAAAGTAGTAGCAACGGGCGAGAAGGGTTCGATTTCTCGTACGTATGAGGTTGTCAAAGAAAACGGTAAGGTTGTGGCAAAAAACCTACAATCTGAGAAAGTTTTAAAAGAGCCGAAGAAACAAGTGGTTGCTGTAGGCACAAAAACAATTGTTGCAAGTGCAGCAACTGTGTCACGTGGTTCAGCAGAGCCTACTAACGGAAAAGAATTTTATGTAACGGCAACAGCATATACACCATATTGCAACGGTTGTACTGGTACATCAGCAACTGGTATAAACCTACGTTCAAATTCTGGCTTGAAGGTGATCGCAGTTGACCCTTCTGTTATTAAGTTAGGATCAAAGGTTTGGGTAGAAGGCTATGGAACTGCTATAGCTGGGGATACTGGTGGGTCAATTAAGGGTAATAAGATTGACATACTTGTACAAACAGATGCCCAAGCACGTAACTGGGGACGTAAGAAAGTGCGCGTTAAAGTATTAAATTAAAAAAATTGTAAAATTAATCAAAATGTTTTTCACAAATGGAGCTTTCCTGTTTTGACTGGCGGGAAGGCTTCTTTATTATTTTTTTAGCAAATGATGTTGTAGGTATGTAGAGAGAAAGTTGAATAAGATAAGCTCATCTGAACCTTGTATTCCTGTACAAATCGTATAGAGCAGTTGTAAAATGGTCAGAAGATAAGGTAGATAGAAAAGAGGAGCCTTTTTGCAAATTAAAGAAATTATTGTTGTTGAAGGAAAAGATGATACGACAGCTATTAAACGTGCTGTACAAGCAGATACTATAGAAACGAATGGATCTGCAATTTCTGAAGAAACGTTAAAGCGAATTCAGCACGCCCAAGAAAAACGTGGAGTTATCGTATTTACTGATCCAGACTATCCAGGACGTCGAATACGCGCCATTATCGAGGAGCGTGTAAAAGGGGTGAAGCATGCCTTTTTACCAAAAGCGAAAACGATCGCTAAAAACGGTAAAGGGTTAGGGATTGAGCATGCTGCTGATGAGGATATACGTGAAGCACTACAACATGTCTATACCCCTACACATGAGTTGCTAAACGAAGCGGTAATTACACTGGAAGATTTAATGACTGCTCGTTTAATTGGACATCCACAATCAAAGCAGCGTCGTGATAGACTAGGGGAAATTTTAAATATAGGTGCTACAAATGGTAAACAACTTCATAAAAGATTGAAAATGTTTCAGATTACAGAGGAGCAATTTGGTGCGGCTATCGCACAGTTAGATCAGGAGGAAAATGATGCATAAGGATATTGCTACACCAATTCGAACACAAGAAATATTAAAAAAGTATGGTTTTTCATTTAAAAAAAGTTTAGGTCAAAACTTCTTAATTGACCCGAACATTTTAAGAAATATAGTGAGTCACGCCAATTTAACTGAGAATAGTGGCGCAATTGAAGTTGGTCCTGGGATTGGGGCATTAACTGAGCATTTGGCGAGAAGCGCTAAAAAGGTAGTTTCCTTTGAAATTGACCAACGTTTATTACCTGTACTAGAAGATACGCTTAGTCCATATAATAATGTGTCTATTATTCACTCTGACATACTTAAGGCAGATGTGGAGAAAGTAATTGCAGATGAGATGCCAGGTATTGATGATATTATGGTTGTAGCAAATTTACCGTATTATGTAACGACCCCAATTTTACTGAAGTTACTCAATGACCGATTACCGATCCGTGGTTTTGTTGTGATGATGCAGAAAGAGGTAGCAGACCGTATAACAGCTAAGCCAGGGACGAAAGAATATGGTTCTTTATCAATTGCAATACAATATTACGTGAAAGCAGATATTGCGATGACAGTGCCAAAAACCGTTTTCATGCCGCAACCTAACGTCGACTCTGCAGTAATTCGCCTTATTAAGCATGAGGAACCACCAGTAAAAGTAATAGATGAGGATTTTTTATTTGTTGTAACGCGTGCTTCATTCGTACAGCGAAGAAAAACAATCTATAATAACCTGCAATCTGGTTTACCTAATGGAAAGGCACAAAAGGATCAAATTTTACAGGCATTAGAGTTAGCAAATATTGAGCCAACTCGCCGTGGAGAAACACTTTCAATTCAAGAGTTTGGGAAATTAGCTGATGCACTGCATCCTGTATTTGCAAAGTAAAAATTTTTGTTAACAATTTTTCGGATATGTAAAAAAATATATTTTTTTATAAAAAATAAGTTGACAAGATTTATAAGAGGCTGATAAAATATTATATTTTGTTGACATTTTTGGGCCATTAGCTTATACTTGTTATTAGTGAGGTGTAAGCGAAAATGCCAAAAACTTTAGCGGACATTAAAAAGTCGTTGGATTGTCATTTGGGTAAACGTTTGCAATTAAAAGCAAACGGTGGTCGCAAGAAAACGGTTGAGTGTGCAGGGATACTACGTGAGACATATCGCGCCATCTTTGTAGTAGAGCTCGATCAAGAAGACAATACGTGCAAGCGCGTATCGTATAGCTACACAGATATTTTAACTGAAGCAGTAGAGATTACATTTTTAGACGAAGCAAAGGCTGCTGTCGCAAAATAGTTTCTAGTACTTATTTCTATATTTTAGAAACACTCATGTATATTAAAAATACATGAGTGTTTTGCGTTTTCACGGGCATACTAAATTCGTCAGTTGTTAAAGGAGGAGTTTATATGCCTAGAAAAGGTATCATGTCACCTCGTTTAAAAGAAGAGATCGCAAAAGAACTTGGATTTTATGATGTTGTGCAAAAGGAAGGCTGGGGCGGCATAAAAGCTCGTGATGCTGGTAATATGGTCAAACGTGCCATAGAAATGGCAGAACGGGCAAGTAGTGAGCAAGAGCGTAAGTAGACTGTTTTTGCTAAAATAGTCATCTTATAAAGTTTCATTCAGCAGGGATGAAAATCCTTACTGACACAACAAATACAACTGACGAGAGAGAGCCGTTACTCCGAATAGGGTAAACGGTTCTTTTTTTCCATTTTCGTATTCTCAATATGGTAAAATAAAATGAATAATCTTGCGCGAAAAAAAGAACTGTTTATACGTGTAGCTATAAGGAGGAAGAAAGATGCTTTATGTAAAGGCGCCTGCAAAAATTAATTTAACATTAGATGTACTTTATAAAAGACCGGATAATTTTCACGAAGTGGAGATGGTTATGACAACAGTCGATTTAGCTGATCGTATCAGTCTTGAATCTCGAGAAGATGGTGTTATTCAAATAATTTCAACAGATAATTTTGTACCAAATGACCATCGTAATTTTGCTTATCAGGCAGCGCGTCTCATTAAAGATACATATGGCATTAGACAAGGTGTATCCATTACGATTGAAAAGGAAATCCCCATAGCAGCAGGACTCGCAGGAGGTAGTAGTGATGCAGCTGCAACATTAAAAGGGCTAAATGAACTGTGGGATTTAGGTTTATCAATAGATGAATTAGCGGAACTTGGTGCTAAAATTGGTTCGGATGTTTCGTTTTGTGTTTACGGAGGCACGGCACTCGCTACAGGACGAGGCGAAAAAATAAAGGAATTACCAGCTCCACCTAATTGTTGGGTTGTACTAGCTAAGCCTAAAATTGGTGTGTCGACAGCAGAAGTTTATGGGGGTCTTAAGGTTGAAGGACTGCAACACCCCAATACACAGCAGATGATACAAGCTATAGAGACAAAAGATTATGAGCTATTATGTTCTTCATTAGGAAATGTTTTGGAAACTGTAACATTTAAGCTACACCCAGAAGTTGTGATGTTAAAGGAACAAATGAAGCGCTTTGGGGCAGATGCCACGCTAATGAGTGGAAGCGGTCCAACTGTATTTGGGCTAGTGGATAGTGAAGCTCGTGTAAGTCGCATTTATAATGGTTTACGTGGTTTTTGTGAGGAAGTTTATGCAGTACGAATTTTGGGTGAGCGAAATACGCTTGCTTAGAAACGCAAATTTGTGTTAATTTTACCTATAAATATTCGTGTTTAGGAGAGGGTCGCATGAAATGGAAGCGTAGTGAACGACTAGTTGATATGACGTACTACTTACTAGAACATCCACATCAGCTGATCCCGCTAACTTATTTTTCAGAACTATATCAATCTGCTAAGTCATCCATTAGTGAAGATTTAACGATTGTAAAAGAAACATTCGAAGAAAAAGGAATCGGGTTATTGATGACAGTGCCGGGTGCTGCAGGAGGAGTAAAGTATATTCCGAAAATGTCCGAGGCTGAAGTACGTTTAGTGATTCAAGATTTAAAAGCAGAGCTAGAACATTCAGATCGATTGTTACCAGGTGGTTACTTATTTATGACAGACTTGCTTGGAAACCCAGATTTAATTAATCGTGTAGGAAAGGTCTTTGCTTCGGCCTTTGCAGATCAACAAATCGATGTCATAATGACAGTAGCAACTAAAGGGATATCCATCGCTCATGCCATTGCAAGACATTTAAATGTACCAGTGGTTGTTGTGAGAAGAGATAGTAAAGTAACAGAAGGTTCTACAGTAAGCATTAACTATGTATCTGGTTCTTCCAGAAGAATTCAGACAATGGTATTATCAAAAAGAAGCATGAAGAGTGGACAACGTGTATTAATTACTGACGACTTTATGAAGGTCGGCGGTACTATGAATGGCATGAAAAATCTCTTAGAAGAGTTTGACTGTCAGCTAGCAGGCATTGCAGTGCTTGTGGAGGCTGAGCATGCGGACGAAACATTAGTAGATGATTATTATTCACTTGTAAAGCTTCATGAAGTTAATGAAAAAGATCGAACAATTGCATTAAGTGAAGGTAACTATTTTTCTAAAAGGGGACATGACAAATGAAAGTAGTAGCAACAACAAATGCACCAGCAGCAATCGGACCATATTCACAAGGTATTATTGTTAACGGTATGTTTTATAGCTCTGGTCAAATTCCATTAACAGCTACAGGTGATTTAGTGGAAGGCGATATAACTGTACAAACAAATCAAGTATTTGCTAATTTAAAAGCTGTTTTAGCGGAAGCTGGAACTTCTTTAGATAATGTTGTGAAAACAACGGTCTTTATGAAAGATATGAATGACTTTGTAGCGATGAATGAAGTTTATGCAAATCATTTCGGTGATCATAAACCAGCTCGTTCAGCTGTAGAGGTAGCCCGTCTTCCGAAAGATGTAAAAGTAGAAATCGAAGTAATCGCAATCGTAAAATAAATAAAAAACTTATTAAGCTCACTAAAGAGAATCTTTATTCTTTTTAGTGGGTTTTTTTACGCCGACAAACAATTGTCAAAAATTACGTATATAAGAAAAAATATTATTCTAATAAGTATTCAAATTTTTTAGAAAATTTGATAGACTATGAAAAGGAAAATATTCGGTAATTGAGAATATAATATTTTCATTTAGGCATCCAAGAAGAGAGGTGGTGAGAAAATGGAAGTTACTGATGTGAGATTACGTCGGGTACAGACGGATGGTCGCATGCGTGCGATTGCTTCCATTACACTTGATAATGAGTTTGTTGTTCACGATATTCGTGTCATTGATGGAAATACTGGTTTATTTGTAGCTATGCCTAGTAAACGAACACCAGATGGGGAATTTAGAGATATTGCTCATCCAATTAATTCTGATACTCGAAATAAAATTCAGGAGATCATTTTAAACGAGTATCATAACTCTAGTGAAATAGAGGAAGCTGGTAAAGAAGAAGAATTAGAGGGAATCGGTGTGTAATAAATAGTAAATAACTTACTTTTTAAGGATATGTTACAAACTTACGGTAAAAAAGATAGGAAGAACTCTTCTAGTTGGAAGGGTTCTTTTTATTTTGATAAAAAGATAATATGAGCAATTTCAGGATATACTTCATGACATTCGAGCATAAGGTGCATTGGATTTAGGAATTCATGTTTTTGTCAACTCTACATGCCTTGAAAATAGATGAATTTTGCTATATAGTCATAAGAGAAAATGAGCGTATTGGAGGACTTACAGATGAGCAATATTTTTGCTGTCATTTTGGCTGCAGGTCAAGGTACACGTATGAAGTCCAAATTATATAAAGTGCTCCATCCAGTATGTGGGAAACCAATGGTACAACATGTGGTGGATCATATTCAGACGTTAGATGTGAATCGCATTGTAACGGTTGTCGGACATGGTGCTGAAAAAGTGCAACAACAGCTTGGTGATAAAAGTGAGTATGTGCTGCAGGCTGAACAACTAGGTACAGCGCACGCTGTGCAACAAGCAGAGGCCATTTTAGGTAATGAAGAAGGTACAACATTAGTTGTATGTGGAGATACACCACTAATTCGTCCTGAAACGATGCAAGCTCTATTCGAACATCATCAAGCAAAGAATGCTAAAGCAACTATTTTAACTGCAATTGCTGAAAATCCAACTGGCTATGGCCGTATATTACGTGGCAGTAACGGACAGGTGGAGCAAATTGTTGAACAAAAGGATGCTTCAGCAGAGCAGCAATTAGTAAAAGAAATAAACACAGGCACATATTGCTTTGATAACAAATTATTATTTGAAACATTGAAGCTTGTGAAAAATGATAATGCTCAAGGTGAATACTATTTACCAGATGTCATTGAAATTTTACAAAAGCAAGGTGATATTGTTGAAGCATATGTCACTGATGATTTTGAAGAAACACTAGGTGTTAACGATCGCGTGGCTTTATCACAAGCCGAGACATTAATGCGTACAAGAATCAACGAGAAGCATATGCGGAATGGTGTAACAATTATCCATCCTGAAACAACGCATATTAGTGCAGATGCAGTTATTGGGCGTGATACGGTGATTCAACCTGGCTCAATGATTGAAGGTGCTACTGTGATCGGTGAAGATTGCATTATCGGGCCAAACACTCAAATCATAGATAGCCGCGTTGGTGATCGTACAACTATACATTCTTCAGTTGTCCGTGAAAGCGCTATTGCAGAGGATACTGCTATTGGGCCATTTGCTCATATTCGACCACTTTCAGACATCGGTAGTCATGTCAAAATTGGTAACTTTGTAGAAGTGAAGAAAAGCAAGCTAGATAACGGCTCGAAAGTTTCACATTTAAGTTATATTGGCGATGCTGAGATCGGTAGTAACGTCAATATTGGTTGTGGTTCCATTACAGTAAACTATGATGGAAAAAACAAGTTCAAAACAATTATTGAAGATGATGTATTTGTAGGATGTAATACTAACTTAGTAGCGCCAGTGAAAGTTGGAAAAGGTTCATTTATTGCAGCAGGTTCTACAATTACAAAAGAAGTTCCTGAAGATGCACTTGCCATAGCTCGTGCAAGACAAGAAAACAAACCGAATTATGTAAGCAAATTAAATTCAAAATAATTATCAACTAAACAGGAGGCCATCATGCCGTATCATTATGCAAACTCACAATTAAAAATATTTTCACTTAACTCTAATAATCCATTAGCTCAAGAAATTGCGCAGGAAATGGGCGTAGAATTAGGTAAATCTTCTGTTAAGCACTTCAGTGATGGAGAGATTCAAATTAGCATTGAAGAAAGTATTCGAGGTTGTGATGTGTTTATCGTGCAGTCTACTTCTGCACCTGTAAACGAACATTTAATGGAGCTTTTAATTATGGTAGATGCAGTTAAACGTGCATCTGCTCGTACAGTAAACGTTGTAATGCCTTATTATGGTTATGCACGCCAAGATCGTAAAGCAAAAGCGCGCGAGCCAATTACAGCTAAATTAGTGGCAAACCTACTTGAAACTGCTGGTGCAACACGTGTTATCGTATTAGATTTACACGCACCTCAAATCCAAGGTTTCTTCGATATCCTAATCGACCACTTAATGGCAGTACCATTACTATCTGATTACTTCAAATCTAAAGGTATTCCAGGAGATGAGATCGTTATTGTTTCACCAGATCATGGTGGGGTAACACGTGCTCGTAAAATGGCTGAACGATTAAAAGCACCGATTGCAATTATTGACAAACGTCGTCCGAAACCAAACGTTGCGGAAGTGATGAACATTGTTGGTAATGTTGATGGTAAAGTGGCAATCTTGATTGATGATATTATTGATACAGCAGGTACAATTACAATTGGGGCAGATGCGTTACGTGCTGCTGGTGCAAAAGAAGTTTACGCTTGCTGTTCACACCCTGTATTATCTGGTCCAGCAATTGAACGTATTGAAAACTCTGCTATTAAAGAATTAGTGGTGACAAATACAATTCAGCTTTCAGACGAGAAAAAATCTCCAAAAATTACAGAGCTTTCTGTAGCTAAATTAATGGCGGATGCTATCTCTCGCGTTTATGAAAATAAATCTGTAAGTACTCTATTTGATTAATAAATATTGTAAGTATAAGACCAATCTACTCTTTGAGTAGATTGGTCTTTTCTATATAAATTGGACACTATTTCATCAAGACGAAGAAATAGATGAGTGTTTTATGTGTGAGCCTTCTCACAAAGGGGTATAATAATAATGTGTCTTAATAATATTTACTCTACCTTAAACAAATAGAGCTAAGTATTATCATAGCCTACAACGAATTATTGTTGAGGCGTAAATAATTTTCTTGGAAGGGGAATAAAGAAGTATGAGTACAGTATTAAGTGTTACAAAGCGCGAAACTGGGCATCGTTCAACATTAACCCAACTTAGAAAAGGGGGAGCCATTCCTGCAGTTATTTACGGCTACAAAGTAGATTCAACCCCAATTTCTATTGCTGCAAAAGATTTTAAAAAGTCCATTCAAAAAAATGGGCAAAATAGTGTGTTTTCGCTAGAGTTAGAGGGGAAAAAGGTGAATGCTGTTGTGTCGGAGATTCAGCAATGTTCATTGAAAGATGAAGTAAATCATATTGACTTTTTAGCCATTAATATGGCAGAAGAGCTAGAAGCTGATGTCCCGATTAAATTACTTGGACAGTCAGTTGGTGTGAGTGAGGGCGGTATTTTAATGCAGCCTAACTTAGAATTAAAAGTTAAAGTAAAGCCAACAGAGTTACCCGAATCAATTGATGTGGACATTTCATCGTTGAAAATTGGGGAATCCCTAACAGTAGCAGATATTCGCGATGCTACACCTGTTGAAATTATTAGTGAAGATGATTATATGTTAGTAACCATTGTGGCGCCTGTTTCTGTAGAGGAAGAGACTATAGAAAATGAAGAAGGGCAAGAGTCAGTATAAAAGTAAATACGCTTAAGGCTAATAAGAAAGCTATAGCTTTCTTGTTAGCCTTATTTTTTATGCCTTTTAACAATTGTACAAAATGCTTTCTAGGCGTGCTATATGGTAAAATAATGACTATTAGATTTGAAAGAAGAGAGGTACTTATGAAAATTATCGTTGGTTTAGGAAACCCAGGTAAACCTTATGAGCATACAAGACATAATATTGGCTTTGATGTTATTGATGCGTTAGCAGAAAAATGGGGAACACCTTTAACAAATTCAAAATTTAACGGGATGTACACAACTGTACATCGACCAGAAGGAAAGGTTCTACTTGTTAAACCATTAACATATATGAATTTATCAGGGGAATGTGTTGGTCCTCTAATGGACTATTTTGACATAGAGGTAGAAGATTTAATTGTCATTTATGATGACTTGGATTTAGAGACAGGTAAATTACGTCTGCGACAAAAAGGGAGTGCAGGTGGTCATAACGGCATTAAATCATTAATTCAACATTTAGGCACTCAGGAATTTAATCGTATTCGAGTGGGCATTAATCGCCCGCCAGCGGGCATGAAGGTAGCAGACTATGTCTTAGCTAAATTTTCGAAGGAAGACCAAGTTCTTATGCAAGACGCCATTGTAAATTCTGTAAACGCTGTTGAAGCATCTCTTTCAAAGCCGTTTCTTGATGTGATGAATCACTTTAACGCAAGCAAATAGATGGAAGTAATAAAATTTCTGTTAAAGTTTTTGGATAATTGGCATGGTGTAAGGTGAGTAATGAACTGCCTTACACTATTATTACAGCTAATATTTGTAGTGAATAGTCTTAGCTACAGGTAAAAATTAATTCTCTAATTTTCAAGTTATTGCAATGAGGATGACAGTGAAAAGTGCATAATCCTTTTTATAAATGTCTATACTTTAAGTAGAAAGTTGCTTAAAGGAGGATGATTTGGAGATGTCAGTTCGCTATCGATGTCGGCATTGTGAAGTAGAAATAGGGACACTACCATTTGATGCAGATGATACAATTCGAAAGTTGCATATTTTCGAATTGGGAGAAGCGGATGATTATGTTGAGAAAGATCAACATGGTCAAACGACTGTGCACTGCATTTGTGAGCAATGTGAGGATTCGCTGAGACAATATCCAGATTATCACGCACTCAATAAATGGATTCAATAATTGGAAGGATGCTTTGACACACTTATGTGTGTTCAAGGCTTTTTCCATTTCATAAAACAGCCATTAATAGAGATATGTAAAATAACACTAGAATAATAGAAATAAAAATATAGAATTTATGCTGAAAGGAGCTTTTGACTGTGGAGGTTTTACGACAGCTTGTGTCGCAAGATAAACATATTACATCATTTTTAAAGGAAATTCAGAGCGGTCAAACTGCATCACAGCTTATAACAGGTTTAACAGGAAGCGCACGCCCAGTAATGGTTGATGTGTTATTTGAATATGTAAAGAAGCCAATCTACATTATCTCTCCTAATCTATTGCAGGCACAAAAAATGGTGGATGAGCTTGCTGGACTATTAGGCGAGGAACATGTTCACTATTACCCTGCGGATGAATTTATTGCAGCTGATCTTTCTGTGGCTTCACCAGAACTTCGCGCGGAGCGAATCGCGACGCTCGATTGCTTAGCTAGAGGGGAGAAAGCCGTATATGTAATACCTGTGGCTGGTCTACGTAAAATAATGCAACCAAAAGAACACTGGCTACATTATTTTTTACAAACCGCATTAGGCGAAGATGTTGAAATTGATAAATGGTTGCAAACGTTAGTTGAGATGGGCTATGTACGGAATTCAATGGTGACATCACCTGGAGAGTTCGCATTACGTGGGGGAATTTTAGATATTTATCCACCTTATTTAGAATCACCAATTCGTATTGAATTATTTGATACAGAGGTTGATTCCATACGAACATTTTCAGCAGATGACCAACGTTCTATTGATAAATTACAAAAAATTCGTATTCTTCCTGCTTCTGAGGTCATTCTTACGAAATCAGAAAGACAGGCATTAGCAGACCGTTTAGAAGTGGCATTAGCAGCCAGCCTAAAGAAGGTGAAAAAGCAGGAGACGAAAGAACTTCTGTATCAGCATATTCAATATGATATTGAGTTGCTACAGCAAGGAAATTTACCTGATTATGTAAACAAATATGGCTCATTATTATACGATAAAACAGCCTTTTTGGGAGATTACTTTGAACATGATGGTATTGTGCTTTTTGACGAACTTGGACGTATTCAAGAGGTAATGGATGCATGGGAACGTGAAGAGGATGAATGGTTTTTATCTTTAATCGAAGAGGGAAAAATGGTTCATGATGTCAAACCTGCCTTCTCATTAAAAGAAATATTGGCGATGTTGTCACAACAAAAGCTTTCATTTTCATTATTTTCGCGAACATTTGCAGGGATTACGTTTACTAAAACAACCAACTTTTCTTGCAAGCCTATGCAGCAATTTCATGGACAAATGTCCTTGCTTCAAAGTGAGGTTGAACGCTGGTTACTTGGCAAATTTACAGTTCTCATCATAGCAAGAGATAAAGAACGAGTGAAAAGAGTTCAGCAAATGCTTGAAGAATACGATATTCATACAGCGATAGGTGAGCCAACAGAACCTGGTATTTATATTGTAGATGGTGGCTTGTCGAGTGGCTTTGAATTGCCCCTGCAGCGTTTAGCGATTGTAACAGAAGACGAGCTCTTTAAACAGCAGGCAAAGAAAAAAGCACGCACACAAAAAATGACCAATGCTGAACGTATTAAAAGTTATACGGAAATTAAGCCAGGTGATTATGTTGTACATGTTCATCATGGGATTGGTAAATATATTGGTGTAGAGACATTAGAGGTTAATGGTACACATAAGGATTACCTGCATATTCGATATCGTGCAGACGATAAATTATATGTCCCTGTAGAGCAAATAGACTTAATCCAAAAATATGTGGCGTCAGAGGATCGTGAACCAAAGCTACATAAATTAGGTGGAGCAGAGTGGAAAAAGGCTAAAGCGAAGGTATCCTCTGCTGTACAGGATATTGCAGATGATTTAATAAAGCTGTATGCAAAGCGTGAAGCAGAGAAAGGTCATGCTTTTACACCTGATAACGACGACCAACGTAATTTTGAAGCGATGTTCCCTTATGAGGAAACAGAGGATCAGCTACGTTCAATTGTTGAAGTAAAACGAGATATGGAACGTGAACGCCCTATGGATCGTTTAGTCTGTGGCGATGTAGGCTATGGTAAGACAGAGGTAGCCATTCGTGCCGCATTTAAGGCTATTCAAGATGGAAAGCAAGTGGCATTCCTTGTCCCTACTACTATCTTGGCTCAGCAACACTATGAGACAATTCGTGAGCGCTTTCAGGATTTCGCCATTAATGTTGGATTGTTATCTCGCTTCCGTTCGAAAAAAGAGCAAACAGCCACATTAAAAGGCTTAAAAGAAGGCCGAGTCGATATAGTTATTGGAACACACCGTATTTTATCTAAAGATTTAATTTTCCAAGACCTTGGCCTGTTAATTGTGGATGAAGAGCAACGTTTTGGTGTGACACATAAGGAAAAAATTAAACAGTTAAAGACAAATGTCGATGTCTTAACTTTAACTGCTACACCAATCCCAAGGACTCTTCATATGTCCATGGTAGGGGTCCGAGATTTATCTGTTATTGAAACGCCTCCTGCTAATCGCTTCCCAGTTCAAACATATGTGATGGAGCACAGTGGTGCATTAGTACGAGAAGCTATTGAGAGGGAAATGGCACGTGGCGGACAAGTATTTTATTTATATAATCGGGTTGAGGATATGGCTCGAAGGGTTGAGGAGATTCAAGTACTCGTCCCTGAAGCACGTATAGGCTTTGCTCATGGAAAAATGACTGAGTCAGAGCTAGAATCAGTGATTTTAGCCTTTTTAGAGGGCGATTATGATGTGCTTGTTACGACAACAATTATCGAGACTGGTGTCGATATACCGAATGTAAATACATTAATAGTCCATGATGCTGATCGCATGGGCTTAGCACAGCTCTACCAATTACGCGGGCGCGTTGGACGTTCTAACAGAGTAGCTTATGCATATTTTATGTACCAACGCGACAAAGTTCTGACAGATGTAGCGGAGCAACGTTTACAAGCAATTAAAGAATTTACAGAGCTTGGCTCAGGCTTTAAAATTGCGATGCGAGATTTATCTATTCGGGGCGCAGGAAACTTACTTGGAGCGCAGCAACATGGCTTTATTGATTCAGTTGGCTTTGATTTATATTCACAAATGCTTCAGGATGCCATCGCGGAACGTCAAACAGGCGTGAAAAAAGAAGAAAAGCCAGATATAGAGATTTTGCTGAGTATTGATGCTTATATTCCAGACGCTTACATTCCAGATGGTTATCAAAAGATCCAAATGTATAAACGAATTAAAGCCATGGATCAGGTGGAGGAGTATGACGAAATCATGGAGGAATTAGAGGATCGATTTGGCGATCTTCCAATTGAAACAGAGCGTTTACTTCGAATAGCACGAATGAAAGTTTGGGGCTTAGGTGCGGGAGTAGTATCTGTAAAGGAGAAGCAAAAACTTATTACAATACTATTGTCAGAACAAGGGACGGCAAGTGTCGATGGCAGTAAGATTATTGAAGAATCGATGAAATTCGAGCGTGCTGTTGGTTTTGGTATGGATGGCATGCAGTTAAAATTAACAATAGATGAACGCAAGAGTGGGAAATATCAACCCTTTGATATGTTGGAAGAGCTAATGCAAATTATTGATAAAGCAAAAAAGCAGCCATAATAGTTAAAAGGCTAATCTTATCTTTTACCATAAAAGATAAGATTAGCCTTTTTCATGTTGCTTCAGTAATCATCATCTCTAACATATTTGCTCACAGGAATAATTGATTTTTTTCCAATATTTTTTATGAATTAATTATAGAAACTTATTCCTTGGGTAATCTAATAAAGAGTTGATTGATGTAATACCGTTTTTTGAAAAAAATTGATTGATGGTTGTGAAATCCTTTTTCTTCAGTTTTTGCATAGATTGCTCAAATAAAAACCATACTATTATTGAATTAAAATTTCATTGTAGCGAAAGCGAGGCATTAGAATGAAGGCAACAGGAATTGTTCGTCGTATTGATGATTTAGGGCGTGTAGTTATTCCAAAAGAAATTCGTAGGACGCTACGTATTCGTGAAGGCGACCCGCTTGAAATTTATACGGACCGTGAAGGCGAAGTCATTTTAAAGAAATATTCTCCCATCAATGATTTGGGGGAATTTGCAAGAGAATATGTTGAAACACTTTATGAAACGATGGGCACACCAGCATTTGTCACTGACCGTGATGAAGTAATCGCTGTTGCAGGGATAGGGAAAAAGGAATATATAAATCGTCGCATTACGTCCTTTGCGGAAAGCTTTATGGACGAACGCTCCACAAAAATAGAAAAAATGGAGACAACGATTGAAATTGTCCCTGGACAATATGAGCAGGTAAAATCATATTGTGCGACACCTATTATGGTGAATGGTGACCCAATAGGCTGTATTATCGTCTTGTCTAAAGTACACTTTGTTGGTGAGGTAGAAGTCAAAGTAGTGGAAACAGCTGCAAACTTCTTAGCAAAACAAATGAATAGTTAATGCATGGAAAAGTTATTGCGATGACCTTTAAGGCTGAACAATAACTTTTTTGCGTACATAAGGATGAATCATTATAGGAACAGTAGTGCCACCTTGCACGTCAAACTTTTGAGATATGCTATACTATTGGCATTGTTAAGAAGGAAAGAGGGCAATTTATGTCGCAACGTTTTGGTATGAAAAGCTACATGAAGGGTGCCGCCTTATTGACGATAGCAGCCCTTATTGTAAAAGTTCTTAGTGCCATTTACCGTGTGCCTTTTCAAAATCTAGTAGGTGATGAAGGCTTTTATATCTATCAACAGGTATATCCAGTTATTTCAATCTTCGTTGTTTGGACATCTAGTGGCTTTGCTATAGCCATTTCTAAAATGCTTGCAGACAATGATTGTATTGTTGATACAATAGAACGTGATGAAAGACGTCGCACTATAACACAGGTAGTTTTCAGGTATTTAACGGTATTATCACTACTGTTTTTTGCCATTTTATTTGGAGGTGCTGAAAAGATTGCCCATTTAATGGGAGATATTCAATTAGCACCACTTATTCGTACAGGCTCCTTAGTAGTATTGGTTATGCCGGCGTTGGCTATTTTAAAAGGTAGCTTTCAATCTAGAGCAATTATGGAGCCTATTGCTTATGCCCAAGTACTTGAACAAACAGTGAGAGTAACTGTCATATTAGCAGGTACCTTTCTTATTATGACAACGACTAAATCTCTTTATGATGCAGGAAAAATGGCTGTTATCGGTACAGTAATTGGAGAAATTACAGCCTTGCTATTACTTGCTTATATCTCATATAAACGATTTGGTCTACTGCAAGTTAAACAACATCTACAACGTAATCCAAGTTTACCTATCATTAAAGAGGTCACTTGGCTCAGCTTGAGTGTCAGTATGAGTGGTCTACTACTACTTGGCTATCAATTGGTCGATTCATTTACAATCTATTCTTCATTAATTGATAATGGGATGACTCCTACAATTGCAAAGGAAACGAAGGGTATTTATGATCGAGGACAACCGTTAGTTCAACTAGGTGTTGTCATTGCATCCTCATTGTCGTTGGCCATTGTGCCACTTGTCGCCCATTTGTCGAAAAAACAAGCGGGACGTAGTGCAGTACCATTCATACAATTAACATACAAAGCATCCGTCCTGTTCGGCTGGTCTGCTGCACTAGGCTTAATGCTAGTTATGCCTTATTTAAATGAAATGCTTTTTAAAACCAACTCCTTATCGGAAGTATTGATTGTCTATGTATTTCAAATTGTCCCTTTGTCGATTATCCTTACATTTACAGCGATCTTACAAGGCTATGGAAAATTAAAAAAACCAGCTTTATTTCTCATAATTGGTTTTCTAATAAAAATTATATTAAATGTACGTTTAATTGGTGGATTAGGTGTACTAGGAGCTGCCATCGCAAATGATATAGGATTATTATTAACAGCAACCTTGCTAATTATTTATTTAAAAACATTGACTGGCATTCAATTAGCTTCAGGCGCATTTTATAAAAAAGTAGGTATAGCCTCCTTCAGTATGACAATCGTCGTTCTTATATGGTTACAGCTAGTATCGTCCTTGTTAAACCATTTGATGTCTTCACGTATGATAGCTATGGTGGCGGGTTTGACAGCAGTATCTATTGGGGCGTTTGTTATGCTAACAATTATTGCAAAGAAAAGAGTACTAATAGAAAAAGAATGGTATTTACTGCCGTTTGGACGTAGAATGGCTGTTTACCAACTTTGGCTAAATTCAAGGAAGTAGGTGTAATATTGAATACATTAACAATTATTGGTTTAGGTGCAGGTGACTTTAATCAGCTGCAAATGGGTGTTTATAAAAAATTAAAGGCTGCTAAAAAATTATATGTACGAACAGTGGATCATCCGGTTTTAGAGGAATTAGCAGCAGAGGGTGTGGGATTTGAAAGTTTTGACGACGTTTATGAAAAACACGATACATTTCAACCTGTGTATGCAGAAATAGCTGATTCTCTTATAGAAGCTACCGCTGTTGAGGATGTTATGTATGCTGTGCCAGGGCATCCACTAGTTGCAGAGCAAACAGTGCAATTACTTATTGCAGCCGCAAATGAAGGGAAAATTGAGCTAGTCATTGAGGGTGGTCAGAGTTTTTTAGATCCCATTTTTGGTGTGTTAAAAATAGATCCAATTGAAGGCTTTCAATTACTTGATGGTACTAGTTTTTCAATGCATGACATTAACATGCGTCAGCATATCTTGATCGCTCAAGTATACGATACATTCAGTGCATCAGAAGTGAAGCTAACGTTGATGGAGAAATATGATGATGAGTATCCTGTGACAGTTGTGACAGCGGCTGGATCTTCACAGGAACAGATTGTCACAGTGCCACTCTATGAACTCGATCAAAGTGTAGAAGTAAATAATTTAACAACAGTCTATGTACCACCTGTAAAATCACAGGAGGAGTCATTAAGAGATTGGACAACATTCCGTCAAATCATTGCAACGCTGAGAGGTCCAAATGGCTGTCCTTGGGATCAAAAGCAAACACATGAGTCGTTGAAAAAATATCTACTTGAGGAAGCACATGAATACTTGGCTGCGGTCGATGCTGAGGATGATTTTGCTATGATTGAGGAACTTGGTGATGTGTTGTTACAAGTATTTTTGAATGCACAAATTGGAGAAGATCAAGGTTATTTTACACTTGAAGATGTGTTAGCTTCGATTAGTAAAAAAATGATTCGCCGCCATCCGCACGTTTTTGGGGATGTTGCAGTAGAAGATGCAGATGATGTCGTGGCTAATTGGGAGGCTATTAAAGCTGAGGAAAAAGAAACTAGCGACAAACCTTTATTAGACGAAGAATATAGAGCATCTTCGGCATTACAGACAGCCTACAATTATCAAAAAAGAGCTGCAAAAGTGGGCTTTGATTGGCCAGATGTGGAGGGAGCATGGGATAAATTTACCGAGGAATGGCAGGAATTTCGCCATGAGGTGACGAAAGGCTCTAATGCGTCCCGTCTTGATGAATTTGGCGATGTATTGTTCACATTAGTAAACTTAGCACGTTTCTATAAATTATCACCAGAAGAAGCCATGCTACATGCAAATGAGAAATTTGCAAGACGTTTCGGCTATGTTGAGCAACAGGTAAAAGCAAGTGGAAAACCATTTTCCGATTTTACATTAGAACAATTAGATGCATTTTGGAATGAAGCAAAGCAACTAGAAAAGGAGTAAGATTATGAGATTAGATAAGTTTTTAAAAGTATCCCGTTTAATAAAACGCCGTACTTTAGCCAAAGAAGTGGCCGATCAAGGACGTATTACAATCAATGAAAAGATTGCAAAAGCAAGTAGTACAGTGAAAGCTGGTGATGAGCTTGCTATCCGTTTTGGTCAAAAAATAGTAACGGCACGTGTAGAAGAAATACGTGATACTGTGAAAAAAGAAGATGCAGCAAAAATGTTTACCATTTTGAAAGAAGAACGACTTGAAAAGATTGAGCCTGAATTTATTGATGATGAGGATTAAAGCTAAATTTATTTTCTAGCCCTCCTATTGTTGTCCCGCCTTTCTTTTTGTAGGTGAAAGTATGATACAACTTAAATAAAGTTGTCATGCTTTGAAGGTTGTCCGCATAAAGTGAACAGAAGCTAGGACGACTAAAGGAGGAAAAAAATGACGCTACATCAAGAAAGTAATCGTTACACAATTCCATCTGGAGAGCATATTTTAACGATTCGTAATCGTAAAAGAATGGACATGACTTCTGTAAAATCAATTGAACGCTTTGATCAGGAAGAGTTTTTCATTAAGACGTCCCAAGGGCACTTGTTAATCCGTGGAGAGGAACTGCATATCGTTCATTTAGATGTTGACAAAGGATTATTGACACTTGAAGGAACTGTAAAAACCTTACAGTACGACGAGGAGGAAAGTGGCTTCTCGAAAGGTTTCCTTCATAAGTTATTTGGATGATTGTCAGTGAACAATTTTATCAATTAATTGTCATGGTTTTGAGCGGTATAGCAGTTGGTTTCATAATTGATAGTATAAGGCTTATTGTTTTTTCAACTCCAAAAAGGTCAAGCCTTCGAAAGTGGATGATGGTTGTTGAGTTAATAACTTGGATTCTACTTGGAGGGTTGACATACTATTTATTATTTTGGCTAAAAGATGGCGCTTGGCGGGCTTACGACCCGCTAGCGCAAATAGCCGGAATTTTTTTGTATCAATCATTTTTTCAAACCTTTTTACGTTTCGTTGCTAGAATTTTGGTGAATATAACATGGAGACCCTTTTGGTTCATTGTGCGTTTCATAATTACGGTTATTCGACAAATTTTGCAATTATTAATAAATATTGTTATGTTTGTTATAAGACCTTTTGTCAAAATTTATTCGTATTTGTCCTACACTTTTTTTAAAAAATTACGATATTTGAAGTATAATAAAAAGCAACAATAATTATCGGAGGTGCGGACATGACTAGACGTCATTCATCAAATGATGAATCCCAAAACTTCACTAAGCTTGATAATGACTATGTCCGTAACACGGATAGAGCTATAAATCGCAAACTACAGGCTCGAAAACGTAAGATGCGTCGTATTGTCTTTTTTGCGATTGTACCAGTCATTATTATTGCTCTTCTCTTAAATGTGCTGTCACATCAGAATGAAACATTAGCAGCAAAAGAGAAATCCAAAGAAGAAGCGAATCGGCATCTCACTGAATTGAAAGAAGAACAAGATACATTAAATCTTAAAATCAAACAATTGCAGGATGATGAATATATCGCGAAGCTATTAAGAAAAGAGTACTATTTATCGGAAAAAGGTGAGATTATTTTCATCATTCCAGATAAGGAAGATAAAAAAGACGACTGAAAAGCTATGTATTGTTGACACTCTTTTATTGTTATATATAATGAAAAGAGAAGCTTATTGCAGTAAAAAGTTTGATTAAATTGATTACATGGCTCAAAAGAGTCGCTTAATTTTTAAGGAGGAGCATTTTTTTTATGTCAATTGAAGTAGGCAGCAAGGTACAAGGTAAAGTAACAGGAATCACAAATTTTGGAGCATTCGTTGAGCTGCCAGATGGCAAAACAGGCTTAGTTCACATTAGTGAAGTTGCTGACAATTATGTAAAAGATATCAATGAGCATCTAAAAGTTGGAGATGAAGTTGAAGTAAAAGTGATGAATGTTGAAGCGGACGGAAAGATTGGTCTTTCAATCCGTAAAGCAAAGCCTCAAGCTGAAAGACCAGAGCGACCAGAGCGTCCAGCACGTCCACGTCGTGATAATCGTTCCAATGATCGCAACGAACGCCACCAGCCAAAAGAAAATTTTGAGCAAAAAATGGCACGCTTCTTAAAAGATAGTGATGAACGTCTAGCAACACTTAAACGTGCTACAGAATCAAAACGCGGAGGTCGCGGAGCTAGAAGAGGGTAGTTTGCTGACTGTTTTAATCGTAGAAAAAGTGTATGAAATAGAGTTGGGAGTGGCTTTTTAAAAAGCTACTCCCTTTTTTAATATACCTATAAAGTAGAAGAAGGTCTCTTTTTCTTTTTTGTGGGTGTTATCGTTTTTTCATCGGTAAGACCAATGGATTCTTTCTTCACAGGATGGATAACCATTTTGACAAGTAAAGCAACACCATAAACACTCACAGCTAGTCCACCAAGCAATAAGATTATTTGAACAAAAAACGGTAAGTTTATTAGAATTGAAATAAGAATAATCATTGAGCCACTTCCACAAATTAAAGCAGCTTTCGTTAATGCACTCAAGGGAATTAAACCTCCTAAAAACGTTGTTTTTACTAGTATGCCATACTTTTATATTCTGTCACATAGCTTTACTTGAGCGGACGGATAGAATTTGCAAAGAAGTAGATAGATGGATAAATTAAAAATAGGTATCTCAGAATCTAGTTCTGAGATACCTATTTGAGATGACCCGTACGGGATTCGAACCCGTGTTACCGCCGTGAAAGGGCGGTGTCTTAACCACTTGACCAACGGGCCTATATGGTGGCGGCCGAGGGGATCGAACCCCCGACCTTACGGGTATGAACCGTACGCTCTAGCCAGCTGAGCTAGGCCGCCAAATTTAGAAATGGAGCGGAAGACGAGGTTCGAACTCGCGACCCCCACCTTGGCAAGGTGGTGTTCTACCACTGAACTACTTCCGCATGTCGTTTAAGCAACAAGTTAAATAATACAAGCCAATCGTGCTAGTGTCAAGTAGGTTTGAAAAAATATTTAAAGATATTTCAGGACATTTAACTATAGAAGAATATTTTAGCGGATTTTTTGTTCTTACGTAGAAATATATCCTAGAGAAGAGTTGAATCAAACCATTAATAGTACGTGAAATCCCTTCAAATTAGGCTTTAAGATGAATAGTAAATAATTATTATATTAATTCAATAATTGAATTTTCCGATATTTCTATTAATCAAAAGCCTTTTACTATAGAAATTGTTGCCAATTCTCGTATTTATGAATAGCTATTAGTCGAAATATTTATATTTTTTTCTGTCAACGTCAGACAATCTTTCCACACATAATTTTTTATAATAACCAAAAGTGCGGAAAGGGGATAGTTAAATGACAAGTATTGAATGGTATAATACAACGAATGTAGATGACCAAAAAATAGGTTTGAAAAAGAAGCAGATCCTAATAGGCTCTCTCTTTTTTTTAACCGCCTTTTTCTTGGCTCAATCTGTTGTATTTGAAGCGGCTGTACCGTTCTCAGTTCCTTTTTGGGCCATTATTCGAACAAAATATAGGGAGTATGCCAAATTCGTATTATTTGGGAGTTTAGCGGGTTGCTTTTTCCTGGGCTTTGGACAAGTCCTAATTCTCGCTTTACAAATTATCCTGTATGAATGTATTATGCGTTTTCGTTACTGGCAACTGCCCCAAAGTATTGCTGTGTCTTTAGCTGTATTACTGGTACAAATAATGTGGCAAGGGGTGATGTATCAAGGCTTACCACCAGTGCTTGTACAATTTTATGTGGGCTGTGAAGCAGCTTTAGCTCTTATTATGACATTGTTTATGCAAGTATTATTTGTTAATTCGTATGAATGGTTTACGACGCATTGGACATATGAAAAGCTAGGTTCAGGATTAGTCGTCTTTGCAGCCATGCTTACTGGAATGCAAACGGTTGTAATAAGCTATTTTTCACTCCCTATTTTTTTACTGCAGCTCTTTATCTGTTTTGGCGCATTGGTTGGAAGTGTTCCTTTAGCAACTGTCATTGGAGCAGTGTTAGGAACGCTTATAGGTGTGGCCAAGCTTTCGTTTACCGGTATGCTTTCGGTGGCTACCTTAACTGGATTATGTGCGGGTATGGGAGCGAAAGGTGGTAGATTTGGCGTTGCTATTGGTAGTATTTTACCTAGTGTATTTTTTTTATTTTATGACGCCACATTGCCCTTGGATAGTGTTTATTTCACCTCAATTGCCATTGGTAGTATTTTATTTCTAACCATTCCAAAGAAATATTCAGATAAGGTAAGGGACAAGCTCTTTCCACAACGAGAAGAGGTTTTACTAGCCCGACAGAATTGGTTAACAGAACATGTAACGTATAAATTAGAGCACTTTCAACATTTTGTGCAATTCATGAAGGAACTTGTGTTTGATCGCTTTATGACAGCACCAGTTGAAGCGGCAAAGGAAGTAGCACCAATGAATACTTGTTTAAGTTGTTTCCGTTATGATCATTGCTGGGGTGCGCAAAATAATGGTATGGACAAGCTGATGACAGATTGGTTTCATATGAAAGGAGTAGGCAAGGAATCAGCTATTCATCGTGTTGAAGAACAAATACGCTATAAATGTGTGAAATCCACGAAAATCTTTGAGGAATTAGATACAGAACTTTATAGAGAACGAATTAACGGGCAATATTTCCATGGTAAAAAAATGATTGCCCTTCAACTGCGAGATATGAGCAATCATTTAAATCAGTTAATTGCTGAGATGAAGGAAGATACAATTTCTTTTGTAAGTGTTGAGAAGGATATTGTTGAGCGCTTAAAGGAAGCCAATATTGAATGTTTTCAACTTGATGTCTTAAGTAATAAGCCTGGGGCAAGAAAGATTGTTTGTGCCTTAGCACCAGCACGTGTCAACTGGGAGAAAGATACGACATTAGCTGAACGCATGATTTTGCCGATTCTTTATGAAATTTTTGATGAACCTTTTGAAATTGAAAAAGTAGTAGCCTGCGAAATACCATTTCGTCATGTTCAAATTTGCTTTAGATCAGCTATTAGCTTTGAAGTAGAGTATGATATATATAGCATGTCTAAAGATGCAACACTATATTCCGGTGATTCTCACGCCCTTTTCCAATTGCATCCAGGATTATTTGCGATATTGCTGTCTGATGGTATGGGGCAAAGTAAAGAAGCACAACATGAAAGTAGAAAATTGATTCATTTAATGAGAGAGTGTCTAAATTACAATATGAATCCCGAAACTGCGATGCATACGCTCCATTATGTCATGGCATTAAAACAGCAAGATGATATGTATGCAACCCTTGATTTTGCACTTGTCGATTTACAGCACGGAGATTTGTGGTCGTGGAAAGCGGGTGGAATGTCAACCTACATTTTGCGTGGAAAAGAGGTACTGAAAGTAGAAAGTAATGCAGCACCTGTAGGATTTTTATCTATTTCAGCAGTCGAAGCTGAAAAAAGAAAACTGAAGGCAGGTGATGTTATTTTAATGCATTCAGATGGACTGTTCTCAAGTGTAGCTGATTGGGATGAACAGGAGGAAACATTTTTAGCTTTCGCACAGCAGGTAGCAAGTACAAATAAAACGATTCAAGAAAAGCTAACAACCATTATGCAATCATTCCAAGGATATTTTGAAATAGAGGATGATTGTACAGTATTAATGTTAGAGGTGACACATGTTGTACCGACATGGGCTGTCTTTAGACCAGCTCAGTATTCAATGAGTAAATCATCTTAAACTAACAACGAAAAGGGGAGGAGAAGCGTTTGTCATTTGAATTAAAGGTCAAAACATTTATAGAAGAAGAGCAATTATTACAGCAAGGCGACCATCTTCTCATCGCCGTTTCGGGTGGGATAGACTCTATGGCTTTACTTCATTACTTTATTCAAACACAGGAGCATTGGAACATTCAGGTGGAAGCCGTACATGTTGATCATATGTTGAGAGGAGAAGCTTCTGCTGAGGATAGGGCTTTTGTTCAAAAATATTGTGACGCTAATGATGTTTACTTACATGCCAAGGAAATTCCAATACCTACAATATTGGCACAGGAAAATGGTAATACACAGTTAATATGTCGTAGGGAAAGGTATCAATTTTTCAAAGAAGTTCTGCAAAAAACAAATGCTAATAAGCTTGTAACTGCACATCATGCGGATGACCAACTGGAGTCAGTATTAATGGCCCTTACAAAAAATGCAACAATGAATAGCATGCAGGGCATACGTCCTCAAAGAATTTTTGGAGGAAAATCATTAATTCGTCCGTTTTTAACGGTTACAAAGTCTGAAATAGGGGAATATTTACTTAGAAAAGGTTTAGATTATCGAGAAGATGCTAGCAATTCTAAAGATACCTATGTACGTAATCGTTTTAGACATCATGTGGTGCCTTTATTGGAGGCAGAGAATCCGCGAGTGACTGAACAGGTGACCCATTTCACAAAGCAATTGCAAGAAGACGATACCTTTTTAATGACATTGGCCCAAGATGTATTTTCCCAAATCATCATAAGAAATAATGAAAATACATATCGCATGGAAATTGAGGCATTTCAATTGGTACCACTTGCTTTACAAAGGAGGCTCATTTTAATACTATTAAACTATCTTTACAAAGATTCAAATACGATACAAAGTTATGCCTTATTGACTTCAATTTTAAAGCTTTGTGATACAACAGCAGGGTATGCTGAAATTCACTTACCTGAAGATTTTCTAGCAGTTCGCCGTTATGGAAATTTAACGATTCAGAAAAAGGAGCCGTTAGAAGGCCTAGCTTCTCCTGAGAAACAGGTTATTTCGACTGCTAATGGCTGGACAACACTGACAAATGGTGAGCGCTTACGCGTAGTCAATTTGCATGATTTATCGTCTGAATTGCTGACGGATACTGCACAACTTTTTTATTTTAACGCTAGCAAACTCCACCTACCGTTTTATGTTCGGGCACGCAGGGATGGAGATAGAATGCTGTTAAAAGGAATGGATCAGCCAAAACGCTTATCTCGCCTTTTTATAGATGAAAAGATTCCTTTAAATGAGCGAAATAGCTGGCCGTTACTGATTTCTCAATCTGATGAGGTGGTAGCGGTAATTGGTGTGCGTATGGGAATATTTTTTTCAACCACTCCGCAACCAAACGATGATACAGTGCTCATCGTAGACTAAGGTCTTTGTAAAATATTTCACCGAAATAGGGTGAAGATTTTTTGATACATCACGAGGAGGAATCGATATGTTACAAAACGACATCGAAAAAATTATGATTACAGAAGAACAATTGCAAGAAAGAATTGCAGACTTAGGCGCGCAATTAACAGAGGAATACAAAGATGCATTTCCATTAGCTGTTGGCGTACTTAAAGGGGCAATGCCATTTATGACAGACCTAATGAAACGTTTCGATTCTTTCATCGAACTTGATTTTATGGATGTGTCTAGCTATGGTAATGCTACTGTGTCATCTGGTGAAGTGAAGATTTTAAAGGATTTGAATACAAGCGTTGAGGGACGTGACGTATTAATTATCGAGGACATTATTGATAGTGGTTTAACTTTAAGCTATCTAGTAGATTTATTTAAATATCGCAAAGCAAAGTCCATTAAAATTGTTACATTACTTGATAAACCATCAGGTCGAAAAGTAAATTTATCTGCTGACTATGTTGGTTTCGAAGTGCCAGATGGCTTTGTTGTAGGATATGGCTTAGATTACGCTGAAAAATATCGTAACTTACCTTATATTGGTATTTTAAAGCCTGAGGTATATTCTTTCTAAGAACAAAAGACCAGCTATAAAAAGTAAAGGTCTCCAGCGCAAGTCACGTATTTTTAGTTATGTTTAACATAATTCAAAATCTTGACACAATGTTTAGCTATATCGAGCCCGAGGAACAGGTACAATTACGCTGGGACATATAAAGATGGCCTAAAAACTGTTGTGATAACGGCAATAAGTGAACGAAACATTTTTTAAGTAGGGCTTTTCGTTGTATGATGAAATCATGATATGTTAAGATTTTACTTATAATTTTTCTGTTTGTAATGAGGAGGCTGGAGATGAATCGAATATTTCGATATACCATATTCTATCTACTGATTTTCCTAGTGATTATCGGTATTTTTGGTACTTTCAATGGTGGAAATTCACCAACGAAAGAATTAACTTATCATGAGTTTCAAGAAGCTCTAGATAAGAAAGAAATAACAAGTGCTACAATTCAACCTGATAAATCAGTTTACGTCGTTGAAGGAACACTGAAGGGGTATGAAAAAGGGGAAAGTTTTACTACAAACATCCCTCGTGAAAACCAATCTTTAATGGACCGCATCGATGAGGCTGCTAAGGATAAAAATAGTAATATTAGTTTTTTAGCAGCACCAGAAACAAGTGGATGGATTCAATTCTTTACAGGAATTATTCCTTTCATTATCATCATTTTCTTATTCTTCTTCCTAATGAGTCAATCTCAGGGTGGCGGTAATAAAGTGATGAGCTTTGGTAAAAGCAAAGCTAAACTGTATGATGATCAAAAGAAAAAAGTGCGTTTTACAGATGTAGCAGGTGCTGATGAAGAGAAAGCAGAACTTGTTGAAGTGGTAGAATTCTTAAAAGACCACCGCAAATTCACTGAAATTGGTGCCCGTATTCCAAAGGGTATCTTACTTGTAGGTCCTCCAGGTACAGGTAAAACATTACTTGCACGAGCAGTAGCAGGTGAAGCAGGTGTTCCATTCTTCTCTATCTCAGGTTCTGACTTCGTAGAAATGTTTGTCGGTGTTGGTGCTTCTCGTGTCCGAGATCTATTTGAAAATGCTAAGAAAAATGCTCCATGTATCATCTTTATCGATGAGATTGATGCAGTAGGTCGTCAACGTGGTGCTGGTCTCGGTGGAGGCCATGATGAGCGTGAACAAACATTAAACCAGTTATTAGTTGAAATGGATGGTTTTGGTGCTAATGAAGGGATTATTATCATTGCCGCAACAAACCGCCCGGATATTTTAGATAAAGCATTATTACGTCCAGGTCGTTTTGACCGTCAAATTACAGTAGGTCATCCTGATGTAAAAGGACGTGAGGCAATTCTTAAAGTACATGCACGTAATAAGCCTTTAGCAGATACAGTTGATTTAGCAGCTGTTGCTCAACGTACGCCAGGTTTCTCAGGTGCGGATTTAGAAAATCTACTAAACGAAGCAGCGCTTGTAGCGGCTCGAAAAAGTAAGCGCACTATAAATATGGCAGATATTGATGAAGCATCAGACCGAGTAATCGCTGGTCCTGCAAAAGCCAGTCGCGTATATTCTGCGAAAGAGAAGAAACTGGTATCCTTCCATGAAGCCGGCCACGTAGTCGTTGGTCTTGAGCTAGATGAGGCTGATACAGTACACAAAGTAACAATTGTTCCTCGTGGGCAAGCGGGTGGATATGCGATTATGTTACCGAAGGAAGAGCGCTTCTTTACGACAAAGCAAGAGCTTTTAGATCGTATTGCAGGTCTTCTGGGTGGTCGTGTAGCTGAAGAAATTGTTCTTGGTGAAGTTTCTACTGGAGCACATAACGATTTCCAAAAGGTTACAAGCATTGCCCGTGCTATGGTTACTGAATACGGAATGAGTGAGAATCTTGGAGCTATGCAATTTGGTTCAAGTCAAGGTGGTAATGTATTCCTTGGCCGCGACTTTAATTCTGACCAGAACTATTCTGATTCAATAGCCTATGAAATTGATAAAGAAATGCAAAAAATAATTGATACACAATATGAGCGTACTAAGCGTATCCTTACGGAAAAACGTCACCTGCTTGATTTAATTGCCAATACACTAATGGAAAAAGAAACATTAAATGCACAAGAAATTGAGCATTTACGTGATCACGGTGTGTTACCGGAACCAGAGGCTGCAGAAAAAATTGAGGAGAACACTCCAAAGATTGAAGCAAAGCCTACATTAGATACTATTGGCGAACCAGTTGTTGAAAAAGAGCTACTAAGTAAAGAGTCAAATCCAACAACTTTGGATTTAGCAAAAGAACGTAAAGAACCGAATGATGCACCTAAGGGTATCGATGAAAAACGTGATTAAAAATAGGGAAGACTGTTTACTAGTTCAGTAAGCAGTCTTTTTCTTTGCCTTTTCTTACTAATAAGCATTAGGATAGAGTAGTAAAAAAGACAAGCTGCATGCAACTCTGCCATTTAGAGAGATGTTAGCCAAAAAAGATAGGAGTGTATATGCGTGGGAAATGTTGTATTGAATAATGGTCTTAAAATGCCATTGGTTGGATATGGTGTCTTTCGAGTACCCGAAGGAGATGACCTAGCTGAAGCAGTCAAAACAGCTATAGCAAAAGGCTATCGTAGTATTGATACAGCACAAGTATATCGAAACGAAGAAAGTGTTGGACGAGGAATACGAGCAGCCATTGAAGAAGGCTTGGTAACTCGTGAAGAATTATTTATCACATCAAAAGTTTGGAACGATGGACTTTCCTATGAAGAAACACTTGCGGCATATGACAGCAGTCTAGAAAAAATAGGATTAGACTATTTAGATTTATATTTAGTACATTGGCCTGGAATAGACCAAAATTATATTGAAGTTTATAAAGCACTAGAAAAGATTTATCAAGATGGTCGAGTACGTTCAATTGGTGTTAGTAATTTCCATGTACACCATTTGGAAAGCCTTTTGAAGGAAACGACTGTCATCCCTGTTATAAATCAAATTGAATTCCATCCGCATTTAATACAGGAGGAAGTACGTGCCTACTGTAAGGATAAGGGCATACAGGTAGAGGCATGGTCTCCGTTGATGAATGGTTCTCTACTGGAAGAGGCATTGATTCAAGAGCTAGCATCTAAATATGGCAAAACGCCTGCACAGATTGTATTACGCTATGATGTGCAACATGATGTTGTCACGATTCCAAAAACGATGACACCTGCACGTATGACTGAAAACCTAGCTGTTTTTGATTTTACGTTAACTGAGCAAGAAATGACACAGTTAGATGCAATGAACGATGGACTACGTTGTGGTCCAGATCCAGAAAAATTTAATTTCAAATGATTGTAAGAGAGGCTACCATATTTAAGGGGCCTCTTTTTAAAGAAGGATGATAACATGTATAGGTATTTATCTCCACCTGTAGTAGAAGGTGATGTACTTAAGACTATCCCTCCAGTACAAACAACATCTGCTGAATCAAGATAAAAAGTATGGTATCATTTTCTAAAGTGTTTTATCCTCATTCCAGTTAGAGAGAATATTGTAATACGGGGAATGTGAAAGTTACAATGACGACATGGGAGGTGTCATTCTTGATTTTGGTTTTAGATGCAGGGAATTCCAATATTGTATTAGGTGTCTATGATGACAACGATCAATTAGCCTTCCATTGGCGTATGGTGACGGATCTTCATAAAACAGAAGATGAATATGCCATGCAAGTTCTTTCATTTTTTAATCATGCAGGCATTTCATTTGAACAAATAACAGGCATTATTATATCCTCAGTTGTGCCACCAATTATGTTTTCACTAGAGGCGATGTGCCAGAAGTATTTTCGAAAAAAGCCATTGATAGTAGGACCAGGTGTGAAAACAGGTTTAAATATTAAATACGAAAATCCTCGTGAGGTTGGGTCTGATCGCATAGTGAATGCCATAGCAGCTCTAGATTTATATAAGGCCCCTTGTATCATAGTTGATTTTGGGACAGCAACAACCTATTGTTATTTGAACGAAAAGGGCGATTACATGGGTGGAGCTATTGCGCCAGGCATCACTATTTCTACAGAGGCTCTTTATACACAGGCTGCAAGATTGCCGCGTATTGAAATCGTTCGACCTACACATATCGTGGGGAAAACGACCGTTTCTGCCATGCAGTCGGGAATTTTTTATGGCTTTGTCGGGCAAGTTGAGGGCATTGTTAATCGTATAAAAGCACAAAGTAAAGAGGAGCCATTAGTTATTGCTACAGGTGGATTAGCAAATCTAATTGCAGGGGAGACACAAATTATAGATGTTGTAGATCCATTTTTAACGTTAAAGGGTTTATATAAGCTCTATAAACGTAACCAATAGGAAATGAGGGACATTCCATTTATGAGTGATTATTTAGTAAGAGGTTTAGGATTTAATGGACAAGTTCGTGTGTTTGCAGCACGTACAACAGCCACAGTAGGAGAAGTGCAACGCCGTCACGATACATGGCCAGTTGTATCAGCAGCTTTAGGTCGTTCAATGAC
Source organism: Lysinibacillus capsici (assembly GCF_003367505.1). Taxonomy (GTDB): domain Bacteria; phylum Bacillota; class Bacilli; order Bacillales_A; family Planococcaceae; genus Lysinibacillus; species Lysinibacillus capsici. The sequence goes on from NZ_PXXX01000017.1 coordinate 43,493, forward strand.
AGCGGCAGTTATGATGGGAGCCATGCTAAAAGGTGAAGAGAAAATTACTATTAAAATTGAGGGCAACGGTCCAATTGGCCCAATGGTAATTGATAGTAATGCACATGGAGAAGTGCGTGGATTTGTGACAAACCCCCATGTACACTTTGATTTAAACGAGCAAGGTAAGCTAGATGTTCGAGCAGGTGTTGGAACAGAAGGTGCTCTTACAATTGTTAAAGACCTTGGTTTAAGAGATATGTTTTCAGGACAAACACCAATTGTTTCAGGCGAAATTGCTGAAGATTTTACTTATTATTTTGCTACATCTGAGCAAGTACCATCATCTGTAGGTTTAGGCGTATTAGTTAATCCAGACAACACTATTCTTGCAGCTGGCGGATTTATACTTCAATTAATGCCAGGTTGTGAGGAAGAAACGATAACTGAAATTGAGCAACACCTTGCTACAATAGAGCCTGTTTCCAAAATGATTGAAAAAGGCTTTACACCAGAGCAAATTTTAGAAGCTGTATTAGGAAATGGACATCTACAAATTTTAGATTCCATGCCAGTTGAATTTAAATGTCAATGTTCAAAAGAGCGGTTTGGTGCGGCAATTTTAGGTCTAGGAACTGCAGAGATTAGAGAAATGATTGATGAGGACGGCGGTGCAGAGGCACAATGTCACTTCTGCTTAGAGACATATAGCTTTTCTAAAGATGAGCTAGAAGGGTTTATCGATGAGCTCAACGCGTAATCGGCGACCTTCAACCAATGTAACACCAAACCAAACTCCTTTATTGCAACGTCGTTTAAAGACAAAGCCTGCTTTAGCTGTCATAGCAGTTTTGTTATTAGGAAATGTATTATGGTTCATTAGTTGGTTGATCCCGAACAAAGGTCAGGAAATTGGTAGCGACGAACAAGTCGCTGCCATTGACGGGGATGTTATCACACGCCAAGAGTGGATGATTGCTATGGAAGAACGATATGGTAAAGAAACACTCCAAAATTTAGTAAATGAAACGGTAATGGAAAAGGCCGCAAAAACATATAAAATTAAAGTTACTGATAAAGAAATTGATCTGGAATTAGCGTTAATGCGATCTGCTCAAGATAAGTATGATACAGCCATGCAAAATCTTTCGGCAGAGCAACTACGCCAAAAGATTCGATCACAGCTTATATTGGATAAGGTACTCACGAAAGATGTAGTGATAGAGGAAGAAAACGTTGAAAAGTATTATGAGGAAAATCAAGGCTTATATAATACAAAAACAAGCTATCGTACGAATTTTATTGAGGTCGATTCAAAAAAAGCTGCTGATGAGGCACTGGGTGAATTAAAAAATGGCTCTGATTTTACAGTGCTGGCACGAGAAATTTCTGTTGATAGTGCTTCAGCGAGTTTAGGAGGGGATATTGGTTTCCTTACAGAAAATCAGGAAAATGTAGACCCTGCAATTATTAATACTGTAAAATCACTAAAGGCAGATGAGGTAAGTAAAGCCTTTAAGTTAGATAATGGTCATTATGGCATTGTTCAAGTACAAGAGATATTAGAAGGACAATCCTTTACATATGACGATGTGAAAGAACATATTGAGCGAGAATTAGCTTTAGAGCAATTACCGCAATCTGTTACGCCGGAAGCATTTTGGTCGGAATTTAATGCTACTTGGTATTATGGAGAGACTAAAAAAGAAAAATAATACATGAAAAGAGTCTGCAGGTTTTGCGGGGTAAAATGAGTCTGATCAAACTTACAGGCATTCGTAGTGAATTACCCAATAAATGCAGGTTCTTTTTCTTTAGTGAGGATAAGATTTTTCCTTTTCATAGCAATGATAAATATTCTGAAAATATTAGTTTTATTTATTGACAATCGAATGGAAAAATTGATAAAATACAAAATAAGTAAAACCTATAAAAATAGTAGGGATTGGGAGTGGATTAGTAAATGAGTAGATTAGCAAACTCGGTAGCTGAATTAGTTGGTAAAACACCAATTGTAAAATTAAATCATGCAACAAGTGAAAATGAAGGTACTGTGTATGTAAAATTAGAATATTTTAATCCGGGAAGCTCGGTGAAAGACCGTCTAGCTTTAGCTATGATTGAAGCTGCGGAAAAAGACGGGACATTAAAACCTGGTGGTACGATTATTGAGCCGACATCTGGTAATACAGGTATTGGTCTTGCAATGATTGCAGCTGCTAAAGGTTATAAAGCCATTTTAGTTATGCCAGAAACTATGAGCTTAGAGCGTCGTAATTTATTACGTGCTTATGGTGCAGAGCTTGTATTAACACCTGGTCCAGCAGGTATGAAAGGTGCAATTGCTAAAGCAGAAGAACTATCTGAAGAACATGGCTACTTCCTACCACAACAATTTACAAATCCTGCGAACGCGGTAATTCACCGTTTAACAACAGGCCCAGAAATTGTAGAAGCATTTGATGGCCTGACACTCGATGCTTTTGTAGCTGGTGTCGGCACTGGTGGTACAATTACTGGTGCTGGTGCGGTCTTAAAAGAAAAGTATCCAAACATTGAAATCATTGCAGTTGAACCAAAGGATTCACCAGTTCTTTCTGGTGGTCAACCAGGGCCTCATAAAATTCAAGGAATTGGCGCTGGATTTGTACCAGCAGTTTTAGATACAGAAGTCTATTCTTCAGTATTCCCTGTTGAGAATGAGGTTGCTTTTGAAGTAGCACGTAAAGTAGCACGTGAAGAAGGAATCCTATGTGGTATTTCATCTGGTGCTGCAATCTATGCTGCAATTGAAGCGGCAAAACGTTTAGGTAAGGGTTCGAATGTCCTTGCTATTGTGCCTTCTAATGGTGAGCGTTATCTATCAACACCTTTATATCAATTTGAAGACTAATTCAATTTTTTTATGTAAGGGCTCCTTTATAAAGGGGCCCTTTTTTAGTGTGAAAACTAGGGCACTATGAAAATTATAAAAACATTCGCTTCTATGTAATAATCAAGTTAAGATGGAATCACATCATATGTTTAAAGGGGAAAAATAACTTGAAAACAATACTTACAAAAACATTAACGATGGATGCAGATTCATTTTTTTATAGCTATAAAAGGCAGACAGAGACGCAGCAAGCACATGTGTTTTTAGAAAGTGGACGTGGTGGACATTTTTCAATAGCTGCGTGGAATCCATTAGCTACCGCACGATCAGTAGAGGGTGGGCTTTTCGTAAATTGGAGAAATGGCAGACAGGAAGTTTTACAAGGGGAGTCCCTCGACTTACTGGAAGAGCTTGTGGCGGAATATCAGGTTTCTTATAATGCAGAGCTACCTGTTTTTCAGGGAGGGGCTATTGGATTTGTGTCGTATGATTATGCTCGTAAAATCGAGGAGCTTCCTAATACGGCAACAGATGATTTACAAGTGCCTGATATCTATTATTATATCTTTGATTGCTGGGCCGTACATGATGTGAAAACGAATACAGTGACACTTATGAAGTTAGAAGAGAATGAGGTTAACTTGGAAGAATGGGCTAACATCTGGCAGGTTGCTGCACAGGCTGGATTAGACGCGCGCAAATTTGAGAAAACAACTGCTATAGAAGTTAAGAATGATGAAAATGAGTTGCTTGTTTCATTTGCAGGAGGCGATTTCGAGGCAGCAGTTAAAAAAATCCAAACGTATATCGCACAAGGCGATGTCTTTCAGGTGAATTTATCTGTTCGTCAGTCTAAGAAACTCAATGCAAATGCACTAGATGTCTATGAGGCACTACGAGCGTTTAATCCGTCGCCATATATGGCTTATATTGAAGCACCTGATTTTTCTGTTGTTTCTGGATCGCCAGAGTTACTAGTCAAGCGTCAAGGCAATGAGTTGTCGACGAGACCAATCGCTGGCACTCGACCAAGAGGGAAGTCTGAAGAGGAAGATTTAGCGTTGGCTCAAGAATTAATTGATAATGATAAAGAGCGTGCTGAGCATGTGATGTTAGTGGATTTAGAGCGCAATGATTTAGGACGTGTATCCACCTATGGAACAGTGGAAGTGGATGAGTTTATGGTCATTGAGCGCTATTCCCATGTTATGCATATCGTTTCGAATGTGCGTGGAGAAATAGCAGAAGGTAAAACGAATGCAGATGTTATTCGTGCGATGTTCCCAGGTGGGACAATTACAGGAGCGCCTAAAATCCGCACTATGGAAATTATTGAAGAATTGGAGCCTGTACGACGTGGTTTATATACAGGCTCAATCGGCTGGCTAGGCTTTACAGGTGATATGGAGTTTAATATTGTAATCCGTACAGCATTTGTAAAAGATGGGGTTGCGCATATTCAAGCTGGAGCAGGCATTGTCATTGACTCTGTTCCGGAAAGAGAGTATCAGGAATCTTTAAATAAAGCGAAAGCAATGTGGCAGGCAAAGGCAATGGCAGAGGAGCGAGTAATATGATTTTGATGATCGATAACTATGATTCATTTATTTATAACATCGTCCAATATTTGGGTGAATTTGGTCATGACATAGTAGTAAAACGTAATGATGTTATTACAGTAGAAGAAATAGAACAACTTTCGCCAGATATGATTGTTATTTCTCCAGGGCCATGTAGTCCAAATGAGGCGGGGGAAAGCCTGAACATTATTAAATATTTCGCGGGAAATATTCCGATTTTAGGAGTTTGTCTTGGACATCAGGCGCTTGCACAAGTGTTTGGTGGTCATGTCATACAAGCGGAACGTTTAATGCATGGGAAGACATCACCCGTGCTGCATGCTGAAGTGGGTTTGCATAAAGGCATGCCAAATCCATTCCAAGCAACTCGCTATCATTCTCTTATTGTAGAAAAGGAGACATTACCAGCGTGTCTAGAAGTAACAGCTTGGACAGAAGAAGGAGAAATTATGGGTTTACGTCATAAGGAATATCCTATTGAGGGTGTACAATATCATCCGGAATCCATTATGACAGAGCAAGGGAAACAACTTCTTCGCCAATTTATAGAAATGTATATAGAAGGAGTGAAATAGATGCAGTGCTGGATGAACGGAAACTATATGGCGGCCCAGGATCTGAGAATTTCGCCATTTGATCATGGATTTTTATATGGATTAGGATTTTTTGAAACGTTCCGAACATATGGTGGTCAGGTATTTTACTGGGAAGCACATATGGAAAGATTACAGCATGCTTTATCACAATATCACATTCATTTAAACTATCCTGAAAGTGTATTACTTGAGGCTGTGCAACAACTAAATCAACTTGCTGGCGGTCAGGATGGTTACTTCCGTTTAAATGTATCTGCGGGTGAACATAATATTGGATTACAGCCAACAGAATATAGACAACCTAATATCATCATTTTTCGCAAGGAACTTCAAGACACGCCGCGTGGTACTGAAAAGTTTGCACAATGGCTTACCATACCACGTAATACACCTGAACAAGCATTTCGTGTTAAATCGCACCATTACGGCAATAACGTGCTTGGTCGCTTTGAAATGCCATCACTGGCTCAACAAGAAGGTTTCTTTTTAACAGAATCAGGCTATGTAGCTGAAGGTGTGACATCAAATATATTTTGGATAAAAAATGATATACTATATACGCCTTCTTTGGAGACAGGTATTTTACCAGGAATTATTCGTGCATGGGTTATAGAAAAGGCTAGTGCGCTAAACCTTGACGTACAGGAAGGCTTTTATACAAAAGAGGATTTACTACAAAGTACGGAATGCTTCATTACCAATTCAGTACAAGAACTTGTGCCTATTAGTAGCTTGGCGAACCAGCGATTTTTAGGCAATAAAGGACCTATTTATTCCATTTTGCATAGCGCATTTGTTCAAGAAGTGGAACGAGGATAGAAGGAGCGTTTACATGCTAGAAAAATATACGAAACCATTAACGATTAATGGTATTACATTAGACTATAGACAAGAAACATTTGTTATGGGGATTCTAAATGTTACACCGGACTCCTTCTCTGATGGAGGAAAGTATAACAATGTGGAGGCTGCAGTTACTCAAGCAAAAAAAATGGTGGCTGAAGGAGCAAAAATTATCGATGTAGGTGGAGAATCTACACGTCCTGGGTACGAACGAATTTCAGATGAAGATGAAATTGCACGCATCGTGCCTGTTATTCGAGCGTTAGCACAAGAAGTAAAGGTCATTATTTCAGTTGATACGTATAAAGCAAGTGTGGCGCGTGCCGCAATTGAAGCCGGCGCACATATCATCAATGATATTTGGGGAGCAAAGGCAGAACCAGAAATTGCTCAGGTTGCTGCAGACTTACATGTTCCAATCATTTTAATGCATAACCGTGAAAATATGGATTATGGTGTTGATTTTTGGACGACTGCAAAGGCAGATTTAGAAAAAAGTATTGCCATTGCACAGCAAGCGGGAGTTCCCGATCATCATATCATCTTAGACCCAGGTATCGGCTTTGCTAAAAATACTGCACAAAATATAGCTATGATGCAACACTTATCGGATTTAGTGGCTATGGGCTATCCCGTATTATTAGCAACATCACGTAAATCAATGATTGGTAATGTCTTAAACTTACCTGTTGAGGAGCGTCTTGAAGGGACAAGCGCCACAGTGGTTTATGGAATTGAAAAGGGTTGTCATATGATAAGAGTTCATGATGTAAAGGAAATGGCGCGGGCAACGTATATGACGGATGTATTAGTGGGTAAACGTTTGTTTAAGGAGGAAGCGTGATGGATTATATTCATTTAAAGGACATGCAGTTTTATGGTTATCATGGTGTATTAGCAGCTGAAACCACTCTAGGCCAACGCTTTCGAGCAAATGTTTCGCTTGCAGTAGACATGACAAAAGCCGGTGAAACGGATGATCTTTCTTATACCGTAAATTATGCAGAGGTATATGCGTTATGTCGGGATATTGTAGAGGGTGAACCGTTTAAGCTTATTGAGGCTCTTGTTGTGAAAATAGCTAATGTGATTTTAGCAACCTATCCTGATAAAGTAAAAGGAGTTCGTGTAGAGCTTATTAAACCAGACCCACCTATTCATGGTTATTATAAAGAAGTCTCTGTTGAGGTTACGAGGGGGGATTTCTAATGAAGGATGTCTATTTATCTATCGGAACAAATATGGGGGAGAGATATGAGAATCTTCAGCATGCAGTAGACCTTTTAAAAGAAAAGAAGGAACTAGAGTTGATTCGTGTTTCATCTGTTTTTGAAACAGCTGCTGTAGGTTATACGGATCAGGCCGATTTTTTGAATATAGCTGTTCATCTAAAAACAGCTATATCGTCTGTTGAGATGTTGAATATTTGCCAAGAAATCGAACGGGAATTAGGGCGTGTAAGAGAATTCCGCTGGGGCCCAAGAGTTATTGATCTTGACATTTTACTTTACAATCAAGAGAATATTGAAACGGAGAACTTAATTGTTCCTCATCCAAGAATGTACGAGCGAGCGTTCGTCCTAGTACCACTTGTAGAGATCACGCCATCACCTTTCGATGAACAGCTACAACAAGCGCATGATCTGTTACAGCAAATGGATTGTGAAAAGGAAGGCGTAATCTTCTGGAACCACTTTAATGAGCCGTCAGCGGTGAATTAAGTATTTGTATAGGAATGAATTATCAGCGTATAGCATTAACGATAGATAGAGAAAATAGGTAAAGCCTATAGAGGAGGAAGAAAAACGTTGAGTCAGTCAACAGAGAAGCCATTTCAAATTGGCGATATTGTCATGGACAACCGAGTAGTATTAGCGCCAATGGCTGGGATTTGTAACTCTGCTTTCCGATTAACGGTTAAGGAGTTTGGGGCAGGTCTCGTATATGCTGAAATGATTAGTGATAAGGGCATTGTCCAAAAGAATGAAAAAACATTAGGTATGCTTTATATCGATGAACGTGAAAATCCTCTTTCACTGCAAATCTTTGGTGGAGATAAAGAAACCTTAGTGGAAGCAGCAAAATATGTGGATGAAAATACGACTGCTGATATTATTGATATCAACATGGGATGTCCTGTTAATAAAATTATAAAATGTGAAGCGGGAGCACGTTTACTACTTGATCCTAATAAAGTATATGAGATGGTAGCGGCTGTTGTGGATGCTGTTAAAAAGCCGGTTAGCGTAAAAATGCGTATTGGTTGGGATGAAGAACATATCTTTGCGATTGAAAACGCTCAAGCTGTTGAGCGTGCAGGTGCAGCTGCAGTAGCAGTTCATGGTCGTACACGTGTACAAATGTATGAGGGTAAAGCGAACTGGGATTATATTCGTCAAGTAAAGGAAAATGTCAGCATCCCTGTGCTTGGTAACGGTGACGTGGAAACACCCCAAGATGCTAAACGTATGCTGGAAACTACAGGTGTAGATGCAGTAATGATTGGACGTGCTGCTTTAGGTAATCCATGGATGATCTATCGTACGGTTGAATACCTAGCAACTGGTGAATTAAAAGAAGAGCCAAGTGTACGAGAAAAAATGGACGTATGTTTACTGCACTTTGAACGACTTCTTCAATTAAAAGGGGAAGGAATTGCAGTACGGGAAATGCGCAAGCATGCATCATGGTATTTAAAAGGAATTCGAGGTAATGGTAAGGCCCGCAACGCTATTAACCAAACAGAAACTGCGGCAGAACTTCGGGTACTATTAAATAGTCTTGTACAGGAGTATGAAGAAAGCGAATCTAAATTAATTGTTCCAGAAGTTAAAGAATTAATGATATAGTTTTTATTATGGGCGTCTCTATAATTTGATAGAGGCGCCTTTTCAGCAGCACTTTTAATTTTTAGAATTATTAATTATTTTATGTTGGATTGAAAATAAATTGAAACAGATGATTACAGCACTAAAATTGTGTACAATAGAAATATTATGGACGTAAACGCGGACAATTTACTTAAGGAGTGAAACAAGTGTCAAATATAGAAGAATTAAATGATCAACTATTGGTGAGACGCCAAAAGATGACAACGATACTAGAAAATGGACAAGACCCATTTGGAAGCCGTTTTGAGCGTACACATTTATCAACAGAAGTACGTGATCAATTTGCAGATCAAACAAAAGAACAGCTTGAGGAAAACCTTCAAGAGGTAATTATTGCGGGCCGTATTATGACGAAACGTGGTAAAGGAAAAGCTGGCTTTGCACATATTCAAGATTTAAATGGTCAAATTCAAATTTATGTTCGTCAAGATCATGTAGGCGAAGAAGCGTATGAATTATTTAAACAAGCTGATTTAGGAGATATCGTGGGTGTGCGTGGTAACGTGTTCCGTACACAAGTGGGAGAACTTTCTGTAAAGGCTGAGGAATTCACATTCCTTACAAAAGCGCTACGTCCTATGCCAGAGAAATTCCACGGCTTACAGGATGTTGAGCAACGTTATCGTCAACGTTATCTAGATTTAATGACAAACGAAGATAGCAAAAAGACATTTATCACGCGTTCGAAAATTATTCGTGCAATCCGAAATTATTTAGATAATGCTGGATACTTAGAAGTAGAAACACCAATGCTTCACACAATTGCAGGTGGCGCAGCAGCTCGTCCATTTATTACGCATCACAATGCCCTTGATATGGAATTATATATGCGAATTGCCATCGAATTGCATTTAAAACGTTTAATAGTTGGTGGTTTAGAGAAAGTTTACGAGATCGGACGTGTGTTCCGTAATGAAGGGATTTCTACACGCCACAACCCTGAATTTACAATGATTGAACTATATGAAGCATATGCTGATTATCAAGATATCATGTCTCTAACTGAAAACCTTATTGCACATGTTGCTCAAGAAGTTCTCGGTACAACTTCTGTTCAATATGGTGAAGATGAAATCAACCTTGCTGTAGGCTGGAAACGAGTTCATATGGTTGACGCTGTAAAAGAGGCAACAGGTGTAGACTTCTGGCAGCCGATGACAAAAGAACAAGCACAAGCACTTGCTAAAGAGCATGGAGTTGAAGTGAAGGATGTTCACGAAGTAGGTCATATTATCAATGAATTCTTCGAACAGAAAGTAGAAGAGACGCTTGTACAGCCTACATTTGTATATGGTCACCCTGTAGAAATCTCACCTCTTGCGAAGAAAAATCCAGAGGACGAGCGTTTTACAGATCGCTTTGAGTTATTTATCGTTCGTCGTGAGCACGCCAATGCCTTCACAGAGTTAAATGACCCTATCGACCAACGCCAACGCTTTGAAGCACAATTAGCAGAAAAAGAAGCAGGTAATGATGAGGCACATGAAATGGACAATGATTTCATTGAAGCATTAGAATACGGTATGCCTCCAACAGGTGGTTTAGGTATAGGTATTGACCGTTTAATTATGCTACTAACAAATTCACCATCAATTCGTGATGTATTATTGTTCCCAACAATGCGTCATATTACAAAATAAATTACTGCGTAGGCTCTTTATAGAGCTGCTAAAGAGCATTCAATGAATTAAGAGGAGAATTCACAGGATAGGTGAGTTCTCTTTCTTTTTGCTCAATGAAAAAAATTAAGTTGTTTAAACGTAGATTATATTTAGGTTATACTTTTATAGTTCTATGTTTTTCAAATCAAATACAATAAGTATAAAAAGAAGTATTTTATTGGGGGCTTATAATGAATTACAAAATTATTAACAAACAAGTATTTGAACAGGCACAATTACGTTCTGTTTCTGATGTTCCATTTACGGAGGAAGAGCTCGAGCATGGTATGAAATTAGTCGTTGCTAAAAAAGACGAGAATCTTACTTTATATTTAGTAGAAATAGATGGCCATAAGAAATTTGATGTTCGTTGGGACGATTCTTCTGAAATCTTTAGTGGCTGGTATTCTGCATGGGATAACTTCTTGTGGTGCTTAAATATAGTTGACCCTCAAGGTAATGAAATAAAATAGGGACTATTAGAAATAAGCAGGCGCTAAAGTACTTCTACTTTAGCGCCTGCTTATTTTCATAATGCAATTTTTAAAAACCTTCTTTGACCTAAACAACTAATTAGATTTGTAGTTTTATTTAGGAAGTAATTTTACACTAAGTTTTATGAGCTATGTTTAACTTGAAAAGTAAGTAGTATTTTAATTTAAGATATTGAGATTTAATAGAAAGAGATGTATAGTAAAACAAATAATAAATAAGGAAAGATACTATGATTTACGATTCTCGTAAATACACAAATTTGCTTATTAAAGCAAGTTTGTTAAATTAAATTAGATTTTGTATAAAAAACACTTGCGAAGTTTTTTCTAACGTGATAAATTATTACTTGTCGTTAAGACGATGCAATCAACAACATTGAACTTCAAAAACAATTTGAAAAAAAGATGTTGACATGAATAATTGATTATAATATAATTTAAAAGTTGTCTCCGCTGATTTGAAAAAACATTTTAAAAAAAGTGTTGACAACGAAGTGAAGAAATGTTATAATTTAAAAGTTGCTGTCGAGAGATGATTGCTAAATGAACCTTGAAAACTGAACAAGCAAAACGTAATCAATAAAGTTTTAAGTAGCTAGTTTTGCTAGTGAACGAAACACAATTTTGGACATCAAACATGATGCCAGCAAAA
>NZ_PXXX01000018.1 GCF_003367505.1 Lysinibacillus capsici
ATTAAAGACTTGTAAAACTCTTCTATCTAAATAGGAAAATTCATTATTTTTTTGAGAGTTATTTGAGAGTTTGTTTATTTATAATAACTTTGTTAATGAATCCTCATTATAAAAAAATATAAAACGAGGCATTATCCTATTCGGAAAGGAGAAAAAGTTATGAAAAAAAGCAAAGATTTATTGATAATGACAATTTGTATGTTATTACTTAGCTTGTTTCCTGTAAGTTCTGTAGGAGCAGAAGCATCACAAATTGAAGAGCCGATAGCGCCGGAAGAATCTCAACCTGAAGAGTTGATAGTTCCGGAAAATGTTTCCTATGCGAGACATGAAAAAGTTGGTGATGATATCTTCCTTGGAGGAAAATACATTGAGATGGGGATTTCAAAAGGTGGTTCGTTTGGAACGGAAAGTGCAGCCCCAATAGATTTCCATCCTACTGGACGTCAAAATTTAGGATTTACAGTGGATTCTGATGGGTTTGATAGTGGGGAAGCAATGAACAGTGGCGATTATTTCTTACCAGGAAGCCCATACGAAGGATTTTATGTTGGTTATAAAGAAAGTGATGATAGCACAAAAGTATTTTTAAATGCAAATGCTTTAGGATCTATGGAGATTCTAATGAGCACTAATGAAGATTTATCGACAGAAGATAATTTAGTAGCAAAAACGAGTGGGGTAACGTCTGATGGTGCATTAAAAATAGAACAAACTGTTTCATTTAAAGCAAATGATAAATTTTTTAAAGCTACAGTTAAAATGACGAATATGACAGATAGAGAACTTTTAGATGTACGTTATATGCGTTCTGTAGATCCTGATATTGATGCGGATAAGAATCTTATATTTGATACTATCAATTCGGTTCCATTTAACTATCCGAATGATGCTAAATCTGTTGTATTATCGAAGGGTCCTATTACTGGAAATGCATTGATTTTGATGTCTACAGATTCAAAATCACGCGCATCCATTAATAGTTCCAATCCATTTGATCCAACTGCATTTAATGATGACGGTAAAGTAGCTGAAACAACTTATGATTCATGGATTGGTTTAACTTTTGCTGTTGGTAACATGAAACCTGGTGAAGCTAAAACAGTTGAGTATTTTTATAGTTTAGATAGCAATATTGAACAGACTTTAGAGGATGTTGAAAATAATTCAACACCAACTGTAAGCAATAATGCAACATTAAGAGACTTAACAGTTAATGCTTCAACTGTAGCAGAGTTTGAATCTGAAAGGGAAATATACAACGTAGAATTACCAGCAGGTACTACTACGGTTCCAGGTGTAATGGCAACTGTTGCAGATAAGGATAAAGCGAATGCTGTTGTGACAAATGCAACAAGTTTACCAGGCACAACAACAATTGTTGTCACAGCAGAAGATGGGTTTACAACAAAAACATATAGAATTAATTTTACGGTTAAAAATTTAACACCAACTTTAAGCAATAATGCAACATTAAGTAATCTAACTGTTAACGCCTCAACTGTAGCAGAGTTCGAATCTCAAAAAGAAATATACAATGTCGAATTACCGTCATACACTACTATGGTTCCTAAGGTAATTCCGACTGTCGCAGATAAGGATAAAGCGAGTGCAGTCGTGACGAATGCAACAAGTTTACCAGGTACAACAACAATTGTTGTCACAGCAGAAGATGGATTTACAACAAAAACATATAAAATTAATTTTACGGTTCAAAAATCAAGTAGCAATGGTGATACATGGACACCAAATTCTATCCCTGCAACAACTAATCCAAGCTCGACAACAACGAAAATCCAAGTAGCATTAGAAATTGATGGTAACCATCCACTTGAAAAAACAACAGTGGAAATTGAACGCACTAAACATGCCAATGGTGAAATGATAGACTTTGTCAACTTCACACCAACGCAAGCATTAGAAACTGTAGAAAAAGCAAAACAAATTGGCAATAACATTGCACGTATCGTCATTCCTGATGTGAATGATGAAGTGGATAAAGTAACAGTAGAAATACCAAAGCAATCTCTACAAACATTACGTGACAATGGTTTATCACTAGAAATTTCAACAGTAAATGGTCATATTGCAATTCCACAAAGCTCAATGGAAGGCCTTGACGATAACTTCTACTTCCGTTTAGTACCAGTAAAGAAAGAAAGCGAGCGTCAAGCGATTGAAGAACGCGCTAAAGTAGAAAAAGTTGTCCGAGAGACACTACAAAGTAACGATTGGGGTGTGGTAGCTCGTCCAATGACAATAGAAACGAATATGCCAAGTCGTCCAGTACAAGTAACACTACCACTAAGAGATGTAAAGGTACCAACAGAAGCAGTAGCACGTCAAAGATTCTTAGAGCAACTAGCCGTCTTTATTGAACACTCAGATGGTGAGAAAAAAGTGGTCTTTCCTGAAGTCGTCACAATGGCAAAGGGTGAGCTTTGTCTACGCTTCACTGTAGATAAGTTCAGTACGTTTACCATTATTCAATTTGAAAAGCCAGAGGTAAGCGAGCATGAAGCTTATATTAAAGGATTCCCAAACGGCACATTTGGTCCTGATAAGAATGTTACACGTGCACAAGTAGCGATCATGATGGCTCGTATTTTAGGCTATACAGAAGGACAAGCATTAAAGAAAGCACCGTTTAAAGATGTAGCCAAAAACCATAGTGCTGCAGGAGCAATTGCCTTTGTAAAAGAACAGGGCATTATGAATGGTGATAACAATGGTAACTTCCATACAAATGCCAACATCACACGTGCTGAAATGGCGGCAGTCGTAGCCAACTATAAACAGCTTTATGTTGAAGAAGGTGTGGCAATTACGTTCAAGGATACTGAAGGCCATTGGGCACAGTGGATTATTGAAGCAAACCGTACTGCAGGCCTCATCAATGGCCTTGAGAATGGAAGCTTTGCACCAAATGTTGCTTTAACACGTGCACAAGTAGTCGTAATGATGAACCGCATGTTTGAACGTGGTCCATTAAACGGTGTGACAAAACCAAGCTTCCCAGATGTCAAAGCAACACATTGGGCATTCAAGGAAATTGAAGAAGCCGCAAACTCTCACTCTTATATAAAAGATACAGTTGGAAAAGAACAGCTTTCAGAATAGAAAAAGCCAAATACAAGAGGCTGAGACAAAAAAGAAAAATGTTAGATCGCTTGTATTGGTAGTGACCCCTTAAAGTTAGAGTTTTATTTATGCAGCTAATTGGCTGGCATAAGTTCGGTATTTTACTGAACTCATGCCGGCCAATTTTTGTTTAATTCGATCATTATTATAGTAATCGATATACTTTTCTATTTTCTTCTTAAACGCTTCGTAGGAGATCAATTCTTCTCTGTAATACATTTAGCCAAAGAAGTTCTCCATGGCCGCATTGTCTGCACACGTTGCTTTACAGACATGCTTAGGAAAATCTTATTTTGCTTGAATGTTATCACCAATGATGTTGATAGTGCCACCCCTGGCTTGAATGAATTGCTGCACAAAATCATTTCATTTAGTTTATTTAATGTATCTAACAACACTTATTTTTATTGTACTAACATTCCCCTCCAACTCAACAAGAGTCGCCTAATTGAAGTAATTTGCACCTCAAAAAATTCTTCTTGTTATACAGCCAATTATAATTTTAGATGTTCTGTTTGTGTTAGACATGAAAAATACCCCTCTAGATAAAATATCTAAAGAGGTATTTCATTGCCATTATATAGATCGCAACTTTATTTCAAAGCCACAACAAATTAATTTAAAATATTAATTACAGACCGCATTTCAACTGTGCGCCACAGTTTGTACATGTATTACAGCCGCCCATTTCTTCGACTGTGCCTTTACGGCATACTGGGCATGTATTCCCAACGTCTGAGCCAATAACAGTTGTTGACTCTAACGCTTGAATCGTATCTACTAATACGACTGGACGTTTTGTATGTTCTTCAACCAATTCCTCTTCAAATGAAAGTTGATCCATATCATTTTCTTCTGCTTTTAGTGTAAGTACTTGTGAATCACGGCTACCGTCAACATAGACCGTACCACCTTTAGCGCCACCTTTATATAGTCGCTCGTACACTTTTTCAACTTGCTGTACTGTATAGCCTTTTGGTGCGTTTACAGTTTTAGAAATAGATGAATCGATCCATTTTTGAATAATACATTGCACATCCGCATGCGCTTCTGGTTTTAGCTCCATTGCTGTAACGAACCATTCTGGAAGCTCTTGCTCATTTACTTCTGGATGACGGTTCAAATATTCTTGGACAATTTCAGCTTTTACTTCAATGAATTTACCTAGACGACCAGAACGATAGTACGTGAAGGAGAAGTATGGCTCAAGACCTGTTGCTACCCCTACCATTGTTCCTGTTGACCCTGTTGGTGCAACCGTTAATAAATGTGAGTTACGGATACCAGTCGCTAAAATTTGCTCTTTGATATGAGCAGGCATTTTTTGCATAAAGCCTGTCTCTGTAAAGGCTTTACGTAAACGAGCTGTTTCTTCGTCTGTAGCACCTACTAAGAATGGGAAGCTACCACGCTCTTTCGCAAGCTCTGTAGACGCCTCATACGCAGTTTCAGCGATTGTTTTAAAGATTTCATCGACTAACGCATTACCTGCTTCTGAACCGTATTCTTTTTCACAGTAAATCAGCAAATCGGCTAAGCCCATAACGCCTAATCCGACACGACGTTCACCAAGAGCTTGTACACGGTTTTCTTCTAAGAAGTAAGGTGTCGCATCAATCACATTATCCTGCATACGAACACCAACACGAACTGTTTCACGTAGTGCTTCGTAATCAACTGATTGATTTTCTTTATTCGCAAACTGTGCTAAATTCACAGCAGCTAAGTTACACACAGAATATGGTGCAAGTGGTTGCTCGCCACATGGGTTCGTCGCTACAACACTTTGACCGTATGCCTTTGCATTTGTCATGTCATTGGCGTTGTCAATGAAGAAAATACCTGGCTCTGCTGAGTATGTTGCACATACATTAATTAAATTCCATAACTCTTTTGCTTTAATTGTACGGTATGTGCGGACTTTATAGCCCATTTTCTCCCATTCACGAACATCACCAACTTCATGCCATTTCGTGTTGTAAACGCTCATTTCTTCCTTTGTATATTCTTCAACAGCT
Source organism: Lysinibacillus capsici (assembly GCF_003367505.1). Classification (GTDB taxonomy): domain Bacteria; phylum Bacillota; class Bacilli; order Bacillales_A; family Planococcaceae; genus Lysinibacillus; species Lysinibacillus capsici. The sequence goes on from NZ_PXXX01000018.1 coordinate 5,160, forward strand.
GGGAAACGAAGCTCGAAGTCAGCATCTTTTTCAACTGCTTCCATAAATTCTTTTGTTAATGTCACAGAAATGTTGGCACCTGTTAAAAACTCTGGGTTATGAACAGTGTACGTGCCACCATCACGTAATTTATTTTCAGCCTCACGAATGATCGCTGTATCAAATCCACCTAAGCCTTCAATGTTTTTATAATTCACGATGCCTTGATACATCGCTTCTTCTTGCATAGAAAGTGGCTTGAAGTTTAATTTTTCTTTGGCTAGACGGATGATTGTTTCATCCGTTGTATTTTCGATCAGGTAACGCAGAATACGTGGATTTTGCATTTTGGAAATAATAAACTCCACAATATCTGGATGCCAATCTGCTAGCATAATCATTTGTGCGCCACGACGTGATCCACCTTGCTCCACTAGATGTGTCAATTTAGCAATGTCATCTAACCAGGAAACAGAACCAGATGATTTACCGTTTACACCACGAGCTAATGTGTTGCGTGGACGTAATGTTGAACCATTTGTTCCTACACCGCCACCACGGCTCATAATCTCCATTACTTGCTTACGGTGATCACTGATACCTTCACGAGAGTCAGCGACAAATGGCATCACGTAACAGTTAAAGAAAGTTACATCTGTTTCAGAACCAGCTCCATAAATCACTCGTCCAGCTGGAATGAATTTCAAGGATACTAATTGCTCATAAAATTTTTCAAACCATTCTTGACGTTTTTCTGGTGTTTTTTCAACAGCGGCAAGGCCCGTTGCATTTCGTTTTGCAATTTGTTCATAAAATATCTCAAGAGGCTTTTCTAACACGTCAATTGAACGCGTAATCACACCCGTTTCTTGCTCTTGCGGATCGTCTAATGCGCTACGATAATCCTCTTCAATCAAAATCTCTGCTGTTTTTGTAGACATATCCAATTTTTGAATTGTCCCTAAACCACGTGCAGGAAATTTCGGATCAGCTTTTACCGTTAATACAACAAAGTCGCCGGCTTTCAATGTTTTCTTTTCTGTGTCTTTAAACGAATAGCGATCGATCATGACAAGTCTTGATACACCTTTGTGTGTAATATGCATATCAGATGTTACGGGGTGTACCTGCGGGAATTGTTCAATATCTTTGTTTAACTGTTCAAATTGATTGTTTACTTCGGGTTGATGATTTGTGAGTACCATCGTTTAGCCTCCCTTGTTTTCTTCATTACAAAATAAATACACAATATCTTGTGTCGTTAAACACTACATATTGTGTATATGTCTTTAAAAAAGATACTATATATAGTTTTTTAATTCAACTCTTGCTTTTTTTAATAGATTCAGAACTACTTGTTATGACTAGGATTGAACGTTAAAAAATATTTTTTTCATACCATTTTTTACTTTTTAAAGTTCCACTCATCTGAAGCATATTTTTTTTCTTCTAAAGCTTGGACATATTCTAATTGCTCCTCAGAAAGTGTAAATGGTTTTAATTCAATTTGCAACGATTTTGCAAAGCCATCTCTAAAAGCTGTCACACATTGTTCAACTGTCACTGGCTCTTTTACAAGACTGTTGATGGCAACAGCCTTTTCTGGTAGCTTTCTACGCATACGATTCTTCGCTTCTTCACTGGAGAAATTAAATACGGATAATAATTTCTCTTGATCCAAATCTAATAAAATGGCGCCGTGCTGTAAAATGACACCCTTTTGACGTGTTTGAGCACTTCCAGCTATTTTTTTCCCTTCTACGACAAGTTCATACCAACTTGGTGCATCAAAGCAAACAGCACTTTTTGGACTCTTCAGGTCCGCTCTTTTCTCCTCTGTATCAGGTACACTAAAATAGGCATCCATACCTAGGTTATGGAAACCTTGCAAAATTCCCTCACTTAACACACGATATGCCTCTGTCACAGATTCTGGCATATTCGGATAGCTTTCCGTCACAATGACACTATAAGTTAGCTCATGTTCATGTAGGACAGCTCGTCCACCAGTTGGTCGACGTACAAAACCTAAGCCTTGTTCACGCACAGCATCTAAATTAATATCTCTTTTAGCTTGTTGAAAATAACCAATGGATAATGTCGCAGGCTCCCACTCGTAGAAACGAATTACTGGTGGAATTAACCCCTCACTATGCCAATCAAGTAAGGCTTCATCTAGTGCCATATTAAAAGAAGGACTACATTTCCCTGAATTTAAAAAATACCAAGTTGTCATATGCTCATCTCCTACAAATATAAAATGATCCATCAGGCCCCACCTGTGGGTCAACTTTAACGAATATTATACTACAGTTCAAATTGCGAACGATTGCTTGTGTAACGAAAAAAGTGATTTCGCTACAACCTAGTTAATTTTATCAAACTCATTGGACTATCGCTAGCGCATCTTTTATAATAATAGAGAAGATAGAAAGGGGTAAGAAAATCTTGGACATACTTATCACAATCGGTGTCGTTTTAGTAGTCACAATTGCATATATCGGAATTAATGCACTACGACTCAAAAAAGCCGTAACCAACCTAACACAAGAGCAATTCATAGAAGGCTATCGTAAAGCCCAGCTGATCGATGTTCGTGAGCAAAAAGAATTTGATGCTGGTCACATTCTTGGTGCACGAAATGTGCCTTCGACAACACTACGTCAACGTTATAAAGAAATCCGCCCAGATTTACCAGTATATCTATACTGTCAAAATACAGGCCGTAGCTCACGTGCTGCACTATTTCTTAAAAAACGTGGGTACAACCAAATTTACCAACTTCAAGGTGGTTTCAAAACTTGGACAGGTAAAATAAAAGCAAAAAAATATTAATGCTCTCATCAAAAAAAGTCGTCTCAAAGTACTATGAGACGACTTTTTTTTAAAAAAATTCAGAGTTTCTACTATATTATATCTATTTCAAATGATGCTGTACAAGCTTCATGTCATTAAAATAAAAAAGTAAAGCAACAAAACGCATTATAGTCCCCTTTTTTGATACAAAATCTACTTTGAACGAGTTCGCTACTTGAGTCGGGTCCTCATAAAAATGAGCGCTTTGATGTCTTTTTGGAGCGGTTTTCACTTATGTTTGAGCACTTCGAAAGCTACGTTGAGCAATCTTCCAATAAACCACCTCATATTTAAAAACTCCTTCACGAAACACTTTGTATGACCAAAAATACTATTTTTCGTTAGAGATATGCCAGTTACGAACCCTATTCTTCTATTTTTCTGAAAATAGTTAAAATTTATTGTTGAATAATTTTAGAAGCACTGTTAGGATGTATAATATCTTACAATAATAATTGATTATCAAGTTAATAAGCTATGAATGCTATGGATCAAACTATAGCAGGAGCAGTTCTGGAGAGAGCGCACATTGCGTCGCCGAAGGGTTCACTATCTCAGGCAAAAGGACAGAGGAGTAATACAGCTTTTATAAGCGATGCTACACTATTTCATGTAGACATCTGCGAATAAATGGTATTTGTTATTCTGACGTTTTTCCGAGACTAGTGTCACAACTAGTCTCTTTTTATTTTTCCAGTCATAGTTTTTTATGCATCTTTGAGGGGGATTAACGTGGAACAGCAACAATTAAAACGAGATTTAAAAAATCGCCATGTACAGCTTATTGCCATTGGTGGAACAATTGGGACTGGTTTATTTTTAGGCTCTGGAAAAGCTATTGCCTTAGCAGGGCCTTCGATCATCCTAGCCTACTTAATTGTAGGGACAGCGCTATTTTTTGTGATGCGTGCCTTAGGTGAATTGTTACTATCCAATGCAGGCTACACTTCATTTACGGATTTTGCATCCGAATACATAGGGCCTTGGGCAGGTTATATCACAGGTTGGACATACTGGTTCTGTTGGATTATGACGGCGATGGCAGACATTATTGCGGTGGGGGTTTATACACAATATTGGTTTGATATCCCACAATGGGTGCCAGCCATTGGTTGCCTCGTATTGTTATTACTACTAAATCTATTAACTGTTAAGCTTTTTGGTGAGCTAGAATTTTGGTTCGCTATTATTAAAGTTATTACAATTGTAGCACTTATTATTATTGGTCTTATTATGCTAGTAACTGGCTTCCAAACTAGCTCAGGAGCAGTATCAGTTGAAAATCTATGGGCACATGGAGGCATGTTCCCAAATGGTATATACGGCTTTTTAATGGCCTTCCAAATGGTTGTCTTTGCATTTGTTGGTGTGGAATTAGTGGGGGTTTCAGCAGCTGAAACAGCAGATCCTCAAAAAAATATTCCTTCTGCCATTAATAAAATTCCATTTCGCATTTTACTTTTCTATGTAGGGGCATTATTTGTCATTTTATGTATTAACCCATGGTATGAGATGTCTGCTTCAAGCAGCCCCTTTGTCCAAGTGTTTACATTAGCAGGTATACCGATTGCTGCTGGTATTATAAATTTTGTTGTGCTTACTTCAGCGGCTTCAGCAGGTAACAGTGGGTTATTCTCCACAAGTCGGATGCTCTATAATCTTGGTAACAATAAACAGGCATCTCCAGCATTCGCCAAACTCAACAAAAACAGTGTACCAAGTAATGCACTCGTTATTTCTACTATTGTTGTATCAGCTGGTGCTCTGTTAAGTAAGTTGATGCCAGAGAACGCCTTTAGTGTTGTGACGACGATTAGTGCAATTTGTTTTATATGGGTGTGGAGCATTATCATCATTTCGCACATTATCTACAAACGAAAAAAACGTGCTTTACATGAAGCTTCAATCTTCAAAGCACCACTGACACCTTTTATCAACTACGTCGTGCTTGCGTTTTTCGCCTTTTTATTAATGGTGATGTTTATTTCTGAGGCTACGCGTACGGCACTGCTGTTAACACCAATTTGGTTTATCGTTTTATTTATTATTTATAAAATGAAAAAAAGATGACTTCAGACTAAGCGCTGAAATCATCTTCCACTTATTAAAAAATAGTCATATCCCATTCTGTTGCTAGCTGTTTCAGCAACTGTACACCTGCCACACTGTTTCCTATTGGATCAATCGCTGGTCCGTAAATTCCGATACCACAGCCAGTAGGAAACGGCGAGTGTAGGCCTGCATGTCCTGGAACAGCCGCAAGAATCGCACCTGATACACCACTTTTGGCAGGGAGACCAATAAATGCCGCAAACTTCCCTGAGGCATTGTACATACCACACGTTACCATCAAAGCCTTCGCTAATTTTGCCACTTGTTTTGGGAATAGCTGTTTCTTTAACAGTGGGTGATAGCCATCATTCGCAATAACTAGGCCAATCATGGCTAAATCTGATACATTGACTTCAATTGCACATTGCTTCAAATAAACCTCAAGTGCCGCCTCTACTGGACAATCTAAAAACCCTGAATCCATTAAGTAATAGGCCAATGCTCGATTACGATTAGCCGTTTGCCACTCTGACTGGAATACTTCTTCATTGATACTCAATTGCTTGCCTATGATTTGTTCTAAAAATTGTAGAATCTTTGTGACCTTCTCTTGTGGAGAATGACCAGCCAACATGGAGGATACCGTAATAGCCCCAGCATTAATCATCGGGTTAAAGGGTTTACCTGGCTGATGACTTTCTAAGCGAATAATTGAGTTAAAGGTATCTCCTGTTGGCTCAACATCTACTCTTTCTAAAACATATGGTAAGCCTCGATCCATACAGGCTAAAATAAAGGTAATAACCTTGGAAACGCTTTGAAGGGTAAATAGTTCTTCGGTATCTCCCGCTTTGATTTCGTGGCCTTCAGTCCCCACAATCGCCACAGCTAATTGATTAGGATCTTTTTTGGCTAAAGCAGGGATATAATTAGCACATTGCCCTTCTTTAGTAGCTGCACGATACTGTGATACCCACTGTGCTAGAAGATGATGCTGATGATTGGGTTGTGTTGACATGTCGCGTTCTCCTTTCAAAATGAGGCAAAAACAGAGCCTTCATAGTTCTCCTATGAAGACTCTATCCTGTTAGCGCTTAGGTGGCTGTGTTCCCTCTGGAATTAAAGATTGATATGTTTCACCATCTAGACGTTCTTGCCATTCCTTTTTCGCTTTTTCAATGTATAGAGGATTATCCAGCAACGCTAAGGCTGTACAAGCCATAATTTTAGCAGCCTGTAGCATTCCTTTATGCGCTATTGGGGTCACTCCCTGAGACACTACCTGCCATGTATGTAATGGTGTCCCTAATGCCATGCATACAGTTGTACACTGTACGGTTGGTACGTTCCAGCTAACATCTCCAACATCTGTAGAGCCACCCATAATAAATTCAGGTAGCATGCCTGGAACATGATCAGCAATCACTTTTCCTTGTAATAGCTTGGCATCTTCTTTACGCAAGCCCACTAATGAAGCTGCTTGTACTTCTGGTGTAAACGTATTGAAAATAGCCTGCGCATACTGTTCATCCTTTATTGTATAGTCTGGCATACCAATTTCAAGTATTTGTTGATACATCACATCATAAAGTGTTTTATTTGTAATAAGATTCGAAGCAGCACCTTCAAACTCGATGTCCACTGACGTCCCTGTCATCATTGTGGCACCCTTTGCAATGTTCTCAACGCGTTGATAAATTTCCTGTACTTGCTGCTTTTTAGGTGCCCTAACTAGATACGTTACCTCTGCATATGGTTGAACTACATTTGGCGAAGTTCCGCCAGAATTAGTAATGGCATAATGCACACGTGCTTCTGGAATGATGTGTTCTCGTAAGTAGTTTACCCCAACATTCATAAGCTCAACAGCATCTAAAGCACTTCGTCCAAGATGTGGTGCAGCTGCGGCATGAGCACTTTTGCCCGTAAACTTAAACGTTGCGGCATAGTTTGCTAGAGAACTACACGTCATCACAGTCGAAAACGTACCTGGATGCCAAGAGATCGCGATATCAACATCATCAAAAAGGCCAGCCTTTGCCATATAAGCTTTACCAGATCCATTCTCCTCTGCAGGGCAACCGTAAAAACGGATTGTTGCTGACTGATGATTTTGCTCTAAATAATCCTTTACAGCAACAGCAGCTGCGAATGCGCCAGTACCTAATAAGTTATGACCACAGCCATGTCCGCTTCCACCATCCACAAGAGGCTCATGTTGTGTCGCCCCACCTTTTTGACTCAAGCCTGGAAGCGCATCATATTCACCTAAAAAGGCAATTACAGGCTTGCCAGAACCATAAGTTCCAACAAGCGCTGTTTCAAGACCCGCAACACCGACTTGTGTTTGAAAACCCTCTTTTTCTAGTGCCTGTTTCATATATTCCATCGATTTCTTTTCTTGAAAATGAAGCTCGGGTACAGCCCAAATTGCATCGCTTAATGCTACTGTAGCTTGCTGTTTTGCTTCAATTAACATTGAAATTTTCTCATGATAACTCATATTTGTCCCTCCAATTTCATTATGCTTTTAACAATGTTCCTTTTTGGTCGTTTAGTGTGACAAGCGACACAATACAGATAAGCGCAAAGCCAATTAACATCCAAAAGGCTGCATCAAAGGAGCCATTAAAGGCATCCACCATAAATCCAATTGCCATCGGTGTAACAAACCCTGCTAATTGTCCCCCTGTATTGGCAATCCCCATTGCAGAACCTGTGATAGAAGAAGGTAATTTCTTGAGTACAATAACAGGTAGTAATGTAATGACAAACGCAATAAATATCGAAACGACTGTTTGGTAACCAATAAATAACGTCACTGTTTTGGCAGTAAACATTAAATACAATAAAAGACCAATGACTGCGCAGGAGATGGAGCCTAACACTTTCTCCATACCTTTTGGTAGCTTATCAATGATATAGCCACTACCATATACACCAATTATCGTTGTAATCGCAGGTATTGTTTGCGCCCAACCAATGGACATTAAATCCAAGCCTCGATTTTTTTGAAGATATGTTGGAATCCAAGAAACTAATCCCCAGTTCACTGCATAAATACAAAAATAAGCAATGATTAAATTCCACATTAGGGGTGTTTTCAGTAACTCTTTAAAATTCACTTTGTTCGTAGTATTTTCTGTTCCAGCTGTAGCTGCCTCATCTTGCGGGAGTTGAATGTATTTCCAATATATAAAGGCAATTATTGCCCCTATTGCCCCAATGATGATAAACATCATGCGCCAGCCAATCGTTCCTAATAAATAAGCAGCTAGCAAAGGGACGATGAGTGAAACAATGCCACCAGAAGTAAGCATGATGGACATCGCTCTACCTCTTTCCTCTTTTGGGAAAATCGTAGCAATAATTTTAGAGCTTGATGGCTGAAAACCACCCTCACCAATGCCAAATAAAAAACGAATCACAATCATCGCTGTTAAAGACCAAGCAATGGCTGTTAGACCAGTAAAAATAGACCACGTGATAACAGCCATCAATAAAACTCGTTTTGCGCCAAACTTATCGGCAAGCCAGCCACCCGGTATTTGCATAATGGCATAGCCTAAAAAGAAAGCGCTTAAAATAATACCAGTTGAAGATGCATCCAGTTGCAAATCCCCTGTAATCGAAACTACTGCATAGTTCATAATATAGCGATCTAAATTCCCTAAAGACCAGCCTAAAAATAAAAGTGCAAGGATGACATTTCTAGATTTCTTCGTTATTTCATTTGTTGTCATTCATATCCCTCCCATATATAGAAATCCTCTCTTTATTGCCACGACTATTCTTGAATATGCTTGCCCCCTTGTCCGTAAATCCCCTTTTATATACCGACATTTTCGTTATATATTCGTATAATAATCAAAGTTCAATAAAAAGACAATATTTTTTTGAAAATTTTTAATAGATAATCGTCATCGTAAATCCATATTATTTACCTAAATAACCGCTAAATTCATTAATTTATCAGTATTTAAGACTTCAAAAAGCATAAAAAAATGTCCCACACCATATATTGGTTTGGGACATTTTTGTTTTTAGACAAGTTGATACATTTTAATAGGTCTGCCTCGAGTATGCTGTAATTCTTCCCCACAAATTCTCGCTAAATCTACATTACATAAATCTGCTACGATTCGTTGGGCATTTCTCTCGCTCATTTGCAGTTGTGACGCCAAATCCTTTGTCGTAAAATGCTTCCAATGCATTTTTTGTACAAGTGCATGGATTTTCATATAGGTTTTAATACTAATATTCCCTTTTTTTAGTTTTTCCAAAATATAAGGGTCCTCTGCTCGGTAGGAATAGGATAGCTCTTCTACATTCCCTACCGATTCAATAATGGTGCCATCATCCTGTATCATCACGATGTCAATAGCCTCGTTTTCCTTCGTCTGTCTTAGTCCTCGGTGAGCATGTAACTCAGCATTGAACACTGTTTGAGCAAAGCCAATGCCTGCTGTCACCTTCGTCTCCATTTCAATCGACAACTGATACATTTTTTCCTGTAAAAATCGTATTTGCCCTTCAATCGCACCTCTTGTACTAAAGATCGTATATTTACCATTCCCCTCTTCAATAAGAGAGCCATCAATCTGTTCACAGAGCTGTAGTAGATTTTCCTTCGTACGCAATTCTAAATATTGAATACGATAGCCTTGCTTCATGCGCTCTTTTAATGAATCAAAGTCCTTAATTTCAAGCATGACTGCACCAATTTGTGTCTCTTTATAGTAGGACGTTTTGATCTTCTCTGTAAAAAGCTGAACTGTATGATAAATTTCTGTTTTTGTCGGGGAAACCCAATAAGATGGAACGCCTCGTTTCTTCAGCTCTTCATCAACAGAGGGATAACAAGTAATCGCAAAATCAATTTTGCTCGCCTGCCAAAGACTATAATGGAAATCAAATAGCTCTTGTGGATCAATAGCGACATCAAATTCCTTTAAATACATATGATGGACATTATGCTGAATCTCTGCAAGACTTTCTGAAGCCATTTGAGAAGGCGAAGGAATAATATCGATACTAACATTTTCTATAAACTTTTTTTGCTGATAGGATTGCTCTAAAAAACCCCGATAAATAGCCGCTTCGGAAAAAATAATATGGGTCAATTTATCTTTGGATACATTCGTTTGACTGGCAAGCTTATAAGGGATGTAACCAGAAAACAACCAGAAATCGACAGCCTGATTATGTGTCTCCACAAGATGCTTTGTTTCCGTCGCCACTTCATATATATACGGAATAAATTCCATATCCTGTTCGATTTCTCGTGCTAAGGCAATAATTCTTTCAACGGATTGAATGGGACCAACAACACCTATTTTATACATCTTTTGTTCCTACCTTCTTTGTGAAACTACAATCTTTATGTAAAAAATTTATTCCTTTGTTGTACATAGTATAGCGGACAATCAAATTACTAGACAAATCTTATGTATAAAGAAAAGCCTCGAAAACTGTTCGAGGCCATCTGGAAGTAACAATTATTGCTCGGTTGGATACATGTTTGTATAGAGTAACTCTAATCTTTTAGAGAGCTTCCCATAGGCTGTTTGCCATGCTTTACGTGCAGCATCATTACTGCTCCCTGCTGGTTCGTATATAGCATGCACCTCTTCAACCTTCTTCAAATCACCCTCTGCTTGCGTGAGCTTCGAATAATTTTTAACAACCTTCTTATCAGCATCACTCAGAGCATCATAGGCTTTACGGATTTCACTTACTTTCTCCTGTAAACCATTGATATATTCACCTTTTACAAGAAGTGAATTGATGGATTCAATTAATGACAATGCATTTTCATTCGTTTGCTGTTGTCCTTTTTGCTTATCAATGATCAATTGTCTAGTTCCTGCATCAATCAGGCTCACTTGTTTAGATGTAAGCTTTTCATATGCCTTGATCACAGTGCTGGGATTTGAAGCAAAGGATTTCTCATAGGTCTTCATAAAGCTTTCCACTTTTTTCACTTCTGCAAGCGCAGTTTTTAAAATATCATAGTTCGTAATCAGTTTTTTCTCACTTGAACTAAGGCTACTATATTGTGTAGAAAGATTTTTAATACGTTCAATCGTTACGACATAGAGATTATTGGAAACAATTGTGGCAATATCATTATTTAGCTGTGTAATTTTCGATGCATTTTCATCTATATTTTGATTTTTTAATAAAGCTTCATATTGTTCTTTTGCTAAATGCTGCTGATTCGCAGGTAATTTCGCATAAGCTTTTTGCACTGATTCAATTTTTTTAGCCTTTTTCGCAGCATCTGTTTCTTCTCTAGCAGTCTGTATTTTTTTATAAAATGATTTTACTCCTGTAATATCCTTATTTGCTGCTGTTAATAAATAATAATTTGTCACGTATTTTCTTGCAGCTGAAGACAATTTTTTATAGGATTCAGAAGCTGTATTAACAGCGGTTTCTAATTGATTGAATGAATATTTCGTAACATCCGCAAATTTGGCTATATCCGCCTTTAACGCCTCTGCTGCTGCTTTATCAGTAGGCACTTTACCATTGCCATCAACTGAAATCTTTGGCGTGTTTAGTAAAAATTCTTCAGCATTATATACAAGTGATTGCTGTAAATTTGTAAGATTATTATAAGCTTTTAAAGTACTTGTATAGCTTGAATTAAGTTTACTTTCCGTTACACCAGTTGTTGCAGATAATTTTTGATAGGCATCCATATCTTTAATTACTTTTTCAGCTGCTTTTAAATCTTTCTGTAAGGTAACAAGACTATCGTAGCCATTAATTTGTGCTGCGGAGGCTTTTGTTAAGCTCTTATATTCCTTGATCATTTGATTAACATTATTGACATGACTTTGCCATGAACCAGCAGACGGATTGAACGGATAAACATCATCGCTAATATAGCTATCTATAACATTATTTAAATTTATAATTTGGCTTTCTTCTGCACGTTCTGCTGTAGTCAAACGCTGCACATACACATCTGGCACTAATTTTAATTGTTTATACGTTAATTTTTCATAGGCTGTACGGATTGATTTAGCAGTCGTCACTTGTTTATTAGGCGTACTATTTGTAGCTAATTTATCAAATGATTTAATGAATTGCTCGACCTTTTTAATATCCGATTTAGCCTCAGACAAAATTGCTTGGTTTTGAACAGCGGCTCGGTAGCTTTGTGATAATTTCTCAATATCCGCTTCGATTGTCTTCACGCTCGCTTGTAAGGAATCAACATCCGAAGCTACATATTTCACAAGTGAATTCTCATAAGATAATAAATTAATAATAGCTTGATTGAGTTTTCTGACTTCTTTTATCTCTTCAAGATCATTTGGCTCGTTTAATAGTTTTTTAATGCTCGTATATAGGGTCTCATCTACATCTAAGCTACGCTGTAACAGATCTAGCTTATTATAAGCCTCTTCTAGTTCCTTTATTTCTTTTTCATTACTAGTCTCTATTTTGCTCCATTTTTCATTTAACTTAGTTATTAATTCAACATCAGCAAGTGCTCGCTTTAAGACATCATAATTAGACACATTACCTTTAGCTGCCGCTGATAAGGATTGATAGTTTTTTTCTAGTTCCGCAACTTTAGCACTAAATTCTGCTAAGCTTGATACATTGTATTTATTATCATTGACCAGTAAAGCTTTAATCTCTTTCGTTAAAGTATCAGTGGGTTGTTTAGAGACTGTGATGGTATCAGATAGTTTAGATTCCGCAAAAGAAAGACCCACTTTTGCTTTGACAGTAACAGCAATATTTTTAATATCCTTTTCAATGGCATCCTTCGGAATCGTATATGTACTACCTGCAGCTCCCTCTATGATAGTAAAGGAGTTATCGCCTAATTTATAAAACCATTGATAACTATATGTAATTTGATCACTTTGCAATTTTGCACCATTCTTATCAGTTACAGTAATACCAGCCACTTTCACTGTTTCTCCCGGTGCTACAAAACCAGCGGATTGACCTTCTAACGTTGGAATGGTGATATCGAGCTCTAATGGCTGAATAGTGCGCGGTGCACTTTTAAATTTTTTACCGTCTGTCGTAGTTGCTTCCACAAAAATGCTTTTTCCAGCTGCTTCAACGGGCACTTTTAAGGAAATAGATGTTGCTCCAGAGATGGGCTTATTTGTTGAACCCTCTTCACCAGTAATTTCCTCTAGATAATACCATTGATAGGCATTGACGATTGTATCATTTGGTAATTTTTCTACTTTTAATGTTGCATTGACAATATTTTCTCCAGTGACTGAAACTGTTTCGGCCGCACCTGCTACAGTGGGAACGATAAGTGCAACAGGAATAGCTGCTGCTGTTAAAAATAATTTTTTATTCAAATCTATTGACCTCCTCAATCCTTCTCCTGAATTATATCGGTCATATGGCCATAATTTCCTTGAATATTAGGTAAATACTCTAAAAAGTGTATTTTTTCCTGATTTACTATTTACCAAATAATATTTTTTTGATAACGTTTTATCATTTTTGATTATAAATAAATACTTTTCAAACAAAAGCCTTCTAACCCACATTCGTAGCCTCTACGAAGAGATTAAAAGGTATTAAAAAAATATATGCACTTATGCTTCCGCTTCATCTGGTTATCCTCGTATCATATAAGTTGGTCGGGTCAGGGTCTTATAGGTATAGGGATTCGTATGTTGGGTTTCACTTACTTGGATACGAATCGTCATCCCTTCTCCTACTTTGCTATCTAATGCGAATTTCCCATTAAAAGCTTGAACGCGCTCCTGCATGCCTTGTATGCCCATAGAATCGGCAAGTAGAATATCATCTATATTACAACCCACACCATCATCGCTATACAAAATTTGGAATCCCTCTTCGGTGCCCAATAAATGTATTTCAACTGTATTAGCATAGGAATGTTTTAACGCATTGTTTAATAATTCTTGAAACAGTCGATAAATCATTAAATTTAAACGCTCATCCTCTAAATAGAGGCGGTCAATCGTATATATCAAAACAAAATTAGCCCGTTTATGAATTTTCTGTATTAATTTTTCAAGGGCTGCATTTAAGCCCAATGTATCTAATAGAGGTGGCTTTAAGTTTTCGCAGTAGCCCCTCAAATCATTCAGAGAGATAATCATATGTTCATGAAGCTTTATAAGTTTAGATGGGATCTCCTCTTTTTCTTTGGTATGCATGAGGACATCCATTTCCCTTGCAATGTGCAGTTGTTCTTGTAAAATCGTATCATGAAGTTCCTGTGCTAACTGATATTTTTCTTCCTCGAACCTTAGCCAGAGTAATTTATTGAGCCATGGTAGCTGTCGATTATCAGCTTCTTTCATATGCTTTAACTGATTTAAAAGCTCCTCAACCATTTTTGTGTTTTCGATAAAATTATTTAAATAGAGCAGTAATAATTCTAGCCATAGCAGTTCCTCGTCCTTGAGATAAATCGTTTTATTATGATCCACAACAAGGATTCGTTTATAGTTCACATCCTGATGAATAAAGGCGATATAGAAATGATCTGTCTTCTTTATATCTCCCAAGCCTAATCGTTCGACTAGTACCTCATCTATTTGATGCTGCGTGTATTCTTTTGATTTATTTGTTAAGGTAACTTGATGTGTTTGAAAATCATATGTGAGCACATACACACTTTCCATTTCAAGCTGAACCACAACCTCTTGTACAAATTTCTCCAATAAGTCCTCAATCTTCACCACTCTACCAATACTCTCAACGGTCGTATACAAGCGGTGGATGTAGTCGCCTTTTGTAGAAAATAAAATTTTCCGCTTACGATAATCAATCCGCTCTTTAATGTAGAACAACGCCATTAACGATAGAAAGGCAAAAAAGAAAATCTCTGTCATGCGCGAAACTGATAAATCTGCAAATAAATATAAACCGATTAACAGCCATATCGTAAAGCCAAATGAGAAATTAAAATAATAACGCAATCGAGAAATGAAATACTCCATATCAAAAATACGTTCAGTGAGTTGTGTAAAAATGAAGCTGAATGGAATTAGTAAAAGAAATATGGAACTTATATCTGCCGAAAGAATTTGCCTATGAAAAAAAGTCTCAGGTAACGCATATAGAAATAAGAAAGGTATAAATGGAATAATAATACTACTAATAAGTATTTTAAGTTTTGGCACTCTATATATAATATAACTAATAATCATAATGCTAAGAATGGCTACTAGTAATAAGAAAAATATGCCCAAAATAATACTTGAAACTAGAGAATGAATGTCGTCAAAGACTATACCGAAGATACTTAGAATTACTACAGTTAGAGGAAGTATATATAATACCTTAATATTTTTTAACAACGGCCATTTTATATTCAGAAAGCTAAAATACTCTTTTAAAAAATGTAATAAAAGAACTAGGCAGAGTAGCATACTACCGCGATTAACAATAATTCCAAAATTATTTAAGATACCAGAGGCACCTAAGCTTACATATGCTAATGATACAGTTAATATAAACAATATCAATAAATCCAATAATGGCGTATTTCTTTGTTTAAAATATAAATACAATGAAATCATTAAAGTTAAGAAAAAGTAACACGTTGGTACTATAAATACAAAATAAAAATACTCAGGAATAGCTAATGGTTTTATTTGGATGTGAACCAAATTCCCATTAGGTTGCATTATGGTTAAACTCTTTGCTTCCCTGATAATATATTCACTTTTTATAAATGGAATGTCGTTTATTTTATTTCCATCGATTTTTACTACATTATCTCCAGGAGTTATTTGTCGTTCTGCTGCCCAGTCTTTATAATAAAAATCCGTTACAAGCCATTGTTCATTCTCTTTTTTTATTTTTATACCTAAAAATGAAGTGCTATAAGTAATAAATAATAAATAAACACCCAACATTAAATAGATACTTATAGCACTCAAAAACCATTTTTCTTTTATTTTTAATTTTAGTTCCACAGTCCCCACTCAGGACCTAACTTTTCTTCAAAAGAATCTAATATTGCTTTTTGTTCAAGTTCTGTTACACCAATGAGAGAAGCTTTTTTTTCTTTTAACAATGTCACTAACGTCGGATTTTGCTCTAAATACTGAATCATGTTAATCATTAAAATCGCCTCATTTCTTCATTTTTTTAGTTTATAGTCACTATTTTTTGCCAATAATTCCTCTTAATAAGGAATTATTAACCATTTATGTAACTATATTTTCATTATACTACCTCTCTCCAATAATTCAACATAATTTTCTAAAAAATTCAAAAAATAATAGATTACGTAATAATTTTGCTTTATTTTCAATTATTTTTCTCCAAAAATAGACATAAAAACAAATGAAAAGCTCCTTCCTTCTAGTAGGAAGAAGCTTTTCATTTTTCTCTTTTGCTAATACTGACACCCTTCTTGTAGCCACTTGTAGAAATCACAAGTAATCAATGTTGCATGCTCTGGGTTCATATCACCACTATCTACTGCTAAAACACGATAATCCTCTGCCTTTATGTTCATTAAAAAGACCATTCCTCCACTATCATCACCAATTGCAATATAGCCTTTTGCATATTCCTCCACTTCCCAAGTCTGGTTTCTTTCTATTACTTCCTCTGTACCATAAATGAACACGCCATTCGTAAACGATAAACCGTTACTTTCCTTTAATACAAGTGTATACGCACTCGGAAGTTGGCAATTCAGCCTATGTTCTATGTGTACAATTTGGTGATCTGTTGCTGGTAGATTAGCTGTATAGCTATTATGTATAGGTAACATGTCGTCACCGTCCTTTCCAATAAACTTTTTTACGTCTGCGCTGCACAAAATTCATAAAACGCCAGGATTAAGGCATCAACCTTTTGTTTACTGACAATTTTACCTAACCATTCTTCTGGAATATTGTCCAACTGTTTATACATTCCCGCGATCGATCCTGTAATTGCTGCAACGGTGTCCGTATCTTCTCCTAAATTAACTGCCATCAGAATCGCTTCTTTAAATGTTGTAGAATTACCTACACACCAAATAGCGGCTTCTAGTGAATGAACAATATAGCCACTCGATTGAATCTCGTCTTCAGGCGTATTTAAAAAGTTTTCATGAAAAATCCTTGCATAAGCATTTAACTCTGCTTTCATTTCATTTTGTAAATTATTTTGAAGTAGTTCAAAGACCTCTTTTAAGGCCACTTCTAGTGAATTATTTCGGTATAAGCTTAATAATAGTTCAATGTAAATGATGGACCCTACTATAGAACGTGGGTGACCATGAGTAATCTCTGTATACTGATGAACTAATTCTTTTCTTTTAGTAAAATCTACCTCATGCATGACAACGAATACTAAAGGAGCAATTCTCATTAACGTACCATTGCCATTATCAAACTCGCCCGTTTTACCACATTTTGCTGGCGGAACACCTTTTTTATAGTTCGAAACGGCTTCAGCTGTAGTAATTCCAATATCAAACATTTCGCCAAATGGTGTGAGATAGCCCTGCTCCATGTATTGTACAAATTTATTCATTAATGTTTTGGTATCCCCATTTTCAATAATGTTCTCGACCAGGCAGAGTGTTAAAGAAGTATCATCAGACCAAGTACCAGGTGGCTGATTGTAAGTACCGTACCCCATCACATCTTGCACATGGAAAGTCCCTCTTTGTTTAAACTCAACAGGTACGCCCATTAGATCACCGATAATCCCACCGTATAAAGTGTCAAACACCCGCTCCCTCAATTTTGTATCTACCATAGATGCCACCCCTAGCTTTAATTTAATTTATCACAATTCAAAAACAGTACATTTAATTTTATAATAAATCAATTCCTCATTTATTATTTTTTCGATCTCTCTCCAATCTCCTCCAGCTAAACCTGAACCAATTTTAGGCATCTGTATCGATAATCTATTTTTTAAGGCAAACCTCGCAACTTTTCTTAAACATAAACGAAGCACATTATAATCAATATAGGCTGTACGATCTTTATCATTTTTCCTCACACCATGCTGTGCAAGCATATTGGCAACAAAAGTAGCTTTCTGCTGGTCTACACATACAAACTGAACCTCTCCTAACCCAAAAGTTTCTTTATCCTTCGACCATTTTACATAATCATTTTTAGCAATAGGGAATTGCTTTGATAAAGATAAAACAAAGCCTTTTCCCCATTTTCCTAAAATATTGACTACATGAATAATGAGTGTATGTTCTTCTAAAGGAAGAGATGCATCGCCCTTTAAGTAGTTTATTGGAGATTTGTTAGCTACAATTCCCTCCTGCCATTTGTTCTCAAAATCTAATCTTGTAATAGGTACACTATCGCTTACATCTAAACTATCGATATGTCCGTCATACAATAAAAATCCAATATCTTCGTTCCAATCGTGCAATGATGAAGAACAGTACATATCGTTTTTTATTATATTGATCTGCCTAGTTGCAACGCCATCATCAAATTCTGTATATAATTGACCATAACCTTTTAAAAATTCAATATTATCACATTTATAGTATAATAGACTATTACCAAAATTGATATCTTCTTCCATCACTTTACCCCCTTAATAGAACCAACCTAACCCTATCATATTTTTGTGCTTAATAAGGTGCAAAGATTTTATTAATTATACTTTCGATTGTAGATAGTTAGGCACTAACTCTAAGTCCTTAAATTGAATCCCTTTAAGATGGAATTTTTCACAGATTTAAATTTTTCTGAACAAAACAGGTATCTTCCCAGTTTAAATCGTTTAATGGAAATAAATCAAGATCAGAGTCTTTTAACACCAATCTTATATACTTATCAACGAAACTTCCATCAACTTTTAATTTTGCATTACTTGACACTTCTCTTGTAAGATACTCAGATTTTCATAATCAATTGAAGATTCGTTTAGCCTGTAATTTAAGATGCAAAAAAACCGCTCACATAAACGTGAACGGTTTTGTAGACTATGCTTTTTGATAACGAAGCACTGGTGTACGAGCAGCACGAGTTTCGTCTAGACGAGATACGACTGTTGTATGAGGTGCTTCTTGAACGATTGATGGATTTTCTTCTGCTTCTTTCGCAATTTGAATCATTACATCACAGAATGCATCTAACGTTTCTTTAGATTCTGTTTCAGTTGGCTCGATCATCAACGCCTCTTCCACATTTAATGGGAAGTATGTTGTTGGTGGATGGTAGCCAAAGTCTAACAGACGTTTTGCGATGTCTAATGTACGAACGCCTAGTTTCTTCTGACGACGACCTGATAAGACAAATTCATGTTTACAGTGACGGTTATATGGTAGATCGTAGAATGGCTCTAAGCGACGCATCATGTAGTTGGCGTTTAATACAGCATATTCTGTAACAGCTTTTAGACCATCAGGACCCATTGTACGAATGTACGTATAAGCACGAACATTGATACCAAAGTTACCATAGTAAGGTTTTACGCGTCCGATTGATTGTGGACGATCGTAGTCAAAGTGGTATGTGCCTTCTTCAGTTCTTACTAATACTGGTTTTGGTAGGAATGGAATTAAATCTGCTTTTACACCTACTGGACCAGAACCTGGACCACCGCCACCATGTGGGCCTGTAAATGTTTTGTGTAGATTTAAATGCACACAGTCAAAGCCCATATCGCCAGGACGTGCTTTACTCATTACAGCATTGAGGTTCGCACCATCATAGTACACTTTACCGCCTACAGAGTGAATTAGCTCTGCCATTTCGATAATGTTTTCTTCAAACAACCCTAGTGTATTCGGATTCGTTAACATTAGAGCTGCTGTATCAGAACCTACTACTTTGCGAAGGTCTTCGATATCAACTAAGCCATTTTCATCTGATTTAACAGTGATTGTTTCAAAGCCTGCTACTGTCGCAGATGCTGGGTTTGTACCGTGAGCTGAATCAGGAACGATTACCTTGTTACGGTGACCTTCACCATTTGCTTCATGGAAGGCACGAATCATCATTAACGCTGTCCATTCACCATGAGCACCTGCTGCTGGTTGTAATGTAACTTCATCCATCCCAGTAATTTCCACCAAAGAAGTTTGAAGATCATAAAGAAGCTCCATTGCCCCTTGTGCTGTTGATTCATCCTGTAATGGGTGAACATTTGCAAAGCCCGAAAGACGTGCAACTGTTTCGTTAATTTTCGGATTATATTTCATCGTACAAGAGCCAAGGGGATAGAAGCCAGAGTCTACTCCATGGTTTCTACGAGAAAGTGCTGTATAATGACGCATAATATCAAGCTCAGACACTTCAGGTAGTTCTGCTGCCTCTGAACGTACTAAGTTTGCAGGTAATAAATCTGCTAGGTCTACCTCAGGCACATCTAGTGCTTCTAAACTATAGCCAACGCGACCTTCTTTTGAAATTTCAAAAATGAGTGATTGATTTTCGTTATGCATTAAGAGCCCCCATTTCTGCAACAAGTGCATCAATTTCTTCTTTCGTGCGTAATTCAGTTACTGCGATTAGCACATGATTTTTAAGAGAGTCATAATTTTGACCTAAAGGATAGCCACCGATAATACCCTTTTCGATTAAGCCTTTATTGATTTCCTTCACACATTTATTCGTTTTCACAACGATTTCATTGAAGTGTGCACCTTGGAATGCTACTGTAAAACCTGCTGCTTCAAAGGCATTTTTTGCATAACGTGTTTTCTCGATATTTTGAGTAGCCATTTCACGAATTCCTTGTTTTCCTAGAGCTGTCATCGCTACAGAAGCTGCAAGTGCAAGTAGTGCTTGGTTCGAGCAAATATTGGAAGTTGCTTTATCACGACGGATATGTTGTTCACGTGCTTGTAGTGTTAATACGTATCCACGACGGCCTTCACCATCCACTGTTTCACCAACAAGACGTCCTGGAACCTTACGCATCAATTTTGTTGTCACTGCAAAGAAACCACAGTGTGGGCCCCCGAAGGCTTCAGAAATACCAAATACTTGCGCATCACCTACACAAATATCAGCACCAAGCTTGCCAGGAGGCGTTAAAATTCCTAATGCCAATGGGTTAGAAGATACAACGAGTAAGCTTTTTGCAGCATGTGCAATATCCCCGATCACTTGGATATCTTCCACTTGTCCAAAGAAGTTTGGATATTGTGCAATAACAGCTGCTGTGTTGTCATCGATTAACTCTTTTAATGCATCCACATCTGTCACACCATCTTTTTGCGGGATAGTCACGATATCAATGGATTGACCATATGCATATGTAGCAACAACATCGCGATATTCTGGGTGCACTGCTTCTGACACTAAAATTTTCTTGCGACGCGTATGACCAGCTGCCAACATACCCGCTTCTGCCAATGCTGTACCACCGTCATACATAGAAGAGTTAGCAAGATCCATCCCCGTTAGCTCAGCAATCATCGTTTGGAATTCAAAGATGGCTTGTAGCTCACCTTGTGAAATCTCTGGCTGATATGGTGTATAAGCTGTATAGAATTCTGAACGAGAAATAACATGGTCTACGATCACTGGTTTATAGTGGTTATACACACCTGCACCTAAAAATGATACGTTGGCATTTGTGTCCTTATTTTTAGCAGCAAGTGCCGTTAACTCTTTTAATAACGCAGATTCTGATTTTGCTTCTTTAATATCATAAAGGCCTTTAAAACGGACTTTCTCAGGAATATCCTCAAATAACTCATCGACTGAGGATACACCGATTACGTCTAACATTTCTTTTTGATCTTGCTCCGTCATAGGTAAATAACGATGTTTCATAAATGTAGGTCCCTCTTTTCAACTATTATTTTGAACGCTTGTAAAACGGTGTTTCTACTGTTATTACCTTTAAGTGTTTACCGCGAATTTCAATTTCTAGCTCAGTTCCGATTGTTGCGAATTGACTGTCAATTAATGCGTGACCAACATTACGTTTTGATGAAGGAAGCTGTGTACCAGTTGTCACTTCACCGATTTCTTGACCATCCTTAAACACTTTGTAGCCATGGCGTGGAATGCCTTTATCAATCATTTCAATGCCTACAAGTTTGCGTGGTAGACCATTTTCCTTTTGAGCTACTAATGCTTCATGACCAATGAAGCCTTCTTTATTTAATTTCACAGCGAAACCAATACCAGCCTCTAGAGGAGAAATTGTTGCTGATAGCTCTTGACCATATAGTGGTAGCCCCGCTTCAAAACGAAGTGTATCACGACATCCTAGTCCAGCTGGAACCACACCTTTTTCTTGACCTGCCTCTAAAATTTTACCCCAAAGCGCTTTGATGTCTTCTGGAGCGCCATATAATTCAAAGCCATCTTCACCTGTGTAGCCACTGCGAGACACTAATACTTTATGTCCTGCAACCTCCACATTCTCTTGGAAGCGGAAAAATTTAATGGCACTTACATCAGTCGAAGTAAGGGATTGAAGAACTTCTTCTGCTAGTGGTCCTTGAAGAGCAATTTGTGCGTAGGCATCCGATTGGTTATCAATCGTCACATCATATTGATGTTGATTTTCCATCATCCAATCATAGTCTTTTTCAATGTTAGCTGCATTGACACATAATAAATAGTGATTGTCAGCTAATTTATATGTTAATAAATCATCAACAACGCCACCATCTTCGTAGCACATTGCCGTGTACTGCGCTTGACCGTCAACAATTTTTGATACATCATTTGATAAAAGATTTTGTAAAAAACCTAATGCATCGGGACCTGTTACTAAAATCTCTCCCATATGTGATACATCAAATAAGCCTGCACGATTACGTACTGCATCATGTTCTTCTTTAATAGAAGAGAATTGAACAGGTAATTCCCATCCACCGAAGTCAACTGTTTTTGCACCATATTTCGCGTATTCTTCAAATAGAGGTGTACGTTTTAATTCATTCGACATTCTTTTTTGCCCCCTTATTGTTAGTTACATTTTTACTGGTAGTAGTTCGTCTGCTTTTTGTATTCCTACAGTCACTTAAGTAAAACGGGCTATAGACATAAAAAAAGACAGACGAACCCCTTTTCGGGATTCTCTGTCCTTGCACCTGAAAGTTACACCAGACTGGCTCGCAAGCTTTACCGTTGCCAATCAGTCGGCTTTCCCCTTTGGTGGCTGTTATTGTTATACTACAGCTCTCTCCAGAGTTGCGTCTTGTACGAGTCCTTTTACCTGAGAGATTCATAGCCCATTGCTACTTGCTCCTTCGGTGACGTCTACACGCTCTCTCCCCGCACAATCATCCGCCCAAGATAAATCTTGGTACTATTTAGTATTCAATGAACATTTAGTTACTTATTTGTCTATATCCTAACATTAAATGCATTGGAAAGGCAATCATTTTTTAAAAGATAATAAAACACGAACATTAAATAAAAATAAGCTACTTATCGTTCGTTTTTCAATCTTTTCACTTGAAATACTAAATACTCTAGAATTTGGCGAATCGTCCTACCTTCTGTCAGTACCTGAATATGACCTGCATCACGGTAAAACTTCCTTCTGTAGTGATACAGACTTTCTAGCTCCTCCTTTGTAGAGCTCTGTACAATGGGTCTATTTGGATCATGCTGAACTCGTTTATAAATATCCTCAAACGACGCATCTAAAAAAAACACCAGTCCACTGCGTCTCATAATTTTTCGATTTTCAGCATTGATGGCAACGCCACCACCAGTCGAAATAATACAGGCCTCGTCCCTAAAATTTTTCAAAAATTCTGTTTCTATTTCTCGAAAGTGGGCCTCACCGTATTTTTCAAAAATCTGTGGAATTGTCATCCCCTGCTGACGTACAATCTCATGATCCATATCGTAATATGGCATCTTCAATAAATAGCTTAAACGTCTTCCTAATGCACTTTTTCCACTACCCATAAAACCAACTAAATATATTTTTCGCAATTCGATTCACCTTCTTATAACTACGATTCTACACTGTCTGACAAAATTTGTCCCAATAAATTTATCGTAGCTCGAACATTCAATTTTTCTAGCCCATCATATGTTCGATACTGCATTTCATAAGACATATAATACGCAAGAACAAAAGTAGTTACAAAAAATAATAATGCAATTGCGATCAAAAAAATAGCCCCTCTGTCATTTTTCAATAATTGGCACATAAAAGGCTCGCTCCTTTTGAATACCACTAGCCATTTCAACAGCTACCGTCAGCTTATTTTCGGAATAGCTAAATTGACATTTATTGATTCCTATTAGCATAGGAACATGTCCACCCTTTACCTGCTCACGAATAATATTCGAGTAGCAATCAATATGATGGAGCGTATTAGCTGTTTGGAAAGTTATTCTTTTTTGATCTTCACGAATGGAAAAGGTGGAAATATCTTTTAGAGAGAGGTTCAAGTCAGAAACAAATAGTTCCCACTTTGTTTGTTCATCTATTAGCATAGTTGATTTCATTTCAGCAAACCAAAGTATTATAAGAACAAAAAAATGAGAAATAAGCACAAAAACGACTAATTGAAACATAGCTTCTATTAATGTATAGCCTTTTTCATTCATGCACTTCACCTGTCACTTGGATACATTTTTGGCGTGGCTCCTGTAAATTTTGAAATTGGACACAAACTTGTTGTTCGTCAACTATCCAATGATAAGCAACCTGTTCAATGGTCCGAGAGCCCTCTGTTACTTGAATCGCATGGTACTGTTTTAAACCTTCGTATGCTGTTTCAGCTGCAATTAGCTCCATTTTTTTATTAGCAAGATTTGTTTTCATCGTATAGGTAATGGGGATTAACGAGGTACAAAGCAGCATCAAAATACCCACACCTAAAATAGTTTCTACAAAAGAATAGCCTGACTCATTCAATCCTAGCTCTCCCTCGCCCTAATGTTATGATTACTTTTTTCTTGCCCTGTGGTGTTTTAAATGCCATGGTGCCTGCTGTCATCACATTGCCGCTATAGTTATAGACAAGTGTTTGAATTGAACTCTCAGCTGGCAAAAATTCAACCCCCTTTGGAAAAGAGCGTTCATATAAATGAGTATAAATATCTTTTTGAATAGTATAACGATTTGTTGAACCTTCCATTTTCAGGGCTATATATTGTCGTTGGCTCATACTATAGGTTTGAATATATTGAATATCCAGTTGTAATTGCGTAAAAAATCGTTCTAATTCCTTGGTTTCTGCTATTTTCAATGAGAATTTACTAACAATCGCTGTTAAACTCATAACAAGAAATAAGACAACCAGCATTTCAAGAATTGTAAAACCACCGTTTTTATGAACATTCATTAGCTATCCGTACCTGTTTCCAAGTTGACATTGGCTGGACGTACCTCTCCCTCATTAGTAATCACTATTTCTTCTTTATTTGGGCAGGTTGTTTCATTTTCCTTTAAATAGCCCTTTGCCACTAAATCCTCTAAGGTAGGATAAGCCATATAATCTACACGATACGCCTCTACTTGACCTTGTACCATGCTTATATAAGCCGTACAGCCTTTCTTATCTATTGTGGCGAAATGCTTTGTAACATTTGGGATTGTAATTAAAATAAGAATAGATATAATTAACAAAACTATAAGCATCTCAATTAAAGTAAAACCAGCTTGTTGGTTAAGACGTTTCATCATCTTCCTCCTAAACTAATTCAATCATGTGATAGATGGGTAATAATAAACTGATATAAGCCGCTATTATACAAGCAGCTATAAGGATAAAGAAACTTGGCTGCACAAAAGCTAATATTTTTTGCAAAAGCTGTTCCTGCTTTTCCATTAATAAATCGCTATACAATACTAACTCTTTTCCTAAATATCCGCTGTGCTCGCCATGCTCAACGAACATCGGAAAATCCTTTTGAAAAACGGCCATGATCGTTACCGCCTGTGTGAGTGATTCTCCAAAGATGACTCTATCTTTTATACGCTGTGAAAGAACTTGAAGAAATGGTTGTAGTTGCTGTTCCTCTAATAGCTGTAGGCTTGCTTGTAATGAAAATCCACTTTGTAGTAAGCTTCCTAAATAAGCAGCAAATTGCCTTGTCAAAGTCAACCTAAAATAGCGTTGTATAAAGGGGATTTTTAATAAGACTGTAAGTTGATGAGCAACAGCTTGTCGTTTAAGATAGAATCGAAAAAGGAATATGCTACCTATTACTATGAACATGGTCGAGATAACTACATCTGGAACATGCAATAACAGATTGGACAATGCAATGCTTGTCTCTTCTGTTTCAGAGGTACGACTGCCGACCATTCTTTCAATGTTCGGCAAAAAAAATGTACGAAACACAAAAAGTAATAACAATAAAAAGATAATCAGTGTGACAGGATAGATCAGCAGCTTGATTAACTTTTTTTTAGTCTTTTCACTTACTGTTATCTGTTTACCTACACCTTTAAATGCTTCTATCATGTGGCCATTGTTTTCCGCCACCTTAATTGCCATTAAATAATGATTCCCTAGCTGTAATGTTTCAAATATCCCTGCAACGCCTACTCCTTGTCTGAGCTTTTCATCAATTTGCTGCTGTATGTCCTCATGTGCTTCAATATGATGAGGTAGTAGCATGGAAATAGCTTGGGGAAATAAATATCCTTCCTGCATTAATACACATAAACGATTGAAAAGCTGAGCTTGCTCCTTTACCCGCCATTTCGTAGCCCGATTATAAAAAAGAACAATTTTATCGATGTATGTTTGTAACTGCATATAGGCTCTCCACTAATTCTTTTTGTCCCATTAATGTTAAATCATAAGGAAGTTTGTAATTGCCCTTATCTTTGATGGCGGTGATGGCTCTTGATAGATGGTCATCATGTAATATCTCAAAGATAGCTCGACGTTCTTCATGTATAGCTGAGGTTTGAACAAGCATTTGGGCAACTATACCGATAACCGTTTGACGAAGCTCCTCTATCGACACACCTAAATCCATTAAACGATAGAGACAATTAATGGAGTCTTTTGCATGAATAGTGGAGACAACTAAATGCCCTGTTAGAGAGGCTTGGATGGCAATATTTGCTGTTTCTCTATCGCGAATTTCACCAATCATAATGACATCAGGTGAATGGCGCAAAATGGCTTTTAATCCTGCAGCATATGTAACGCCTGCTCGCTCGTTGACTTGAATTTGAAGTAAATTGGCTTGGCTGTTTTCTACAGGATCTTCTAAAGAAATCACATGTCGATTCAATTCTGTGGAACAGTAGTGGATGAGGGAATAGAGTGAAGTAGACTTGCCAGAGCCGGTTGCTCCCGTAAAAAACAGAAGACCTTGTCGGTTTTGTACCAGCTCCATGAGTTGGTAAGCTGCGCTTTTGGAAAAGCTTAGGGAAGTTAGTGGAAATGCATGATTTTGGAGAAGTAAACGAATAATTAAGCTTTCTTTTAAAAATACAGAAGGCAGTGTGGATACACGAAACGAATAAGAATTTTGCTCCATTGCCTTTTGAAAGGCACCGCTTTGAGGTTTACGACGCTCACTAATATCTAATTCTGCAAGAAATTTATAGTAAGAGATCATTCTTTCTGCAAGTTCATGAGGTAGCTCACCAGCGTGGAGAAGTTTATCATATTTTCGAAAATAGATCCGATATTTTATGTTTCCTGGAACTAGCAATAAATCGGATGCTCCAAAATGATAGGCCTTTAGTAAAAGTTGCTCACATTTTTGTTCGACAACTGTTTCAAAATTCTGCATGTATGCACCTCTCTTTTAGTTCATTCGAATATGACCGCTCTATTCGTTATTTCCTAGTATAAGGAGGAACTCGCCACGAGAAAAGCCCTTTTCAGAAAATAAAAATTTATAAGTTAATTTTCTACCAATAATGTTTTTTGCTATAAAAATGTGGATAAAGTGCAATTTTCCACTAAAAAAGAATATAAATACATGAAAAAATTAATATTTATGCCGAAATGAACTGTATCTTTTTCAATAATACAATATAATAGTATCAACATGATTATTTTCCTAACACTTGGTAGACGAACATAATTTTTATAATTAATTAAAGAGGTGAAGCTCATGATCCATCCATTAAAAATTACTAGTACACTAGCGGATGAAACAAGATACTCTATTTATGAGTACATATTGCAAGAGAAAAAAACAGTTACTGTACAACATATTGCTGATAAATTCGGTATCCATCCAAACGTTGCTCGACTTCATTTAACGAAGCTTTCAGAAATAAATATTATTACAGCTGACTATGTAAAAACAGGTAAAGGTGGCAGACCCGGACGTGTTTATAAAGCTTCAGAAAAAGGCGTATCTCTTACTTTTCCAAGACGTGATGAAGATCGTTTATTAAAATGGACGATACAATTAATTGAAGACTTTGGTCCATCTGCATTAACAAAGTGCCAGGAAATTAGCTACCAAGACGGCTATCAGCAAATGAAAAATTATATGAGTGCTGAATTGACATTAAGTAATTCTCTTTCCTTCGATGAAAAACTTCAGCTATTAACGGACAATGCCGCTTTAATTGGCTATATTCCACAGATTCAACAAACTGAGCAAGGAAAAAAAGTTATCTTCTCCATCTTCAATTGTCCATTCCAGGAGCAACTGACAGCCTATTCTGAAATTGTTTGTTCATTACATGAATCCTATTTAAAAGGGCAATTAGATGCATTGTTTACGAACAATGAATTTGTGCAAATGGAAAGTATGATACATAATTGCGATTTATGTAAATATGAAATAAACGTGACAGAAATCGATAGCTAAATTAAAAATCCATTTGTTTGTCACAAACATGGAGAAGTTCCAGTTTACAGACACCTTTCCTATCATTTATAATGAGTAAGAGATTATTGTGTCGTGGGCAAAAGGAGGGGAAATTTCATGGATAATATGTATAAAGTTATGGCATTCTGGACAGGTATTTTTGCCGTTATGTTCTACCTTGGAGGTATGAACGAGGTATCGCTATTATTCTTAGGTAATACAGGTTTATTCTTATTATTAGGCTTCTTAAACCTTTCAGAACGTATGTACATGTACATTTTCGGAGCATATTTAACTGTATTCTTCGCTGGCTTCACGTACTATACAACATTCATTCACGTACCTGGTGGCGGTCATTAATACAAACAAAATCGCGTATCTCACTTTCGGTGAGATACGCTTTTTTATGTGCTAAAACAGTTTATTATCCATGTTTTAAAATCCATTTAAAAAAGGATTTGTCTCCATTTCTGCGCCTACCGTTGTATAATTACCGTGTCCAGGATAGATAATAGTATCCTCAGGTAATGTCAACAGTTTATTATGGATAGATTCCAATAAAATTTTGGTTGATCCACCTAATAGATCTGTACGTCCTACACCTTGTTCAAATAACGTATCTCCCACGATGGCAAAACCGTCATTTTCAAAGATATAAGAAATACTCCCCGGTGAATGCCCAGGTGTAAAAACAGCTTGAAACACAAAATTACTCATTTCAATTTGCTGTTCTTTTTTGATAATTGTATCTTGCGCTGGTGCAGCTACCCTATAATCTGGTAATGCAGGATATTTACTAGAGCCATTCTTCGTTGGATCTTCTAGCCAACTAACTTCCTTTTCATGAATCCATACAGGAACGTCAAATACCTCACGCACTGCATCTACTGCCCCTATATGATCAAAATGGGCATGTGTTAAAAAGATAGCAAGAGGTTTTAAGCCGTTGCTACGGATTGTTTTAATTAGACGCTCCGCCTCTTCACCTGGATCAAATACGATACATTCTTTTTCTTTATTCGATACGATATAGCAATTCGTTTGGACGGGACCAAGAGAATAACTTCGTACGTTCATCATAGTTATCACCTCAACTTCTTATTATACAGGCTTTGCCACAATTTGACGATAAATGTTCATAGTTTACAGTATTTTAGTCCTCGACAAAAACAAGTAGAACGTTTACAATTAAGGAGGAATATTGTTTGCGACATTCATTTTCTGATGTCGAAAGGAGTGTCTATTTTTAATGAACTTATTAATGGTTATTTTTGGTCTAGTAGCGATTTTAGCTGTATTTGGTACATTCCAAGCAATTAAAGAAAAGAACCTATTAAGCGTTGTTTTCAACTTATTAAGTGCTGCTGTATTCGGATGGTTCGTCATCATGACGATTGTTCACAGCGGTTACCCACCAAAATTACACTAAAATTCAGACAGAAAAAGAGCAGTCTCTTCGGAGATTGCTCTTTTTTGTCTATTATTACTTATTGAATTGAAGAAACCGCTTCTTGCCGATTTGTAGAACATCATTATTCATTAATACTTGTGATATGTCATCCATCGCCATTTTTTCTCCATTCAAGGATACTCCTTTTTGCTTGATTACCCTCAAAAACTCACTCTTACTTTGAATAAAACCCATTGCCACTAGTTGTGGAATGATATCCACGATTCTTTCCTTATCAATTTCTAAGAGCAGTATAGGAATGTTTTTCGGTATTTCCTTTTTTTGAAATGCTGCTTCAAAATAAACTCTTGCTTCCTCCACTGCTGTAGATCCATGGTATAAAGCCGTTATAATTTCTGCTAATAGGAATTTCAAATCGCGGGGATTCTCTCCCTTTTGTAGTCTATCTTGAATAGCCTGCACTTGTAGTGGATGCTCATCTGTTGCTAATTCGAAATATTTGATAATTAAAGTATCTGGTACTTCCATCACCTTTTTAAACATAATCTCAGGTGCTTCATTGATGCCAATATAATTACCTAAACTCTTACTCATTTTTTCAATACCATCTAACCCCTCTAGTAAGGGCATAAAAATAGCAATTTGTTTTTCTAATCCTCGATGCTTTTGTAAGGTGCGTCCCATTAAAATATTGAACGTCTGATCCGTTCCACCTAACTCTATATCTGCCTCAAGTTCTACTGAATCATATGCTTGCATAAGTGGGTAGAAAAACTCATGTATACCAATTGGGATGTGCTGCTGGTAACGTTTCTGAAAATCCTCGCGCTCTAGAAGTCGAGCAACAGATGTTGTGGCTGCTAGCTTGATGACTTCTTCAAAGGACAGCTTCGCTAACCATTCACTATTAAAACGAACCGTTGTCTTGTTCGGATCTAGTACTTTAAAAATTTGCTCACAATAAGTTTGGGCGTTTTTCTTCACTATATCGTCATTTAAGGCTGTTCGCCCCTTAGCTTTACCTGTAGGATCGCCAATTCGTCCTGTAAAATCACCGATAACAATAACTGCATGATGGCCTAAATCTTGCATTTGCTTGATTTTCCGTAGAACAACCGCATGACCTAAATGAATATCTGGTGCGGACGGATCGAGCCCTAGCTTAATCGTTAAAGGTCGCTGTTCTTTATACGATCGCTCTAATTTTTCAAATAAATCCTGTTCATCAACGATCTTGTTAGCACCCTTCTTGATAATCGCTATTTGCTCCTTTGGTGTTAAAAACATACGAAACATCTCCTTGTAATATTAAATATTAATATTGCAAGTTCTATAAGAGTAAATGGGGTACCGATTTTGTTTACAAGGCTTTAATAGCTTTACACCTTTATGCTTAGAAGGCATAAAAAAACGCCTTTAGGAAATTCCTAAAGGACGTAGATAAACGTGTTACCACCTTTTTTTCGAGAGCTATTCACATAGCTCTCCTCAACAAGTACAGCCATAGCGATACTTTTGCAATGATTACGGATGCAACCCCGTCGTAGCCTACTATAGTTTCGGTACGCAGCTCCAAGATGTATTCACTTTAATATCCCCTTGCGCCTCTCAACAACCGGCTACTCTCTGTCAGTTCCATTAAAGTTACTCGTTCTTTTCGATGCCTTTCACTCTTATACTCCGAAATGCGAAAAACAAATCTTCGTTATGCAGATATTTACACTTATTATAATCATATCTTGCTATTTGTCAATAAAAAGAAATGTTCAATAAAGTGTATTCACGTTGCATAGTGTTGTAAAACATTGCGAAAAGTGTTTTCTTTAGCATAGGATTCACAAAAAAATTTTATGAATAGTGCTTGAGACTAATTCTTTTTTATCAGCAATAAAAAGAGAGATCCCTATACGAGATCTCTCTTTGATTATTTAACTGAATCCTGCTTTAAATTACCTGTTTTTTCGTCATAGAAGCGAAGTAAGTCTCCATTAATGATGGCATCAGAATTTTCTAGCTCCATTGTAGCACGATCAGCATAAGACTGACATGGCTCACCATCTATTTCTTCGCCAGTTGCTTTGTCATAACAAGCTTCACCAGCATAGACGTATTTATCTGTAATAAAACGTCCATCACGGAAGACTACAAAGTCCTCATGCTCTGGAGAAAATAAATCTGCCCCCATTTGCATATCTTTTGACGTTTCAACGCCAAGAAGATGTAAGATCGTTGGACGTAAATCCATTTGTCCTGAAATCTCAGTCATTTCTTTTCCATCGCCAGCTCCTGGGATGTGGATGAATAAAGGTACTTCTTGAAGCATTGCATTATCCATTGGTGTAATTTGATCTTTTCCTAAATATTGTGCCATTGCTTTATTATGGTTCTCAGAAATACCATAGTGATCCCCATACATCACAATAATAGAATTATCATAGACACCTTGATCTTTTAACTGTTGGAAGAAGTCTTTTAAAGCCTCATCCATATAACGTACTGTTTGGAAGTAACGATTTAATGTACCTGAATTTGAATCATATTCAGGAATCATAATATCTTCTGGATCCAATGTAAATGGATAATGGTTCGTTAAAGTAATAAGTCTAGAGTAGAATGGCTGAGGCATATCCTTCATTAAAGCAGCTGATTGCTCTAAGAATGGAACATCTTTCATTCCCCAGTTTACAGCTTGCCCCTCTTCCACAGTATATGAATCTATATCGTAGAATTTATTAATTTTTAACGATTGATACATCATGTCACGATTCCAGAATGATTTATTATTAGGGTGCATGACATTTGTAAAGTATCCATTTTCTCCAAGGCGTTCAGCCATTGAATTATACGTATTTCCACCATGCGTGAAGAATACAGCACCTCGACCTAAACCAAACAGTGAGTTTTCAACAATAAACTCCGAGTCAGATGTTTTTCCTAACCCTGTTTGGTGATAGAAGTTACTGAAATAATACGTATCTTTATCTTTTGTTAAAGAGTTTAAGAATGGCGTAATTTCATGACCATTCATGTCATTATTAATGACAAAGTTTTGTAATGACTCCATCGATACCACAATCAGGTTACGACCTTTATATTTCCCAAACATCTCTGGATTTACAGCAGCCTGATTAGAACGTATATAGTTGTTCACTTCTACTAGTTCACTACCATCGGCTAACGCACGTTGTGCAGATGATTTAGATTGAATATAAATGTCATACAAGTGGTAATTGTACGTACCAATGTTTTTTACTAATAATTCGCGGTCAAAACTACGTGTTAGTAATTGTGGACGCTCAGTTTCTGCTAAGCCTAAATTTAAGAATGTCATTGCTATTGCAAGCACAAAGAATGCACGACGGAATTCAATATTCACTTTAAATGCATCTTTCATTTTTGGTAAAAATTTATTCGCTAAGATTAAGATAACGACATCAACGAAATATAATACATCCCAAGGCTCAACAATGGCTGCTACTGATGTTCCTAAGTCACTAAAGTTACTTGTTTGGAATAATACTGGTAGCGTAATAAAATCATTGTAGAATCGATAGAACGCTACATTTCCGTATAAAACAATGGACAAAATAACGCTGACCGTAATCAAATAACGATTTCTAGCTTTTGCTGATTTAAAGAATAGTGATAAACCATACGTAAATAGCAAGAAGCTTAATGGATTAATAAATAAAATAAACTGTTGCATTGCATTTTCAATTTTCATTTCAAAGCTTGTGTGGTAAACAATGACCGTTTTGATCCAAGTTGCTATAATTGCTAGTATCATAAATGAATGTTTAGGCCACTTTATTGATTTCATTCCTAACATCCTCCCTACTTCCTTACAAAAAAATAATAATTTTTTACATTTTGTTACGGAAACAAAATATATCTTAATCCTTTTTTAACAGATAATCAACACATATCTTAGGGAAAATTTTTTCTCCCTGCTCTTTCTATGCACCAGATATCTATATATACGTTTTGCATTGTAAAAAGTTTCGTAAAAACATAAAAACAGCGGAAACCCACTGTTTTTAAGAATATTACATACATGTTACATTAATTTTACAATACCCAATTACATTATATTTCAAACATTACTTTTTATGCTCTTCCATACGAAGTCTTGTTGTTTCTTGTCGAATAAGCAGTAGAGCCATTTGATAATCTTTTATATCTAGTACATTCGCTTTATAGAGCTCACGTATTTCATCCTCCATCAACATCAAATCGCCAATAGGATCACGTGTATAAATATAGGTACCATATGTTTTCAAGAGTTCATAAATATCTAGCATTTTATCCATTTTCATTCGCTCCTCGTTGTGCAACACAGTCAATACGTTTTGTGGGCGTCACAATGATATCTACTGGGCAATCATGTGCTTCAGTAGGAACACAATCAATGATTTGCTCATCAAAGAGCAGCGACATCAGCTTACCCTTATTATAGTTTAATACATAGCGGTCATAATAACCACCGCCATAGCCGATTCGATAACCGTATGGATCAAAAACAACGCCTGGTACAACAATGATATCCATCTCATTTGCGTCAACAAACTCACTTTTTGCTGGAATGGGCTCACGCAAATGCATATATACAGTTTCAAGCTGTGCAAATGATTCAATGGCATAAAATGACATTTCCCTTGTTTTCGGGTGACATTTAGGAACTGCGACCTTTTTACCTAGTTTCCATAATTCCTCAATTATAAGAATTGTGTCGACTTCTGGCTTATTTGAAATGGTCATGCCAATTGTATTTGCTTCTATTATATATGGTTCCTGTAGCACCTTGTTTAACACAGCTAATGATTGACGATGATAGTCTTCATCCGTCATAGTTGCAAGGGCTTGGCGTACCGTGTTTCGTAAAGTTGTTTTATCCATCTAGGCTACCTCCTATATCGTAAAACTTCATATCCTCCTGGAATTGTTACATTGAATGATGTGATAAAATGTAGAAAGCCAAAACCACTTGTGGTTTTGGCTTAATGAGCGATTACTTAGTTTCACGGTGAAGAGTGTATTTCTTCTCGCGAGAGCAATATTTTTTAAGTTCAAGACGCTCTGGATTGTTACGCTTGTTCTTTTTAGAAATGTAGTTACGTTCGCCGCAATCTGTGCAAGCTAAAGTAATATTTACGCGCATCATTAACCCTCCCACTCTATATCAAGAATTTAAATTTGAGCATGATTTATACGACTAACCTATTATAACATAAACTGAAAAAAAATCTACCTTCATTTCATATTAAGTTTGCATATGGTAAAATATCTTATAATTACATACTACATTGAGGTGAAACTATTGGATTTATCCATCGTATTAATGAGTATCGGCATTTTTCTGATCATCGTTTCGTTCTTTTTCAAAAATAGCTCGAAAAAAATCGAACAAGATGTCGAAGAATTATCTATCTCCATCTTCCAAGAAACGAATAATTTAAAACGTCGCCTTAAGATTGTGGAGGAAGAACTTTTACTAGAGCCTGAGTTCCAAGTGAAATCAAAATCAAGTATCCCTCCAAAAGGTCAAGATCCTAAAGTGCACCAAGTCATGCAGGCCGTTCAACAGGCTGCACAGAGTTCAAAAGTTGGACAAACAACAGCACCAGCAAAACCGATTCATCAAATTATTATTAGTCAGGTACTTGAATTAAATAAACAGGGTCTTTCTGTAGCAGATATTAGTATTCGCTCAAATTTAACAGAAGAGCAAGTTCGGCAAGTGATTGCAAACGGGGGGCGTTGATTGATGAATAAGTCTGCCATTCGTGCATTTGGTATAGCCATTTTTCTTGTTGGGGCATTGCTTGCACTCGCAAACCGCTTCGATGTAAATATTGGTCTTCCTACTAAGGAATTTTCCAATCAACAACAGGTAAAAGAACTACAAAACAAACTAAGTAAGGCCAATCAAGAAATTGCCTCGTTAAAGGATCAATTAAAGCAAGTACATACGACTGAAAAAACTTCTACAACAGATGCATCTAAACAAGCTGATGAAGAAGCAGATACAGATGTAACAACGATGTCTCTGCAAATCTATAGTGGTATCACACCCTATAGTGTGGCCCAAAAACTTGAAGACGGTGGCATTATTACCAATAGTGTTGAAATGGAGTTACTACTTGCTAACCCTAAATATGCTAGAAGCTTACAAATCGGCTCCTATGAGGTCAATTCTTCCATGACTTTAGAAGAAATAGCTAATTTAATTACAGGCAAGAAACAATAATTTAAAAAGCTGGCGCCCATTCATATATGAGGCGACAGCTTTTTTATTACGCTATACTTTCTAGAAAGGCTTGCATCATCATACTGCCTTCTTTTGTGCCGATTGATTCAGGATGAAACTGCAGCCCATAAAGAGGATATTCTTTATGTTGAATGGCCATAATCTCTCCGTCATCACCTGCTGTGGCGAGTATTTTAAAATCCTTGTGTAAAGTTTGTTCTTCAATAATAAGTGAATGATATCGCATAACCTCGATATCCCCATCTAATTGGGCAAATAAACCTGTTTGCTCGTATTGTAATGGGGACAGCTTTCCATGCATAATATTTTTTGCCTGTACAATATTTGCGCCAAAAGCCTGACCTATCGATTGGTGCCCTAGACAAATACCTAAAATAGGGAATTTTTGATAGAGTTCCTTGATGACCTCTATCGTTATCCCTGCTTCATTTGGCGTTCCTGGCCCTGGTGATAAAATGATGGCTTCTGGCGATAGTTTTTGAATTTCTTCTATAGTAATGACATCATTCCGTACGACCTTGACGCTTTTTCCAAGCATACTGATTTGCTGAAATAAATTATAGGTAAAAGAATCGTAGTTATCTATGATTAAAATCATTTTTTTACCTCCAATAGGGCACGTGCCTTATTCAGTGTTTCTTCATATTCTGACAATGGAATCGAATCATAAACAATACCTGCTCCTGCCTGTACATGTGCCTTTTGATCCTTAATGAGCATCGTGCGAATCGCGAGGGCCAAGTCCATATCACCAGTTGTCGAAATATAGCCTACTGCTCCCGCATACACCCCACGCTTTACTGGTTCTAATTCATTAATCAATTGCATGGCCCGAATTTTTGGTGCCCCTGACACTGTACCAGCAGGTAAACAAGCACGAAGTACATCCAGTACATGGAGGTCATCTCGCAATTCGGCAATAACCTCAGATACCATATGCATCACATATTTATAGCGCTCAATTTTCATGTATTTGGTTAGCTTGACAGAACCCACTTTTGCAATACGTCCAAGATCATTGCGACCTAAATCCACTAACATACGGTGTTCAGCTATTTCCTTGCTATCCACTAATAGCGCATTTGCGATGGCTTCATCCTGTTCTATTGTCGTGCCACGCGGCTTTGTACCTGCTATTGGGTTGGTTGTCACTTTTCGATTTTTTACTTTCACAAGACTTTCAGGAGATGTTCCTAAAATAATATAGTCACCATAATCCATATAAAACATATAGGGTGACGGGTTAGACGTGCGCAATTGACGATAGAGCGAGAACGGCGAACCTGTAAATGGCGCAGAAAAACGTTGCGATAACACAATTTGGAAAATATCACCTCTCAAAATATGCTGCTTAGCACGTTCCACCAAAGCAACAAATCGTTCCTTTGAAATCATAGGCTTAAACTGTAGCTCATCCACCTTTAATACCTCAAAGGTCGTACCTGCACAAAGCTGTTGCTCCATCCTTGTAATAGCAGCTTCCATCTCCTCTAATGAACGCCCATCCTGAAATAGATCAATCGAAGCTAGTGTAATTTCCTGTGTTAGATGATCAAAAACAATAAATGTATCATAGAAAAAAACATGAACATCAGGCATAGCTAAATCATCCTGTAAATAGTCACCTATTTTTTCTGTGTAAAATGCTGTTTCATAGCCAAAGAAACCTATAGCTCCTCCAAAGAAAGCAAAAGGATAGCTTTCTTTATGAAAGGGTATTAGTTCTTTTAATCGATCAAGCACATTGCCCCTAGCCTTGTCATTTTCTGCTCCTTTTGAAAACACGAATTCTTCATTGTTTCCTTTTAGTTCAGCCACTGGATTGATGGCGATAAAGGAATATCTCCCACTTTCCTCATGTTTCGCTGAGGATTCGAACAACATTTTATGCTGCCCTTTCAGTGATTGATACACAGAGATCGGGGTCATCATATCCCCATGTAATACTTTCATAGCATACTTTCTAAGCTCAACTGTCATACTCTTCTCTCCTTCTCTAAGCTCTGCTCATCTACACCTCATCTATCTTTAGCAGCAGAAATCTGCTAAAGGCTTTCTCTTCATTCAGCTAAAACATTTGCCGTCTAAAGAAAAAAATATAAAAAGGCCTTTCCATCACAAAAGGACGGAAAAGCCGTGGTGCCACCTTCATTGGTCTCCTGATAGGAAAACCCTCTCTAAGCCTTGTAACGTAGGCATCCGCTAATCCGTACTTTTTTCAGGATTAGAGCTCCGAAGTCCATTCACTAAACATTTGTACTAGTTTTCACCAACCACTAGCTCTCTATAACAAATTGTACTAGCTACTACTCTTCATCAAAGCTGATTTCTTGGTAATATTGTAAAGCAAACTATCTTACAATTCAATTTATTTTTTATTTCGCAGACTTTCTTCTTCAGGATGGCTAGCTAATGTAATCGATAGCTCCTCCATTATTTGACGAATGGCAAATAAAATATCCTGCCGCACTTCCAGCATAACAGCGGTATCATTTGTGGCAACAAAGAATCGAACAAGCACGCGATACGAATCATGATGAAATTCATCTATAAATACATGAATCATGTCTTTCTCTGTTTTAGCATGTAAATAAATTTCCTTATGAATGGCCGTTAAAGCGCTACGTATGTCTTCCTCATTATTAGCAGCAGCGATATATAAAAATTGCTCACATTTCCGTTTTTCTCGTTTAGATAAATTATAAAGTGGGCGATTCACTAAATAGGAGTTCGGCACATACACAAGTCCTTTGTCTCCTGTTTGAATTAACGTACTTCTTAAATTGATATCCTCAATCGTTCCTTCAATTTTTTGATCCTCTGTCGCAATCCAATCTCCTATTTGGAATGGATTATCTAAAGCTACGGACATGCCACCAAATACATGCGCTAGTGTATCGCGAATCCCAAAGGCAATCGCCACACCCGTTAAGCCGATTCCAGTTAAAAAGCCATTCAGATTAAAATCCCAAAAGGAAGCAATCGTAAACATAGCAAAAATCATGATAAGTACTTTACCGATTCGTAGAAAAAACGGTAGTAAAACATTTTGATCCTCTTCGCTTGTTAATTCAAATGGTTGTTTCGTATAAAAATTCAAAACATCATAAATCCCTTTAAAAGCAAAAAACACCATAATAGACAATACAAAATTCTTTGTTGATGGATGTGTAAATAAAGGGACTTTTATTAAATAAGATAAGCTTAGCACAATGACCGTCGTCATAAAGGCATAGCCAATTGCTTTACTAAATTGAGCCAGTACATTTGCTTGGAAATTGCGCTGACGATCTTTTAAAAATAGCACAACACGATGAATAATTTTTTTGATGATGAATCGTTGAATAAGCCACCCGACTAAACAAATAATGACAGCAATTAAGCCATCTAGCCAGGTTGGGACTGTAAATTTAGGTAATAACCAATGTAATGAATCCATGTATTTCTCCTTTATAACTACCTATGTATCGCCAGCAAAAAGGAGCCGACCTTCAGTAATGGTTAGCCCCGTTCTTGTTATTGTATGGCATCATCTGCAAAAAAAGCCTTACTAGCAAACCAAAATTGCTGTTTATTAAAGTTATGTTCATGCATGGCAATTACCGAAAATTCAGCATGATATTTTTGCTTCATTTCCTTTAGCATCATTTTTGCTTGCTTGCCAACGAGATGCTGCCCATCAATAGGTGCTCCTTCTGTAAAAATAATGACATCTGCTTCTGTACCTAATTGATTTTCCTGTAGCAATGCTTTCACAAATTGTAAAACAGGTAAAATGGCTGCCTCTCCCTTTGCCTTATATTCGATAAAACTTTTAAAATCAGCTAAATTTAAATGACCATTTTCAAAGCGGTAGTGGACATGAATTTGCCGATCATACGGTACAATGTATAAATCACGGCCTTCTCGATGTGCACTCATAAATAACGCTAAAATCATACTTTTACAAATCTCAGAATAAGCGGCCATTCCTGTCGTTTGTTCTAAACAAATAATCATCGGGCCAGGGTCTTGTTGATAATCATGAAAGGGTACATAGTAAATATTGCCGCTTTTCGTTGTCTGTTGCTTAAGCTTTTGACGTCTAAGCTCTGACCATTTTCGTTCATAATACTGGCGTTGCTCTTTGCCATTTGCTAAGCGTTCTGCCTTCTCAATAGCAGGAATATTCTCTTGGATTTCATGCATGATATCCGTCAATTCCAGAGCAAATGCTGCCATATTTCGTAATGGCTCACTCTTGAAAAAATAATCGATAAAATAATGTTGTTCCCCTTCACTTAACTCCTCTATATGTAGGTTTTCATAGAGAAAACGTAAATAGTCAAGTTGTTCTATTGTCAACTGCTTGTCAAATTGCTTGATGAGGGATTCAATCGCATCTTTCATGTAGCAGCACCTCCTAAGCACCACATTTTTTGGATAATGTCTATAGTATAACCAAAAAAATTTTTTGACAATACAAAAACGCTTGCTATAAAGACGCTACAGCCAAAGACAATGTTGCTGCTTCAGGAGATTTTTTTCTGCAAATGAAAAAAAGAGCTAAAACGCAGCTCTTCTTTCTTAATTATTTAATTCATAATGTTTGCCTTTTACTAAGTAAAATAGATGTTCAGCAATATTTGTAGCATGGTCAGCAGAACGCTCTAAATAGCGGCATATAAATGTTAGGTGCGTAATCTGTGAAATATGGGAGGGGTTTTCTACCCCAGCACGGAGTAAAAGGGTGATCGTTGCCCCGTATAAATCGTCCACGTAATCATCTAACTCTGCAATCTCTTTAGCGCGTACCGTATCTTCCTCAGTAAAGGCCTTCATGATGCTCTCTAGCATTTCTACTGTTTTATTGCACATGGTTTGGAGATTTGTTATTGGAAATATCATCGGCTCCTTACCAATTCGAATTGCTTCTTTAGCTATATTAACCGCATAGTCCCCTACTCTTTCCATATCTGAAGCTGCCTTTACGAGAACCATGAGACGGCGTAAATCTGTTGCTACTGGTTGTTGCTTGGCAATCATTAGGATCACATGGTCATTAATTTCTTCTTCAAGGCGATTAATGATTAAATCGTCCTCCAAAATTTTCAAAGACTTTTCTAAATCCTGCTCTACCAATGCTTCAAAAGCTGTTTTTAATGCAAGGATACTGCTATTAGCAATTGCAAGAAATTGTCCCTGTACCTCTTTTAACTCTTGTTCAAAACGTTCACGTACGATCATTCATTGCTCCTCCTTAGCCGAAACGTCCCGAAATATAGTCTTCTGTACGTTGATCTGCTGGTGTTTGGAAAATAACATCCGTTTTATCGTATTCGACAACCTCTCCACTTAGGAAGAATGCTGTACGATCAGAAATACGTGCCGCTTGCTGCATATTATGTGTCACGATGACAATGGAATAATCCTTTTTCAGTTCTTGAACCAGCTCTTCCACTTTCAACGTAGAAATCGGGTCCAAGGCAGATGTTGGCTCATCCATTAAGATGACATCAGGCTCAATCGCTAAGCAACGTGCAATACAAATACGTTGTTGCTGACCACCTGATAATCCGTAAGCATTTTGATTCAAACGGTCTTTTACCTCGTCCCAAATGGCTGCCCCTCTTAATGATTTCTCCACAATTTCATCGAGAATTTTTTTATTTTTAATGCCATGAATTCTTGGTCCATAGGCAATGTTATCATAAATGGATTTTGGAAACGGGTTTGGCTTTTGGAATACCATACCTACACGTGTTCTTAATTCCTCTACCGTATAGTTTTTATCTAAAATATTTCGCTCACGATATAAAATTTCTCCTGATGTACGTACGATTGGTACAAGTTCAACCATGCGGTTTAATGTTTTTAGATACGTAGATTTCCCACAGCCAGATGGTCCAATAATAGCCGTTACTTCATTTTCATAGATGCTTAAATTAACATCTTTTAAACCATGATGATCACCATACCATAAGTTTAAATTGCGTGTATCATAGACAATATTTTTCGCCACATCTGCTATAGGCTTAGTCGTTGCCTGATTCCGTTTGACAATTGTTTTTTCCTCTTTAAAATCTAATACCATAAGGTCACCTCATTAATAACGTTTTTGGAATTTATTTCGGATATAGATGGCAATCGAATTCATTAATAGCAGCACTGTCATAAGCACTAAAATACCTGCGGCTGCTACGTACTGAAAGGCTTCTTGTGGTCGTTTTGCCCAATCATATATTTGCATTGGTAATGCTGTAAATTGACTCAGTAAACCATTCGGTAAAAACTGGAGGATAACTGGAATTCCAATTACAACTAGTGGAGCTGTTTCTCCAATGGCACGAGACAAGGCTAAAATACTTCCTGTTAAAATACCTGGAATGGCAGCTGGCAATACAACACGCAAAATCGTTTGCCATTTCGTTGCACCCATGCCATATGAAGCTTCACGTTGTTCGTTTGGCACTGCACGAATAGCCTCTTGAGCCGCTACAATGATAACAGGTAAAATTAACAAACTCATTGTAAAGCCAGCAGCTAAAATACTTTTTCCTAGACCCATCATACGTACAAAAATAGTTAATCCAAGTAATCCAAAAACAATGGAAGGAACACCTGCTAGATTCGATATATTCATGCGAATAAAGTCATTGATTTTATTTTTCTTGGCATACTCCTCTAAATAAATCGCAGTACCAACTCCTAAAATAATGGATACTGGTGCTACAACTGCCATTAACCAAAGCGAACCGATTAAAGCAGCTTTGATACCTGCCTTATCCGCAAATCGTGATGCAAAATTCGTCAAGAAATCGATATTTAAGTAATCAATCCCCTGTGTCACAATGCGGTACAGTAAAATAGCTAAAGCAACAAGTGCAAACGTAGTAGCTAAGAAAAAGAGAGTTTTCCAGACTTTATTTGCTGTAATACGCTTTGTCATTCGTTTCATGACGACTGTGTCATCCATATAGCGCATGCTAGTAAACCTCCCTGAAGCGTTTCGAAATATAGTGAGCAAGTAAATTCATTACTAGAGTAAAGATAAATAGTGTAAATCCTACTGAATAAATTGAGTAATAAATGGTTGTACCATAACCCGCATCACCAGTTGAAACCTGTACAATGTATGCAGTCATTGTTTGAATAGAGTCTGTCACATTGAGGTCAAATTTCGGTGTTGAACCACCTGCAAGCGATACAATCATTGTTTCCCCAATTGCCCGGGAAATAGCTAACACAACAGAAGCGACAATCCCTGAAAGCGCAGCTGGTAATACTACTTTGATTGCTACTTCAAATTTCGTCGCACCTAGAGCTAAGGCTCCTTCACGCATACTATTTGGTACAGATGACATAGCATCTTCTGAAAGAGATGTAATCATTGGTAAAATCATAATCCCTACAACAATACCAGGACTTAATGCATTAAATAGTTTGAGTCCAGGTACAATTTCTTGTAAAACTGGTGTGACAAATGTTAAAGCGAAGAAGCCATAAACAATTGTTGGCACACCTGCTAATACCTCTAAAATAGGTTTCACTGTACGTCGTGTTTTCTCACTTGCATATTCACTTAAATAGATAGCTGAAGCAATTCCAAATGGTACAGCTACTACAACTGCAATAAGTGTCACTTTTAATGTACCAGCGATTAATGGCAGTATCCCAAATAACGGTTCGTTACCTGAAAACGGTAACCATTTAGTACCGAAAAGGAAATCCGTAATCGACACACGTTTAAAGAATTCAAACGTTTCAAAAATAAGGGTGAAAACAATGCCAAATGTTGTTAATATCGAAATAATAGCTGCAGAAAATAATAGAGCTGGCATGGCTTTTTCCACTATTTTCTTTGTTTTTTGGTTGCGCGAATTTACAATTAATTGCTGCACAGATGATGTCTTATCTTCCTTTTGAGAAACCATTGGGAGCTCCTTTCAAATAAGTGAGGGAAAGAGCATACATCTCTTCCCCTCTATGCATGTCTTCTTATTTTAAGCCTTCTAAAGTTTTTAAGCCTTCAGTATATTTTTCTTCAGGTAAACGAACATAGCCCACTGCTTCAGCCATATCGCCTGCGTTTTCAAGTGTAAATTTAATGAAGTCGTATGCTGCTTCATTGTCCTTCATTGCACTATTTTTTACGTATGTGAATAATGGACGTGAAAGTGGTGTATATTCGCCACCTTCAATTGTTTCATTTGTTGGCTCTACGCCATTTACTTTGACAATGTTTAATTTATCTTTATTTTCAAGGTAGTAAGCATAACCGAAGAAGCCAATCGCATTTTTATCACCAGCTACACCTTGCACTAGCATATTATCATCCTCTGATAATGTTGCTGAGCTTACTAGATCTGCTCCATCTAAAATCACTTCATCAAAGTAGTCGTATGTGCCTGAATCAGTACCTGGTGAATAGTAAACGATTTTTTCATCTGGCCATGATGGATCAATATCAGACCATTTTTTCTCTGTCCCATCTTCAATCCAAATTTTTTGTAGTTGTTCTACCGTTAAGTCCTTCGC
Organism: Lysinibacillus capsici; assembly: GCF_003367505.1. GTDB lineage: Bacteria > Bacillota > Bacilli > Bacillales_A > Planococcaceae > Lysinibacillus > Lysinibacillus capsici. The sequence continues at coordinate 49,933 of NZ_PXXX01000018.1, forward strand.
CCAATCATTTTCTGGGTTCACGACTACTGATAAACCGTCATATGCTAAAGCTAGCTCTGTAAAATCAATGCCCGCTTCTTCTAATTTCGCTTTCTCTTCATCTTTTATATTACGAGATGCATTTGAAAAGTCTGTTTCACCTGCGATGAATTTTTCAAAACCACCACCAGTACCAGAAACCCCCACTGATACTTTGACATCTGGTTGTGTACCTGCATACTCTTCAACAACTGCCTCAATGATTGGTGCTACTGTTGATGAGCCATCTCCAGCTACAGACCCTTGTAGCTTTTCATCAGCAGCTTCTTGTCCTGAGCTTGCTGGTGCGTTCGTTTCTGTATTGTTTCCGTTTTGTGCAGAATCGCTACCACATGCACCTAGCATTAATGCAGAACCCATTACCGCTGTCATCGTTAAGTACTTCCACTTTTTCATCTCATTTGCCTCCGTCATGAACTGTTTTATAGTTATTTGTCTTACAATCTTTACTATAATGACTGAATGTTGAAGTCGTATAAACGGTTCGTAAAAGAGATGTAAAGGAATGTAATGCTTTGTAAACGTTTGTAAAGATGAATTTACAATAGGGGAAACTTGCTTCCTATAGGAAAGGTGTTATAATAAGCAATTGTGTCAGGAAATATTTATTTTAATGATAAGGAGAGTTTGACCTTTGTCATGAAACATGCAAAAGTACAAAATGTCGATTATTTTAAAACATATTTATCATTAGTAATGGAACATCGGGACTACACACTTCAAGAGGCGATTGATTTTATGCTTGCTTCTTATTTCTATAACAATATAGAACTTTATGGGGTAAAACCAAGAGAGCAATTTGAATTAGCCATTCAGCAATTATCCGCATAAAGGCACTAAATATCTGAAAGGGGCGTTTTGCTATGCAAACGCCCCTTTCACTACTTAGTTAAGTTTAAATTTCACAACATATTCAGTTCATCAGCAATTTTGACAAGTACCTCTGAATTGCGCACAATGTCAACAATCGCTATAGTGGACTTTTGAAAATGAATAGAAATCACCCAGCTAGTATTTCAATACCTTATTATTGCCAAAACAAGCTATACATTCCTATACATTCCATATTTACTTAAGGATTAGCTTAACATCATTCAAAATTCATAAAAAAGTAAAAATAAAACGGATTTGGAAAATAATTTTTCCAAATCCGTTTTGTATTAGCGCATATCCAATACCCTTTATTCCTGCTCATTCTCTCCAATTTTTTCTTCCGTAATCGCTGGTAAAATTGGCTGTTTTACATTGCTATCAGTTACTTTTTCAGCTTGATATTTTGCTTTTAATTCAAAATACTTATCTAAAGAACGTCTAGCAATGACATTATTTTGATAGTAGTGTGGCGCTAAATTTGTATTAACCCATGGGATCACAACTGCATAGGCAATTTCAGGATTTTCATATGGGGCAAAGCCAACATGCGTTAAATTAATCGTATTTGTGCCGTAGTGCTCACGTAACGGACCATAATACACTACCTCTGCTGTCCCTGTTTTCCCTGCAGCTGTATATGGAGTATCGGCAAATTGTGCTCGTGCTGTACCATGTGAACCAGTATATACACGACGTAGCCCTTGCTTTACATAATCGATCTCTTCTTTAGGATTATCTATTTGATTCAAAATAGTTGGACCTACTTCTGTTACTAACTGCCCTAATTGCTTCCCATCCTGTGATGGGTCTCGAACCTCTTTCACAACATGTGGCTGAATACGATAGCCACCATTGGCAACTGTTGAAATATATTGTGCAAGTTGAAGTGGTGTATACGTATCATACTGACCAATCGCCAAGTCAAGTGTTTTACCACCCATTGTTGGACCTGATGGACCACGCACTCCGCTAAATTCATTTGGTAAATCAATGCCTGTTTTCACACCTAAACCAAATTGCGCATAATTATTACGCATTTTTGAGAACGTATCGTCCTTTAAGCGTAATGGCATACCATAACTATAAGGGGTTCCATTAAGCAGCATCGCAATTTTAAACATATAGGAGTTGGAAGAACGTTCTAATGCTAACAAGTCATTCATCGGGATATATCCAGCCCTGTTAAAAATAGACGTTTTCGGGTCCGTGCCAGCTAATATAATCGGCTCGTCTCCCATTGAAGTACCCATCGAAATAACATCCTGATTGTAGCCAGTGAGGACTGTTGCTGCTTTAACAGATGAACCTGCCTCATAGGCTGTTGTAAACGATCCATATGCATAGTCAATGACTTCATTTTGCCCTGTCTCGGGATTTTTTTCTATTTTCTTACCTACCATCGATAAAATGTCGCCTGTATTTGGATCCATCATAATAAGGAAGGCACGGTCTAATAAATAGGAGCCTGGAAGTGCCTTTAAGTTAAGCAGTTCTTCTTCTACAATCTTATCCGTTTCAGCCTGCAGCTCACTATCCAATGAAAGGATTAAGTCTTTACCTGGCTCCCCTTCATAGGTTGTGACTGTATCGACTACTTGACCTTTTTTATTGGTAATATTTTTGACGACTGTTTTTTGACCTTGTAGTAATTCTTCATATTGTGCTTCAATGTAACTTTCTCCCACACGGTCATTACGTGAGTAGTCACGTGCTAAATAGTAATTGAGCTTCTCTTTTGGTATCCCTTTTGTTGGGACCGTTGTACGCCCAAGAATAGATAAAGATGATAATTTGACACGTTTCCAGTCTGTTGTTGTATTAACACCTGGTAGTTCAGTTAAACGCTCAGATACACGAGCAAATTCATCAGCTGATACATTTTCACTTTTAATAATTTGAGGAGATAGATTATAGCCAGATACCATCTCACGATAAATCGCTAATACCTCTAAATCTGCCTCTGTTAATTGTAAAAGTTCTTCGTTTGTGATACGTTCCCGTACCAGTTTATCAATCTCTGCATTAATTTGACTTGTTGTAATATTTTCTTGTGCATTAATTTTTGTTTTTTCTGCCTCTGTGACTTTTTCATAGGCAGCATCGTGATTTTGTAATATCCAAAAATCCTGTTTATCACGCAATGTGACACGCTTTGTTGGCTGTTCAATTAACTGTGCCAGCTTTTTCGCGATATCAAGCATCTCCTCTGTTGTGGTCGTTTGCATTTTCGTATACGTAATGGCATTTTCCGGGTGATTATCCACTAAAATACGACCGTAACGATCATACATGCGTCCCCTTGGTACACTTGTGTTGACAGGAACTTCTTCTGTACGCTCTAAAATACGTACATAATCTTCCCCTTTGACGATTTGCATATAGCCAAGTCTAAAAATTAACATTGAAAATACGATAAATATTGCAAAGAAAAGGATATTCATACGAAATGTTAAGTTAGAATGATGTTTTGCTTTAACACTCGCCGCGCGATTTTTTCCAGGTGCTTTGCGCATATGTATTCCCCTCCTCATCTTCTGATCATTTCAATACACGATACCTAGTATACCATTCGAAGGTATGACAGAAAAGCACGCACTTTCGATTTCTTATGTAAAACATCATTTATTTGACGGTACTTTATGGAGAAAGGTTGCCCTATTTCACGCTCTCCTTATATTTCGTCTTCATTATCCTGATATTTTCAGATTCTATCCCTTAATTTGCTGTTTTATCCAACAAAAAAAGGCTATGCCTCCGTGATTGCTCACTTTAGGCACAGCCAATTATTCGTTATTATTTTGCAGCTTGGAATTTAGCTTCTACTACATCCCAGTTTACTACGTTCCAGAAAGCACCGATGTAATCTGGACGACGGTTTTGGTAGTTTAGGTAGTATGCATGTTCCCATACATCTAAGCCTAAAACTGGAGTTTTCCCTTCCATTACTGGAGAGTCTTGGTTTGGAGTAGACGTAACAGCAACTGAGTCACCATCAACGATTAACCAAGCCCAACCTGAACCAAAGCGAGTTGTAGCAGCTTTAGCAAATTCTTCTTTGAAAGCGTCGAAAGAACCGAATTTAGCATCGATTGCTTTTGCTACTTCACCAACTGGTGTATTTGAACCGCCTGGAGCGATTACTTCCCAGAATAATGTATGGTTAGCATGTCCGCCACCGTTGTTGCGTACAGCAGTTTGTTTGTCAGCTGGAAGAGCATCTAGGTTTGCGATTAAGTCGTTAATGTCTTTTTCTGCAAATTCAGTACCTTCTACTGCTGCGTTTAAGTTTGTTACATAAGTATTGTGGTGTTTAGAATGGTGAATTTCCATTGTTTTTGCATCGATATGTGGTTCTAATGCGTCATAAGCGTAAGTTAATTGTGGTAATTCGTAAGCCATTGTTAAGTTCCTCCCTAAAATAAGAAATAATTAGTACATCCTTAGATTATCAAAATTGGTCAAACCATTCAACGAAAAATACTTCAATTTGTAGATTTCAGCCTTTTGACCGAAATACCGATATGTTTACTATCTTACCCTTTTCTCTCACACACTAAACCTTAAAAGAAAGGCATTAAATGGCGATAAAAAATACAATAATCATAACAATTTGAATAACAGCCTTGACAACAGTAGATGTCAAAAAGCCAATTAAAGAACCTACACCACTTTTCACTGCCTCACTAAATGTACGTTTCTCAACGATTAGTTCCGCAATCACAGCCCCTAAAAATGGTCCAATTAAAATCCCTGCCACAGGGATCACAAATGGACCAATTAATAACCCAATGGTGCTCCCCCACATACCAGCATTGGAACCACCAAACTTTTTGATGCCAAACGCATTTGCCACAGTATCTGCCCCAAATAACAACACGACAAATAGTATTTCAATGACCCAAAACCACCAGCTTAGCTCTGCGAATGAGAAAAATAAGCCATAGAGCAAAAACCCACCGACTAAAAACAGTACTCCGGGAATAATAGGATATACTAAACCAATAAATGAAATAATAAAGCAGGCAATCACTAAGATCCAGCCAACAACTTCCATAAAGATTCTCTCCTTTTAACGTGCATTGCCTTTCATACGAAATAACAAAGTGAAAAGTTTCATTAATGACGAATGCCTAAAATAGAATCTGCAATATTTACTGCATGGTCTCCTATACGCTCTAGGTTGCTAACGATATCCATATAAACAATTCCTGCAGCCCCACTACACTCATTTGTGTTTAATCGGGCAATATGCTTTTGACGTAGTTTATCTTCCATATCATCAATCAGGCTTTCTAGCTCTGTTACTTCTTGAGCTAAACTTAAGCTAGCGGTATCTAATGCTTCTATACTTTTGCGCACTGCCTCTATGGCTAAACTAAACATACCTATTAAGTCCTGTCGCGCTGATTTACTTAAGCTTACCTCGTGGTGATCTTTGTACTGTAAAAGCTCTAATATATTTTCAAAATGATCCCCAATTCGTTCAAAATCCCTTACATTTGTCAATAAAGTATGATGTCTTACAGAGTCTGCACGGGAAAGAGGCTGCTTAGACACCATTACTAAATAATCAGTAATTTCATTGTCTAGATGATTAAGCCCGACTTCTAGCTGTAGCACCGTCGGAATATGCTCTGTCTCTCCAGATTTCATATATAAAAACGTTTCTTCTAACCCACGCAATGCATGTTCACCCATGCGTAATACCTCTTCTTTAGCTTGACCTAGCGCAATAGCAGGAGAGGAATCAATGAATGAAGGATCTAAATGCTTAGTTGTTACATTGATATGGCCATCATGTCCCGGCAATAGCTTTGTAACTAAGGCTGCGAGTCCAGCAATAAATGGTAGTTGGATCATCATATTAAAGACATTGAATGAGCCATGAGCAATGGCAATCTGCATGCGAGGCTCTAAATGAAATACGCCACTGATCCACTGTACATATTGCATAAACGGTGTGAACAATAACATGAAAATAATCGTCCCAATCACATTAAATAATACATGAGCCGCTGCTGCACGCTTAGCGTAAATAGAAGCACCAAGAGAAGCTAAAACAGCTGTAATGGTCGTGCCAATATTTTCCCCAAACAATATCGGTAAGGCACTATTTAAACCAATTAATTGTTCTGCATATAAACCTTGCAATACCCCCACCGTTGCGGTAGAGCTTTGCACAAGTAATGTGAAAATGGTTCCTAAAAATATGCCTAATATCGGTTGATTGCTTAAATGAAGCGTTAACGATGCAAAATCTGCAAGCTGGTGTAACGCCTGCATACTAGCACTCATCAACTCTAGCCCTAAAAATAAACCGCCAAAGCCAAATAGAATCTGACCAATATGTTGATACGTTGCTTTCTTTAAGAAAAATAAACAGGCTGCCCCAATTGCCAATAAAGGGTAAAAATAGAGTCCAATATTAATACCAATAATAAATGCTGTAATAGTTGTACCAATATTTGCCCCCATAATGACGCCGATTGCTTGACGCAGTGTTAAAAAACCAGCACTCACTAACCCTACAGTGATGACTGTTGTGGCAGAACTTGATTGTATGCAAATTGTTACAAATATACCTACCAGGACACCCATAACAGGGTTTGTGGTAAAGCGATTTAACCATTCACGTAACCGATCATCCGCTGATTTTTGAAGCCCATCCCCCATGAATTTAATGGAAAATAAAAAGACCCCTAGTCCGCCTAAAAACTGAAAGAGAATGCTTTGCCAATCTATTGTCAATTGTTTTCGCTCCAATTCCTACATCTCTACTACCCTCGTTCTAATCATTAAATGATTCCAAACAAAAAGTAAAGAAATCCTTTAACTTCTTTACATAATGTTAACATTTTAACATCAAGACCCTCCTCATTTATACTTCTTTCATATCTTGTCCTCATTGAACATGTTAAAATATCGATTGGAGGAGATATAGCATGAAACACTCACAGCTTTTTATTGATAGTCTTATACATCCTAAAAAACTAGCAGCCTATCGTTTATTACCTATTGGAAAGGTTATTCAATATACTTTTCTACTGATTACCATTGTGTCCGTATTCTCTTTAGGTCGTTTTGCAGCAGGTATGTCCGTTGATACATTCGATATGGATAGTTTAACTGGTTTAACAGATTACATAGAGGGCATTAAATGGCTCTTATATCCATTCACCTTCCTAATGCTTTTCGTCGTGACAACAATGCTTATTTTTGCACAAATTGCCCTTTATGCTTTAGCAGGTTTATTTATCTTGAAGGCGATGAAGCGTCGGGGTGAGTATCGCCATATCTGGAGAACAACTACCTTTGCGATCACTTGGGCTACGTTACTTTCGATGTTAGCAGACTATCTGCCCGTTAGCAGTACTGTTATCACTGTACTATCTTTATTTTTAACCATCTCTCTATTAATTGTGGCCTTTACAAAATATCCAAAACAACCAAATATAAAATAATGTGCATGAATCCCCTCTCTTCTCAATATAGTGTAGAAAAGGAGGGGATTTTTTGCGAGCATTCATCTTAACAACTATCATCATCGTAATTGCCTTTGTCGTCAAAGTAGATTTAACAGAAGGGTCCATCCCACTTGCGGCTTTATCCACAAAGAGCTCAGAAAACGGACTTTGTGAACAACAGCGTGAGCCAAATTATATTACTGTACAAACGATTGAAGGAGATACCATTCATAGTTTATTTGCTCTACACCCTGCTAAAGTTCCCATGACCTTTCCAGAACGCTTACAACTTTTTTACAACTTAAACCCACACTTACAATTACAAGCACTAGTTCCAGGTGAAAATATCAAGCTTCCTCTCTCATTTGAGCTTGAAAACAAATGCGGAAAATGAAAAGTTAGCGTTTCTTCCTTGTCCTTATTTTCTTACACTGCTAAAATAAATGACAGTGACGGCTGAAAATAGTGGCCCGAAAAGGAGAGAAAGTTAATGAGTGAAATTTGTCACCGTTCAAATACACGTCCTGTGCGTGTCGGTAACTTAACAATTGGTGGTAGTAATGAATTATTCATTCAAAGTATGTGTACAACCAAAACACATGATGTAGAAGCAACAGTTGCAGAAATTCTTCGTCTTGAGGAAGCAGGCTGTCAAGTTGTTCGTGTTGCTGTACCAGATGAACGTGCAGCGGACGCGATTGCCGAAATCAAAAAACGTATTCATATTCCATTAGTAGCTGATATTCATTTTGATTATAGATTAGCATTAAAAGCCATTGAAAATGGTATTGATAAAGTACGTATTAATCCAGGTAATATTGGTCGTAAAGAAAAAGTGGAAGCTGTTGTTAATGCAGCCAAAGCAAAAGGTATACCAATTCGTATTGGTGTAAACGCCGGTTCATTAGAGCGTCATATTTTAGAAAAATACGGTTATCCTACGGCTGATGGTATGGTAGAATCTGCTCTACACCATATTAAAATTTTGGAAGACTTGGACTTCCACGATATTATCGTATCAATGAAGGCATCTGACGTTAACCTTGCCATTGAAGCCTATGAAAAGGCGTCTAAAGCCTTTAATTATCCGCTACATTTAGGGATTACAGAATCAGGAACATTATTTGCTGGTACTGTAAAATCAGCAGCAGGTCTTGGAGCCATCCTATCAAAAGGTATAGGAAACACATTACGTATCTCCCTTTCCGCTGACCCTGTAGAAGAGGTTAAAGTAGCACGGGAACTATTAAAATCCTTTGGCCTCGCTTCTAATATGGCAACTTTGATTTCTTGCCCAACATGTGGACGCATTGAAATTGATTTAATTTCTATTGCAAATGAAGTAGAAGAATATATTTCAAAATTAAATGTACCGTTAAAAGTGGCTGTTCTAGGCTGTGCAGTAAACGGTCCTGGAGAAGCGCGTGAGGCAGATATCGGTATTGCTGGTGCCCGTGGTGAAGGCTTGTTATTCATGAAGGGGAAAACAGTCCGTAAAGTGCCAGAAGAAACAATGGTGGAAGAACTGAAGAAAGAAATTGATAAATTAGCAGCAGAAATGGAAGAAAAACGTGCAGCGGAAGAAGCTCAAAAAGCGAATGCCTAAGGAGGTGCTAGCATGAAAAAGCCCCGCTTTGGTATTGATATTGATGGGACTGTGACATGTCCAAGTACACTCATTCCACATATTAATAAACAGTACAATGTAAATATTACGCTAGATGATGTTTGTGAATATGATTTTTTATCTGCCTTCCCACACCCTATTGACCGAAGTGCCTTTAATACTTGGTTTAAGGAAAATGAACCTTATATGTACGAAGTCTCTGAGGTGGCAAAAGATGCAAAAAATATTCTAAGCGCTTGGAAAAATAATTTTGAGCTGTATTATATTTCTGCACGTGGTGAAAATGTAGCAGACATCACTGTCAATTGGTTTAAATCGCAAGCTATACCTTACGACCATATCGAGCTTCTCGGCAGCCATGATAAACTAGCCGCTGCAAAAAAACATCGTGTAGAAGCTTTCTTTGAGGATAAGCATGATAATGCTGTGATGCTGGCAGAGGAATTAAAAATACCTGTTGTGTTATTTGATACACCTTATAATCGTCTTGCCGTTCCTAATAATGTTGTGAGGGTTTATAACTGGCAGGAAGCGAATCAATTTATTACACAATTTTTCAAATAAGTATTAAGAGCTGTAGGCAAGGTTGGATGAAAATTTCACCTTGCCTACAGCTCTTTTAATTTAATATTGAAATTTAGCTAGTGCTGCCTGTAAAGAGTCCGTCATAGCTGTTAATTGTTGGGCTTTGCTATTGATGTCATGAACCGCTAAATTCTGCTGTTCCATCGTTGCCAATAACTCCTCTGTTCCTGCTGAGGATTGCTGGCTAACAGCTGTCATATTTTCCACTGCACGTACAACCTCCTGCGTCTCCCTTTGAATGACACTGGAGGCAGCTGTCACATTATCGATTTGCGCTACTGTATCGACAATATGGCGTAAAATCGCATCAAGTGCCTGCTTATTGGCATCAATATATTGCGTATTGTTTTCCACAGCTAAGACAACACTTTGCATAGCATCACTAGCCTTTGCTGCTTCCCTAACAACCATATCAATAATGGAGGCGATTTGGCTTGTTGATTTGGCTGATTCTTCTGCAAGCTTTCGTACTTCCTCTGCCACAATCGAAAAGCCCTTGCCATGCTCACCTGCACGAGCAGCTTCTATCGCCGCATTTAATGCTAATAAATTTGTTTGACCTGCAATAGCATTAATGACTTGTAAAATACGATTAATTTCTGTTGATTGGTCGCTGAGCTGTTGGACGACCATAGCTGTCAGTGACACTTTTTCAGACATCACTTCCATCCCTTGAATAGACTGCTCTGCATGAATTAATCCTTGTTTAGAAGACGCTGTTGTAAGCTGAGAATCCTGAAGCATTTCTTCAATTGCCATTTGAATTGCTTGCAATTTCTGCTCAACCTCTTGTGTAACGCCTAAAGTAGTAGAGGCCTGTTCGGCTTGTACGGTAGCACCTGTCGCCAACTCACTTGTTGTTGTTAGCACCTGTTCGATACTGATGCTCATATCATTGGTAGAAGCACGTAATTCTCCGCTGTATACATTCACCTGATTGGAAATATGTGTAGCCGCTTGTAACAGCTCACGCATATTGTCTGTCATATGATTCATTGCATGTGCAAGCTCGCCAATTTCATCCTTCGAACGAACCTGTAACGGCTCCACTGCTAAATTTCCACCAGCAATGGTTTTGACCTGTTCCACTGTCTGAACTACTGGTTTGACGATCCGTTGAGCTATCCAAGTAATGGCACCAACTAATACAATAATACCAATAATAGCTAGTAGTATTGATAACCACATTGCCTCACTTGCGGCTGCCATTACCTCATCAGATGGAATAATTACCTGCAATGCCCACGGTGTCGACGTTTGACCAATTTGGATAGGTGAGACAGCAATAAAGGAAGCTTCCTGTAAATAGGATGAATAATCCTCTACTAGATAGGGTTTGCCCTGTTCAACAGCAGACAAAATTTTATCCGTATTTTTATATTTTTCCATTTCAGTCACTGGTCTATTGACATAATCAGGAGATGGGTGGGAAACAAATGTCCCCTTATGAGACACAATGGCACTATACCCTGTATCATAGAGTACAATTTCATTATTAATGGCTACCAATGTCTCTAAGCTTATATCAATTCCAACAAGACCAACGACTTTTCCATCTATTTGAATAGGTATAGCTGTGGAAGTCATCAATACATCCTGACCGTCAACTGGGTAAGTTAACGGCTCTAAAATAACCTCTTGTTTCAACGTTTTAGGTAATACATAATAATCACTAGTTTCATAGTCTTCTAGAGGAGCAAGCGTCACACCATTGTTGCTGCGTGCCCAATATGGAAGGAAACGACCTGATGCATCATGCCCTTTCAAATTGGCAAAATGAGCATCTTGTCCATCAAAGGCATTTGGCTCCCAAATCGTCCAAACCCCTAGAAAGGTGTCATTGTGTTCGAGTAATTGTTTGAGCATCTCGTTTGCTAAATCACGATCTCCCTTATGATTGGCTACCATTGCTTGGAGATTAGAGGCTACTGTCCTTGCTGTATCCATCGCATAATCAAGTTCCATTTGCATTTTATATGCACTTTCGGACGCCCGCGATTGAGCAAGCTGTCGTGCATCCTCCACTGCTAATGAATTAGTTTTTACAATATTGACACTTAAAATAATGATGAACACAATCATCATTGTAGATAACGTTGTCAGTGATATTTTATGTAGTAATTTCATATGTACCAGCTCCTGCCTATAGCAACTAAATAAATAATAGCATTTATGCGTCAATAAATAACTAAATATTCAGAAAAATATTTTTGGTGGTAATTAACTTACAAATAGCCGTATGTCATCCCGTTGTACAGAAGATGACATGCAGTCTTAGTTCTCTACTAAAAAATGGAATTTTGCTAGTGTTTGTTGTAAGGAGTTCGTCATACCTTATAAGCTTTATGCCATATTTTTTGAACCGCGGGATTTTGCTGCTCCATCGTTGCTAATAGCTCCCTTGTTTCTGCTGAGGATTGCTGGTTGACAGCCGTCATATTTTTCCACTGCCCGCACTACCTCTACCATTTCCTTTTAAATTAAAAGAGAGGCAGTTGTCACTTCCTCAATTTGCGCCACAGTAACAACGATATGTTGTAAGAAGACATCAAGTGCTTGTTTATTAAATTTTGAATCTGGTACGCGATATTAGATGTTTCTGCTTGTGCCATTTTTTGAGCTGTTTCTATCGTTAAATTTTTTGTTTGATAAATATTCACAGCTGTTAGAATTACGAATACCTACTGTTCCAATGACAGTTGTGAGAATTTTCCCCAATAAATTCATATGCATCATCCCCTTTAGATAGAAAGTAATAGATACGTAACCAATTAAGCTAATTATAGCATCATTAGACATGAGTAAAGTATCTCGTTTAAGAGTAAATATGTATTTTTTATAGATAAAAACTCCTGTTTCCAGGAGTTTTTTAAAGTACAGCTCATTATATGTCAAGTATGCCTCGTAGCCAACGCTCCACAAAGTTTTCAAACGTAATCCCATAAGTATCATAAACAGCATGATAAACAAAATATGTTCCTAATCGATCAAGCATTTCATCATTAATTTTCATCACAAACCGCTCCCATTCTTTTGTTTTTTTACTAAATATTCAGACTTATATAATTCTCAAATGCCGAACAATCAAGTGGAGGTCGCATCGTTGCAAAACCGTCACAAACTACCGCCTTCATGCCCTTTCTTCATATTTTTCTTTTCGTTAAGATAGTTATAACAACTTACTAGACTGGAGGGACTACTTGTGAAATGGATGACAAAAGTTGCTTGTATCACATGCATCTGCGCACTACTTTCTGGCTGTGGTGGTCGATTTTCAGAAATTAAAGATGCTGCCTCAGGCATCAATTCAGCTGCTAATTCCGCAGCTAGTGCAGTTAGCCGAGATGTCCATGCAATACGTGCTCTAGACATTAACTATAAAGATACATCGTTTACGGTTAATGACCTATTTAAAACTATTTTACGTGACATACGCTGGGATTATGACCTTGAAAAAAATGAGCTACATGTGAGAGGTACTTGGCAGCCTCCACTATTTTCTGATCAGGCGTGGAGTGACGATATGAAAGAAAAGCTTACTGAATCAGGCTTTGTGACTGTTACCTGTCAAATAATTGACGACAAAATTGATAGCCAACAAACGAGCATAACACTTACATATAATGATGAAATTCTCTTACAAAAAAATGGTGAGGAAGCACTCCATCACCTATACGATATTTATTTACTTCCTTAAACCTAGGAACGTCTCTACCATTTAATCATGGTAGAAACGTTCTTTTTTTGTAAAAAATCTTATAATTTCGAAATATCAAAGGCTATCATTTGAATAAACTAAAACCATCACGTTATAATCAAAGTATCACGTGATGGTTTGGAGGTGTTTGCATTGGGACAGAAAAATTAAAGATTGGCGAGCTTGCAGAAAAAACAGGCATTACTAAACGAACAATTGATTACTATACAAATATTGGTTTGCTAGATGCAGAACGTTCTGCAGCAAATTATCGCTACTATGACCAAGCCATGATTAAACGGCTTCAATTTATTGAACAGCGCAAACAACAGGGGCTTTCACTTGTACAAATCCAACATGAGTTAAACATCACACCCTATGAAGAAATCGATGTACAGGTGCTTCGTTTAAAAATGCAAGATTTAGAGCATGATGTTACATCTCTGCTCGCACAAATGAACAAGCAAGATGATAAAAAAATTGAAACGATTAAGAAAAATGTTTCACCCGAAAGTATTGCATTAATGCAATCTTTATTATTACTCATTCATAATTAGGAGGTGACGTTCTGTTTTTACAGAACGACTATTTGGAGACCATAATAAACCTATCGATTTTTACCATTCTATTAGCTTTAACAGGCTTTTTCGTGGCAACAGAATTTGCCATTGTAAAAGTACGTTCCTCAAGACTCGATCAGCTGGTTGCAGAAGGCAATAAAAAAGCAGTTGCTGCTAAACATGTTGTTCAACACTTAGATGAATACTTATCAGCGTGTCAATTAGGGATTACTGTAACCGCTCTTGGTATCGGGATGGTTGGTGAAAAAACTTTTGAATTTATGCTTCACCCGCTATTCGAAATAATCGGCATTTCTGATAAATATATGACGATCTTTACAATTGGAACAGCCTTTGCCATTGCTACATTTTTACATGTAGTGGTCGGCGAATTAGCCCCAAAAACAGCTGCCATTCAAAAAGCTGAATCCATTACACTTCTTTTTGCAAAACCCATTATGTTTTTCTATAAGATCATGTATCCATTTATTTGGTTCTTGAACGGTTCTGCACGCGTGTTAGTTGGCTTATTCGGAATGAAACCTGCTAGCGAACATGAGCTATCTCATACAGAGGAAGAATTGCGATTATTACTGTCTGAAAGCTTTAAGAGTGGTGAAATCAATAAATCTGAGCTCAAATATGTCAATAACGTCTTTGAATTTGATGAACGTATTGCTCGTGAAATCATGGTTCCCCGAACAGAAATTATTGGAATTGAACAAAATGAATCTTTTACAAACATTATTCATTACATCGCTTCTGAAAAATATACGCGTTACCCGATCTATGATGGGGACCGAGATAATATATTAGGTTTCATCAATGCGAAAGAACTATTAACGCAGGGTCTACTTGAACAACTTACAGACGACTCCTTAGTTCTAGAAGATTTCATAAATCCTGTCATTCGCGTAATTGAAACAATGCCCATTCAAGAATTACTTGTACGTATGCAAAAGGAACGAATCCATATGGCTATCCTAATGGATGAATATGGTGGTACATCTGGTCTTGTAACGGTTGAAGATATTTTAGAAGAAATTGTTGGTGAAATTCGAGATGAGTTTGATGATGATGAAATTGCGGATATTCGAAAAATTACAGATCATCACTATTTATTAAATGCAAAAATGCTTGTGGAAGATGTAGAAAATCTATTAAACATTACCCTGGATGCTGAAGAAGTGGAAACATTAGGTGGTTGGTTCTTAACTGTGAATAACGGCATTAAAGCTTCAAAAAATATTGAGCTAGGCTCCTATATTTTTAGCATCTATGAGCAACAAGGTCATCAAATTCATTATATAGAGGTTCGTCCTCTTCGAAAAAGTCCACCTCTTAAAACAGAGGTTCAATCGTAACAGTAGGAAACAGTATTCCTTATTCCATTATTAGCCATTTCACTATATAATGAATAGAGAAAATGATTTTAGTTGCAGGGGGCCATACACATGACATTATTTAAGCTATATCATTCAGATGGTATTCACATTATTACTGATGTAAAAAAACACAAAACAAATATTGAGTTAAAAACAATCACAGGAGAAGTTCTATTTATTATCGTGGTAACAGATGAAAATTACACAGTCTACGATGATCGGTTTGCAGGAGCTTCCAAGCAATTAAATTCAGTTGAAGCTTTCGATATTGATGGGAGTTTTCGTAGTTTAGATTTCGATAATATGCGCTCTCTATTTAAAGAATCTTTTACAAAGCTTTTACAAGAGATTGCTGTGTGTGTCAAAAATAAAGAGGAGCTTGTGGATATTGATACACTCCGCCATAAAGTCAGCGCACAGATTAAAGGCATCCACTTCAGGGTGATCTCGGATACGAAAAAATATGAAATCTAACATCCAACAGACTGTCCATTAGGGGCAGTCTGTTTTAATTTTACGCGACCTCTGCCACTTCCCAAGGTGAAAGAAAAACACGCTTCTTTACTTTCATGTATAATGGAACTTAACAATCTGAAAATAAGGGGTGTTAGGATGAATCGTGAACAATTAATCACACTCGTTTCAGAAAAACTGAAATTAATCCGTACAGAAAAAGCTTTCACACAGGATCAAATGAGTGATTTACTAGGATTATCAAAAAAAACACTTGTCCAAATTGAAAAGGGCCGTATACTAGCTGGCTGGACAACCACTGTTACAGTTTGCACATTGTGTAGAGACAGTACGATTTTACAGCATGAGCTTGGTGGTGATCCATTAGAGGTTGTAGATTTAATCGCAAATAATGGAACATTGCAGCCAAAAGAGAAAACAATGGGTGGATACATATGGTGGAAAAACATTCAGGAGTATGGTGGTTTTCGACTACAGCAAAACGTCATCAGTCAGCATTATCGCATTTTAGACAGCAATAATTTTCGCCTCATTTCAACATTTGATGAACAAATAGCTAAGCAAGCATGGGAAAAACTACAGATATAATTTTTAAGTCAAACAGTAGGAGCATAGCAATTTGCTTCTGCTGTTACGTTTCAAGCATTTCCCTCCTCTCATCACCCATCTTCTCTAGACAAATGAATAAAGCTATAAAAACATCCTTCATATGATAAACATAGTAGTAAGAGAATTGTTTCTTTAAAAATTCTATGAAAAAAGCTAGGAGAAGCTAGAAAAGTCGAAACTTGTAGAATAATTCTCTATACTTAAGGGTAAAGCTGTACTATTAGAAAGGATGCTCGTAAATGAACCGTATACTAGCAATTAGTGACATACATGGAGAATTAGGGCTACTGGAAGAATTATTATTAAAAGCAAACTATGACCCAATGAACGACCAGCTTTTTCTTCTTGGTGATTATATTGATAGAGGGCCCTCTTCTAGTGGTGTGTTAAATTTAGTGAGTGAATTACAGACAAAAGGTGCACGAGTTTTACTAGGCAATCATGAGGCGATCATGCTCAATGCATGCCGTTCAGGTCTTGCTAAGCCATGGAACCATTGGGTAGGGCTTTGTGGTGGTGAGGCAACATTAGCAAGCTATGGCTATCAGTTGGCAGACTTTGAGGAAGCCATCCAAAGTAATACTCTGCCTAGCTTTATTAAAACGCTCCCTAAGCTTGAAGAACATTTACAGTTAATCGAGACATTTGAAATATATATTGAGTTAGAAGATGCTATTTTCGTCCACGGTGGCGTTGTGCCAGGTGCTGCAATAGCCGAAACTGACCCCATGCGCTTACTTTGGATTCGTGAGGAATTCCACGCAGGCTATCAAGGGGAAAAAACAGTAATCTTCGGCCATACCCCTACGTATAACCTGCATCATGATCCAACTGATTATCGTGTTTATTTCGGAGAAAATAATATTATTGGCATTGATGGTGGAGCTGTGTTTGGCGGACAGTTACATGCATTCGAGTGGCCTAGCCGCCAAATCATTTCTGTCGACAATAAAAAACCAACAAGTGACGAGTAAACTTGTTGGTTTTTATTTTCGTAATTGTTTTCGCACAACTTTATTTTTTTCAGGGCAATTTTTGAAAAATTAATATAACTTAAAAATAACTCCTACTAGCGAGTACACAATAACAGTTGTGAATAGTATAGTCATATGGAATAGGGAAAAAACAAACATTTTGGTAGCCCATTTCACTTGATCTGTATTACTATGATAACCGTAAATACTCATCACTAGCCAAGCAACACTTAAGATCAATGCCACAAGCATGATGCCTACACTTAGCGAGCCAAATAAAAAGCTTGATAGAATCAATAGTATTAAATAGAAATTGGTTTGATAATACGTTCGACGCATCCCTTTGATAACTGGTAGCATGGGTACACTGGCTGCTTCATAGTCTATACGTTTGCGAATGGCAATAGCATAAAAGTGAGGCATTTGCCAAATGACCATAACAAAAAATAAACCAAGTATCGCTGGGTGTGTAATATCTGTAGATACAGCAGACCAACCTATTAATGGTGGCACCGCACCACTAATACTACCGATTTCTGTATTATATATCGTACGACGCTTTGTCCACATTGTATAAGGGACTACATATAGGAATACACCTAATAATCCAAATGCCGCTGCTAAAGGTGAAGCAAGTGCCAGCACAGCTACGCCAATAATTAACATTACAACAGCTAATGATAAAGTAGATTTTGCTGACATTTCACCTGTTACAGTTGGTCTGCTTTGTGTACGAGGCATAATTGCATCAATATCACGATCATAGACATTATTAAAGGCCCCCGCAGCTCCAATGACAAGGGCGGAACCGATTGTTGAAAAAATAATTTCTGGTATATTGTCTACAAATGTCATTTTATTTTTGTACATGCCTAGCGTTAAACCAGCCCACATAGGTATTAAATTGGATTTGATAATCCCTGTCTTGACGGTTTGCGCTAAAATAGAAGAACGTGATGACTTCCCTCTTGTTTTTTCGGAGGATAGTGGTTTATGCTCCGTTTTCAGATTTTGTTCCATTCAGCTTAATTCCTTTTCTCCATAATTTCTACACGCTTTCATCGATAGAAAGCGACAAAATTTGCATCTAGCACATCAAATTATTATTTTACCCCTTTTAGTTCTGTTCTGTCTCTCTTTTCACATAAAGTACATGTTTTTCATCTAACAAAGCACGTTCATTCACAACATCTACTATGATACCACCGACTGACGTGAATTTGAACCTTCTTGCCTCGATTCTTCCAAACACTATTGGAGAAAAATAATTTGAGAATAGGTCATATTACGATAGCCAAAAAAACCGAGACAAATTTTTGCCTCGGATTTCCTTTTATTGAATTTCTTCCTGTAGTTGCTGCGCTAAAAATGCTACTAGATCACGTAGATTATCAGGTGTTACACCATGTCCATCTGGGTATTGTTTAAATGTCACCGTGGCACCAAATTGTTCAAAGATCTCCTTGCTTTCCATTCCCCATTGAGAAGGTATTACATAATCATAATCACCGTGCGAAATAAAAGCATGTAAATGTTCTACAGAACGAATAGCATACTCCTCCGTCACAAACTTTGGCGTATAGCCACTTAATGCAACAATACCCGTCACTAAATTCCCCATCACAAAGGCAAGTGATTGTGCTAAAACCGCACCTTGGCTAAAGCCTAAAACAAATACTTTATGAGGATCGATTTGATATTCTTCGATAGCCTCTAATATAAATCGTTGCAATGCAATCAACACTTTATCGAAGATTGCACGATCTGGTTGCCCCACCTCTTGAATGGTAAAAAAAGCATAGCCGGGATGTTGCGTAATTGGCCCTCGTAAGCTAAATATATGACATTGCTCTTGAAAATCCTGCACTAATTGTGGTAAATCATCTTCATGGCTGCCCATGCCATGAAGCAAAAAAATAGCAGGGTACTTCTTCGTAGGGTCCATATTTGTTGGTTGTGTATGGTTAAAAGTAAATGGTGTATTCATTTAATCAAATTCCTTTCGCGTGAAGCTTTGTAACAAAATTAGTGTAATTTTGTTTTATTAATTAATCCATCTGTATGGTAGGCAATATAGCCATTGACAATTCGTATCGTTTCTTGTGGATCTGCATCAAAGAGTATTTTTGATTGCTCTGGCGTGGATACAAGCACGGTTAATAAATCCATACGCATGGAATGCCCAGCAGAGCTATAGGCATAGTCATAAATAATCGCTTCCTCTGTCATGCCTTCTGTCTCATATTGCTTATGGAATAAATTCTTTGCAGCATCCAATTGCTCTGCCACTTGTTGACGAATTCGCATCTGATGCATTAATAATTCCTCTTCAAGAGCTGATGGCTTTAGCCACTCCTTAGCTTGAAGCATATTTAGAAATTCCTGCTCCCAAGCCTGTTCATTCTCAGTAAAATAAAGCATATTAATCATCAACATGTCCCAAAAGTCCATAGATGTTGCGGCTGATTGTCGCTGCATAGTAATTGTTTCTTTAAAATGCTCTTCCACTTTTGTAATATTCATATTGCGAACTAAATGATTACATACGTTTTCTATAAACTTATTTGCCGCTTCTTGTGCCATAAAAAATCAGTCCTTTATATCTACAAATCATTTTCTTTCTTATCATACCATGATTGTGAAATATGGCAACGAACCCCGCTCACTTGATTTTTAAGTAAAAAGGATGACTCCATATACTTTGGAGACATCCAATTATCTTATGAGAAAACATAGCTATCCATATTGTCGATTGTATTTTGAATAGCAGCTTTCAACGATTTTTGCTCTTCACCACAAGAAGCTAGCGCATTCTCCAATGTCAGTGCAGCATTCGCTATAAATGGAGCCATTTGCAAATCTTTTGCCAATTGAATAAGTACGAGGGCTCTATTCCATTTCCAACGAGGATTTGTTGGATCTAGCTGAATCGCTTGCTCCAAATAACCGAGGGCATCAAATGGCATCCAGCCAAAGCGGTGCATCGTCTGCCCTGTGATCCCCCAGTAGACAGCCTTATTTGGGTTTTCCTTTACTGCTTGCTGAAAACAGTGAACACTTTCATTGTAATGATGTGCGAATAAGAACAGCTCTCCTTGTGTAAAAAAGGATTGCGCTTTGTCAGCTGATGTTCCAGTTTTTGCGACTTCCTCCAATTGCTGAATACGCTTCGCAAATGCCTCTTCATCTTTTATTGCTCGTATTTCTACAACTAGATCTGATTCTGGATAGCTTTCATCAGCTCGTTCCACATGCTGTACTTCGATATGAGCAGTTGGCTTTGGATAACGATCATATTCATATTCTTCTAATAATCGAATATATTTTTGTGCCAATACTTTGTCCTCTTCGTTTGTCACCTGCTTCGCTAATTCATAGCATTTCATCAGTTCACCATTATAAAAATAATCATCCATTGACATTCAGAATTCCTCCAGTGTACAACTATTCAGTATTTTTAGTATACACTACAAAAACAAAAGAGACCGTATCTAAATAATTATGATACAGTCTCTTCCTTTTCTATTTATTTAACACAACCGTATTTAAGAACGTTCGTAAATCTTCTTCTTTAAGAGCTCCTACAAAGCGATTTACTTCTTTACCATCTTCGAAACGAATGAATGTTGGTGTTGCTTCAATATTATATTTTTCCCATAGATCATCGTATTCATAGACATTCAATTGAGCAATATCAACACCAAGCTCATCGGCAATTGGCATTAATACTGGTGTAAATGCTTGACAGTGTACACAGATTGGACTGAAGAAGTAAGCATTGACCGGTTCACCCGCTTTAATTTTAGCTTCTAGTTCGTCTGGTAACATAATGTTTTGATAGTTTTCATCATCCAATTGATCAATTGTTTCTTGTTTTAGCTTTTTATCGCCATAAGGGTTATTTGCACTTTCTAATTTACTTTTGTTTGAGACGTTGGTAAGCACAATAATTGCTGCAAATAAAACAACAATCACTGAACCAATAATTAATAATTTTTTCACTAAAGTAGTGACCTCCTTTTTTACACTAAAAGCCCTAGTTTTAGTGCATTCGCGATTGATTATAAATTGTTTTGAAAACCTAGTAAACTAATTCGCCTTTAAATGAAGATATTTCACATTTATAACATAATTTCAAGTATATTTGGGAACATACATAGTGAGAGTTCATGCAAATTTGAATGTGGGGTGATTATGATGAAAAACTCGTTCCAGCATGTTTTTCAAATTTATACAAAAGATATCCGTAATATTGTCACAAACTGGGTCGTAGCTGTCATTATAGGTGGACTAATTTTTCTTCCATCTCTTTATGCCTGGCTAAATATTTATGCCTCCATGGACCCTTACGCTCACACCTCTAATATGAAAATCGCGATTGTCAATGAAGATACGGGAACCACGGTAAGAGATGAAGCAATTAATGTCGGGAATGAAGTAATTGAGACTTTACGTACGAATAAAAGCTTTACTTGGAAGCTCGAAACAGAGAAAAAAGCTAAGGAACAATTAAAAAATGGTGATTACTTTGCAGTCATAATCATTCCAAATGATTTTTCGCAAAAACTAACCTCTATTTTAACCGACCAACCAACGAAGGCCCATATTGATTATTATGTAAATGAAAAAAAGAATCCTATTGCCCCTAAAATTACAAGTAAAGGAGCGAGTGTACTTACACAGCAGGTTTCGAATGAATTTGTATCCACCGTCAATGGGACACTTTTTTCTATTTTTAATACAATTGGAATTGAAATGGAACGTGACATTCCTGATTTCCGCAAATTCGAAAATTATGTTTTTACTATCGAACAGCATTTACCTGATATTAATTCATTTTTAACGCAAGCCTCTACTCAAGGAAAAGAGGCAAATCAATTACTTAATCAGGCACTGACACAAGTTCCACAGGTGGAACAACTAACAACAGATGGTTTAACTACCATTCAAAGGGGTTTACATTTAGTGAATGAAGCAGATGCTTTATTTAATGAACTATCCCCTATCATCAAAAAGGATGTCACAACTGTTCAAAATATTGCCCAACATTTTACAGAGATCATCAATAAGCTCAATCGTATAAATTTTGACCCTGCCTCCATTACGCAAACGAAAGAGGCACTTAAAAATCAATTGTCAACTTCTAAAGACAACATAAACAAGAGTATTCAAACGCTTGAGGCACTGCAAAAATTAATTCAGGCAGATGCTTCGACTCGTAAGCAATTAGAAGACTCTTTAACAACCATTATTGGTTCTTTACAGGAAAGTAATGCAGAAGCGAATCAACCAATCATCGAACAGCTTACAGCCATTCGCGAAGCTTTGAAACATCCTCCAAACTTCATTGATTCTACGTCAAATGCGCTTAACTCATTACAACAATTACAGACTCTACATGACGATTTACTAAATAAAGTGGATCAATTAAAGCCAATTGATAAAGATGTTATCAAGCAAGACATTACAGCTATTCAGCAAATCGCACAAAATGCTACAGCTAATTTACAAAAATTCTTATCCTATTATAACGAAAGTCTAGAGCCACAAATTCGTTCTACCCTTACCAGTGCGAAGCAAACTTTAACTAACGCTTCTACCATGCTGACAAATGTAAAACAATTCATACCTCAGGCAACAGATAAATTGACACAGGCCAAAAACACGCTAGGAACAGCAAATCAAGCTATTCAAAAAATACAAACTGAATTTCCAACTTTAAGTGCTAAAATCAAAGAATTAGCGAATAAGCTACGAACTTTAGAAGAAGAAGCGGATCTAGCAGAGATTGTGCAATTACTAAAAAATGATGTCAACGCCGAACGTGATTTCTTTGAGGAGCCTATTAAATTAAAGGAACATCGCGTATTCCCTATTGCGAACTATGGAACAGCCATGACACCGTTTTACACAGTACTATCTATTTGGGTAGGCTGTTTACTGTTAATTTCATTATTGTCTGTGAATCTCCATGGAGATACATCTTATAGTATTCGAGAAATTTACTTTGGTCGACTCTTAACATTTGCAACTTTCTCGTTTATTCAAACTCTCATTATTACCATTGGAGATATTTTCTTAGTAGACGGCTCCATTCAAGCACCTGCCTACTTTATCTTATTTGGACTTTTTATTAGTCTCGTATTTGTAACGGTTGTCTATACACTCGTATCCGTCTTCGGTAATGTAGGAAAAGCATTAGCGATTGTGATGCTTGTGTTACAAATTGCAGGCTCTGGTGGAACCTATCCAGTCGAGTTATTGCCGAGGTTCTTCCAAATAATCAACCCTTTTTTACCATTTACGTATGCGATTGAAATGATGCGCGAAGCTGTCGGCGGAATTATTTGGTCAACAGTCTGGATGGACCTCATCTTCCTATTAGGTTTCTGGTTCATTTTTATCCTGTTCGGATTCTTCTTAAAAAAATTATTGAGCGAGAAAATGGAACATTTCATGAACAAAACACGTGGATTAGATATATTTCACTGATTTTCAACTAGGCGTCTGTAAATGTTTATGAAAACGATGTTATAATGGAAGTATTGTAAACATGTAGGAGGCGCTATTTTTGAAGAAATCGATTACTATTTTTGTTGTATTGGCGTTACTGTTATTAAGTGCTTGTGGAGATAAAAACAGTGCTGAAACCTCTCCTAAAGCAAATGACGCTTCACATGAAGGTCATGACCATGCAGAGGCATCTGGTGATATCCAAGAAGAAACGGCTTCTGCTGACGTCCTACCAACCTTTTTAGAGGGCAAACAAGAAAATATACGCTTAGTCTATCAAATCGCTGGACAATCAACAGAGATTCTCGAATGGATGCCATGCTATTGCGGCTGTGGGGAATCTGCTGGCCATAAAAGTAATTTAAATTGCTTTATTCAGGAAAAACGTGAGGATGGTTCGATTGTTTGGGATGATCATGGGACGCGTTGTTTAGTGTGCTTAGAGATTGCTGTCCAATCAGCACAACTGCACAAGGAAGGCAAGAGCTTAAAAGAAATTCGTCAGTTCATTGATGACACGTATAAAGAGGGCTATGCAAAACCAACACCAACGGACATGCCTGCATAAAAAAGCAAAGTCGCACATTCGCGACTTTGCTTTTATTGTTTCAGTTGATTTTTCTTTCGTTTACGAAGGATGATATACAGGATAACTGCAATGACAAGGATGAGCCCAACAAATTCTGCAATTAAAACATAGGATATTTCACCTTTTTTAGCTACTTTACCGTCTTCCTTATCAGCATTTTGATTTATGGCTACAACAAATTGCCCTTCTTTTGTTTCAATCGCAGCGTCTGTCTGTGAATTCGTCTCTTTCAAGTGAGCATAAAAGTTATCTTTTACAGAGGCATTTTCTAATGAATGAATCCATAATAAAGGCTCTTTAAGCTGCCAGAAATTTTTCGTTATGAACACATATTGGCCAATTGCCTCAGGTAAAAACCCTTGTGAGATAAGCTGCTCAGATGTGTGAGGGATTTTTGAGGATTGCTTGGCAAGCCATGTTAGCTGTTCCATTTCTCCCATAAAAATGACTGCATGCCCTTGTAAAGCTTCCTCTGTCACATTTTTATCCTTCATCAGCGAGGTTTTTGCCATGTTACCATTCGTCATTAACGATTTATAAAGTGATACCATAGTTGTATCGTCAATTCCTCCATTATCAGGTATAACGATTAACGTATTTTCATGAAAAGCATTAGGAAAATCACGTAAGGTAAACGTTGGTTCAGCATCATCTTTTGTAATCGATAATGTGCTATCACTATCAATGTAAATCCAATAGCGTTCATTGGTTGTTTCGCAAGGATCCTCTAGTTGAAAGCCTGTCACTTCAAACTGAATATCGGTCATTGAAAGTTTGTTGAGCACATTTGTTTGGATCGGTATAATGGCCTCATACATATCTGTTGTAGTCTGTTCTAATTTTCGTAAATCTACTGCATGTGGAACATTATTGATATACGCGATCAATTCTAATTTTCGATCCTCATCCTCTTTACTGTCAGGTATTGTTGCTGATTTTTTAACGATCAAGCGCATAAAAGCTTCCTTGTTTGCCTCTAACTTTGGCAACGACACATAATAATGAGGTGTCATTGTCGCTTGGCTGGATAAAAGTCGATCCTCAAAGCCAAATTGCTTAAATGAAATCGTCGTATCAGATGACTCTTCTATTTTAGGAACATCGTTAATCGCTAATGTATCACCAATTAATTGCTCGAATAAGCTTGCTTCGGTTAAAAAAGATAGTCGCTCCTCAATAGCTTGGCCATTTGAAGAGGTTACAGCTAAAAGAGGTACTTTTCGATTCGAATTTGTATTCAGTAGCTCCTGCATCGTAAGTGTCATAGTATCTTGCTCAACGCTTATGTTTGCTAACATCTTTTTTAATAGGCTTGTACTAAATTCCTTTTTTGCCCCTACAATGATAATAGGACCTCTTATCTTATTAATAGCATCTTCACGCTCAATCTGTACATCTGTGTCACCATGTTCGGATAAAAAGGCAGCGAGCTGATATGCACTGTTTAAAGTGGCCTCAGAGGTCTGCTTTGGTACAATAACCGTCGTAGCATATCCCTCATAGCCTAAAAACGCAGCAGGATAGCTATTTAATGACCAAGCATCACTTTCCTCACTAAATGCTGATATAGACGATAGTATTTCAATACGTAGCCAATTACCTGCGTTGCCAGGAGGCACACAAATTCCTTCCTTAAGAATTCCATAAAAACTAGCTGTGATTTTATGAGAACCCTTTAGTAGTGCTTCTTTTGGAAGGTTAACGGTAACAGTCTGTTTTAATGAATCTGCTTTCAATGGAACTGTTTTAATTGCTACATCATCCACTTTCACTGTGAAGGAGGATGGTGCTATAAGTAGCTCAGAATGCTGGATTTGAAATGTCACTTGCTGGTTATTGGATGGGACATCCTCGTTTAGATTGTAATAAAAATCTCTTGACGAAGAAGGTCCCAGTAATTCGATTGGCTGTGCTAGTAAGGGCTTTTTCTGCTGTTGATTGCCTTCTATTACAATTGTGTTGTCATCTACGGTAATGGTAGCTGCAACTGCATTGTTAGCAAAACTAAAAAAACCAATACAAAATAAGCACAAATAGAAGAATTTGGTTCTCATTATTCTGCTCCTTTATCTGATTGCTTGGAAAAACGCTCTGTTTTATACCATTGAACTTCTTGACCAGTAAACATGCGCTTTATTTCTAATAGTAATGACCAAACGACTAGCACAATCCACATTTGAGAATAGGTAAAATACATAAGTATGACATAAAAGAAATTTTTCCGATTCATTTCTGTTTTTTCAATACTTAAGGTTATCATCACTTCACCTAGAAACAGTAAGAAGGCTAAAACCCATAAAACAAGGGCAATGTCGCCAACGGTCAATCCAATATCATAAAATAAATTAATAATAAATAGGGCATTGGATAAAATGACACCAAAGAAAAATAAAAAATACGTAAAAAAGAAATAAAATAAATCAAACATGATACTTTTTCTTTTTAGTGTGAAGAATTGACTTAAAAATTTCAGCACTACATATTGATTACCTCTTGCCCATCTAGTGCGCTGTTTCCACCATACTTTTAAGGTTTCTGGTTCTTGCTCCCACGTAATGGCTTTTGGGAAAAAACGAATATGGTAGCCTAAATTGTAAACACGGATGGTTAGCTCTGTATCCTCAGCCAATGCTTTTACATCCCAACCGCCTAATTGCTCCAAAACTGTCCGTCGGATTGCAAAATTGGTACCAGGTATAGTTGCCACCTTAAACCATTTCCAACGCCCGCCTTGGGCCAT
This sequence comes from Lysinibacillus capsici, assembly GCF_003367505.1. Taxonomy (GTDB): domain Bacteria; phylum Bacillota; class Bacilli; order Bacillales_A; family Planococcaceae; genus Lysinibacillus; species Lysinibacillus capsici. Next base: position 77,062 of record NZ_PXXX01000018.1, read on the forward strand.
CCACTGGAAACAAATCGTTTCGATATTAATAAAACGAGTTAACCATGTTTCTGCCGCATTAATAACGCGAAATTTCCCCACAGTGGCAGCCGCTTTTGAATCATTCATGAGACCCATCACTAAATACCAAACGGCCATCCGTTCAGGTGTATTATCAGCATCATAAACAACAACGATATCCCCTGTGGAATCAGCTAGTGCCGAATTGAGGGCAGAGGATTTACCCTTCCCTTTGTTTGGCTCTACTGTTTCAATGACACGAATAAATGGGAATTTTTCTGCGTACCGCGCTGCAATAGCACCAGTTTCATCTGAAGAATTATCATTAATGACAATTACCTCTAGTTGATCTTTTGGATAATATAGTCGTGACATGGCTCGTAGTGTTTGTTCAATCACAAGTGCTTCATTGTGCGCTGGTATAAAGACACTGACTGAGGGAACCTTGTCCATTTTTTTAGCCCAGTCATCAATTGGCTTTTCAAAAGTTCGAAAGTGTAAGTAACCACCCTCCATTAAAAACATATGATATAGCAGCATGATCCAAATGAGGAAAAGTGATATAAAAAATAAGGTATTAGCCATTTGTTTTCCTCTCCTCAAATAATCTCTTACGTAAGGTAAAACGTAAACGCAAGGTACTAATAAAAAATAATGTGACAAACAGCGAAACAATCAAGACAAGCGCCCATAAAATTATTTCAAATGGTCGCTCATCAAATAATATTTTTAAACGTTCGATTTTTGTAAATGCTAATTGTATTGTTTGTTCACCATTTTCATGTTGCTTAATCGAAACATTTTTGGATATTACTTGTTGCTTCGTCTGTCTGAGATTAAGTAGTTCAATTTGTGGATGTTCGCTTAAATAAGCGGCAAGCTCCTGCACATAGGAAGCATTAAAATAGGCAGGATATTGAATACCGATGATAGAACTAGGAACTTTTAATAAAAGGTTTATCTTTTGTTTTACTGGATAGAAAGAATATGTTTCTATATCTGCCATAGATCCCGCTGTAATCGGATAAATTGTATGGTTATCTTCGCTTTGTGTCATAAATAATTGCTGACTGTCCTGCTGAATACTACTGGTAAAAAGGGAGCTATCCCCCTGACTGATAGTAGGATAGATTTTACGTAGTACTAAATACTCAAGGTTTTTTTCAGTTGAATTAGAAGAAGAAAGGATAAATACATAACCTTCCTTTTGTAATTTTTGTAGATAACTTAATAGTTTTTTATTTTCGTGCAAATAGTAGGATCTTTTATCGCTTTCATCTACTACAATAGGTGTCACTTCAAGTGCAATCGGTAATTTTTTTGCTGAAAACTCCAGCACGAGCTTTTTTAACTTTTGCATATCTGTCTTCATATTAATATCTGATAAAACAATAAAAGCGGGATGTGTCTGAGGCTTTGCTATTTGCAAAAGCTCCCCCATGATCGCTGGCCACTGATATTGCATTGTATCTTTATTAATAAAATCACCTATAAAAGACCAATTATTTTTTTTGACGATAAAAGGGTATGTCTTATTTAAAGAGGTAGCTCTCTCTACTATGTCAAAATCCCCTGATGGTATTACACTTTTCCATTTTATAGGATTATTTAATACTTCTCCCCCAATAGCTCGAAGTTCCACTATGGGGCCCTTCTTCCATTTTGAAAAAGGAGCAAACTGAAATGCATTTTCACCAATCAAAATGGCTGATCCTGAGAATTGATTTATTGCAGACAAGGCATTTGGAGGAATTCTAGTTGGATAGTTATTCATAACAACAAGGCGTTTATAAGATTGAAGCATCTGTTCGTTTACATCTTCTATGGATAAAACATCTACTGACGTAAAATTTTCAAGCATGTCTTGTAATGCCAATACATCGATAGTAGGCTGGTTGGAACTTGTGACATAAATCAATGCAGTGTCCCTATTTTTTTCGGCTGCTAGTACAGAGTCACATATAGTGAACGTATAAAAACAAAGGAATCCAATGGCGATCCAAAAGCTATAATTAGAGCGCATTTGTTTTCATCTCTCTTTCCAGATCCGATAAAATTTCATCGAACGTCGACTCCGTTAGTGGAAGATACGTATAGAAACTAGTTTTATAATTTAGTGTTACCCATTTTCCGTTTAACAATTGATGGTTTTTTAAGGCTTGGTCTAGTTTATTATAAATAACTTCCATATACTGGTCTGTTGTATCAATTAATAATAACCCAATATGATTTTCGCGAAACCGAAATTTTTTATCTGTTTGTCTAACCGTTTGATGTATCCTTTGAGAAAGTTGTTGCCATAAGTGTTGTACTTCTTTAGCCCCGTAAAGCCTTTGAAATTGATCATAATTCTCAAGTTTTAAAATGATAAAGACAAAAGTATGCTTATGCCTATCTGCTCTACGCATCTCTTCATTTACAGTTATTCGCATACGTGTTTCATTATCAAACCCAGTTTCCACATCAATTGCTACATAGTTTCTAACATCTTCTTGTAATTTTTTTATGTAGCTTGCCTGTTCAGTCATTAATTCATGCACTTTTCCTGCACAAAGTATGAGGAGTAATAGTACGATGCCATAAAGGAAAAAAAACTGCATGGAAAATGAAGGGTTTAGAAATGTCATTGTTCCCGTTATTCCCGTATAGAGCAATGTTGAACCTGTAATAAAAATAAAGATGAGACTGCTAATAAGCCCAAATACCATGCCTCTCCAAAGAGTAAGCACTATTAAAAGCATTAAAAACAAGTAAAGTAAATAACCTTCTGCATCCTGACGCAATAAAAAATAGGCAGGTATTTGTAATAGTAAGATTAAAATTGACCCATATATCAAAATTGCTCTATTTCTATTCATTGTTAATCGCATTTTCTACCTCCCTTTCTGCTAATAGTGGTAGTAAATTATCAAAACTATGCGTTGATTGTGTATTTTTTTCAACATAACCTGTAGTAGGATCTTTTAGCGATAACATTTTCTCAATGAACATCTGTGCTTTTTGCTGCTCTTCTAAAACGAGCATATATCGAGCTGCCATTGCATACACAGCAGGAGACTCATAGCTCACGGTTGGTTGATTTGTTTGTGCATTATAACGCCCATATAATTTCCCGTCTCTTTTCAACAGATTTAACAGCCAACGTTTAAAAGGTTCAGTATCTCCATCAATAGAAGCCATATGATAGGCTACATATAATTGATCAATCATGTGCAGTTCTTCATCAAATCTATAACTTTTAGAGGGAATATCATAATACTTTGGATAGAATCCTTCTTCAGCGAGAGGGGCATTTTGTAAAATAGCTAACTGATCTTGGACTTGCTGTTGAGACAATAATCCATGTTTTTCCATTGTATAAAAAGCGGAAGGCATTAGATAACTCATTGTCAATGTGTTGGCTTGTGCATGGCTTGAAACATCCACATAATCCACAAATAACCCTTCGTTCATTCCATGTAGGATCAAATTTTCGCCAATTTTTTTTCCTAATTGGACATACGTTGATTCATGCCACTTTTCACCTGCTTCTAGTAAAACACGGATGATTCGCAAATCATCAATTAGTGCATTAACTGTGGCTTTTTTTGTGCCTTCTAGTCGCCAGACAATAAAGTCGCTTTTTAAAAAGTAGGATTTCAGAACATTGACCTGGGCATCGAAACGAGCACGATCGCCTTTTTCTAATAAGTAAGCTAGCCATAGTCCTACTGATTCCGCTAAAAATAAATCTTTCTGGCTTGTTAAATCCGTGCTTATTAACCCTTCATCATTCAGTAAATTTTGAATAACAAATTGTTCTGTTGGTGAAAGGGGTTCTTTTTGTAGAGCTACTTCTTTACCTGTACAACTTATTGAAATAAGAACGACACTAACTATTAACAGTAACCATCTCACATTTTTTTTCATAGTCATCATCCTAATTAAAAGTTATTTACCCATAACGAATTCCCGATTTTTAATTATAGTATACAACAAATGGAATGGCTAAGTTTTTATATGAGTAATGTCACACATAATCTAGCCCTAAAATAAAAAAGATGCCCAATAAAGGTCTATAGACCCATTAGACATCTACATTTATTCAATCTAACCCAATTTCTTTGTATATATTTCTCTTGAAAGCAAAATTGTTATTACAATGAATGGAATAAACATACCAATTGTTTCAATTTTAATTTGCGTTATTTAACAAGCTTCAAAATGGTTTTAAAATGTTCATGATCTGCACGTTGTAGTAGTTCATACAAGATCATTTCGGTGCTAGTTGGGTAAATACCAAGCGCATGCATCTTTGTAAGCCCAATATCTTTATTTGCCTTTGTTCGAGAAGATACTGCATCTACAACAACCTCTACTTCAAATCCTTGTTCTTTCAGGTGTCTAGCCGATTGGTACACACAAATATGTGTTTCAATACCTGTCACAATGAATTGAGTACGTCCATTTTCCTTCATCGCCTCTACAAATGCCTCTTCTTGGCACGCACTAAAGGCCATTTTAGGAATCGGTTGCCCTTCTAAATGCTGAGCAATCTCAAGAGCCGTTCCGCCTAAACGACTTGGATTTTGTTCTAGCCATAAAATAGGTACTTCCAGTGCCTGCATTGCTTGTACGAGCTTTGCCACATTTTCAATTACCATTTCACTGTCATCAACAATTGTTGCTAACTTTCCTTGCACATCTACAACTACTAAACAAGCTTTCTCTACTGTAAACATCCTGAACACCTCTTTTTCTTTTCTTTATAATACTATACAAAAACCTGCTTATCTCTCGTAAAGTAATAAGGAGTTTTCTCTAACAATCGATTTTAATGGTTTTGCTTTAGCCTGTAGGTTTCACACTCCCAAGAAGGAAATACCTGTAAATAAAAACACGAACATTATCGTTTTTATGGCAATAAAAAATATTTAATATACGGAAAATATCACTTAATTTCAAAAAAAACTTTCTATTTGTTCGTTTTTAATGAAAAATACCTGCTTAAATGTGTACATTTTGTTGCGAGTCTGTCTCCATTCTGCTCAAATATTAAGAATTTTATTTTTTCTCTTGAAAATTAGGTTATAATCCAGTAAAGTTCTGTTATTAACCAAACAAGGAGTGTACCACTTTGACACAACGTGCATACAATTTCAACGCAGGTCCATCTGCTCTACCACAAGAAGTATTAGAAAATGCTCAACAGCAATTAGTAAACTTCCGTGATTCAGGTATGTCCATTATGGAAATGAGTCACCGTAGTGCCATTTTTGATGAAGTACATAACGAAGCCATTACTTTATTAAAAAAACTTTATGCTATTCCTGAAAACTATGAGGTACTATTCTTACAGGGTGGAGCAAGCCTTCAGTTTACAATGGTGCCTATGAACTTCTTAACAACTGAGCAAAAAGCTAGCTATGTATTATCAGGCTCATGGTCTGAGAAAGCTTTTAAGGAAGCTAAATTATTTGGGACACCTGTTGAAGCTGCAAGCACAAAAGAAAACCAATACCGCAATATTCCTGCTTTAGAAGATATTCAATTCAATGAAGATGATGCATATGTTCACATCACATCCAATAATACGATATATGGTACGCAATGGAAAAACTACCCTGATACAGGAAATGTTCCATTAGTGGCAGATATGTCAAGTGACATCCTATCAAAACCAGTTGATATTGAAAAGTTCGGAATCATCTATGCTGGTGCTCAAAAAAACCTTGGTCCTTCAGGTGTAACGGTCGTAATTATTCGCAAAGATTTACTTGAAAAAGCCAATAAAAATATTCCGACGATGCTAAAGTATACAACACATGCTGATAGTAATTCACTTTATAATACACCTCCAACATTTGGGATCTATATGCTAGGCGAGGTGTTAAAATGGGTTGAAGCTAAAGGCGGCGTAGCAGAAATTGAGAAACATAATGAATTAAAGGCCAAAGTCATTTATGATGCCATTGACAATAGTAATGGTTTCTACAAAGGCCATGCTACACCAGAAAGCCGTTCTTTAATGAACATTACATTCCGTGTTGCAGATGAGGAGCTGGAAAAATTATTCCTTGTAGAGGCAAAGGCAGCAGGTTTTGTTGGGCTAAATGGACATCGTTCTGTAGGTGGTTGTCGTGCTTCCACTTATAATGCAGTGCCCCTTGAGGCATGTGAAGCTTTACGAGATTTCATGGTAGATTTCCAACAAAAACATCAATAAACTTCTATTTAAAAGATGAATCTTTACAGAAATGTAAAGATTCATCTTTTTTTCGCACTTGTAGAAGGAAATAAGAAATCTATCCCCATACCATTAGCTTGATTAGATGTTTATAGCAATATCTCAGCTTAGGGCTTTACACATTGCAAAAGTTTTTGAGAAAAATATAGATTTTTAAGCAGCCTATCGGACATATCGCCAGCCTCTAGCTATGCACCAAACATAGATTATTACTGTAAGGGTTACCCTTACGAAACTAGAGGAAGGGAGGTCTAGACAATGGAAGATAAAAGATATATGTCACATATGAACTGGCAAGGCTGTAAATGTCCTAAAAAAGAGGAAAAATGCTGTCAACGTAAAGTTGAAAAATGTCATTGCCAAAAAGAGGAAAAATGTCATTGTAAAAAAGAAGAAAAATGTACACCAAGAATGAGCAGCAACTGTAGAGGCTGTATTTGTCACCAATTAAGAAAATTAGAGCTAGCTACTACACTAGATATCTTCTTATCTGGAGGTATTAGCTTCTTAGGTGTGACTTTCATTTCCTTCGATCCAAGAAATTGCTGTGCATACTTCCTTGAGCCAGGTGCAGCAGCTGCTTCTCCTTTAATCGTAGATTGCAATAAAATTGTTGCGATTCGTCGAGTGGCAGTAGCTTAATCCTTTTAGAGGGTAGCCTTCTATTGGCACCCTCTTCTTACATAGAAAAAAACTCTGTCAACATTTAATGTGACAGAGTGTCATGCTTACAATCAGGACATTTACCATATATTTCAAACTTATGATTTTCAATTTCATAATCAGGCAATTTTTCACCTAACATTTCCATTGGACAAAGATTAAGCTCTTTGACATTGCCACAGTCCATACAGATAAAATGATGGTGATGATGCGCAGATTCACAGTGCATACGGAAATTACGTTCCCCGGATAGCTCTGTTTCTTCTAATATCCCAAGTTTCACAAAAGTAGCAAGGTTACGATAAATAGTATCAAAACTCATTCCCGGAAAATCTTTTTTTAAAACATCCAATAAATCACGGGCTGTTAGATATTTATCTGTTGCTGCAAACATATCTAATATTAACTCCCGTTTATCTGTTTTTTTATAGCCATTTTCCTTTAATATTTCCCACGCTCTTGAAATATTCATTGCGCTACCTCCCCCTGCTTTGCAGCCACTTTAAGTGCTACTTTCTTCCCTAGGATTACAAGTAACAAAATCAGAATAGAAGTGACAACAATCGTGCCTCCTGGCGCTAAATCCATATAAAATGCGCTAATTAGACCAATTAGTACAGCTGTTTCTCCAAAAACAATGGCAAAAATGATGGTTTGTTTAAAGCCCTTTGCCAAGCGCATTGCTGCTGCAACAGGCAATGTCATCAGAGATGATACAAGTAAAATACCAACTATGCGCATACTTGCCGCAATGACAAGTGCTGTTACAATCATAAATAAAAGATGAACCCAACGAGCCGGAAGTCCACTAGCTTTTGCATATTCCTCATCAAAAGACAAAACAAATAATTCTTTAAAAAATAAAAACAAAAAGATAATCACAATGGCAGCAATGCCAATCACTACCCATAAGTCTTGACGAGATACAGCAGAAACCGAGCCGAATAAATAACTCATTAAATCTGTGCTAAAACCACTGGCAAGTGAAATAAAGATGGCGCTAATCCCAATACCACCTGACATGATAATTGGAATGGCAAGCTCCTCATAGTGCTTATACAAACGTCTTAAACGCTCAATCAAGACAGAGCCACTCACAGAGGCTAGTATTCCTAGATAAATAGGATTGAGCATTGCTAAGGCTGTCACTGATTGACTAATGTATAAGCTCCCAGCAATTCCTGCAAGTGTTACATGCGACAAAGCATCCGCAATCAAGGATAGCCTACGTACAACAATAAACACACCCAGCAGGGGCGCAAGTATGCCAATTAATAATCCAGAGAAAAAGGCATTTTGTAAAAATTCATAATGTAAAATTGCTTCAATCATATGCCTGCTCCTTCTAATGAATCTTTCTCACGGAATGGCCATACCAAGCGTCTAGCGCATCCTGAGAAATATTATCAAATTCATTTTTATAGCCGTGGAAGTGAATAGTTTGATTCAAACATGCCACATGGCTGATACGATTCGATACCGTATCGACATCGTGTGTGACAAGAATCATCGTAATTCCTTGTTCCCGATTTAATTTCGCCAGCATATCATAAAATGACTGCACATTCTCGTGATCAATGCCGACAGTTGGCTCATCTAAAATGAGCAATTTGGGATTACTGACTAAAGCTCTTGCAATAAAAACACGTTGTTGTTGTCCACCAGATAGTTCTCCAATGTTGCGATTCATATAAGCATCCATGCCAACTGCCTTTAAAGCTTCTTGAACTTTGTCTTTGGCATCTCGGCCAGGTCTTTTAAAAAGCCCTAATTTTTTCGTTAATCCACTTTTCACGACCTCTTGCACGGTTGCCGGGAAGCCAGAATTAAAGGCATTGGATTTTTGCGAGACATAGCCAATCCATTCACGGTGCTTAAAATTTGCACTTGGTTCACCAAATAATTTTATTTCTCCGGATAAAGGTTTCAGCAAACCTAAAATAATTTTTAATAATGTTGATTTTCCCGAACCATTTGGGCCGAGAAGTGCTAAAAAATCTCCCTCTTCTACACGAAAAGAAATGTTTTTTAAAACTTGCGTATAGTCATATTGAAATGACACATTTTCAATGTCAATAAGTGTTGTTTTCATGCATGATCGCTTCTTTCTAATTCAAAATCATTACGATTTACAAATTGTAAGTATAAAGGAAAGTGCAGTTTTTGTAAAGAAAAGAAGATGGATGCTTTTTCTAATAGCTGATTGCAAGTGTATAAATGATTTCGTGAAAATTAATGAGATAAAGGAGGATTGACTTTGAGTATTCAATTTTTACAGCAATTAGCACAAAGCACGGATAAGGAAATTGTCGCGATTGCTCGTGAAGAAGGCTTTAGCATTACGACTTCTGAAGTAAAAAAACTTCGACCTTATTTGGAGCAATTCTCATTTTCTTGGCTATTTTTAGGGATTCCTAAAGATATTCTTGTTGAAGTGGAGGCCGTTTTAGGAAGAAAGCGCTCTCGTCAACTCATCGCCTTGTTTACAAAATAAAAAAAGCCCGAAATCAGAACTAGCCTGATTTCGGGTTATTTCTGTTAGCCTTTTAAAGCTTCAATATGCTCAGGTTTAAAAGTACCACTTCGTAACATATCGATTTCCACTTTATACGGAGCTACCTTAGATTTAGCGTCACTCTTGAGAGGGACAAAGGGTGTTTCTAAAATTTTAGGAACATCCATTAATTGTGGATGGTGTACTACATAGTTAAGGGCATCAAAGCCAATATGACCAAAGCCAATATTTTCGTGACGATCCTTACCTGCACCGCGCACATTTTTGGAGTCATTGATATGCAATACTTTAATGCGTTCCACGCCTATAATTTTATCAAATTCGTTTAATACACCATCAAAATCTTCCACGATATTATAGCCAGCATCATGTGTATGACAGGTATCAAAGCATATAGAAAGTCGCTCGTTATTCGTTACACCATCAATAATTTTAGCAAGTTCTTCAAAGGAACGTCCACATTCCGTCCCCTTCCCTGCCATGGTTTCTAATGCAATTTGAACGGGATAGTCCTGAGATAATACCTCATTTAAACCTTCAATAATTTTAGCAATACCAGCATCAGCACCAGCTCCTACATGGGCACCAGGGTGTAAAACAATTTGCGTTGCCTCCAGTGCAGCAGTACGTTCAATTTCCGATTGTAGAAAATCTACACCGAGACGGAATGTTTCTGGTTTTTCCGTATTGCCAATATTAATAATGTAAGGTGCATGTACAACAATATTGGTCATCCCATGCTCTTTCATATGCAGGAGTCCATTCATAATGTTTAAGTCAGCAATGGCTTTGCGACGTGTATTTTGCGGTGCTCCAGTATAAATCATAAATGTATTGGCTCCGTATGACAGTGCCTCTTTACTAGAGCCAAGTAGCATTTCTTTCCCGCTCATCGAAACATGTGAGCCAAGTAACATGTAAAAGCCCCCTTATTTTTTACCGCGTGCCTTTAAGCGACGTTCACGTTTTTTAATTTTTTCCATTTCCCACTTCATATTACGTTTATAGCCAGGTTTTACCTTTTTAGGCTTACGTACCAACGCTTTTGCTTTCACATCAATTTCATTCTCTTGCTTCACACGATTTTTACGGGCATGACGCTCTTTTAACTCTGACCATTCGCCATCTTTTACATCTTTTTGTACAAAAGGAATGCCCATTTTTTCTACGCGAACTACTGCATCCTCATCTGATGGCTCAAATAAAGTAATGGCTGTCCCTTTATTGCCTGCACGCGCTGTTCGACCAACGCGGTGAATAAAGAATTCTAAGTCTTCTGGAATCTCGTAGTTAATAACATGAGAAATGCCTTGGATATCAATACCACGAGCAGCTAAGTCAGTTGCTACAATGTATTGGTAGTCAAGATCACGGATTTGCTTCATCATTTTTTTACGATCACGTGGACTTAAATCACCGTGAATTTGGCCACAACGGATACCATGCTCATTTAAATAGCCAGCAACGTGTTCTGCTGTCTTACGTGTGTTGGTAAAGATAACAGCTAAAAAGGGATTAATGCCCTCAATGACTTCTAATAAACGTTTATTACGAGATTTTGAGCGCACTGGTACAAGTACAAAATCGATACCTTCTGCCACTGGTCGTTTATCATTCATATGGACATGCACTGGTGCTTCCATGTATTTCTTTAAAAACGGCTGAAGTTTTTCTGGTATTGTTGCAGAGAAAACATACATTTCAAGCTTTTCGGGCATCTGTGAAGCAAATCCATCAATCTCTTCAATGAAGCCCATATCAAAAGCTAGATCCGCTTCATCGACAACTAAAATTGGTGCTGTATGCACAAATAACGCTTGTGCTGAAACAAGGTCACGAATACGTCCTGGTGTTCCAACAACAATTTGTGGCTGTGTTTTTAATTTATCAATGGAGCGTTGTTTGTCCGTACCCCCAATAAATAGTTTTGCTTGAATAGCTGTTCCTTCTATTAATTGATTTAATGCATCAAAAATTTGCTGTGCTAACTCTCGTGTAGGAGAAGTAATAACGGCCTGTACTTCCTGTTTTTCTACATCAATACGTTGAACAATTGGAATTAAAAAACTATGTGTTTTCCCTGTTCCTGTATGTGCCTGTCCAATAGCACTTTTCCCTTTTAATAAAAGCGGAATAATTTCTTTTTGAATTGGTGTCGGTTCTGTAAAGCCAAGATTTGCAATGGCGTCCTGCAAAAATGGCTGAAAATTATAATCAGTATATTTTGACATCATTCGTTCCTCCTAACATCTTTTTCATTGTACCATGATTCGAACTTTAAGGTATATTTACGTCCTATTTCTTACTAGCATAAACATATTTTTAATGTTTTATTATCACCGTAACAAAGCCCTTATCAAAGGTACTTGAAATACGCAGAATATGCAATCATAAAAGCGCTGTAACAATGTTCGAAAACGCTTGTAATATGTAATTTTTATGTCAATTTATAGGGAACTAATGATTAGCAGATTCCCCACATGTTATGATAGAGCTGTAAGATATTATGGGAGGTTGGTAGATTATGAAAGCAGCAAGATGGTATAAAGCAAAAGACATCCGTGTAGAAAACATTGAAGAACCAGTCATCGCACCTGGAAAAGTAAAAATCAAAGTACATTGGACAGGGATTTGTGGCAGTGATTTACATGAATACGCAGCTGGGCCAATCTTTATTCCAGTGGAGCAACCTCACTATGTAAGTAAAGACATCGCACCTATTGTAATGGGACATGAATTTTCAGGTGAAGTAGTTGAAATTGGCGATGGTGTTACATCTGTTAAAATCGGTGATCCTGTAGTAGTAGAACCAATCCTTGCATGTGGCGAATGTGCTGCCTGTAAAAAAGGTAAATATAATATTTGTAAACATTTAGGTTTTCACGGTCTTTCAGGCGGTGGCGGTGGATTCTCCGAATATACAATGGTAGATGAAAAAATGGTTCACAAAATGCCAGAAGGGCTTTCTTATGAGCAAGGAGCACTTGTTGAACCAGCAGCAGTCGCTTTACATGCTGTGCGTCAAAGTAAATTAAAAGCCGGTGACAAAGCTGCCGTCTTTGGAACAGGACCAATCGGACTACTTGTCATTGAAGCATTACGTGCAGCGGGCGCATCAGAAATCTATGCTGTAGAGCTTTCAGCAGAGCGTGCCGCAAAAGCTTTAGAACTTGGTGCAACAGCCGTCATTAATCCTAAAGAGGAAGATGCCGTTGCGCGTCTACATGAATTAACAAATGGTGGTGTAGATGTTGCCTTTGAAGTAACGGGCGTTCCAGTGGTATTACAACAAGCTATTGACTCAACAACTTTTGAAGGTGAAACAATCATCGTGTCGATTTGGGAGTCTACAGCTGCTATCCAACCGAACAATATCGTTCTATCAGAGCGAACAGTCAAAGGAATTATTGCCTACCGCGATATTTTTCCAGCCGTAATGGAGCTGATGACCCAAGGTTACTTCCCTGCAGACAAGCTTGTTACGAAACGAATTGCTCTTGATGAAGTGGTAACAGAAGGCTTTGAGGCATTAATGAAGGAACGTAATCATATTAAAATTCTTGTAAATTCTCAAGCATAAAATACGATCAGGTAGAGAATAAAGCATTTCTCTACCTGATTTTATAGTTATTATTCTTGTCTATTATCCATTTTTTTCATGATAGTTAAATTCGCCATTAGAACGTTCACTTTATTTTCTCCAAAGATTCCTAGTGTTCGTTTCTCCGTATTTTCTTCAATGATTTTTTCAATCTCTTCTTCTGAAAGACCGCTTGCTAGGGCAATGCGCTTCACTTGAATGTTTGCAGCCTTCACACTAATATGTGGATCCAGCCCTGAGCCAGAAGCTGTCATTAAATCTGCAGGTATATCTTGGCGTTTTACTGTTGGGTTTGCAAGTAGAAACTTCTTGATATCTGCTTCAATTCGCTTCTTCAATTCTGGATTAGATGGTGCATAGTTAAAAGTTCCAGAAGTCACACCACTATAATTTAACTGACCATTTTTGTCTGGTACCGTATCATCCTCAGTATAAACATTGTAATGAATGGCTGAAACACGTCCCCAGAAATATGATGGTGCTGAAAAGGATTGACCGATCAGTTCTGAACCAACAGCTTTACCATTGATTTCTAGTAAACTACCATTTGCTTGATGATGGAGTAATCCTTGAGCTAAAGCAGTCACCGCAAAAGGATAGATTAGCCCACACAGTATAAACATTGTTATTGTAATCAGAATTGCTTGCTTTAAGTTCATAAATAGTTTTCGCATGTACCTTCCTCCTATAGCCCAAAACTACGGCATAGTGGACCAACTAGTATGTCAATTAACTTAATCCCAATAAAAGGAGCTATAATACCACCTATACCATAGACTAATAAATTTTTATTCAAAAGTTTTGTAGCACTCATTGGTTTATACGTTACTCCCTTTATTGCAATTGGAATTAACAAGGGAATAATGACTGCATTAAAAATTAAGGCAGAAATAATCGCACTTGTTGAAGAATTAAGTTTCATTATGTTTAATGCGCTCATCTCAGGTACAGCCACCATCAACATAGCAGGTATGATGGCAAAATATTTTGCTATATCGTTAGCGATACTAAATGTTGTTAAAGCGCCACGTGTCATCAGAAGCTGCTTCCCTATCTCTACAATTTTAATAATTTTAGTTGGATTTGAATCTAAATCAACCATATTAGCTGCTTCTTTTGCTGCATTTGTACCTGAATTCATTGCAAGCCCAACATTGGCCTGCGCTAACGCTGGTGCATCATTTGTACCATCACCAGTCATTGCTACTACCTTCCCTTGTGCCTGTTCATCCTTAATGACTTGAATCTTGTCCTCAGGTTTGCTTTCTGCGATAAAGCTATCTACTCCAGCTTCCTTTGCAATGGCTGCTGCTGTAAGTGGATTATCTCCTGTACACATAATGGTTTTAATCCCCATTTCACGAAGCTGTTCAAAACGTTCCTTTAGTCCAGCCTTGACAATATCCTTTAGATAAATAACGCCTAAAATTTTATCATTCAGTGCTACGACCAGAGGCGTCCCCCCTACTGTAGATACTTGTTGAACCAGCAACTCTAGATTTGAAGGAATACTGTACCCTGCCTTCAAACTCTCTCTTTTTATCGTATCATAGGCACCTTTTCGAATTTTTGTGCCATCCACCCTATCCAAGCCACTCATTCGTGTTTGTGCAGTGAAGGGAATATGTTTACTTGTCTGGATAATGCTTTTTTCACCGTCCGTATTCACCCCTAATTCGCAAGCAAGCGATAAGATAGATTTTCCCTCAGGTGTATCATCTGTTAGAGAACTAAGCCATGCAGCTTGCATTAACTCTTCCCTGGCAACTCCTTTTACTGGTAGAAACTCAGCTGCCATTCGATTGCCATATGTTATCGTGCCAGTCTTATCTAAGATTAATGTATCCACATCTCCACAGGCTTCCACCGCTCTCCCAGACATTGCAATGACGTTAAATTGTGTTACCCTATCCATACCTGCAATACCAATTGCGGATAATAATCCACCAATCGTTGTAGGAATTAAACAAACTGTAAGTGCTATTAATGTTGCGATAGAAATTGGCACATTCAAATACATAGTCATTGGATAGAGGGACACTACCACTAACAGAAAGATAATTGTTAAACTTACTAGAAGTGTATTAAGGGCTATTTCATTTGGTGTTTTTTTACGGCTAGCCCCTTCAATTAGCGTAATCATTTTATCCAGAAATGATTCGCCAGGCAATGAAGTAATTTCAATCATCAACCAATCACTCGTAACCGTCGTACCACCCGTAACGGATGAAAAATCTCCACCTCGTTCTTTTACAACAGGGGCAGATTCACCTGTTATTGCCGATTCATCCACAGTAGCAATGCCATCAATGACTTCCCCATCATTTGGAATTACCTCTCCAGCTTGAACTAATACAATATCTCCTTTTTTTAGGTCATTGGCCTGTTTAAGGATTTCCGTACCATCATGAAGCAACACACGAGCCTGTGTCACTGTCTTTGTTTTTTTTAAAGTTTGAACTTGTGCTTTACCTCTTCCTTCTGCAATTGACTCTGCAAAATTAGCAAATAGAATTGTAACAAAAAGTAGGATAGCAACTATTCCATTGTATAATCGAGCATGTTCTTCTACTACACTCCCAAACATATTTGGGAAAAGAACTAATAGCACCACAAACAAAAATCCTACTTCTACAACAAACATAACAGGATTTTTTAGCATATAAGTGGGACTAAACTTTTTTAAAGCGTCTATCATTGCATTTTTCAGCATCTTACTTGTCAAAAAACTCTTTCTTACTGTTTCCATATGCTCACTCCCCCATTAAGAATAAAGTTGTAAATGCTCTGTAATTGGACCAAGTGCTAAAGCTGGTAAAAATGTTAGGGCACCAATCATTAAAACGATAGCCACTAGTAAAAAAGTAAAAGTAGTATTATCCGTTTTTAATGTTCCTATTGAATCACTGTGCCAAAATTTTTTGGCAAGTAGTGACGCAATCGCAAGTTGAATGATAATGGTTAAATATCGTCCAAAGAACATTGCAAGTCCTGTTGTCACGTTCCAAAATGTGGAATTATCTGCTAACCCTTCGAACCCTGAGCCGTTGTTGGCAGAAGCTGAAGCAAATTCATATAAAACCTGTGATAATCCGTGAGCACCTGGATTCGTTATGCCTGCTATTCCTGTTGGTGTTACAACTGCTAGTGCTGAAAATAGCAAAATAATAGCCGGATGAATTAAAATGCATAGAGCAATTAATTTCATTTCTTTTTCTTCAATCTTTTTACCTAAAAACTGAGGAGATCGCCCAATCATTAAACAGGCAATAAAAATTGTTAGTAGAACATACATCATCATGTTCATCAGGCCGACCCCTTTACCACCAAACACAACATTTAGCATCATATTAAACAACGGTACTAGACCCCCAAGAGGCGTCAATGTATCGTGCATATTGTTAACAGATCCTGTTGTAAACGCAGTAGTGACAGTGGTAAATAATGCTGATTGTACTACTCCAAAACGCATTTCTTTTCCTTCCATGCTCCCTAGCTCCTGTGTTATACCGAGTTCACTTATAATTGGATTACCAGCCTTCTCTGCTATGTACACAGTCACTAATCCGAGTAGAAACAATATACTCATTGCTGCAAAAATAGCTAAACCTTGTTTTCCAAAAATAGTTTTCTTTTTTCTATAAGCAATCATCAAACTAAAGGCAACCACACAAGCGCCCGGCAAAAGCATCATCGATAACATCTCCACTATATTTGAGAGAACGGTTGGATTTTCAAAAGGTGTTGTTGAATTGGCTCCGTTAAAGCCCCCACCATTCGTACCTATATGCTTAATCGATTCTAGAGAAGCGACAGGTCCAAGTGCAATATCTTGTAATTTTCCTTCGATCGTTTGTACTGTTTTATTTGCACTTAAGGTTTGTGGTGTACCTTGAGATACTAAAATAATGGCAACAACGATGGAGATAGGCATTAAAATACGCGTAATAACACGAACAAAATCAATAAAGAAATTCCCAATAGTATCTGTTTTCGCAACAAGGCGACGACAGAACGCCATACAAGCTGCATAACCAGTAGCTGCAGATGTAAACATCATGAAGATAATGACTAGCATCTGTGATAAATAACTGAGTCCAGATTCACCGCTATAATGTTGAAGATTTGTGTTGGTTATAAAAGAAATGATTGTGTTAAATGAAAGTGTAGCTTCCATATTGCTAATATTATTTGGATTTAAAAACAGGAATGATTGAATGCGCAACAAAAAATATCCAATAAAAACCATAATTGCATTTGAAAGTATTAATGAAAGTACATATTCTTTACCATTCATATCTACTTGTTTAATGCCACACAATTTATAAATTACTGCATCAACTTTGTCTAAAATAGGATCAAGCCATGTTTTTTGATGTAATGTTACCCGATATAGATAATGCCCAGTTAAGATAACGAGCGGTAAATAAATAATTAATACTATGGCTATTTGCCACATAGTGCATTACCTCCTAACAGCCTTTAATAATTTTCAGGACAAAGTAATGCATGCCCTAGATAACCAAACAAGAATACAAGTACAATCCCGATAAAAATCCACATTCCTATCTCCTCCTTATTGCTCATCCACTAGTTTGAAGCACCATGTAGTTAATGACAAAAGACTTCCGAAGCTTATCAGTAACAATACAACCATATAAAAGTCCATCAATAAAATACCCCTCCTTCATTTAGGTTGTTCTCATCATACTGACTTTCAAATTAATGTAGTGTTAGGAAATCTACTTTTCTATTAAGAAAGCATAAAGAGGCAAAATCTTTATACTTTCTTAATGGGAGTTAACGCTATAATACAAATGAGGTGAACGAGGATGGAAAATACACGTCCAACTCCTGAGATGTTTTTAGCAAGACTTCAACAGGAGCAACAAATTTTAGGGAATTTAAAAATCTTTCTCGGTTATGCTGCTGGAGTAGGTAAAACTTACGCAATGTTAGATGCAGCACATCAAGCTCAAAAATTAGGTAAAGATGTGGTGGTTGGCTATGTAGAACCGCATCCTCGTCCAGATACGTTAGCTTTACTAGAAGGGCTTGAGCAAATTCCGACGAAAAAAATAACCTATAGAGGAAAAGCTTTTTATGAATTAGATATTGATGCCGTATTGCAGCGCAAGCCAGAAATTGTTCTTATCGATGAATTGGCACATTCCAATGTTCCAACAATGCGGCACAAGAAGCGTTTTGGAGATGTTGAAGAACTACTGTCAAAGGGAATTCATGTTTATACAACTGTAAATATTCAACATATTGAAAGCCTTCATGACTTAGTAGAAGAAATTACTGACATTAAAGTACGAGAGCGTATCCCTGATTACTTAATTGATCAAGCATCTCAAATAAAAGTTGTAGATATTGAACCAGATGAACTAATACAACGCCTACAAGAAGGTAAAGTTTATGCAAAACAACAAGCGGAAAAAGCACTTCATTCTTTTTTCCGTAAACAAAATTTAGTGTCATTACGAGAAATCGCATTACGTAGAGCAGCGGATACAATCAACTATAAACAAATAAACAACCATGAATCTGTCAAACACCCTGTACAAATTGAAGAACACCTACTAGTTGGTATCAGTAGCTCTCCTACAAATGCAAAAGTTATTAGAACCACTGCAAGACTTGCACAAGCATTACACGGTAAATTTACTGCTCTTTATGTACAAAACCTGCAGGAGCAAGAAGGAAGTAGTGCAAATTCAGAACGATTACAACAACACATTAAACTTGTGGAACAGCTTGGCGGCCATGTCGTCATCGTTCAAGAAGACGACGTAGCAGCAGCCCTTGCTAATTATGCTCAAATTAGTGGGGTCACGAAACTTGTTATCGGACGAACAAGTATGAGGAAAAAATGGTGGCGACCAAGCACAAAAATAAGTGACCGCCTGAATGAATTTGTTCCGAACTTAGCCCTACACATAGTACCAGATCAAGAAAATGAACCATTTTATTTTCCTAGTATAAGTAATAAATTATCATTTGAATGGCTTGATTTGTTCAAAATGTTTATCGTATTTTGCTTCATATCAATTGTCGGCTTGTATCTATATTCAATAGGTATAAGCGAGTCAAACATCATTACAATTTACATTTTAGGGGTCCTCATCCTTGCTATTTGGTCAACTGGATCGATGATGAGTATTATTAACTCCATTATTGCTGTCTTACTTTTTAATTACTTTTTTACAGAGCCTCGATTTTCATTTGATGCTTATCATCGTGACTATCCAATGACATTTTTTATCATGTTTATCTCTGGCGTAATTACGAGTAGCTTAACAAAAAAGATAAAGGAGCAAACCATTATAGCCATTCGTAAATCTTATCGAATGGAGGTGCTCCTTGAAACAAATCGTAGGCTTCAACATGCTAAGTCTATTGAAAAAATAATAGTTGAAGGCATGTCTCAAATTGTTAAATTAGTAGAAAAGCCTGTACAATTTTTCGAAATAAGTAACCAGGTAATTGAGAAATCATCTTTCTTTCGTACTGAAACAATGTCTAGTAGTGAAAATCAAAAAATAGCTGTACTTTTCGATAATCCAAATGAATGTGGTGTTGTTAGTTGGGTTACAAATAATAGGCATGTAGCAGGTGTATCTACAGACATCTTTCCTGAAGTGAACGCTTATTATATACCTGTTATTTCTAATGGAGATGTGAAGGGTGTTATAGGTATTGCCCTATCTAAAGTCTCCCCATTGCCTGCATTTGAGCGCAATATTTTGCACGCCATTATTAATGATTTTTCATTCGCTTTGGATAAATGGTATTTACAGAAACTTAATGAGGAAGTAGCGCGAGAAGCTGAAATGGAACAGATGCGAGCTAACCTTTTACGTGCAATCTCTCATGACCTTAGGACACCACTCACTGCTATCTCTGGAAATGCAGATATCTTACTCAACAATGCACCACTAATACCAGAGATTGAAAAAAATAAATTGTATGAAGATATTTATAAAAATTCAAAATGGCTTGTACAAATGGTTGAAAATTTACTAGCTGTATCTAAGTTAGAGGATGGGCAATTTGCGTTAGAAATGCAAATTGAACTAGTAGAAGATATTATTCAAGAGGCACTGTCCCATGTTATTCGTCAAAACAATACACATAAAATATCTTATGAAATTAAACCTGAGTTTTTATTTGCTTTAATGGATGCTCGACTCATCATACAAGTTTTCATTAATATCATCGATAATGCATTGACTTACACCCCACCAGGTAGTGCCATTACGATCATAGTGAAAGAATCAGATGGATTCGTAAGTTTTAGTATTTCTGACAATGGGCCTGGAATCGATGACGCTTTAAAAAGTAGCTTGTTTGAGCCATTTACAACTGGAAAAGTACAACGCAGTGATAGTAGACGTGGTCTTGGTTTAGGCTTAGCACTCTGTCAAACAATTTTAAAATTACATGGTAGCAGCATAAACGTTTCAGATAATAAACCGCAAGGAACGATTTTTAACTTTTCGCTGAAAAAAGGAGTAATGAAATTTGATGAGTAAAAGAATTCTAGTAGTTGAGGACGATGTAGCAATTGCCAATTTAATTAAAATGACATTAGCGACAAACCATTATGAATTCGACATTGCACGTGATGGTAATAGTGCTCTTCAAAAGGCTCTTACCATAAAACCTGACGTTTTTATTTTAGATTTAGGTCTACCAGACATAGATGGCGTAGAACTAATCACTAAAATTAGAAGTTGGAATCAAACACCAATTATCGTCGTAAGTGCTCGTGGTGAAGAACATGATAAAATTAATGCTTTGGATGCAGGTGCAGATGATTATGTAACAAAGCCATTTAGTGTGGAAGAATTATTAGCAAGAATTCGGGTTGCCTTAAGAAGAATGGCCTATGAACAACCACTTGAAAAAGAGAATCCCATTTTCACAAATGGTTATCTTCAAATTAATTATGTTGATCATACAGTATTTGTAAATGGAAAAGAAATACATGTGACGCCGATTGAATATAAGCTTTTAATTGTTTTATCCAAAAATGTTGGGAAAGTTCTAACACATAATTATATTTTAAAGGAAATCTGGCAAAACGCTCTTCAATCAGATGTTCCAAGTTTACGAGTATTTATGGCTACACTTCGAAAAAAAATAGAAGTTAATCCAGCACAGCCCAAACTTATTCAGACACATGTACGGGTAGGCTACCGAATGCTTCGCTATCATGAAGAGGATGAATGAATATGGAGCCTAAGGTCTAGCTGTATTTGGACTTCTACTTTACAAATCCCAGATTACATTTTGCTTTTATGTAGCTTTATTGAACCCTCCTATTAGCCTTTGCATATCATAGCTATAGTCAGGTATGTCATCAATGAAAAACAAGTAGAAAGGAGATCATTATGGTATTTCGACCACCTTATCCATACCCAATGTATCCGGGTGGCATGAGAATGCCCATGCCCATGCAAACACCTCCACAGATGTCGCCACAGTCCTTTTTCCCGCCTGGAGGCTTCCCTGTTCAACCACGAATTCCAGGCGGCTTTCCAATGGCTAATGGAATAGGTTCATTTGGAGGGCAAATGCCGATGCCACCTGTGCAAGAAGCTTCGAAAGTCGGTTCATTTTTACAGCAAGCCAACAGTTTATTTAATACAGCCAAAACCTATACCCCTTATATCCAACAAGCTATGCCGATGGTGAAAAATATTCCATCACTTTTAAAATTGTATAAAGGATTCCAAGGACTTCCTTCCGCTGGCGGTGGAGCAACAGAAGCAGCAGGAAGCGATAGTAAGGCTGCTGGAAGTAGACGGTCATCTAGGCAAAGTGCATCATTTACGCCTCCCGAGCCACTTCCATCTAAACCACGTATTTTCCAACCACCAATGTAAATGAACGTTTCTTTGTATTCACTGTCACTGTCCGTTATAATGTAGATAGGTAAGCTTGAAAGGAGTCACAACCACCATGCAAGTATTAAAAATTAATCCACGTGGCTATTGCTACGGTGTTGTGGATGCGATGGTGATCGCTCGTAACGCCGCACTTGATAAAACATTACCAAGACCTATCTACATCTTAGGGATGATTGTGCATAATAAACACGTCACAGATGCGTTTGAAGAGGATGGTATCATCACGTTAGATGGTGATAACCGCCTAGAAATTATTGAACAAGTTGAAACAGGTACTGTCATTTTTACAGCACATGGTGTTTCACCGGAAATTCGTGAGATTGCGAAGCGAAAAGGCTTAGTGTCCATTGATGCTACATGTCCTGATGTAACAGTTACCCACGATTTAATTCGTGAAAAATCAGCAGAAGGCTATGACATTATTTATATTGGTAAAAAAGGACATCCCGAACCAGAGGGTGCTATTGGCGTTGCCCCGGATCATGTCCACTTAGTACAGTCTTCTAACGATATTGATGCTTTACAATTAACGAATGATAAATTACTTGTCACAAATCAAACGACAATGAGCCAATGGGATGTCGCCCATTTAATGGATAGTTTAAAAGAAAAATTCCCACATATAGAGGTACACAAAGAGATCTGTTTAGCTACACAAGTACGTCAAGAGGCTGTTGCACAGCAAGCAGGTGAAGCGGATTTACTTATTGTTGTAGGTGATCCTAAATCCAATAACTCGAACCGCTTAACACAAGTTTCTGTAGAAATTGCAGGAACACCATCCTATCGAATTGCAGATGTTTCAGAGCTAAAAGTAGAATGGTTAAAAGGTATCAACATCGTTGCTGTAACAGCAGGTGCTTCTACGCCAACACCAATTGTAAAAGAGGTTATTAACTTCCTTGATCAATTTGATGAAAATGATCCATCTACACACGAGATTAAGCGTACAGTAACACTAGATAAAATTCTGCCAAAGATTAAGACACCAACACCTGTTGATAAAATCATGCCCTATTAGTTAATCACAAAAAATCCTGATTGTTATTATGACAATCAGGATTTTCTTTATTTACTAAAGTAATAGTTTATAGGACGACCAATGCCACCATAATGGACATCCATTGTGATTTCCTCTTGTTTTTCAAGGTAATCTAAATATCTTCTAGCTGTTACGCGGGCAATGCCAATTCCACTGGCTACTTCTTCCGCTGAGGCACCATCCACCGATTGTAAAAAGTGCACAACTTTTTCAAGTGTTGTACGATTAAAACCTTTTGGGAGATTTTTTTCGGATTTCAATGTAACAGATTGATCCAACATAGTTTGTCCATCACGATAATGAAATAACTGATCTAATTCTCCCTGTGTGAGCTCTCGTTCTGTTTGAGTTTGCTTGTTAAAGCGTAAATAATTGTCAAGTGTCCCTTTAACACGTTCAAAAGAAAAGGGCTTCATAATATAATCAAAAACACCTAGATGCAGTATCTGTTTCACTGTCTCCATATCATTTGCGGCTGTCACGGTAATAACATCTACTGGTAGATCGAGCTCACGTATTTTGCGTAAGCTTGTAATACCATCTTGCTCTGGCATAAAAATATCCATAAAAACTAAATCAGGCTTCAGTTGGCAAATTTGCGTAATGCCTTCTAACCCATTAGGTGCCTGTCCAACCACTTGAAAATGCTCTACCTTCTCAATAAATTGACGATTTACCTCTCGTACCATTGGATCATCCTCAATTAATAATACTCTAATCTGTGCCACTGCTAGCCCTCCATCCCATTATGAATAATAAAAGGTGATTAAAAAACTTGTTCCTTTGTTAGGCTCACTGATGACTTCGATGTCACCCTGCCCTTTTTCGACAATTTCCTTTATTAAAAATAACCCTATTCCACGGTAGTTTTTCTCTTTTGTAGAATAACCATTATCAAAAATGTGCTGCTTGACCTCTTCCGTCATGCCAACACCATTATCGGTTACTAATATGGCTAATACGTCATCATCTTCATCCACAGAAACATGAATCACCTTCTCCTCGACCTGTACATCCTTTAATGCATCAAACGCATTTTCTATCAAATTACCAAAGAGAATGACGAAATCATGATGATCCAAATTAGCTGGAAATGATGTAAATCGGCTTTCACGGTCAATTTCCAATCGAATTCCTTGTTCCTTCGCATAGGAAATTTTACTGAGCAATAGCCCAGAAATATTTTCATTTTTTATTCGTTCGTTTAAAAAGTTAGTGATTTCATCATGCTCTTCCTTCACTTGTGTTAAGTAAGAAAGTGCCTGTTCATGATGACCTAGCTGTAAAAGACCCGCTATCGTATGCAGTTTATTTTTATGTTCATGTGTTTGTACACGAAGGGCTTGGACAAATGCTCTAACGCCTGTTAATTCTTCGGCAAGCTTTTTCACTTCCGTACGGTCTTTAAACATGGCCACTGCCCCAACAGTTTCGCCATTAACCTGTATCGGAATTCGATTACTCATAATACTATGATTATTAATATACAGCTCACGATTAAATAACGGCTGATCCAGCTCTAAAATTTCAGGAAGTCGTGTATCTGGCAAGACATGAAAGATTTTCTGTCCAATCAATGTAGAGGGTTTTTCATAAACGCCTAAGATATCACAGGCTTTTTCATTAAAAATCGTAATGGTCAAATCATTATCGATAGCAATGATGCCTTCGTGCATGGCATTAAACGTTTCTGTACGTTCTACATACATTTTGGCAATTTCATGCGGCTCTAACCCAAACATTTGCTTTTTCATATGAAGCCCCAATGTTCGTGCTCCCCATACACTAAATAGTAACGATAATAGTACAGTAACCATTAGTTCGGTTTGCATTGTTTGCAGTAACTCCACTACCGTAAGAACACTGTACCCTACTACTGTAACACCTATTTGTTGTCCTTCATGGTTCATAATCGGAACAAACGCACGAACCATATTACCATGTTCTCCACGTGCAATCGACGTATAGTAATGCTCTGAAAAAGCGGCGTTTAAATCTCCAGATTGAGATATTCGACCAAGTTCCTGGCTATTAGGATGGGAATATTTTCGTCGTTGCATATCAAGAACAACAATATATTTTGCCCCATTGATATCACGGATTTCCTCTACAACAGGATTAATATGCTGTACGGCATCATAGTAATTTTCACTAGCAATATATGTTTTTATTTCAGGAAGCTGAGAGACGGTTTTTGCTACAAGGAGTGCTTGATCACTTAGTTTGGTCTTTTGCTCATTCATGACAAAACCTAATAAAAAAGTACCGCCAATGCTAAAGGAAAGCATGAGAATAAAAAAAGTCAGAGACATAATTTTTCTTTGCATGGATAACTTCTGAAATTTCAACTGACCGCCTCCCTCCTACTATATTTTAGCTTACTCCATATGTTAGAATAACAAAAACATCAGAAAATACGAATTAATTGGGTGTATACAATGAAAAAATTTATTATTGGTACGATTATAACTGTGCTTGTGTTAATCCTCACTATCAGTGATCAACAAGGATTACTATTCGCCAAGCCACTTCCCTATGATGATGAGCAAAAGGGTTTAGACACACAGATAACAATTCATTTAAGTCATGTCGTCGCTGAAAATACCCCTAAAGGCCAAGCTGCCAACAAATTTGCTGAGCTAGTAGAAGAAAAAACAAACGGGAAGGTCAAAGTACATGTTTACTCCAACTCCTCTTTATTTAATGATGAAAATGAATTTCAGGCATTGCAAAAGGGAGAAGTGGAAATGATCATCCCTACTTTTTCTAAAATGACAGCTTATGTTCCTAATTGGCAGGTGCTTGATTTACCCTTTCTATTTAATACAAATGAGGAAGTAAAGGAAGTCCTAACGGGTTCTATTGGTGAACAATTGGTTAATGAGCTAGAGCCGTTCCATATTAAAGGGCTTGGCTTTTGGTACAATGGGTTTAAGCATCTAACCTCTGTTGAGCAGCCTATTCATACTTTTGAAGATTTACAGGGCTTACGAGTGCGTACGATGCCAAGTAAAACATTAGAAAAGCAATTTGAAGTGGTCAAAGCAACACCTATACCTATTTCTTTTAGTGAGGTCTTTTCGGATTTAGAGAAGCATGCAATAGACGCACAAGAAAATACCGCTTCTAATATCTATTCAAAGGGTTTTTACAAAGTACAAAAGCATATGACTATCACTCAGCATGGGATTTTAGGCTATGCTGTGTTAATGAATGAAACCTTTTGGAATTCTCTACCTATCAAAATTCAGCATCAGTTGTTGGATGCTATGAAAGAAACAACCGATTGGCAATTTGAGCAGGCTGAACTTATGAATGAACAAGATATGGACAAGCTGAAACAGCTAGATGATTTTGATGTGTATACAATGAGTCCCCAAGAAAGACAGCGCTTTAAGGAACAACTTGCACCTGTTTATGATTTTTATAGAGCCCATATTCAAAACGATCAAATCTTAGCAGAGATTGAAAAAATCGTTGATCCCTAATACTTTTGTTCATTAATGAAAAATCCTTACAAAACGTAAGGATTTTTTCTATTGTATTATAATAGATTCGCGAATCACACAACTACTATAAAACAGCTTAAAACCCTTGATATTACTAGCCTTAACACCCCTTTCTCTCAGAATGAACAAAATGAACAATACAACCATTACGGTCATAAACACTATTGTCGGAAAATTTCAGCTATGATAACCACATGAAAGCGTTCACACAATATTCATAGATGTTGTAGGGGGAGAACTATATGCGGATAAATTTTAAAAACTTAACAGTACAAGTATTGATTGCCATTGTACTAGGGATTATCGTCGGAGCAACATTCCCAGAATTCGGAGCAAAGCTCAAAATCTTGGCGGATATATTTATTAAACTTATTAAAATGTTAATAGCACCAATTATCTTCTTAACAGTCGTAATCGGCATTGGTAGCATGGGGGATGTCAAAAAGGTTGGTAAAATTGGTGGAAAAGCTTTAATTTATTTTGAAATTGTTTCAACTTTTGCCCTTGCAATTGGCTTAATCGTTGTCAATATTGTTCAACCAGGTAAAGGTTTTAATACAGATGCAGCAAGCGGTGCTGATGTTTCACAATATACAGAAGCAGCGGCGGCAGAGCATGGTTTAGGTGCATTTATTATGCAAATTATTCCTGAAAATGTAGTTGGTGCTTTAGCAAATGGTGAATTATTACCAGTCTTGTTCTCAGCTGTTTTATTTGGACTAGCTGCGGCGGCGATTGGAGAACCAGCTAAACCTGTTATTAAATTTTTCGAGCAAGTTGCAGATATTTTCTTTAAAATCGTTAACATGGTGATGAAAATTTCTCCTATTGGTGCGTTTGGTGCCATGAGTTATACAATCGGAAATTTTGGACTTAAATCATTAGGAAACTTAGGATTTTTAATGCTATCTGTTTACATTACAATGTTCATTTTTATTGTTGTGATCATTGGATTGATTACCCATTACTTTGGCTTTAGTATTTTTAAATTTATCAAGTACATTAAAGATGAAATCTTTATCGTTATCGGAACATCTTCATCTGAATCTGCATTACCTTCCATGATGCGTAAGCTTGAAAACTATGGTTGTTCAAAGCAAGTGGTTGGGCTGGTGATTCCTACAGGCTATTCATTTAACTTAGATGGAACATCCATTTACTTATCAATGGCTGCTATCTTTATTGCGCAAGCCTATGGTGTGGATTTAGATGTTTGGCATCAAATTACGCTATTAGCCATCTTAATGCTTACTTCTAAAGGGGCAGCTGGTGTAACAGGCTCTGGCTTTATTACACTTGCAGCAACATTAGCAGCATTCCCGATGATCCCAGTAGAGGGGATTGCCCTTTTAATCGGCGTAGATCGTTTCATGTCAGAAGCACGTGCAGTTACAAATCTAATTGGTAATGGTGTAGCAACAGTGGTCGTGTCAAAAATGGAAAAAGAATTTGATACAGAGCAGGAAAAGCGTGCTCTATCCGGTCATACCCAAATGTCATAAAATGAACAGGCTGCTGAAAGCGGAAATAATTTGCTACTTCAGCAGCCTGTTCTTTTATTTATAAAGAGGCAAGTAGATAAAAAACACCGTAGAGCTAGTTTCTTGAAACCTCATCGACTACCTACTCGTATAAATAATGACTGGAGGTTTCTTTATGACAACTTTTACACTTACCTATCCGAAGGGCTTTAAAAGCTTCACTGATATTCCAATCGTGAATGAACAGAACGAAACAGTATGTGTACTTCAAAAAATGGAGCGTACCTCTGCTGGTAAAGTACTGAATGCTGTCTTGCTGGTAGCTGCACAGCAAACATTACCGTACCGTTATGAGACACGAACTACTTTAGGTGCACCACTTTTTCAAGTACAATCTACCCTGTTAACAAAAGGAGTCAGCCATCAAATTGTTATGCCTGATGGCAGCTTGATACCCATTCAACGGAAAACAGTGCAATTATTAGAATCCTCTTATTCATTTACAATGGACGATTTAGAATTTCGTTTTGAAAAGGATTTTACCTCTACTGCTTATTTATATTGCAATGATGAAAAGATTGCGAGTGCAAGCTCTATTGAGACTGAGCTAGTACAGATAGGTATACAGTTTAAGCTTTTCCATGCGGATGATATGCGCTTTGTTGCACTCCTAGCAACTCTTTATCAAGCTCTCTTTGCAACAACTACATAGCTGCTTTAAACATGTCAAAGGCATCGAGCATTAAAATCTCGATGCCTTAATCCTATGATATTTTTCTACACAGCTAATTTATTTTTTCTCGTTGGGCATTTAATATGTTAATAACATAGGAAGCATTTTGTGATGCTTTTGCTTGTACAATCTTCTTGATGGCTTCTTCCATCCTTAAAGCTAACTCAAGTGCCTCATGCGTAGCGCCCTTTATCGTTGTTTGTATGGTAATGGTTGTTCGATTTTCAATAACTAAATATTCATATACGTCAAAAGCTTCTAAGCCCGCAATTAAATCTTCCATCAAAAGGTTCATATCATCCCCCATTATCTTGTTGTTATCAAGCAAGGAGGTAAACTCCCATCTTTCAAAAACTATGGGATAGTCCTTTAAGGGAGACGTTTTTAAAGCATTTTTTGCTATGGATTCCATATCTTTTTTAATTGACTGGAAATAGTCTTCTCCGCCTACAACTTGGATTACTAATTCCTTTTCTTCCGTCGTTTTAACGTCAATGCCGACATACTTTTCAAGTAGCTTATCCTTCAATCGAGCCAGACTCAACTCTTCATTTGTTATAAGCGATTGAGCCTCTTTATTTGCTTCTGACCTTTTTTCTCCTGCAAATCTATCAAATAGGACCAACATAGATATAATGACTACCAACAGTCCGATGACAAGCCCAAACCGTTTACCCATTGAATCCCTCCTGATAGGAAGGTATGTCCCCTTTTACTACAATATTCGCTTTTCTAGCTTGAAACAGCACATACTTTTCATATTAAAATGCAGTGTCCATACAGTATCTCCACTTTTCATAATGGAATTTGTATCGCTTATTTTTCCCTATATATTCCGGGATGCGAAATAAATTTGCTTTGTTTTGTCCTTTCTGTGTCATGCTTCTCAAAAAGGAGTACACTTAAGAAGTAGTAATTCTATCATTATGGAGGGTTTTAAATGGCATCAAAAGCAGCGGATATTAAAAATATACTGACATTAAATCTGCTTGTACAAATCTTAGAGGAACGTGGCATTATGACAGATAAAGAACTAAAAGAGCGCCTCACCAATACAGTAAAACTATCTTCGATGGAGAATGATTTAAAGGAAAAAGTCCTTGAAGAAATCAAACATTAATGGATTTTACCTCATCAAAAAACGACCGCTTTCTGAAAGCGGCCGTCTGAATCAAAGCTTTAAGTTTAGGATCGAATTGTTTTCAAAGCAGTTGACCATGGCACAAGCTGATCTAACATTTGATGAACTGAATCTGCTTGCACCTCTTTTGGTTTAAAGACAGAGCCGTTTTCAAAATCAGTAAATAATGATAATGCTGGATGTACTCGAACATCTGCAACTAGCAATTCTCCAAGAATTCCTCGTAGATGCTCTGCTGCACGCGCACCTCCAACAGAACCATAAGAGACGATACCAGCAGCTTTATTGTTCCATTCAACTCGTAAATAATCTAATGCATTTTTTAATGCACCTGTAATGGAGTGATTGTACTCCGCAACAATAAATACAAAGCCGTCACAAGCTGCTACTTTTTCTGACCATGCAGCTACCCCAGAAGTATCTCCACCTGGTTCCCCTAAAAATGGTAATTTAAATTCAGCGATATCAATTATTTCATATTCCGCATCACGACGTTTTTCCGCAACTTCCTTTACCCAAGCTCCAACTTGTGGGCTTACACGACCTTCTCGCGTACTTCCTAAAATAATACCGATTTTTAACATATGACGCCTCCTCTTATCATCCATTCTTGTGACTCCATCACGGTTTATCGTACGTGTTCGCCACTCGTAACCATTTTGGTCAGAAAAATATCCCTTTATTCATCACCCGTTAATTAGCTCTGAATAGTTAGAATTGAATTATCTCTAATTCAAGATTAAGGTATCATCAACCATTCTTTCCTGTCAAATATTTAATCTAGAGGGATAAAGAGGATTATTTTGTTTTAATGGGCTGCTCCAATGCCTCTAATTCCTCTTCAATAGAGGCGTATTGTCTTTCCACAACATACTTGGCATCTGACAAGGCAGCATTATAAATATAGGGGGCAATATGCTCTTTGATAAAATCTAACATACGTTCAGCTTCAAATTCACTAATGTCTTCATCACGCTGATTATAAAAAAAACGTTGAATATCAGCAAGAATCATTTCCTGCTGATCTTTAGATAAACGAATAAACAAGACAACTCTCTCCACTTCTGTTAATCAATTTTCTCTACATCTTATCACTGTTCATAGATTCCTTGCATTCAAAAAGGCTGAAACACTAGTACTGCTAGCGTTCAGCCCCATCTCATTGTTTACATTCAAATGAGTAGCTAGTGGATAAAAAGTTTTTCTCCTTTGCTACAATTGCTTGTCCACCATCATCTTCACATTGCTGTGTCATTGCATCGATTTTCTTATCATTGACCATATTGGTCATCACCGTCATACCAATACCAAAAACAACGATGAATAAACCAATCATGATCCATAGCTTGCCTGCTTTATTACCAGCTGGTCTTTCATTAGCCATATTAGTTCCCTCACTTATACAAATAAAAATGGTTCTGTATGGATCGTTGATTGGATGAATTCAACCAAATATTTTTTATCCTCACATAGTTCAGCCATTTTTTTTGCTACTCCTGCAATCATTACCTTTTCTACATGATGACCAGGATCTACTATTTGCAGATCAATGGCTTGTGCGTCCTGAGCTGTATGGAAGTACATATCGCCTGTTAAGAAAACATCAGCTCCTGCACGTTTTGCCGCATAGATATATTTATTACCATCTCCACCAACAAGCGCAACCTTGCTGACCTTCGATTGTAAATCACCCACTACACGCACAGCTGGCACATCTAGTTGCTGTTTAACGAATTCAGCAAATTGTTGTAACGTCATGTCCTTTGTTAAGTAACCTACACGCCCTAATCCCATCACATTTGTTTGCTGCTCAAGACGTATCACATCATAGGCAGGCTCCTCATAAGGATGACTAGTAAGCATGGCCTTTAACACGCGGCCTTTAATGGATTCAGGAAAAACAACTTCTACCTTTACTTCTTCCTCCACATGTAATTCACCAACAGAGCCAACGAACGGATTAGCTCCTGCTAATGCACGGAACCGACCTTCTCCAGTCGTTGTATAACTACATGCTTCATAGTCGCCAATACGACCCGCCCCAGCTTTTGCAAGCGCCTCACGTAATGCTTGGGCATTAGCAGTTGGTATAAAGACTGCCAGCTTCAACAAATTCTCAGCATACGTTTCTTCTAATATTGACCGGTTTTTTAGCTGTAGGGCATCTGCTAATAAATCATTTACCCCACCTTCGGCTACATCTAAATTTGTATGAGCGGCATATACAGCAATATCGTGTTTAATGAGCTTTTCATATAAGCGCCCTGCTGGATGATCTGTGCGGATATTCGCTAGGCGTCTAAAGATTGGTGGATGATGTGCGATAATCAGCTCACAGCCTTTTTCTATTGCCTCATTTGCCACGGCTTCATTGACATCTAACGTCACCAAAACTTTACTTACAGGTTTGTTGAGGGTCCCTATCGCTAGTCCAATTGGATCATTGTCCATACAAGCTAGTTTTTTGGGCGACCATGCTTCGAACACTTGAATAACTTCTTGGCCATTTACCGTTTTCATCTTACAAAACTCCTTCTACTAAATGTATCAGAGCCGTTAACTCTGCACGCTTTTCTTCAATTTCAGGTGTTTGTTCTGCTCCTTCAATGGATTGTAGTACACGTTGCCAATTGTCTTTTTCACGCAACCATTTTTTCGTAAATGCTGGTGATTTACGCAGGCTTAGCTTAGGTCCAAACAAAATCTCTGCTGTAGAGAGCTCCATTTGCCCTCTTTGTAACACAAGGATTTCATAGATTTTATCATCTTCCTCTAAAATCTCTTCATCAAGAATCGCCCATTGATGTGCTAAAGCCCACTCACGGATAACCTTGGCGTGAATATTTGGCTGTAGGATTAGACGTGTGACACCTTGAAGCTTTTCTGGATGCTTCTCTAGAATGGAAACAATTAATGGTCCACCCATGCCAGCTATTGTCACCGTATCCACATGGTCAGCTTCTTCTATCGCTGCTAAACCGTCTGCAAGGCGTACTGTAATTTTTTCAGTTAAGTTTTCCTTCTGTACTTGTCCTACCGCCGATTCATAGGGTCCTTTTACAACTTCCCCTGCTATGGCATATGAGGCAGTCCCTTTGTGAATTAAATAGCATGGTAGATAGGCATGGTCACTACCAATATCCGCCATGACTGCTCCTGTAGGAACAAATTTCGCTACTGCTTCTAATCGCTTTGAAAGTTTTTGTGCGTTCATTTTTATACCGCCTATCTTCAATAGAGTCCATTAATAGTATGGATGATGTCGTGAAAAAAAACAAATGGAGTTGTCTCACATTTCTATGTGGACAACCCCATCTTCATGATGCTTAAATCTAAAAAGTAGCTGTACTATTTCAGTACAGCTACTTGTCAGTTTTACTATTCTAAAGTAGAAATGTATTCAGCG
Organism: Lysinibacillus capsici; assembly: GCF_003367505.1. Taxonomy (GTDB): domain Bacteria; phylum Bacillota; class Bacilli; order Bacillales_A; family Planococcaceae; genus Lysinibacillus; species Lysinibacillus capsici. The sequence continues at coordinate 110,297 of NZ_PXXX01000018.1, forward strand.
ATTGCTTTTGCTTCCTCTTCAGTTTTCATGTTTGGTTGCATTGGAGTACCTTCGATACCCTTTGTTAAAACTTCTACGATATGTGCTTCATCTAAGCCATGTAGATTTGGACCCATACTACCAGTTAAGTCACCACCATGACAACCGATACAAGATTGTACTAGTGCTGAACCATCAGCTTCTGCATCTGTTGTTTCTGTAGTAGTTTCGCCACCACCCTCATGTTCAGCAGCAATTTCTTTCTTGTTATCTGCACCTTGTAAAGACATGAAGAAAATAAGACCAATACCAAATGCCAGAATTAAGATGTAAGGAACGACTGGATTGTTTTTCATAAGTTTCCCCTCCTCATTTTAAGTCTACTTCTATTATAATATAGAATCAGTCAACATCTAATATTGTACTTCATTAACAAAGAAACGAAAAGCCCTATTCGCTAAGTTTTCCTTTGTTTGTAACAAATTCGACATTTCTGTATCTATTGGATAAAATATGTCTTGCCAACATCCAAAATTGGTCAAATTTATCCTTTTATACAATTTCTTTTTCATTATATTTATGCTGTTATCATACCCTTTTCACTCATTGATATACCCAAAATTAAAAAATCTGTACGTTTTTAATTAGCGTACAGATTTTGAATCTGCTGAGGTAAAAACTTTAACATGATACTGACCCTATTATAGATAAATTGTCACAAATTATGGTTTTATATAAACACTAAAGATCAATTAAGTTTCTAACCTGATTTAGTAGATGGAGTTCCTTGTACATCGATAGAAATACCATTTGCTAAATCAGGATAAATTTATGATATAGTACCCAACTAGTGCTATTAATCCTAAAGCACCTGAGACTGTGAAATATAGAAGTTTCATTTTAATACCTGACAAAAGCCAAATGACACAATTTGCTGCAATCAAGCAAAATAAAACCGTATTATTTCCACTAAAATATGTAGTACAAATGCGGATCGACATACTAAATAACAGGATGGCCGCTAGTACATGAAAAATGGGAGCTAGTAGATGTTTTTTTCGAGCCATTTGCCACGCAGCAATAAATAAGATGCATGCACCTACTCCCACGATTACTGTAAAAATCAATGTTAAAGATTGCATTGTAAAATAGAGTGCCAAAACAGCCATTATGGCGATACATAGACCCACTACCAATAGGATCATTTTTCTTTTTTCTGATGGCAAGACCGCTTGTTTAGGATGTTGCACTGGTTCTAACTCCTCTATGTCAGCCCCCTCCGTATAAAGAGCTGCTAAAAAGTCACAATAGTGCTCAGGTAAAAGTTTATTTTGCTTCCAAAACAAAATTTCATTAAGGATTATTTTTTTGCGAGGATTTGTCATAGTGTTAGCTCCAAACATTGCTTAATAATGGTTGTATTACAATTTTATCTCACACTATTTGAAAACACATCTGTATAAAGTCGCAAATCTAGCATTTCCCTCATTCTAATTATCTATGATTGCCTAACATCGATAGGTGAATAGCAGGGCTAATTTCTTTTTGTTGACTTTTCAATTCTATAAAAAAGGAGCTATACCAATTAGTCATTTTCTCACTACTTGGATAGCTCCAGCTATTTTAAATTTTATTCTAAGAAGTCTTTTAAACGTTTACTACGAGAAGGATGGCGTAATTTTCTTAGTGCTTTCGCCTCGATTTGACGAATACGTTCACGCGTTACGCCAAAGACTTTCCCAACCTCTTCTAATGTACGTGTGCGACCATCGTCTAACCCAAAACGTAAACGAAGTACGTTTTCCTCACGGTCTGTTAACGTATCTAGTACATCTTCTAATTGTTCTTTTAACAGTTCATAGGCTGCATGGTCGGAAGGAGATTGTGCTTCTGAATCCTCGATAAAGTCTCCTAAATGGGAATCATCTTCTTCTCCAATTGGTGTTTCAAGAGATACTGGTTCTTGTGCAATTTTTAAAATTTCACGTACTTTTTCAGGTGTTAAATCCATTTCTTCTCCAATTTCCTCTGGAGAAGGCTCACGACCTAAATCTTGTAAAAGTTGACGTTGTACACGTATTAATTTATTAATGGTTTCGACCATATGAACAGGAATACGAATCGTACGCGCTTGGTCAGCGATTGCGCGTGTAATCGCCTGACGAATCCACCATGTAGCGTAAGTCGAGAACTTAAATCCTTTACGATAATCGAATTTTTCAACAGCCTTAATAAGACCCATATTTCCTTCTTGAATTAAATCAAGGAATAGCATTCCACGACCAACATAGCGTTTTGCAATCGATACAACTAGACGTAAGTTCGCTTCCGCAAGGCGTTTACGCGCTTCCTCGTCCCCTTGCTCAATACGTTCAGCAAGTGCAATTTCTTGCTCAGCAGATAATAAATCTACTCGGCCGATTTCTTTTAAATACATACGTACAGGGTCATTGATTTTAACACCTGGTGGCACACTCAAATCATTTAAGTCGAAAGTTTCTTCGTTCGCTTCTTCTTTCATTAGACTTTCTTCTTCAAATTCTTCTTTTCCAATGATTTGAATATCTTTATGCTTTTCAAGATCCTCAGCAAAATGGAAAATTTCTTCGTTTTCCAATTCATAAGGTGTTAGTTTCTCTGAAATTTCTTTCATTGAAATTTCACCCTCTGTTTTTGCTTTTTCTTGTAGGAATTTTTTTGCATCATCTAATGTAATTTCTACTTCTATCTCTTTTGAACGTTCTGACTTGTCCGCCATAAACCTTCCTCCTTCTAAACAACCGAATCGGGTTAAATCGCCGATAACGATTTTCTTAAATGAATAATCTGTTGGGCGATTTCAAGTGCACGTGCATACTCATGCATCTTCTCCGCTTCCTTTGACTCATGCATCTTTTGATAAATTTCTTGCTCAATTCTATATTTTTGAAGCTGACGGATAGAGTCCATAACCTCTGCCTCTGCTTGATCTGGATCTCGCTCAACTAAAGCCGCTTCCATGACAATTTTTCGTAATTCAGCGTCATCCAAAATTTCCACAAAACGTTGATAATCAGGATGACCATACTCCTCATAAAATCCAACTAAGCGAACAAAAACTGCCATATAGGCATCTCGTACAAATGGCTCTTTTTGCTCACTACGTAATACCCTGTCCACTACATCTATATTATGAAGCATATGAGCCAGTAATAAACGTTCGGCACGTTCGGCTGCGTCCATAGGCTTTTGTTGTTGCGTGACTGGCATTGAAGGTATCTGTGTAGGCATTTCTACTTTAGCAGAACGTACCTGATTAGCCTCCAGTTTTCGGAATTGGGCATAAATGGCTTCTTCCGAGATGTTTGTTTCATTTGATAGCTGTCGTATATACAAATCTCGTTCAACTGGTGAAGATCTTCCCACTAGCTGCTCAAGAACTTCTTGAATATATTGAAGCGTATCATTTTCAAATTGAAAGTTCTTATTGCGTCTAGCATGCATCATCATAAAAGCAATATACGCATGAGGTTTTTCCAAAATTTGTTCCTTAAATGCTTGTCCACCTAAAGTGTGAATGTATTCATCAGGATCTAATTTTTCTGGCAACACGGCAATATCAACTTTCATTCGCTCTGTATGCAGTAGCTGCGCCGCTCGTTTCGCTGCATCAAATCCAGCATTATCACCATCATAGCAAATCGTAATTTGCTCTACTAAGCGCTTTAGCTTTGTGATATGCTGATTTGTTAACGAAGTACCCATTGTCGCAACAACATTCATGACACCTACAGAGTTGGCTGCTAAAACGTCCATAAATCCTTCCATCAATACTACTTGACGATTTTTTCTGATAGAAGTTCGTGCTTTATCTAGGTTATACAGCACTTCACTTTTTTGGAAAATTGGTGATTCTGGACTATTTAAATATTTTGCTTCCTCACCATTGGATGAAAGGATACGTCCTGAGAAGGCAATAATTTTACCATTCTCATCTCGAATAGGAAACATGATACGTCCTCTAAAACGATCAAAATAACGCTCTTCTCCCTCTCTTTTGATGATTAAGCCACTTTCGGCAATTTCTTGTAAGTTATAACCTTTTCTTTCAAGCAATATTGTTAATGCATCAAAGCTTGGGAGAGACCAACCAATGTTATTAGATTCGATAAGTTCCCTTGTAAATCCTCTTTCTAGCAAATAATTTAAAGGTTCTTCACCATCTTCTGTATTCAACAGTAAATGATGAAAAAAATCTGCTGCAAAAGCGTGTGCTTCTTTCATCCTTTCTTCCGCTTTAGATATCTTTTTCGTTCCTCCAGGGAAACTTGGCTCAACATCTAAGTGTATGCCAACACGTTCCCCAAGTTTCACAACTGCATCAGGAAAAGAAATGCCTTCAATATCCATTACAAAAGTAATGGCATTGCCCCCTGCACCACAACCAAAGCAATGAAAAATTTGCTTGTCTGTAGATACAGAAAAAGACGGTGTTTGCTCTCCATGAAATGGACAGAGACCAAACCAATTTCGCCCACGCTTAGTAAGCTGCATGTATTCACTAATAACATCAACGATATCTGATTGTGTGCGAATCTGCTCAATTACTTCTTCTGGAATCTTCCCTGCCAAATCCATCACCATCTTTAATATTTGCGTTCTAGAAACACAATTCGCTATTCGTTTTAAAATTCCTTTATTTCTCGACAAAAAATTAGGATTTTTCTCTTATAAATATTTTTACCACAATTTTATTATTATAAAACAAAAATTAGTTTTTATCTATACCATTTTCAAAATCCACTCAAAAAAACCGCCTCTGCTAACCGAGGTGGTTTAAAATTCTATCCTTATTTACAGGTCAAAATATGTTCGATAATCGTATTTGCTGTCTCTTCAACAGCTTTATTTGTCACATCGATAACTTGACAACCTATTCTACCGACAATTTTTTCAAAATGCTGAATCTCATCAAGAATTCTTTCATGCTGTGCATAGATAGCATCATCATTCAAGCCGAGAGACATTAATCTTTCTTTCCGAATTGAGTTTAACTTCTCAGGGGAAATAATCAATCCAAAGCATTTTTTAGGGTCTATCTGTAATAGCTCTTCTGGTGGTTCTACCTCTGGCACTAAAGGTACATTCGCCACTTTATATTTTTTATGGGCTAAATATTGTGATAGTGGTGTTTTAGAAGTTCGTGATACACCAACTAGTACAATATCAGCCTGTAATAATCCTCTTGGATCTCTACCATCATCATATTTTACCGCAAATTCAATCGCTTCAATTTTTTTGAAATAATCATCATCCAGCAGATGAACAATACCAGGCGTTTCTAATGGATTTTCTTCCATAAAAGCTGCCATTGATTGTAAGGCTGGCCCTAAGATATCCACAGCCTGAATTTTTTCTTGTTCACATAAATCATGTAATAATTTACGCATTTCTTGGCGAACAAGTGTATAAACAATAAACGCTCGCTGTTGCGAAGCAAGAAAAACAATTTTACGGATAAGCTCCTCTGATTGAATATGTGGAAATCGACGAATCACAGTATTTTCAAGACCCGGTCGGAACTGGCTAATAACCGCTTTTGCAACTTGATCACCAGTTTCACCGACAGAATCAGATACAACAAATACGCGTAGTCTTTTCATGCAGCTCTCCTTCATTTAGACATTTTGTGCAAGAGATAAGAAAGCCCGTGTAATCGTTGTTTTTGTAAGACGACCAACAATCGTTAAACCACCCTCTTGCGGTTCAACTACTGGTAGTGAATCAACCTCACGTTCAATAAGTTTGTTCGCTGCAACAATTAAAGAATCTGATCTTTCACAGTACGAAATATTTGGCATACGCGTCATAATAATATGTACTGGAATTTTATTTAAATCCTGCGTGCCAATACTTGTACGCAGTAAATCTTTGCGAGATAGTACGCCTGTCAAAAACTCATTCTTATCTACGACAAAGAGTGTACCAACATCTTCTGAAAACATAAAGCAAATTGCATCATAAACCGTCATTGTTTCAGGGACAACTACTGGCCCTGAATGAAAATCCTTCACTTTTAAATTGTGAATACTATCTATTAATGTAACAGATGCCTTCTTACCTGAATAAAAATAACCAACCCTTGGTCTTGCATCCAGAAATCCTGCCATTGTTAGGATTGCTAAATCCGGTCTTAGAGTTGCTCTTGTCAGATTGAGACGTTCGGCAATATGTTCCCCCGTAATAGGGCCATTTTCTTTCACAATTTGTAATATGTCTTCCTGACGTTTATTGAGTTCGATTGGACTCACCGCCTCAAATCTAATAGTGTTATACTTATGCTCAATTATTATATACTATTTTAATAATTATTGCGAATTAAAGAACTACATGCTACAATATTGACACATACGCTTGCTCTATCAGTATTTTCGAGCAAATTGCGTTATACAGGCGATGATGGGAAAAAAGTATCTGTTCCATTCTATAGCGAGTAGAAGATGGTGAAAGTCTACACAGCAACAGAGAAAAGGCACTCCCTGAGCTAACTTTTTGAAAAGAGGTTTTAAACTACTCGTTTAAAACAATCAGGGTGGAACCGCGGGTATTAGCACTCGTCCCTGGGCATACAATGTGCCCGGAGACGGGTGCTATTTTCATTTAGTTGCAACTGAATGAAAAAACTATGGCGTTTTTACCGCTAAAACAACGTATTAAAAATTTAAAGGAGGCTATTTTATGGCTAACAAATCAATGGAAACCATCGTATCTTTAGCGAAGCATCGAGGCTTTGTCTTCCCTGGTTCTGAAATCTACGGAGGTTTAGCAAACACATGGGATTATGGTCCACTAGGTGTCGAATTAAAAAATAATATTAAAAAAGCATGGTGGCAAAAGTTTGTTCAGGAATCTGAATACAATGTAGGTATTGATGCTGCTATTTTGATGAATCCAAAAGCTTGGGTTGCTTCTGGTCACGTAGGAAACTTCAATGACCCAATGATCGACTGTAAATCATGTAAGGCCCGCCACCGTGCAGATAAAATTATCGAAGACGCTGCATTAGCGAAAGGCGATGAAATCATTGTTGATGGTATGACATTCGACCAAATGAAAGAAACAATGATTAAATATGACGTAGTATGCCCTGATTGCGGAAAGGCTGATTTCACAGATATTCGCCAATTCAACCTCATGTTTAAAACATTCCAAGGTGTAACGGAATCCTCTACAAATGAAATTTATTTACGCCCAGAAACGGCACAAGGTATTTTCGTGAACTTTAAAAACGTTCAACGTTCTATGCGTAAACGTACACCATTTGGTATCGCACAAATCGGTAAATCTTTCCGTAACGAAATTACACCGGGTAACTTCACATTCCGTACACGTGAATTCGAACAAATGGAGCTTGAATTCTTCTGTAAACCTGGTGAAGACCTTGAATGGCATTCATATTGGAAAGAATTCTGTAAAAATTGGTTACTAAACCTAGGCATGAAAGAAGATTCGATGCGCCTTCGTGACCATGAGGATGATGAGCTATCTCACTACTCTAACGCTACAACAGATATCGAATTCAAATTCCCATTTGGCTGGGGAGAGCTTTGGGGTGTAGCAGATCGTACAGATTACGACTTAACACAACATATGGAGCACTCTGGTGAAGATTTCACTTACATTGATCCTGTATCAAATGAACGTTATGTTCCTTATTGTATTGAACCATCATTAGGCGCTGATCGTGTAACATTAGCTTTCCTGTGTGATGCCTATGATGAAGAGGAACTAGAAGGTGATGATAAACGTACGGTTTTACGTTTCCACCCTGCTCTGGCTCCATTTAAAGCTGCTGTGCTACCACTTTCTAAAAAATTATCTGATGAAGCTACAGATGTTTGGGCTGAACTGCGTAAAGCCTTCCCTGTTGATTTTGATGAATCACAATCAATTGGTAAACGTTACCGTCGTCAAGATGAAATTGGTACACCATTCTGTATCACATATGATTTTGATTCAAAAGAGGATGGCCAAGTAACAGTACGTCATCGTGACTCTATGACACAAGTTCGTATGCCTATTGCTGAAGTAAAAGCATATATTGAAAAACACCTACAATTCTAATCACTTAAAAAAGAGGGGGTAGCCAGCAGGCAACTCCCTCTTTCTTATGCTTTAAATGTTGAAAATAAGCGCTCTTGCATTTTTTCCTCGAATGAAAACTTTTTCATGCTCAAACCTATTAAGCTCACTAATAGCTCCTCAATATCCGCTAGTGAGTAATAAAGGAATGTACCTTCTCGCATTGGACGAACCCGTTTGTCAAAAGTTAGTTCATCTTCAATAAAGTAAGCGACATTAACATCACAATGTTCCATCAATTGTGTAATACGTTGATCATCACCTGGGTTTATAAAGAATGGCACAATTTTATCAATATACAAAATACTTTGAACAAGCTTAATGAAGAAATTTTCACGCAACGATGTCTCCACAACTAATATGGTCGTTTGCTCATGTTGATAATCCATATATAAAACGTTTAATTGCTCCTCTAGTAGCGTTTTTAAAATACCAATAGAATTGCGATACTTTGTCATATCCGTTTGGATTTCCCTTGTTAGTAAACGTAAAATACGAAAGGCTGGCAGAAAAATTTTTAAGACAATTTCTTTAGGATGTAAATGGTCAATTAATTTATTAAAATGAATTCTCAGATTATTTTCGTCACAGCGGATTAATTGCTCTACAAATAAGTTGAAAATCTCTTCAAAGCTATTTGCTCGATAGTCGATCATTTTCGTAATTCTCACACTATAGTTCAAAGGAAGATTCATTGATTTTTGCTCATCTAACAATCTTACTTTTGGTAATGTTGGAAATAAATCATAAACAAGTTCTACTTGTGCACTGCGATTATCGGATAACATAACAACAGAGTTTACTGGGTAAATCCCTAAACATTCTACAAATTTATGCATAAAGCTCTCATTATATAAATGTCGATCTCTGTATAAGACAGCTAAAGCATCTGTAGCACCATAGCCAACATGATAGACTCTCTTGGATGTCATCGCTGAATATACATCAACAATTTGTAATAATTGTACACCCTCACTCATATCATCCGCACAAAGTTGATTTGGATAGCCCTTTCCTGCAAAACGTTCATGATGATCTCTTGCCAAATAGGCAATGTCTTCCTCGTTATGTTCCATGAGTAGCTCGTAGCCTTTTGTTGTGTGCGTCTTTACAATATCGAACTCATCTTCAGAGAGTTTACGTTTCAGATTTAATATTTCTTGGGGTATAAAAACCTTCCCGATATCATGGAACAGGTAGCCCCTAGCTAATGTTTCAATATCTGTTAAACCTAGGTATCTAGCAAAAATTGTACCTAATACAAACACATCAAATGAATGGACAAATGAATACTCGTCCCATTCCTTTAAACGCATAAGTAGCTCATAGCGATGTTTTTTTTCCAAAATCTTTTCAAAAACACCTCTTACATAAGCCGTATCCTGTATGCTTTTAAGAATTTGTCCATAGCGTAATTCGTGCACGACATTCTCCAACGTTGTCATAAAAAGCTGACTAACTGTCTCTTTATAATCATCCACAGGATCTCTTTTTTCAATTAATGGGGCAAATAGATCTTCATATTCTCTTGTTCGTTGAGCACTTAAATCATGGACAACTCGAACTGAATCAGATGGCAAATAGACAGATAATTCATCTACTTTACGAAGTTTAAGTAAGGCAATAATTCGCTCCGTTAAAACTAAATCCTTTTTAGCCAATAAACGATACTCTGAAAAAATATCTTCTGCTAATATATCATTTGCTTCAACTTCATGAATACTTAAGGTTACTTTTCGTAGCATATATTTTGCCACATACGCAATGTACTAAGCACTATGTGACTCCCTCCTTCTTCCATAGGACTGCGCTATTCTGATAAACGTATAACAATACGTTTTGCTGATAGAGGCTTTTATATTTCATAGGCATGTCTAAAGTGATCTAGCGTACATCAGTTTCGATGGAGATTAAACGACTTAATTATATTTAAAAAATATAATTACCATTATCTATACCATTTACAATATCATAGGTTAAAATGCCTTTTCAACTAGTATATGGGTCTCGAATGAACAGTTTCTACCACTTATATAATGAAAACTAAACAAAAATACAAATCTTTTTACCTATTAAAATACTTATAAATATATAGATAAATAAAAATATAGATAAATAAGACTTCATATTATTCATTTAAAGACAGAAAAATAACAAATAAAATTAAATTTACGCAAAAATTTTATTTTGTAAAAATTGAAATTTATTCATTAAAAAGAAAGGTAATCTAGTTGCATCCTCCTATACAATCAAAGGTATTTCTTTTTATTTAAAAGATAAAATGAAGCGAGTTCTGCGCTATGCAAGTTAATTAGTTTTAGCTCCCCCTTTTTACATAAGGTATAATCGATTACCGAACAGTCATGATATGGATGAAATTCCCTCTATGCGTTGTTCCATCTTTTTGGTATAAATAAGTTATTATAGTTAGTATTAGCTGTTAAATAATGAATAATTGACAGGCTAAAGACACATCACCTTTTAACATTCATTCGTCCGGAAGTTTGAACTGATACATAGGAAGGTCTGACCAGAAATATATATACTATAAAATTTTCTATTGTACTTTTTGGAGGAATTTAATTGCAGTCTCAACGTTTATTTCAACTAGCTATGGCTTCTGCTTTAGCAACAAGTGCGATTATTATCGCACCACCCGCACATGCAGTATCATTTTTTCCTGATATTAACCCAACCAATGAAGAAGGTAAGGCTATTATTCAATTAGCAGAGCGTGGCATTATTTCAGGCTATATGGATGGGACATTTAAACCCGCTAATCCTATTACACGTACACAGGCTGCGAAGATTTTAGCAGGTATTTTAAAGTTAGATACAGTTCACGTAAAAAATCCCCAGTTCAAAGACATCAAACCTGGCGATGAAAACTACGGAGCCATTGCAGCATTAGCAAATGCTGGCATTATTAATGGTGCAAATGGTTATTTCTACCCTACTCAAAATATAACTCGCGAGCAAATGTCTAAAATGATTGCGAAAGGCTTTGGATTAATAAGTACGAGTAACACGCAATTACCATTTACAGACGTTAAAAAGGGGAATGAATTTGAGCCTCATATTAGAGCATTGTTTGCAAATGGGATTACCAAAGGAACATCTGCAACGACTTTCGGCCCAAAAAGCAATGTAAAGCGCTCTCAGCTGGCTGCTTTTGTTGTACGAGCTGAAAAGTTGCTAGGCAATGCAACCGTCTATGCAAGTCAATTTAAACAGGACTATATTTTTGCTTCTTATGGTGGTCTTGAGCCAGCAGAGGATATTTTCACATGGAATGAAGAGGAAGATATGACAGAGTCTATCACGATTACCCCTATAAAAGAAGGTACGGGTAAATTAGTGATTACTGGATTGACTGATGATTCAGAGGACTTTATTGACATTTTTTATTTAGTACATGTCAAAAATGTAAATGGTAAGCTGAAGGTAACACTTGAAGAAGTAAAAGAAGATGATTATATCGAAAATTTACCACTCGATTTGTCTGAGAGCAAATTACCATTCATACCAACAGAGGTGACGGTTCAAAACGCGAATGGACAGCCACTCGCTTCAAATTTCTATAACTTTAATCAACAAGATCAAACACTGTCCATCTCGCAAAATGGACAATACATTGTTAGATTTTCAGATGGGACGCAACAACAAAAGATGGCCGCAGATGTGTATTCCTATGATTTTGTTCGCAGCATTGATTTATATCATTTGACAGATGAATTAATACTGACAGCGCAAGAATTACCTTTCGAACCAACACATGTAGCACTCGAAAGCTTTGGTTTTGAGCCAGTGCCTGTAAAAGCGACAATTCTTGACGGGCAACTACATATTACGCCAAAAGCTGAAGGTCTAGCGATTCTCCATTTAACAGGTAAAAACAATGAAACAGCATACCTTTATATTGAAAGTAAAAAAATTGCTGGACACTGGGCCTTTTTAGTGACAGAGGTTGAGGATGAATTTTAAATAACGTGAAATGCCAGATGAACATTATGATTCATCTGGCATTTTGTCTTTCGAGCGTATTTGCAGTTCAGGGGTACGTTCTAGTTGCTCTATAAATTTTCTCGTCTTAAACCGAATACCGGTTTGTTCTTCATAGATGGTTGTTATAATTTTTTTAATGAAATATTTTGTTTCTTTTTTTAGTTCTATTTTTCCAATTTGGTCGATAGGAACAGTGTAGAACATCCTGATAAGTTTCAGCTGTGTTGGCGTTAAGCGAATGATATAGGGGTCATGCTGATAACAGCGATGGCATAAGAATCCTCCTTGAGCAAAGGAAAAAGCGAATTCCCCATCTACTGCGCCACACGCAGCACAGGCATGTAAAATAGGTTGTACACCTGTATAGGGCAACATTTTCCATTCAACAAATAGCGTAATAGCTTCAGGATCATAGCCATCCTCAATTGCTTGTAGTGCATGTAGTAAAACATCGAACGCAAATGGCTCTGGCTTTCCTTCTTCCACAACTCGCTCCACTAATTCCATAATATAGCTAGCATAAGCAGTAGCCATAATATCCTCACGAATATGGCGCATTGAATTTAAATGTTCTCCCTGTTGCAAAGTTCCCATGCCTGTATGATGTTGTACCATAAACATCCCGTAGGTAAAGGGTTGCGTGATGGAAGCCAATCTACTAGAAGGTTTTTTTGCCCCTCTAGCCATCGTAGCCACTTTACCAGCTTCCCGAGTTAGCAAAATAACAATCTTATTAGATTCCCCATAAGCGCGAACCTTTAATACAATCCCCTCCCATTTATGAAGCATAATCCCCCTCCTTTCTTAAAAGAACTATCCATGCAAAGAGAGCTGCCCAAAATAATTTTGGACAGCTCAAAAATAAAAATGATCAAATACTTCTAGATCCTTTTGTGCCTACAAGAAGAAGTTAACCTAAAACCGTCACGTCAAAATTTGGCGTCTATTCCTGATTCAACGGGCCATGTTCGCGAACGTTACAATTCATTGGCTAAGCCAGAAAAAACTTAATATTCATCGTCACGGAATCCAAAATCGCGTAAATGTGTAGCTTTATTACGCCAATCCTTTTGCACCTTTACCCATAGCTCTAAATAAACTTTAGACCCTAGAAGCATTTCGATATCCTTTCGCGCACGTGTCCCTACTTCTTTTAGCAAGGCTCCACGTTTTCCAATAACTATCCCTTTTTGAGAATCACGCTCCACAATAATTGTAGCCGCTACATGAATTTTATCCTCATTTTCTTCATCACGACGAATTTTATCAATTACCACCGCGATAGAATGGGGAATTTCTTCACGCGTTAAATGTAGGACTTTTTCACGAATAAGTTCAGATATAATAAATCGTTCAGGATGATCTGTCACTTGATCGGCTGGGTAATACTGAGGTCCTTCTGGTAAATACTTCGCCAATGTCACTAATAAATTTTCAACATTATTGCCTTGTAGCGCAGAAATCGGTACAATCTCCGCAAAGTCATAGCGCTCTTTATAGCTCTCAATAATTCCCATTAGTTCATCTGGATGAATGGCATCAATTTTATTGATGACCAAAAAGACAGGTGTTGGGTTTCCTGCTAGCATTTCTAGAATAAATTCATCACCTTTACCGAGTTTTTGCTCAGCATTAACCATAAACATAATAACGTCTACTTCACGCAATGTGTTTTTAGAAACCTTCAGCATGAAATCGCCTAGTTTATGTTTTGGCTTGTGAATACCTGGTGTATCAATAAAAATCATTTGGCTATCATCTGTTGTTAGTACGCCTTGCACTTTATTTCGTGTTGTTTGTGGCTTATCACTCATGATCGCAATTTTTTGGCCAATGACACGATTTAAAAATGTCGATTTGCCAACATTTGGACGACCAATGATGGAGATAAAGCCTGATTTATAGCCATTTTTAGTTTCCTGCATTCTCTAAATCCTCCGTCGTAAATGCAAACGGTAGTAATTCGCCCACTGACGTTACCGTCACATCACCTTTTAAATTCGTTAAATAAACAGGCATAGTTGGAGCACAAAACTCCATCATGACCTGGCGACATGCTCCACATGGGGCGCATGGTCCGTCTGTATCAGCTACAATGGCAATGGCCTCGAATTCGTAAATCCCCTCCGATACTGCCTTAAAAAACGCTGTACGTTCAGCACAATTTGTCATACTATAGCCTGCATTTTCAATATTACAACCGTGAATAACCTCTCCATCTTTAGTTAGTAGAGCTGCCCCTACTTTAAATTTTGAATAAGGAACATAGGCTTTTTCACGTGCCTTTTTTGATTCTTCTAATAATGCATGCATATCCACTGTCATCTATACTAATTCTCCCTCACATTTATGGTTTATTTTCAATTAGAAGACACTCATTTCCATTAAAACCATTTTGGCAGAAAGATGAGTAATCCGATTATAGCACTGAATAGCGCAAATACAAGCACTGCACCTGCTGCAATATCTTTTGCTTGCTTAGCAAGCGGATGTATCTCTGGGGAAGCTAAATCGACTACCCGTTCGATAGCTGTATTCATCATTTCCAGCGCAAACATTAGTGCTATTAATAGTAGCACAATATACCATTCCATACGAGATAAACCTGTCAAATAACTAGCCAGTATAACAATGATTGCACTTACTATATGTGATTTCAAATTTTGTTCTTTACTTGCAGTTATGATGCCTTCAAAAGCATAGCCAAAAGATCGCAAGTATTTTCGAAAATTCATCTAATCTCTACCTAAGCCATAAGTTTGGAGAATCTCATCTTGCTTTGCAAACATCACTTTCTCTTCTTCTGGCTCCATATGGTCATAACCAAGTAAATGTAAAAAACCATGTACAGCTAAAAAGCCTAATTCTCGCTCAAAGGAATGATTATATTCCTCTGCTTGCTCTTTTGCACGATCAGTCGAAATAATGATATCACCTAATACACGTGGCATACCTTCAAACGTAACTTCCATTTCCCCTTCCCCTAGCTCCTCTAGTGCAAAGGAAATGACATCTGTTGGCTGATCTTTGCCACGATATTCACGATTAATATCTTGAATTGCCTTGTTCGTTACAAACGTCACCGAAACCTCTGTTTCTGGCTCAATATTTTCTACACTTGCAGCATGCTGTAATAGCTTTTCAACAAGTTCGATATGCTGTGCTCCCACTTCATTTGTTTCATCCGTAAAATCAATTGTTAAAATCATAGATCCTCCTACTTATCTGCCTTTGGATATTCAATACGTGAATGGAATATCCCATTCAACGTTTCACAAAGTACTCTCTCTATACATTTTAACTCTTTTATTGAAATATCGCATTCATCAAACTGATTATCTTGGACGCGATCATCGATAATCGCTCGTACTAGCTTCTGAATTTTCTCTGCATTTGGCTCTTTCATAGAACGTACTGCTGCCTCGACACTATCCGCAACACTTATAACAGCTGCTTCTTTTGTTTGGGGTTTGGGCCCTGGATATCGGAACTTTGCCTCATCAATATTTTTTCCTTCTTCCTTTGCTTTAAACAAGAAGAATTTTAACAAACTTGTACCATGATGTTGTAAAGCGATATCAATAATTTCTTGAGGCATTTTATAACGTTTTAACATATTGGCACCATCTGTCGTATGAGCGATAATAATCTCTGCACTTGTTTCAGGTGGTAACGAATCATGCGGATTGATGCCCGACATCTGATTTTCGATGAAAAAGGAAGGTCGTTTGGTTTTACCAATATCATGATAATAACAACCTACACGTGCTAATAAACCGTCAGCACCAATCTCTTCACACGCAGCTTCCGCTAAGTTCGCTACCATCACACTATGATGATATGTCCCTGGAGTTTCCATTAATAATTTTTTTAATAATGGATGGTTGGGGTTGGATAGCTCAATTAAACGCAAAGATGAAAGCAAACTAAACGCCGATTCAAAGAATGGTAAAAGTCCCATCGTTAATGCCCCTGAAAGCAAGGCTGATAACATCGCCGCTATTAAGTAAAATGCTAATTCTGGTAAGCCATAGGATGATTGTGTCATTAATAAATAAAACGCGATAAATGCCATGTTTACAAGGGAAATCACACCAACCGCATGTAAAATATGTGATCGTTTTTCCACACTACGCAAAAAGAATAGGCTTGCAAACCCTCCGAAAATGATATACAGCGTAATTTCCATTTGCATAACTGAAGAATAGCCTTCTTGAAAAATTACTCCTGCTGAAGCAGCTGTCATAACTGTAATTAATACGGCTGCTCGCTCATCTGCTAGCAATCGAACAAGCATCGTCGCTAGTGCTGTCGGGAATAAAAAGGCAATCGTCACATCAAAGCCACTAGAAACTAAGCTAATAAATTTCATTAGCAAAATAGACAAGCTATAAACAATCACTGTCACTAACAGTGCATTACGTTTTTTTCGTTCGTTAGTTTCCCAACGCTCAAATAAAATATACATAAACATCATTTGTAGTAGCGTTAAAATAATAAGCCCTGCTATCGGCTTCAAGGAGGCTTTATTACTAACCATCCCTAACAGCTCTAATTGTCTAAAAGCCTCATTGTCAATAATTTGGCCTTCTTGAACAATAATCTGACCTTGTAAAATTCGTGTCGGCTCTACACTTTCTTTGGCCTGCTGTTTTCGAATCTTTGTTTGTTCTTCGTTAATTGTTTCGTTTTCAATAATGCTTGTACGTCCTATTAACACGACTGTATTGAATATTTTATCAGGATATCCTCGTTGCCCACGAATCTTTGTCTCAAAATCATTTTGTGCAACAAAGACATTCTCTGGTCTGATGGATTTTTGTAAATATTCCTCTACAAATTTAGATAATTGCGTACTTGTTCTAGTTAAATCATCTTCACTTTGTACTAATAGACCTTCCAGCTGAGAATCTGTAAAAATTAACGGCATCTGGTCTTCGTCAATGGATTCAAATTTTTTTCGAAGCTGTGTAACCTGGTCTGCAATAGGAATAGGTTCCTTACTATTTGCAACATCTTTTTTCACTTCCAAAACATAATCAAATAATGATGTTACAATCGCTGCTCTTTGCTTGGCGACATCCTCCGAAAATTGATAGACTGAATCCACTGCATTGGCAGCTTTTTCTCGCTCTAGCTGTGTTTTATAAGTGTCTTCAATCGTTTTAGTAGATCGTACGGTTTCAGGCGCAAGCTGTAATGGTTTGAAATCATATGTAACTCCTTTAACATTGCCATACATGAACCCAAATTGTAGGCCACCTGTTAAAATGAGAATGATGATAAGAAAGTAGCGAAAACCGATAAGCTCTGTAAATTTTCGAAGTTGTTTCTCCATCTGGCACCTCCTCTATCTACCTACTATCATACCAATTCAACATACATTTTTCTCGAAAAATGTATAAGAAAGCAAAAAACAGCTATGCATCTTCGCATAGCTGTCACATTTTTTTCCATATTTTGATTAAATTCGTGGTTTAGGTTTTAACTATACGGATGTTTTAAACCTCGTTACCCCTGTCGCTTCGCTTTCGGGGCAGACTTTAAAACCTGTTGCCCCTGTTGCTTCGCTTTCGGGGCAGACTTTAAAACCTGTTGCCCCTGTTGCTTCGCTTTCGGGGCAGACTTTAAAACCTGTTGCCCCTGTCGCTTCGCTTTCGGGGCAGACTTTAAACCTCGTTGCCCCTGTCGCTTCGCTTTCGGGGCAGACTTTAAACCTCGTTGCCCCTGTCGCTTCGCTTTCGGGGCAGACTTTAAACCTCGTTGCCCCTGTCGCTTCGCTTTCGGGGCAGACTTTAGAATTGCTACGCAATTCTAAAGTTGCTGTTCTTCGTAGGCTTGAATGATTTTGGCTACGATTGGGTGACGTACGACATCGCCTTGTTCTAGTACTTGGAAATGAATAGATTTAACATATTTTAATGTACGTTCTGCTACAATCAAGCCAGATTCTGTATTTTTGGGTAAGTCGATTTGCGTTTTATCACCTGTGATGACCATTTTAGAGCCGAAGCCTAGACGAGTTAGGAACATTTTCATTTGTTGATGTGTTGTATTTTGTGCTTCATCTAAAATAACAAAGGCATCATCTAATGTACGGCCACGCATATAGGCTAAAGGGGCGATTTCAATCGTTCCTCGTTCAATTAGCCGCTGTGTTTGTTCTGAGCCGTAGATGTCGTTTAAAGCGTCATAGAGAGGTCGAAGATATGGATCAACCTTTTCCTTTAAATCTCCTGGAAGAAAGCCTAGAGACTCTCCAGCTTCAACAGCAGGGCGAGTTAAAATAATTCTCTTAACATGGCCGTTTTTAAGTGCCTGTGTTGCCATGACTACCGCTAAATACGTTTTCCCAGTACCGGCTGGACCAATACCGAAAACAACGTCTTTATGACGGATTGCTTGTATGTATTCTCGTTGACCAATTGTTTTTGCACGAATTGACTTACCTTTCGTTGTGCGTGCTATTTCTTCATCATATAGTTCTGCAAAATACTCGATTGTTCCTTTTTGTGTCATTTCAATAGCTGTTGTGACATCACGTTGATCAATATTAATTCCTTTGCGAATGACCTTCAATAAAGCATGCAGAAGAAATGTTGCCTGTTCCTTAGCATTTTCTTCACCCGCAAGTTGAATTTGTTCACCACGCGTAATGATATGAACATTAAGCGCTTCTTCAACTAATTTCATATTTGCATCGGAAATACCTAGTAGCATAACCGCTTCATTTGGATTATCCACCTGTAATACAGTTAACTGTTCTGACATAATCATTCTCCTTGTAGGCCTTGTATTGGACTTGCAATGTTTTCATTGACTAAAAATAGAACTTTCCCTTCAACTGTACCATTCCCCCACTTTGCCTGTAAAAGGTTTTCTTTCTTGATGATTGTTTTTGCAGGTAACGAGCGTAATACTTTTTCATGCAATAAAGGAATCAGCAATGACTCAATTTTCGATTCATCCAACTCTACTTGCATCGTTTTCGTCTGTTGCTCCTCTACAATTGAAACATAGGGAGATAGCCAATTCGGTAAATCCTTTCTTTGTACATAATCCACCTTTTCCTCATGTATACCCTTTATCAACACTCGCCATTGCTTTTGCTGCAAGGTTTCCACGGTAATTTTTGTTGGAATTTTAAATGAACATTCAAGCCAATAGTCTGCATAAACCTCTCCCTTCGCCCCTACAAAAACTTGATCTGTGCCACTTTCTAATACACCACTTACGAGGACGTCACCCTCGTAGGCTGTATCATTTACTGAAATTTTTCGCTCGCCATGCTGTATATTAAAGTGTGTAATGACACCACTTTTCGTTGCTACTATATGGGAGGCTAATTTATCAGTTGTTTGCTCTGTTTGTTTAGGTGATTCTTGTGGTCTCAAAATTACTCGTCCGCCATGTTTATCAATATGAACCCATGATAGCTCTCGGTGTTGCTCTAACAGCTTTTGTCGTATAACCGTATTGGAAGGTAACTTTTTTTGAGATAAAGGGGTTTCTAATTGAAAGGTTTCATGAAAGGTCTTACCTAAACGCTGCTCTAGTTCTGGTGTTGCAGCTTCTATGTCCACTCGCCATATGACTTGTGCACAAAGAATTGGAATAGCAATCATAAAGGCTAAGCCCAATAAAGTCCAAATTTGCGCTCGAAAAACTTGAAGCTCATCTGCATAAAATACAGCCATTTTTAAGCGAAAACGTCTTCGTACACGGCGAATTTTTGGTAGATAATGCATCGTTGTTTCAAAGGAAACTTCCTGCTCACGAAAGACAACACGCTTTAATGGGACATGTTGAGCGTGCAATGCTTGAATAAAAGGATGAACATTTTCATGACGCTTTATACGTATAATAATTGGCCGATTATTCCACATTTTTGCTCACACCCATATTCTTTGTCATTTTCATATGAAGCTCCTGTAGATTGTCAACAGTGAGATGTAGCATTTCTTCTTTGAGCGCATTGATTGTCACTGAATCCGCATTGACAGTAATATGATAATCTGCATAGACAAACGAACAGGTCGTCGCATCTGCATGAATAAAACGGTAGGGTCCAATAATTTTTAATGATTCGTATTCTAACAACTCAAGTAGTGGCGTTAATTGAAATAATTTTTTCATAAAAAATGCCTCCTTCTTCGGCAATATATGCATCGAAAAAGGAGGACATGCTAGTTATTTTCTTTTTGATTTCGGTGGCCCTAATATTTCAGCCATCACGATTGCTTGCATAAGATCATTTTTAGATTGAGGTAGTTGTAAAGTCGAATTTGTGCCAACTGATTGCACTTCTTTTTTTCCAGCAGCTAATCGTCCTCGACCTTCTCGATTAGAAGAACGGCTAGGGATATCTGCTGGAATGACAGCTGGAGCAACATAGCTTGGTATTTCCCTTTTCACTTGTTCTTCAACAAATTTTTTAGGCTCCTCGACTTTCTCATTTTCTGGAATCCAATCTCCTATAAATTCTCGTGCAAAATCTTCAAAACTCTGTGCTTTCCCAGTACGATGTGGTGCTTTCTCCGTAACTGGAGGCTCCACCACGGTGTCTTTATTAAAAGGAGGCATCTGCTTCTCAGGCTTTTTATTTTTTGATTTTCCGAAAATAGAGCTGACTATGGCTATTATGGCGAAGATTATTAACTGTTCCATATGTTAGTTTCGCTCCTTTCCGTTATTAAGCATTGGGTTCATTTTTTTCAGGTTTATCTGTGCTCACTTTTGAAATCGAATCGCGCATCGCTGTATCTGCTTGGATATTGCGATAGTTCATATAATCCATAATGCCAAGATTACCAGAACGTAAGGCTTCAGCCATCGCTTGTGGTACTTCCGCTTCTGCTTCTACTACTTTTGCCTTCATCTCTTGAACACGTGCAATCATTTCTTGCTCGTTTGCTACAGCCATTGCACGACGTTCCTCAGCTTTTGCTTGCGCAATGTTTTTATCAGCTTGTGCTTGTTCAATTTGTAATTCAGCCCCGATGTTTTTACCGATATCTACATCCGCAATATCAATGGATAAGATTTCAAAGGCTGTTCCTGAATCCAAACCTTTAGATAAAACCGTTTGTGAAATCATATCTGGATTTTCTAATACTTCTGTATGACTAGTAGCCGAACCAATTGTAGAAACGATCCCTTCCCCTACACGGGCAATAACTGTTTCTTCACCAGCACCACCGACTAAACGCTCGATGTTGGCACGCACGGTAATACGAGCCTTTGCTTTTACTTCAATCCCGTTCATTGCTACACCTGAAATGAAAGGTGTTTCAATAACTTTTGGATTAACAGACATTTGAACAGCTTCTAATACATCACGCCCAGCTAAATCGATTGCTGCACAACGTTCAAATGACAGCTCAATATTGGCACGGTGAGCCGCAATTAAGGCATTCACTACACGGTCAACATTACCACCTGCTAAATAGTGACTCTCTAACTGATTAATCGTTACAGGTAAACCTGCTTTATGTGCTTTAATCAACGGATTAACAATTCGAGAAGGGATTACACGACGCAATCGCATCCCAATTAATGTAAAAATGCTCACACGTACACCTGCTGCTAATGCAGAAATCCACAATGCAACGGGTACAAAGGTAAAGAATACCGCAAGCACAATGAATAAAATAACTAGTCCAGCAATAGGACCAATCAAAGCTAAATCAAAACCCATTTTCTATTCCTCCATCTCTTTATCTGTTTGTCTCACAACAATGCGTGAGCCTTCAACTTTAATAATTTCTACATGTTGATTGGCATCGATATAGCCACCTTCTGATACAATATCAATGCGTTCACTACCAAGTACCATTGTTCCAGATGGACGAAGTGGTGTAAGCGTTTTCCCAATTTTTCCTAACAGTTCTGTGCGATTCACATTGGATACATACCCTTCTTCTGTCGTGGTTGCATCCATTAACACAAGCCTGTTTAAGACATGCAGTTTTTTTCCGAAAAATTTCATCAGAATCACCATTCCTATCATCGCTATCACAAGCGCAATGAGAATTGCTACTATCATTTGCATCATATTTGCACCTGCCAGTATCAGACTTAGTACTATTAAGACACCACCTAAAATACCAACAATTCCACCGGGGACAAAAAACTCTGCAATTAAAAGGGCTAAGCCAACAATAAATAACAATAATGTTTCATATCCCGCAAAGCCGGCCACCATATGTCCAAAGAAAAATAAACCAAGTGCTGATAAGCCCATTATACCTGGAACACCAAATCCTGGCGAATAAAGCTCCATCACAAGTCCTAAGCTAGCGATAGACAATAGAATAGGTACAATGATGGGATTTGTAATAAAACGAGCTAACTTTTCAGAAAAGGTTGGTTCAATGGGAACAACATCACTACCATTCAAGTTGGTTACTTCTAAAAGCTCCTGAAAATCTTTAACCGTCCCTTCAGAATATTTAACCTTTGCTGCCTCTGAGGCTGATAGGGTTAACAAATTCTTTCCGCCAGCACGGTATTCTGGTAGTTCATAGTTGGTATCTGCCATTGCTAATGCATACTTAGGGTCGCGCCCTGACGTTTCAGCTGCTGCTTTCATTTGTGCAAGCCAAGCGCTATTGGCCTTTAGGTCGGCTGCATTACCTGCTGAATCGATAACTGCCGCTGCACCGATTGTTCCATTTGGAACCATGTAGATCTCATCCGCATGTAAGGCTAAAAACGCTCCTGCTGAGTGCGCATCCTTATTAATATAAGCGATCGTTTTTATTTGCGTTGCATCCATAAGCATGGCGATATCGCTTGCTGCATTCACAAAACCGCCAGGCGTATGTATTTCTAAGATAATCGCCTCTGCATTGTTTTCTTCAGCCTCTTTAAAAGCTCGTTCTAAAAATGCATGAAGTCCTCGCTCTACTTCATTATGAATCGGAACATGATAAACCTTATTACTGGCAAAAGCCGAAGTTAATGGAAACGCTAACAAAAAAGTCATCCATATCACTAGTAAATAGCTGAGGATTCTCCGTTTTAGCATCTTTTTCCCTCCCTTCTAACATGCCTCTCCTCTGTATATACGGTCAATCATGCGAAAAGTTTCACAAATCTTAAAAAATTTATTAATTATTTATCATTCGATCTAATGCCAATTACTAACACTTAGTATGTGCAAAAAAGCCGAATGAATCAAAGTGATTTCATTCGGCTTTTTCATATGTACGTAAAGTTGAGCAATGTAAAATACCTGAAATTAATCAAAAATGTGATTAATTTCAGGTATAACTTTGTCTGCTCAGTGAATCATACAATTGCGTGTTATGAACGTAGGGATTTTTAATGGGAAATTAAATTACCACTTACGTTTACGTGCAGCTTCTGATTTCTTTTTACGTTTTACGCTAGGTTTTTCGTAGAACTCGCGCTTTCTAACTTCTTGAATTGTACCACTTTTTGATACAGTACGTTTGAAGCGGCGAAGAGCATCTTCAAGCGATTCGTTTTTGCGAACGACAGTTTTTGACATCTCTCTTTCCCTCCCTCCGAACACACGTCAATACACAATTAGGCAAATCACCTTCTGTTGTGTACTAAAAAATTATATCGTATTGTCTAATAATGGTCAATAGAAAGTATGCGAAATTATCAAGTGAATTTTTGGTTTTATTTTTGCTCGAATTATTCATACACAATTCGCCCACAATAAAAATAATTACATTTTCCTAACAATTAAGGGGTTTACAAAAAATAGAATAAGGGCGTAGAATAATCACATTCAATTTCATATCGGCCAAATCTCAACTATTTGAGAACGGAGGAACCAATCTTTTGGGGTTAATTCTGCTTTAGCAGAAGGGATGAGAAAGCTCTTTCGCCATCCTACCCGTCAGCTAACTTCGTCGGCTAAAGCGAAGGAGGTCGTTATTGACCACCATTATTAGCATGCTTTCTACCCTTTTCATGCTCTAATCGTAGGTCTTTTTTTTATGCCATCTAACAAACAGTTGTTTACTATTCAGAATTGAGGAAAAATTAAATGAACAATTTTAAAAGAGCATTAAATCCTCCCAAAATTCTTGTATTGGGCTTTGCCCTTATCATTGCCATAGGTACGTTTCTTTTAACAATGCCATTTTCTACTGAGGATGGGAAGGGTTTGCCCTTTTTAGATGCTTTATTCACTGCTACATCAGCTACTTGTGTCACAGGTTTAATTGTAGTTGATACAGGTGATACCTTCTCTATTTTTGGCGAAGTGGTCCTTTTATTCTTAATCCAAATTGGCGGTTTAGGATTTATGACATTTGCCACATTATTATTTTTACTGCTTGGAAAGAAAATTTCATTAAAAGAAAGACTGCTGCTTAAAGAAGCATTTAATAATATCTCCATTGCTGGTCTTGTTCGATTAGTGAAAAGAATATTACTCTTTACAGCATGTATTGAAATAATCGGTGGTCTAATTCTATCGATTCGTTTTTCTTTTGATATGCCTATTGGAAAGGCCCTTTATTTTGGATTTTTTCATGCCATATCCAACTTCAACAACGCGGGCTTCGATTTAATGGGTGGCTTTAACGGAATGACTGCCTATGTTGATGACCCCTTTGTTGTTTTCACCATCTGTGCTCTTATTACAATCGGTGGATTAGGCTTTATTGTGATGAATGAATTGTATGAATATCGTGTAACTAAAAGGCTTTCTGTCCATTCAAAAATAGTCTTAGTAACGACACTTTTGCTCACTGTTAGCGGAACCATTTTGATATTTTTGTTTGAGTATGGCAACCAAAAAACACTTGGACCATTATCCGAATGGGGTAAAGTATTAGGTTCCCTTTACCAAGCGGTTACACCACGAACTGCTGGCTCCAATACACTGGCTATTGGGGACTTAACGCATTCTACATTATTTTTAATGATTCTTTTCATGTTTATTGGGGCAGGCTCTGGGTCGACTGCTGGAGGTATTAAAATCACAACCTTTGCTGTTTTAGTAGCTACTATGTGGTCACAAATTCGAGGAAAAGAAGATGTCGTTCTCTTTAAACGTAGAATTGTTACTGAAACTATCTTAAAGGCTTTGACGGTTACAATGTGTGGAGGATTAATTGTTGTAGTCGTGACGATTATTCTCAGTATCACGGAACAGCATCATAGCTTTATGATGTACTTATTTGAGGCTACCTCTGCGTTTGGTACTGTTGGTCTTTCGATGGGCCTAACTCCAGAGCTAACACCTGCTGGTCGTCTTCTTCTGATTATTACAATGTTCGCAGGAAGAGTAGGACCACTAACCATTGCTTTTGCCATTGCAAAACGAAGAAAAAAAGAGAGTTTCCGCCACCCAAAAGGAAATATTATGATTGGATAACCAAATGAGAGGAAGACAGAACGCTATGACCATTAAACAATACGCTGTGATTGGCTTAGGTAGATTCGGAACAAGCGTCGCTCGCAGATTGCATGAAGCTGGACAGGAAATATTAGGAATTGATATAAATGAAGAAAGAGTAGAGGATGCCGAACCCTATGTGACTCACGCTGTGGTTGCAGATACAACAGAAGAAAAAGCCTTAAAATCGATTGGTATTGGTAACTTCGATTGTGTTATCGTAGCGATCGGTAATGATATGCAATCTAGTATTTTAACCGTCTCTTTATTAAAAGAGCTAGGGATCAAAAAAGTGATCGCAAAGGCACTTGGTAAAAGACATGGGCAAGTGTTAGATAAAGTAGGAGCTGATTGGATTATTTACCCAGAAAGAGATATGGGTGAACGTGTAGCTAATCAACTCCTATCCCCAAATATGTTGAATTATATCGAATTATCAAAGGAATACAGCATTGAAGAAATTATGATTCCTTCCAAAATGGCTGGACAAAACCTTCGGGATTTAGACTTGCGCGCAAAATATAACGTCAGTGTAATTGCGATTGTGCGCGAAGGTGAAATTATTATCTCGCCTTCTCCTGAGCAAATTATTGAAAAGGAAGATTTATTAGTAATGATTGGTCATCGAAAAGATCTTAGCTTATTCTCAAATATTCAGTAACCGCAAAAAGGCTGTGTCAAGTTCACCTTGATACAGCCTGCCATTTTTGTCTTAGAAAACTTTCTTTTGATCTCTATCATCTTTTAAAATTTCAACAGCCTCTCTAAAGCGCTGGGAATGAACAATTTCCCGTTCACGTAAAAACTTCAAGCTATCATTTAAATCCGTATCATCTGATAAGTCAATAATCCATTGATATGTGGCACGTGCCTTTTCTTCTGCTGCTATATCCTCATACAAATCCGCGATAGGGTCACCCTTTGCTTGAATATAGGTTGCTGTGAATGGTACCCCCGAGGCGTTTTGATAAAATAGAGCCCGATCGTGATTTACATAATGATCACCCAATCCAGCTTCTTTCAGCATTTCTGGTGTTGCATCTTTTGTTAGCTTATAAATCATCGTGGCAATCATTTCTAAATGTGAAAATTCCTCTGTTGCTATATCGGTCAATAACCCTACTACTTTGTCAGGAATCGTATAGCGCTGATTCATGTAGCGTAGAGCTGCTGCCAGTTCCCCATCCGCTCCTCCATATTGTTCAATTAAAAACTTTGCAAGCATTGGGTTACATGTACTAACTTTTACCGGATACTGGAGTTTCTTTTCATAATACCACAAAGATTTTTCCTCCTAGTCTTTTGTTTAGACTTGCCATGGCCATGGTGTATCAATCCAGTTAAAAGGATAATTCGAATAGCTTCTCCCAAAATTCATGAGTGGTCCATATTTTTGCTCAAAATCAATTTTAAGTTTCATACTTTTCTCTGTATTTTCATTAAATTGCTGAATGGCGTCATAATCGTGTGGATGAGTGTCTAAATAGAGGTTTAATTCAACAATGACGAAATCAATTGCTTGTATTTCTTCTAATTGCTTATAAAATTCGGGCGGCATCTTTTTAGTCATGCTTCCTCCCTCCTTTTAGGGGAAATGGGTATGGGCTAAACAACTGTGGCCATAGTGTTCCTGCCATTAGCGCTTCTCTGGCGGTTGGAAATTGTGGAAGTCCAGGTGGTTGAAAACCCATATATAGTTGTGGGGGTGTTGCATAATACTTAACTTCTATAGGCTTACAAGGATCAAAGGGGCTAATATAGGGCCTCCAAGACTTATACTGTGTAAACATGACATCCTCCTTTCTGTATTTACATTCATCAGTGGAGTATATGTGTATAGAAAATTATTATGCTTTAAACACAAAGAAGCCATAAGCTCATGTCAATGTACACATGAGCTTATGGCTCTATAAAAAGATAATATTAATAGTTGGAGTCGGCAATTAAACCATTCATAATAGCTACACCAGAGCTAGCCCCAATACGAGTCGCACCTGCTTCTACCATTTTTTTCATGTCCTCTAAGCTACGAACACCACCTGATGCTTTTACACCAAGTTCTGGACCTACAGTTTTACGCATAAGCGCGATATCCTCTGCTGTTGCTCCACCAGTAGAAAAACCTGTAGATGTTTTCACATAGTCAGCACCTGCTGCTACAGCTAACTCACATGCCTTCACTTTTTCTTCGTCTGTTAGTAAGCATGATTCAATAATGACTTTTACAAGTGCGCTATCTTTAGCTGCTTCTACCACTGCTGCGATATCTGCTTGTACAAGGTCATAGTTTTGATCTTTTAACGCACCGATATTAATAACCATATCTACTTCTTTTGCACCGTTAGCAATGGCGTCTTTTGCTTCAAATGCTTTGACTGCTGGTGTATTGGCACCAAGTGGGAAGCCGATAACCGTACAAACTAACACGTCTGTACCCTGTAATAATTCACTGCTTCGCTTTACCCAAGTTGGATTTACACAAACAGAAGCAAAGTTAAATTGTTTAGCTTCAGCACATAATTTTTCAATTTGTTCTTTTGTTGCCTCAGCCTTTAATAATGTATGATCAATCATACGTGCAAAATTTTTTTCCATTGTTGAACGCTCCTTCATTAAACAAGATGTACGTACCTCTTCGAATCATATCATTTTTTCGCGATGGCGTCTAATTTCTTTCTATATAATGAACACCCAAATATAAACATTCCAGAACGAGTCATGTTTATCTGAAGTCCTCAAAAGATTATATAGAAATTGATAACTTAATTATTTCACAAAAAAATCTTATATGTACTGATTTTATAAGGATTATGTTATCATAAATCACGTATCTAAAATATGTACAACGAAAAACTTATTAAATGTTTGGAAACACAAGGTAATGTGAATTGAAAGGATGATATATATCATGAGTAACGAGCGATCAAAAATCGTGAGTTTTCATACTCTAGGTTGTAAAGTAAATCATTACGAAACAGAAGCAATTTGGCAGCTGTTTAAAGAAGAAGGCTATGATCGAACAGAATTTGATCAACAAGCAGACGTTTACGTCATTAATACATGCACAGTTACGAATACTGGAGATAAAAAATCACGTCAGGTTATTCGTCGAGCAATTCGCCAAAATCCGGATGCAGTTATTTGTGTAACAGGATGCTATGCACAAACATCCCCTGCAGAAATTATGGCAATCCCTGGTGTTGATATTGTTGTTGGAACACAAGATCGTACGAAATTACTTGGTTATATTGAACAATATCGTGCGGAACGACAACCGATTAATGCTGTACGTAATATTATGAAAAACCGAGTATACGAAGAATTAGATGTACCAGCATTTACAGACCGTACACGTGCTTCGTTAAAAATCCAAGAAGGCTGTAACAATTTCTGTACATTTTGTATTATTCCATGGGCACGTGGTTTAATGCGTTCTCGTGACCCACAAGAAGTATTACATCAAGCACAGCAATTAGTAGATGCTGGTTATCTTGAAATTGTCTTAACTGGCATTCATACAGGTGGCTATGGTCAGGATTTAAAAGATTATAATCTTGCTCAATTACTACGTGATTTAGAGGCCAATGTAACAGGCTTAAAGCGTCTTCGTATTTCATCTATTGAGGCTAGTCAATTAACAGATGAAGTAATTGAAGTACTACGTGAATCAAAGATTGTCGTGAATCATTTACACATCCCTATTCAATCTGGTTCTGATACGGTATTAAAACGTATGCGTCGTAAATATACAATGGAGTTCTTCGGTGAACGTTTAACAAAATTACATGAGGCTTTACCTGATTTAGCTGTTACTTCTGATGTAATCGTTGGTTTTCCAGGTGAGACAGAGGAAGAGTTTATGGACACATATAACTTTATTCGCGATCATAAATTTTCTGAGCTACACGTTTTCCCATTCTCTCCTCGTACAGGAACCCCTGCTGCACGTATGGAAGATCAAATTGATGAAGACATTAAAAATGAGCGTGTGCATCGACTCATCTCTTTAAACGATCAGCTAGCAAAAGAGTATGCTTCTCGTTTTGAAGATCAAGTGCTAGAAGTTATCCCTGAAGAATTTGTGCATGATGACAGTGAAGAAGAAGGCCTTCTAACAGGCTATACAGACAATTACTTAAAAGTAGTTTTTGAGGGTCCAGAAAGTCTAATTGGACAACTTGTAAAAGTAAAAATTACACAAACAGGCTACCCTCACTCAAAAGGACAATTTGTACGCGTTTTAGAAACAGTGAAATAAATAGTGAAAAAAGGGTTGCCCATTTTATATGGCAACCCTTTTTCCTTTTAATGAAGCTAATCATTCACTTGTATTTTGATTTTTCATAATATTGATAGATGCTTTTAAAGATTGACAGCTCCTATAAGAAAATTAGTAGTACAAACAAAATATCCATCTGTACTACCAGCTTTGTTAATATATTATAATATTCTACTGTCCTCTAAACTAGCATTTATCAAGGACTAGGAGGAGGTGTAAGTCCTAAAAGAACAGGCGTTATTACGCTACTGCCAGCACCAAGGCGGATTTGTTGCACTTGCAATACTTTTACAGTAAGTTCTAAGACAATTTTTTCACGTAATGTGCTGAATGTCCCTTCAGGAGCCGCCATAATCGGTGAAAAATCAAGTTCAAAGAAGTTGGCAGCTACTAATTCACCAAATGGTTGTTCATTGTATTTAACAAGATTTTGGAAGAAAGCCTTATCTAATCGAGCATCCATTTGTGTTCTTTCGTTAAGGAAGTTCGCTTCAGCAAACTCGGAAATGCCTAAGATTGGTGTTGCGCCTCCAGGTGTTTGTGGGAAAATAAGATCTGTAAAACCAGAAAACGGAACGTCAGCAATTCTATCTCGAAGTGCCCCATTACATGCTGATGAAGCATATTCAATATTTTTCCGAATATGTCCTGCTACAAATAATTTAGCTCTTGTTACTCTAAAGAAATCAGTGCCACCAATACGTGCAAAGCTAACTGGTACAAGTTTCACTTGATTTAGGAAGACATTCTTTTTCACTCGTTTGATTTCTGTAGCAGCAGGGCTAAGTGTAATATCCGACTCAACAACGATTTGCAGTGTTGGTTCTGCCAATACAACTGGAACTTTGATAGTTGGCGTTGTAACTGGTGTAGTGACTACTGGTGTAATCTCATTCGTTAATGGAATTTGTTCAGTTGATGTTACAGGACAAGGTTGAAATTGGCTTTCTAATTGATCGCTCAAAAAATTCCCTCATTTCATTTTTTTAGTATTAGAGAGCTCTCCTATCGCTAGAATATGTAGCATTTAAATCTATACATGGACGTATATATTAGTTTTATTTTTTATTTGAATTAAGGGATAAATTTCTATAACCCTCCATTACCTTGCCAGTCAAACAGTACTTTAATTTTTTGTACTTGTAACATTTGGATAATTAATTCTAATACTATATTTTGACACAATCGATTGGGATGAATGGCTGACTTATTTTGCGTATTAGATACCCTATACTCAATATTATGCTGTATGTAGCCTTCTATAAATAAATTCCCCTTTAATACAGTTCTTGTTCCATTTCCCAATGACTGGGATCTATGAATAGGTACAAATCTACAATCGGATAGTACTACCTCATTTGTGATCTCTTTAACCTCTTCAATTCCTTTATCAAAAGCAATTTTTTCCTCCATACATATTTCTATTTTGTATTCCCCTAGCACAACAGGAACTCGTATATGTATAAAAGGCTCAGAGGAGTTAATTTCTCCTTTTTTAATTGCTTGTGAGTTATGTAAGGGAACTACTACTGATTTAAACGGATGCTGCTCACTACCATTTTTTTTATTAGTATCCGTTCTCATTAAAGAAATCATTTGATTAATGTTGGAGCTAACCAAACGACAATCTGGTTGTTCAGGGTAAATCGAAATCGTTTGGAGTAGCTTCGTCTGAAGTTGGGGAGATAGGTTATCATTTAAATCAAGAAAATCAAATATTGTATTTTGAACATTTTCACCATAAATAGGAGCATGAAGAAAATCGTTAATTTCTACATAAGTAGAAAAGGGACTTTTTTGGATAATGGTGCATACTTCTCCTTGTAAAGACTTTGCAATCTCTTTATTACGATTTGGAGGATTGTTTTTCTCCTTTTCTGCTATATCATCCAAATGCATATTATTTTCAGCCTCTGACAGCGCTCTATTGAAAGATTTTGGATTATTGTCTGATTGGGCTGTTGAATTTTGTTCTTCAAGGGAGTTCTCATCACTATCTAGTAGATGGTCAATTTCTACCTTTGTTGGACTGGGTACACTTTGATTGCATGCTATCTGGTCTAAAGTTAATTCCTCTACATGGTTCTCATCCATATGTCGGAAATTTTCTTCGTTCTCCTTAACATTCGCTTCTATAGGTATGGGTATGGACGCTAATTGCTCTAATAAGGTCACTTTTGTGTGACTCTCATCGATATCTAGAGGATGTTCGTTTTCTTGCTCAACATTTGTTTCTTTAGATATAGGTAGATCTTCATTAGATGCTAATAGCTCTGCTAAGCTAGCATCCTCCCTGAAGTTCTCAAAATTTGGGTGATGTTCGTTTTCTTCCTCAATAATCGGCTCCATAGGTTCGGGGAGCTCTTCATTAGAGATTATATGGTCTGTTAAAGTTGATTCCTCTGTAATTGGTTTATCTTCTATTTCATCAAGCAGATTATTATTTCCATTAAAAGTCTGTTCAAATGGAGATTCGTCATCTATTTTAGTTTGATACCTCCACTCAGTGTATTTATTTTGTTTAGAGGATATTTTTTTCATCTCTCTAAAATTAATCCATGGAGTTGCCATTCATTCACTCCCAAATAATGATTTGACAAAAAAAGCATAACAATCAATTTTTAATCCATTAGCTAATTCTTCTGATGCGATTATGTTAGGACAATTGAAAATCTACAATACTAATTACAATCCATATTATGCAATATTTTTACTTTTGTCACAGTCCCACTATGAGATACAATTGGAAGGCGCATGTCCTTATCTTGCCAAAAAAAAGCAGTTAAAAGTTCGAGTAAAAGTGAACTTTCAACTGCCCAACAACATATTTGATTTTATATCAGTATTATTGTTACCATTTTTACTCCACTACATAAAAAAATTAACAAGGCTCAGTAGGCGGAATCATATCAGGAACAATTGGTGTTGCTGGTGGAGTAAGCCCTGGTAGAACAGGTGTTACTACACTACTTCCAGCGCCCAAACGGATTTGTTGAACTTGCAATACTTTTACAGTAAGTTCTAATACAATTTTTTCACGTAATGTGCTGAATGCTTCTTCAGGAGCTGCCATAATCGGTGAAAAATCAAGTTCAAAGAAATTGGCAGCTACTAATTCACCAAATGGTTGTTCATTGTATTTAACGAGATTTTGGAAGAAAGCCTTATCTAATCGAGCATCCATTTGTGTTCTTTCGTTAAGGAAGTTCGCTTCGGCAAACTCAGAAATGCCTAAAATTGGTGTAGCGCCTCCTGCTGTTTGCGGAAATATAAGATCTGTAAAACCTGAAAACGGAACATCAGCAATTCTATCCTGAAGGGCCCCATTACATGCTGATGAAGCATATTCGATATTTTTCCGAATATGTCCTGCTACAAATAATTTAGCTCGTGTTACTCTAAAGAAATCAGTGTTAGCAATACGTGCAAAGCTAACTGGTACCAATTTCACTTGATTTAGAAAGACATTCTTTTTCACTCGTTTAATCTCTGTCGCTGCAGGACTAAGTGTAATATCGGACTCGACAACGATTTGCAGTGTTGGTTCTGCCAGTACAACTGGAATTTTAATAGTTGGCGTCGTAAGTGGTGTAGTAACGAGTGGTGTAATCTCATTCGTTAAGGGTATTTGTTCAGTTGATGTTACTGGACAAGGTTGAATCTGATTAAATTGTTCACTCAAAAAATTCCCTCATTTCAATATAGTATTAGTGAGCTCTCCTATCGCTAGAGTATGTCGCAATTAAATCTATGTATGGACATTGAACTTGTTCTTTTACATATTTTATTTGGAATGTTTGAGGTTGTGATTTTCCCGGTTGATCTTACACAATGGGCTAAAACTCCATTTAAGCAGGGATTTAACGCAGACCCCCTTCAAATATGATTTACGTAAAAAAACCACTTAATAATATTAAGTGGCTTTCTCTAAGTTATGTTGATAATAAATTATACATAGCTGTTATTCAAATTCATAGGATATGGCAGACAGTGCGTATAATGGCGCTGTTTCTGCTCGTAAAATTCTCGGTCCTAATGACATTGTTTGAGCGCCTGCTTGTAATAGCGCTTCCGACTCTTGACGAGAAATGCCCCCCTCAGGACCAAAGATAATAAGCATTGATTTCGACTTCATATCATACACGTTTTTTAGCTTCTCCGCAAACCTTGTGCGCTTTTCAGCCTTTGCATCCTCTTCATCAGCAATAAAAACGGCATCGAATTGATCTATTTGTTGTACTAGCTGTTTAAATGATATAGGTTCAAAAACTGTTGGAATATGCGTACGGTGAGCTTGTTCCGCAGCTTCCTTAGCAATTTTCTGTAATCTTTCTTGCTTTTTTGCTCCTTTTTTCTTGTCCCATTTCACAATGGAGCGCTCAGCTTCAAAGGGTAATAAAGCAAACATTCCTAGCTCTGTGGCTTTTTGGGTAATAAGCTCCAGCTTATCACCCTTCGGTAAACCACATGCTACTGTTACTTGAATGGGTAACTCTGGGGAAGGGATTGTTTGTCCAGTCGCTTCAATGACAACCTCATCCCCTTCAAATCCTTCAATTGTGCATATATACGCAGTGTTTTGTGCAACAACTACAATGTTGTCGCCTTGCTTCATACGCATCACTCGTTCAATATGCCGTGCATCTTCTCCACTAATACGTGCATTTTCGATAGCTGTCTCAATAAAATAACGTTGCATGCCACACAGTCCTTTCTAGCAAAAAAGGAAAACGCCAAATCACAAGCACACGGCTCACGATTTGGCGCTTCCTCAGTCATGTTATAGTGGACGACGGGCAATAATGGCTACCCAATCTTCCATTAATAATACTTCTTCAATCACAAAGCCTGAAGCTTCTAGTGCTACTTTCACATCATCTCGTTTTGCACCGATGATGCCCGAAGTGACATATAATCCACCTGGTTTTACAATTGTATACGCGTCATCTGTGAAGGACATGATGATTTCAGCCAAAATATTAGCGACTACTACATCCGCTGGTTCTTTTACAGTATCCAATAAGTTACCATGGAACACTGCCACCTTATCTTCCACTTTATTTAATGCTACATTTTCTCGCGCTGAACGTACAGCAACCTCATCTAAATCAAGCGCATGCACACTTTTGGCACCAAGTAATGCTGCACCAATAGACAATACACCCGATCCTGTACCGATATCAACAACTGTATCCCCTTCTTTAATGACCTTTTCAAGTCCTTGTAAACACATTACCGTTGTTGGGTGGGTACCTGTACCAAATGCCATACCAGGGTCTAATTCAATAATTAGTTCATCTGTTGAAACAGGTGTGTATTCCTCCCATGTCGGTACGATAGTAAAGCGTTCAGAAATCTTAACAGGATGGTAGTATTGCTTCCAGGCAGTTGCCCAATCTTCTTCATTGACTTCCACAATGGATACCACATTTTCACCAATATCAATGTTAAAGTTCGTTAAATTTGTGATAGCTGCTTTTATTTCTTCGACTGTTTCATTTAAAAAACTAGACTCCGATAAATAAGCTTTAACAATCACGCCATCTTTCGGAAAATCATCTTCATTTAGCGCATAAATTTCACCATATTGATCTTCACGTGGCTTCGCAAACTCTGCAGAATCTTCGATGACAACACCACTTGCACCTGCTTCATGCAAAATATTCGAAATTGCTTCTACCGCATCATTTTTTGTATGAATGGATAATTCTGACCACTTCACGTAGCTCTTCAGCTCCTCTAATTATTCACCTTGGAATTTTTTCTTAATTTTATCAAATAGTGAACTACCTTGCTCTTCAGGGATATCGCCACTAATTTCTGCAAATTCTCGTAGTAATTGTTTTTGTCTTTCCGTTAATTTTTCTGGTGTCATCACTTTTACTGTCACATATTGATTACCCATACCATAACCATGAACATTTTTAACACCTTTATCTTTTAGACGGAATTGAGCACCTGACTGTGTTCCAGCTGGAATACGTAATTTTACTTTCCCATGGACTGTTGGTACTTCAATTTCATCCCCAAGTGCTGCTTGAGGGAATGTTAATTTCAACTCGAAGTAAATATCGTCTCCATCTCGTTCAAAATCCTTGTGACCTTGAACGCGGAACATAATATATAAATCCCCTGCAGGTCCACCGTTTATACCTGGTTCACCTTGACCAGATACACGAATTTGTTGTCCATCATCCACACCTGCTGGAATCGTCACTTTAATTTTCTTACGTTTTTGGACTTTTCCTTCTCCACGACAAGTCGTACATTTTTCTTTAATAATTTTACCTGTTCCATGACATGTTGAGCATGTACGACGATTCATCATACGACCAAATGGTGTATCCACTGCTTGATTGATTTGACCTGCACCTTTACATGTCGAACATGTTTCTGGTTGCGTGCCTGGTTTTGCTCCTGAACCGTGACATGTTTCACACGTTTCATCTTTCGGGATTTCTATTTCTGTTTCTTTTCCAAAAATTGCTTCCTCAAATTGGATGTTCATACGATATTGCAGATCATCCCCTTTACGTGGAGCATTTGGATCTTGACGGCGACCACCTCCGCCAAAGAATGAACTGAAAATATCCTCGAAGCCGCCAAAGCCGCCCCCTCCAAAGCCACCACCAAAACCAGCATTCGGATCCTCATGACCAAATTGGTCGTAGCGTGCTTTTTTCTGGTCGTCACTTAATACTTCATATGCTTCAGCGATTTCTTTGAATTTTTCATCTGCACCTGGCTCTTTATTAAGGTCAGGGTGATATTGTTTTGATAATTTACGGTATGCTTTTTTAATCTCATCTTTTGTAGCCGATTTTGTTAAACCAAGCACCTCGTAATAATCGCGTTTCTCCATGATTCACACTCCGCTCTGTTTGCATAAAATCTATTGTAACATGCAGTTGAAAAAACTGCCTCATTTTTTCGATTAAAGGTTCTATAAGTTCCAAAAATGAAGATACTCACTTCCTAGCAGCTAACGTATGCAACTATCCCATAAATGGTGCATTTACGTGAAGTGACCTCACATCATGACAAAAGCCAAAGCCGCAAGCGGTCTTTGGCTTTTTCACTTTACTGTGTTACTTCTTATTTATCATCTTTTACTTCTTCGAATTCAGCGTCTACAACACCGTCATCTTTTTTACCAGCGCCAGTGTCTGCACCTGCATCGCCGCCTTGAGCTGCTTGAGCAGCTGCTGCCGCTTGTTCGTAAACTTTCATCACTAGTGGCTGTAATACGCCTTCTAGTTTTTCTTTAGCTGCTTTAATACCTTCTAATTCACCAGCTTCAAGCGCTTTTTTCAATTCGTCACGAGCATCTTCCACAGATTTTTTCTCGTCTTCTGTAATTTGCTCACCAAGGTCAGCAATTGTTTTATCCACTTGGAATACTAATTGGTCTGCTTCGTTACGAAGATCTGCTTCTTCTTTACGTTTAGCATCTGCTTCAGCATTAGCTTCAGCGTCTTTTACCATGCGTTCAATTTCTTCCTCTGATAAACCAGAATCAGATTGAATCACAATTGTTTGCTCTTTGTTCGTACCAAGATCTTTTGCTTTTACAGATACGATACCGTTTTTATCAATATCGAATGTTACTTCGATTTGAGGTACACCACGAGGTGCTGGTGGAATATCTGCTAATTGGAAGCGACCTAATGTTTTATTGTCAGCTGCCATTGAACGCTCACCTTGTAGAACATGAATATCTACTGCTGGTTGGTTATCAGCTGCTGTAGAGAAAACTTGAGATTTTGAAGTAGGAATAGTTGTGTTACGGTCGATTAATTTTGTGAACACGCCACCCATTGTTTCAATACCAAGTGAAAGAGGTGTTACGTCAAGTAATACAACGTCTTTCACATCACCTGTTAATACGCCACCTTGTACTGCAGCACCCATTGCAACAACTTCGTCAGGGTTAACACCACGGTGAGGCTCTTTCCCTGTTTCTTTACGTACTGCTTCTTGTACTGCTGGAATACGTGTAGAACCACCCACTAAAATAACTTGGTCAATTTCAGAAGTTGACAGACCTGCATCAGATAATGCTTGACGCACTGGTCCTACTGTACGATTTACTAATGGTAAAGTAATTTCGTCAAATTTCGCACGCGTTAAAGAAATTTCTAAGTGTAATGGACCTGCTTCTCCAGCTGTAATGAATGGTAGAGAGATTTGAGTTGATGTTACACCAGATAAATCTTTTTTCGCTTTTTCAGCTGCATCTTTTAAACGTTGCATCGCCATTTTATCTTTTGATAAGTCAATGCCATTTTCTTTTTTGAATTCAGCTACTAGATATTCGATAATTGCGTCATCGAAATCATCTCCACCTAGTTTGTTATCACCAGCTGTAGCTAGTACTTCAAAGACACCGTCACCTAACTCAAGGATAGACACGTCAAACGTACCGCCTCCAAGGTCAAATACTAATACTTTTTGATCTTGATCTTGTTTATCTAATCCATAAGCAAGAGCTGCAGCAGTTGGTTCGTTGATGATACGC
This sequence comes from Lysinibacillus capsici, assembly GCF_003367505.1. GTDB lineage: Bacteria > Bacillota > Bacilli > Bacillales_A > Planococcaceae > Lysinibacillus > Lysinibacillus capsici. The sequence goes on from NZ_PXXX01000018.1 coordinate 148,583, forward strand.
TCTACTTCTAGACCTGCGATTTTACCAGCATCTTTAGTTGCTTGACGCTGTGCATCGTTAAAGTAAGCAGGAACTGTAATAACTGCTTTTGTCACTTTTTCCCCTAAGTAGTCTTCAGCATAGCCTTTTAAATATTGAAGAATCATTGCAGATACTTCTTGTGGCGTGTAGTCTTTATCTTCTACTGTTACTTTTTCAGCCGTACCCATTTTTGATTTAATAGAAATGATTGTGTTAGGATTTGTTACTGATTGACGTTTCGCCACTTCACCAACTTGACGTTCACCATTTTTAAAGGCAACAACAGATGGCGTTGTACGGTTTCCTTCTGGGTTTGGAATTACTTTTGGTTCTCCACCTTCAAGTACAGAAACGCAAGAGTTTGTTGTTCCTAAGTCAATACCAATAATTTTGCTCATTAAAATTTCCTCCTATTATGTCAACGCAAGGGATGCGTTTTCTAACTAATTTTAATTGACTAAATAGTGCAAAGACTATTCGTTCACAGATACCATTGTTGGGCGTAATACACGATCCTTTAAGATATACCCTTTTTGTAGTTCGCGTAAGACGATACCCGTTTCTTTTTCACTATCTTGTTCTTGCATAACAGCTTGGTGAATCGTTGGATCAAATTGCTCACCTTCAGCTTTAATCACTTGCAGACCTTCTTTTTCTGTTGCTTCAATTAAAGAGCGATACACCATTTCAATTCCTTTAATGATCGATGCAGTCTCTTCAGAAGTTGTCTCTACTTGTAAAGCACGTTCAAAATTATCAAGGACTGGTAATAGATCAGATAGTAAGCTTTGGGCGCGATACTTTTCAGCTGCCTCACGGTCTAACTGATTACGACGACGCATATTATCGAAGTCAGCACGTAAACGTAGGTGACGATTTTCTTCGTCAGCCAGCTTTGCTTGTAGTTCAGCCAGCTTAGCCTCATACTGTTCTTCAATTGATAACTCTACTTCTTCCTGAACTTCTGTTTGCTCTACTTCCTCAGTTGTCGTTTCAGCTTGTACATCTTCTTGTACTAAATCTTTGTTTTCCGTTGTTTCCGTCACTTGAATCCTCCTCATTATCATTCACTACGATTCTTCATAAAGGCTTGTGTTAAATCCAAGCGCATTACGTCTAATAAAGCCACAACACGCTTATAATCCATACGTGTAGGGCCAATAATAGCAATGGCTCCCTGTTGATCATCACCAATAGAATAGGTAGTGGTAATGACACTGCAATTTTCCATTTCTAGTTGTTTATTTTCTGAGCCTATCCGAATATGAATACCTGATTCATTCGGATGGAAAAGTGACTGCACTTGGCTAGTCGTCTCCATTAAGTCCAAAATCATTCGGACTTTATTTAAGTCATGGAATTCTGGTTGGTTGAACATATTCGTTTTCCCACCATAGAAAATTTTACTTTCTGAATTATGCATTGTTGCTGTGATAAGTGCGCGAATAAAATCATCCGCTGATCGAACATGTTGCTGTAACACTGCTAGCACTTCAGCCTCAAGGCTTTTATGGAGATCTTCTAATGAAACTCCAATAAGGCGATCATTTAAGATATTTACCATTTTCTCTAAATCAGAAGCGGTAAAGTCAGGTGGTAGATTGAACATGCGGTTTTCTACATGCCCATTATTCGTCACGATAATCGCTACTGCTGTGTCGCTAGAAAGAGGGACAATTGAAAACCGTTTAACACGATGCCTTTGGACATCAGGTCCTAAAAGTATGGAAGTATACGATGTCAGCTCTGATAAAATGTTGGCTGACTTTCGGATAATATGCTCTACTTCTACTAGTCGATCATTAAAAATTGATTGAATTTGTTGAATGTCCTTGGAATTAATACCTTGAGGACTCAACAAATGATCTACATAAAATCTGTAACCCTTTTCCGAAGGCACTCGACCAGAGGAGGTATGCGTTTTTTCTAAAAAGCCTAATTCCTCTAAATCCGCCATTTCGTTTCGAATAGTGGCTGGACTAAATGTAATCCCTTGTTTTTTGGAGATTTGGCGAGAACCTACCGGCTGCGCAGACACAATAAAGTCGTCTACAATGACTTGCAATATCTGTAACTGCCGATTTGTTAGCATGATTATCACCTCTGTTAGCACTCAACTAAGAGGAGTGCTAATACTATTATTAAGTTATCAAATCCCACATTTTATGTCAACGATATCGCTCAATCTTCTAACAAAAATTGTTGAAATACTTCATTGCCCACAAAACGCCCTTTTCTTGTCAGGCGAACACCAAGCTCATCCTGTTCTAAAAGCCCCTTTGACACTAGATCTTTTATTACCACATCATAATGCGCAGACATAGGTGTTTTAAATTTCTCTTCATATATAGAGTGCATAACACCCTCTGTTTTTCTTAGCCCTAAAAACATTTGTTCTTCTCTTTTTTCCACTTGTGATACTTCATGTGCGTGGACAATTGGTAGCTCATTTGCCTCAACAGCTTCCATATACTTTTTTAATGGACCGTGATTGGAATAGCGTATACCTGCTAAATACCCATGAGCTCCTGCGCCAAACCCCGCATATTCATCATTATCCCAATAAATCTTGTTATGCTCTGAATGATACCCTGGCTTTGCAAAATTACTGATTTCGTATTGTTGAAGCCCATGTAAGGCCATTTGTTGCATCAGCACATCATACATATCCGCTTCTAAATCTTCTGTCGGTAAATACAGTTTCCCTTTAGCGTACTGATTATAAAAAATCGTTTTGGGTTCCACAATAAGAGAATAGGCAGAGAAATGTGGCAAATCAAGAGTAAAAGCTTTGGCTAATGAATCCTTCCATTGCGCCATCGTTTGCCCAGGTAAACCATACATTAAATCAATGCTGATATTACGGAAGCCAATTTTTCTAGCCAAGTCAATTGTTTCATAGACATGATCATTACTATGAGTGCGTCCAATCTTCTGTAGCAATCCCTGGTCAAAAGATTGTACACCCATGCTTAAACGATTAACACCACCGTCGAACAACACCTGCAATTTGGCTGCAGACAATTCATCTGGATTTGCCTCTGATGTAAATTCTGTCACACTATTCATTGGAATATACGTATGAATAGACGTTAGTAGTTTGTCCAATTGCTCAGGAGATAAGGCTGTCGGTGTTCCGCCACCAAGAAAAATCGTCTCGATGTTACGGAATTTTTCAGGATGTTTTTCGGTTGTCAGGGCCATTTCTTTTCCAAGTGCTTCTATATATTCATCCACTGGTTGATTTTTAAAATAAAATTTATTGAAATCACAATAATTACAGATTTGATGACAGAAAGGAATATGAATGTAAACACCTCGTGCCATAGCAATCCCTTCTTTCGCGTTAAGTCTTTTCCATTTCTACATTATAACGAATCGATAGAAGGAACGCTATGAAACCTAACAGGTACTTTTAATGAATATTGATTCTGTAATGACAAAACAAACTGCACCTCCGATTATTAGTTAGAATCTAACAATCGAAAGTGCAGATTTTTCATCTATAAAAAATGACGCCCACAGCAATTCCTAACAGCACCAATAAATAAGGCTGTATTTTCCATCGAATTAAACACCATAAAAAGACAGCTACTATGAAAATATCTAACGTGCTGATGATGGTTTGTGTCACAATGGGATGTACAAAAGCAGCGGCTAGAATGCCAACGACTGCCGCATTTGCGCCTGCCATCGCACCTCTAAGTCGTGCAATTCGACTTAGGCTAATCCAAAATGGTAGCGCTCCAACCACTAGCAAAAACGCTGGTAAAAATATTGCGAAAGTAGCAATAATAGCTCCCGGAACGCCAGCAATGACCATACCGATATATGCAGCAAATGTAAATAAAGGTCCTGGAACTGCCTGTGTCATACCATAGCCAGCTAAAAAATCTGAGGTACTTATTTGACCACTTTGAACAAATTGTGTTTCCAGTAAAGGTAAAACAACGTGTCCGCCACCAAATACTAGGGCACCTGCAAGATAAAACTTCTCTATCATAGAAATCCACTCATGATGCCATAAAGCGGCTAATATAGGTAAACCTAGGAGTAGCACGAAAAAAAGTACTAGTAAAACAATGCCCGTGGTTTTTGAGATGGGTATATGAACTAATTTTGAGGTATTACCCTCATCACTTTTTTTCAGTAGTTGAAAGCCTAAACAAGCAGCAATCAATATTGCTACGATTTGTGCCAATGGATTTAGCCATGTCAATACTGTTATCAATGTCAATAAAGCAATCAACCAATGCCATTTTGTCGAGAGTAGTTTTTTACCCATATCAAAAATAGCATGAGCGACAATCGCCACTGCTACTAACTTCAAACCATGAATCCAATCCATCTTAAACTCTGTATACTTGGAGAAATAGGCAAAAAGTATAAGTATCAGAACTGATGGTAAGGTAAAACCAAGAAATGATAGAAAGCTTCCTAGTACTCCTCCTCTAAGTAAACCAACCCCCATCCCCACCTGACTAGATGCAGGACCAGGCAAAAATTGACTTAACATAACGAGTTGACCATAATCATGTGCAGAAAGCCATTTACGTTTCTGTACATATTCCTGTTGAAAATAACCTAGATGAGCTGTTGGGCCTCCGAATGAGGTACAGCCCAATTTTAAAGCAACAAAAAAAATCTCCCAAAGCCTTCGCAAACTCTCAACTACTTTCCATATCTTTTATTTCATCTTACACGGAAAGCAGTTTTTTTTAGATTAAGAGTTTGTAAAATTTACTTCATTATTCATCTCTCTTTATTTTAATTGCAGAACCTACTTTACTACCCTCTTTATTGATTGGAATTAAAGTGTATTTTTTTTCTGTTAGATAGAGTGCATCTACACGACTTCCCCACCGTGTACCCTCTTTATTTAATGGATAGGGTGCTGCAAAATCCCATGATTGTCCAGATTTTGATTGGATTTTAAAGTGTAACGCATCATTGACAACACTTTCCTCAGCATGAAAATAAATCGTTGTGGAAATAGGTGTGGAGACAACTTTGTCAATGGTTATTTCCTGCTGATCAACATGCTTCACTTTTTTATCAATGGAAAAGATTTCACGATCTTGTTGTAATTGCTCTTGTGAAGCATCTACCTGAAATTCCCATGGCTTCTCAATTGGTGTTTCAACATTCCAATCTTTATAACGAATAACTAATTCTAATTGTTCATCAGCCGGAAAATCATCCATTTTAATACTATTATATATCGTATAAACGTTGGCAGACTTTGCTATGGACTGTCCTCCATTACGAACCATATAATCTTGGCCATTGACAAGAATTTGCGGAAAGAAAAATACTTGATGGTCTGGCTTAAACTCTTTTCCAGGTTCGAAAGTTGCATTTAGTAAAATTTGATTGTCATCTATAATCACTTCATTTAATGTTAACCGTCCTAAGCTATTGCTAGCTGTTTTCCCTACATCCGTTTTATAGGCTTCAAAATTCACATCCTGATCCCACCACAAATACAGCGTCGATCCACTAGCAATCATTAATAAAAGGATCACAACAATAAGCCACTTCTTACTTCTCCGATTTTCCTTATCCAAATCCACAACTCGAATCATATCATTGGACAACCGTACACCTCATTTTTATAAAAATCATTATGATTCATTGTAGTGCTCAATAATGCATTATATAACCTTCTATGTTGAAGATTCATTTATGTATAAAAGGATATTACATCCCTTTATGTAGATGACGACCTTTATTGACTTCACGCATTAAATAGTCCACAAAGAGATCATCTCTTACTAGCCATGCTTGTTTATTTCGCTTTAAAAACCACTCCGCTTCATTAAAACTCGCAAAGGATTGTGTCAGTAGCATGTTATTTTTTTCAATTATCCAATCAACCTCATCGTTTGAATAGAGCATAAACATTTCATCTTGCTGATTTTTATAGAAAGTTCCAAACGTAGACCCTTTTACATTATAACGATTTCTTTTTGCATCCTCTGGAATAGGCTCTATATGGAATGTTGCCACTACATACTGCCTGTAAGCTTCCTCTGTTAATGAGCAGCCAGCAGCCTTTTGATGTCCACCTCCACCATATTTGGCAGCAATAGCTGACACATCAATATGATCATGGATTGTTCGAAAGGATATCTTTTTACTGCCCATATTAATCATCGCAATATAATCAAGATGCGGATTTTCCTTTCCCAATTCATTGCCAAGCTCAGAAAGATAGGATTCTGCATAGACAACCCCAGCATAGTATTCTCCCAAAGTAGTTTGAATAAGCTCCCGTTTCTTACGCCGAATGTAACGCTCTGTTTTTTCTTCTTCCATGCTTAAAATTTTCTTTTCAAAATCATCAAAGTCAAAGTGATCACTTGTTTTTAAACGCTCAAGCATTTTCTCTTCAAATTCTTCAATAGACACTAGAAAAAAAAGTGCATTTAATCTTTGTGCTTGTAAATTGCCGTTCTTTTCCCATTCCCATGTATCGTATTGTCTTACTAACTCTACAAATTCAGAAACGGCTTCTGTTTTTTCTAATAGTCCATGGATAACCAGGTATTGATAATATAAAGATGTAGCTGACGTTAAAAAGCCTTGCTCATCCTCAATTAATACCTTTCCCCATTCATATTGATTGAAATGGAGTGCTGTCTTATGATGGTCCAACAATTGCACATTACCAGTCGCCTGATAATAATCATGAATCCTTTTTTCATTCTCTTCATTTGGAGAAAGATCTGTAATAAACAAAAATGTTTTCTGTTGATCATTCTCCAAAAAGAATTCGATTTCGCGATCAAGTGCTGTAATGGAATTGTAGCGTATCTTCACCTTATCGTTAAAAGCAAGCTTGGCTAAAATCCCACACCCTACTCCGTCTAAATCGTTATGTGATAATAATTTATACATGTTCTCACCTCGATTGTAGTATGGGTATTTTTTTGGTATTCAAACAGCTAATGACGTTCAATACGTAACAACATGGATATTGTTTTTCAGATAACATACATTAAAACCATACATCTTTAGGATGAAAGGGGACACAGTGAATGAAAAGGAAACTAGCTTATAGTGGAATCGGATTTATTTTGATCTTTGCATTAGCATTTTCAGCTTATAAATTAATGAATGCACGTGACTATCAATTATTTGGTCCTATTACCTCTCGGGTTGAAACTCAAGAAAAGGTCATTGCATTGACATTTGATGACGGACCAACTGACAAAACTGGCTCTATTCTGTCGTTATTAGAGGACTACGAAGTAAAAGCCACTTTTTTTCTAATTGGACAGGATATCGAAGAACATCCAGAAGAGGCTAAAAAAATAGTGGAAGCAGGACACCAGATTGGTAATCATACGTATTCTCATAAACGTATGGTATTAAAAAGCCCCTCCTTTATTAAAAATGAAATAGAAAAAACAGATGCCCTTATTGCCAATATTGGCTATCAGGAAACACCCGTAGTAAGACCACCATATGGTAAAAAGTTAATCGGCTTTCCCTATTACTTAAATAAACATCAACGCGAGACCATTACATGGAACTTAGAGCCTGACACGTTCTTTACAAAGACAGAGGATAAAATAAATTATGTAAAGGAAAACATTCAACCAGGCTCCATTATTTTATTGCACCCTATGTATGATCAAACTGACAATGAACTACAGACAATAGAAGGAATTCTTCAGTCCCTTACGGATGAGGGCTATACATTTGTCACGATAGATGACCTGTTCAAATTTAAAGCGTCATGAGATTGTTTCATGTTTTTGAAAACTTTATGAATAAGCTAGACATATTATTGCAAAAAGTAATATTAAATATTATATTGACCATAGTCATATTTTGACTTTGGTCATTTTTTTATAAAGGAGCCCGTTTCAGAAATGCTAAGAGCAGAGCGTAAAAAAGAGTTAAAAGAGCAAATTTTTCTACAGGCTATTCAATTATTCAAGGAAAAAGGTTATGAGGCTGTAACCGTTCAGGAAATTGTTTCGGTATGTGGCATTGCTAAAGGTACTTTTTTCAATTATTTTTCAAGGAAAGATGACATTTTACTTTATTTAGGTACATCACAATTAGAAAAATTAACAAAACAATTAAATCATTATCACTATATAGAAAACCCTAAAGAGCTCATTTTAGTGTTATTGGGTGATTTATTGAAAAGGCTTACAGAGCATAGTGAGTTAATGAAGCTAGTTGTTATGGAAATTATGAAATCCTCCTATTTAGTTGAAAACGAATACAACAGTATTCAAAAGTTACAAAAAAGTATAGAAAGCATTGTTGAACAAGCAAAAATAAATGGCACTTTACAAAGTGAGCACGAAACACCTATTATCGCCTCTTCCATCATCAGCACATATTTCCACACATTATTATCTTGGTCTTTACAACACAGTGAAGAAAAAGATATAGAAGCTTTGTTTGAAAAACATTTAGACATTGTTTGGAAAGGCATTAGTAAATAATTTAAAAGAATGGAGGATAAGAATGCGTAAAAAAATTATTGTAGTAGGCAGTGGAATAGCAGGTTTAAGTGTAGCTGTAGCTCTGCAGAAAATGGACATGGATGTATCAGTTTATGAAAGGGCTTCAAAACCAACTGTTGCAGGAGCTGGTATTATCATTGCACCAAACGCTTTAAAAGCTCTAGAGCCATTTGGGATAGCTCAAACAATTAAGGAAAGAGGCAAACCTAGTGATGGCTTCCATATCCTTTCAGAGCAAGGAAAGATGCTTAATAAACTTACGATTCCTTCTAGTTATCAATACATGTATTCCATCCACAGAAAGGATTTACATAATATTCTATTGTCAGCATTAAGGCCAAACACTGTTAATTGGGGCAAAAATTTTTCACATGTCATACAGGATTCGCAAGGCGTACAGGTGACATTCGAAGACAATAGTATTGTGACTGGCGACATTTTAATTGCTGCTGATGGGATTCATTCCCCTATTCGCAAGCAACTATTTCCCAATAGTTCGTATCGCTATGCTGGTTACACATGCTGGCGTGGCGTAATGGCTACAAAAGGAATACCCAATATTAAGGAATCATTTTTCGAAACATGGGGCTCCCAGGGGCGATTTGGGATAGTTCCATTACCAAATGATCAAGTCTATTGGTATGCTCTTGTCAATGCAAAGCCCAATGATGCTAATTATATAAAATTTACTACCACTGATTTATTTAATCATTTTAAAGAATATCATTTTCCAATACCAACTTTATTGAACAATACGGATGAACATCAAATGATCCACCGTGATGTGTTTGATATTGTACCAATGGATAAGTTCTATCATCATCGTACCGTTTTTATTGGGGATGCTGCGCATGCAGTTACACCCAACATGGGGCAAGGGGCATGTCAAGCAATCGAAGACGCCCGAATATTAGCAGAATATCTTAATAAGTATGAAAATATCACTCAAGCATTTGCCAACTACAATGCCCATCGAAAAGAAAAAGTAAATACTATCTCTAAGCAATCATGGAATATTGGCAAAATGGCTCAGATGAATAATCGTTTTTTAATTAGCCTGAGAAATAAGTTATTAACATTAACACCCCAAGTAATGATTCAAAAACAAGCACAGCATGTCTATAATTTTGAAACCACAAAATAAACAAACTATAACGAAATTCTTAAAATCTGCACTTTCTTTGTGCAGATTTTTTCTTTTAACTAGTCAAATAGATAAAAAGTAATAGCTCTTAAAGTTTTTCTTATAATAATATCATCATCCTTTTTCATTTTAAGATATTTCTTTAAAAATCAAGCTACAGTAACATAGTTAGAATTTGTCAATAAAACTTAGATTTTTCAGAAATGTCTATAAATATTTTTTCAGTAAAATATAATCACCATCTCTGCTAAAATATGCTATTATACCTTTAGTATAATGTCCTATTTTTATCAAAGTAAAAATAGAGGAAATATGAACTACAAAAGGATGATGAATATGCAAAATATCCAACAATTATTCCAGAGCGAAGATGGAAATATCCAACAAAGAGAGAATTTTTTGTCCCTATTAGAGAAAATTGTTTCCTCATTAGATGAATTAAAGAACCCAAATAAGACAACTCTTGGTCCAATGAAAGAGCGATCTGCTAATTTTTATCAAGAGCTTATGCAAGAGCATCAAGTGCCAACAACTGGGATCGGACTCGATCAAGTTGTAAAAGAATTGACACATTTAATGCAAGGACACCCTTATCATACACGTAACTTTGTAACAAATGTTTTACCGATGGCAAGTATTCCTGGAGTGTTAGGACAGTTTACAAATGCGCTATTGAATGGCAATAATTTATGGGATGTTTATGGTCCTGCTGCTGCTGAGTGTGAGGTTAAAGTAGTAGCAATGATGTGTAAATTAGTAGGCTATGATTATACGAAAAGTTTTGGCTATACTACATGGGGTGGACAAGGTGCTGTTTTTAGTGGACTTCGTCTTGCCATTGCAAAACAATTCCCTCAAGCAAAAGAAGATGGTGTTCCTACTAATTTATATTGCTTTGCTTCAGAGAATGCCCATTACAGTCTTTTAAAATCAGTAGAAGCCGTGGGTATCGGCAGTAAACATTTAGTCCGTGTAAAAGCAGGTAAAGATCATTCTATGGATGTAGAAGACTTACGTGCACGTATGACAGACGTCATCGAAAATGGCGGTATTCCTGTTTATGTAGTAGCGACAACAGGTGCTACTGATCAATTTGGTATTGATGATGTCCAAGCCATCAAAGAAGTCACAACAACCCTTGAGAAGAAATACAACTTACAACCAGTACATATTCATGCTGATTCGGCTTTAGGTGGTTTTTATGCCTTCTTTAATGATTATGATTTTAATAAAAACCCACTCCAATTCGAGTCAGAGGTTTTACAGGGATTAGCACAAATCCGTGAACGTATGCAACATCTAGCCATTGCGGATAGCCTATGCTTTGATTTCCAAAAGCTTGGCCAAACACCTTATTTAACTAGTCTATTTTTAATTAAGGAAGGTAAAAGTTTACAGCTACTAGATATTGAGGACTTTGATACGCCATATGTAGGCAATCGTGGTTATGGCTCTTATCATACTGGCTATACATTAGAATGCTCTCGAATGGGTAGCTCCATTGCTATTTTTGCTGCATTGCAGGCATTTGGTAAGGAAGGCTATCAACAACTATTAGCTAATTATGTACGTGTGAATTTAGCATTCCGTGCTCAATTAGCTGCGAAAACGCCAATGCTACAGGTGGTTAATGAATCCAATATTGGGCCAGTCACAGCGTTTCGTTTATATCCAGACGGCATGAATTGGCAAGCTGAACAAGCTGGTCACTATACACAAGACCAAATAGAACACATAAACGGTATCAATGCTTCATTCTTTGAAATTATTGGAGAAGGTCGAGACGAAGTATTCTTTGGTGACACAACGCGTGTTTGCACGGTTAGTACTAGTGATACAACACAACAAGTACCAGTTGCAGCGGCAAAATTTTTCTCTATCTCACCTTATACGGAGACAGAACACATCTCTAATATGATTCATTTCTTACAGCAAAAGCTTAAAGTACTGGAGGCGTCCCACATTGCGTATCGTCACTAAATTTAAGAGTTCTTTACTCTACAAATATATTGCCAGTTTCACCATTCCAATAGCGATTATTTCCTTGCTCTTTAGTATTGTGTTATTTGCCGTTTCTTACCGCATTATTGACAACTTTGTTATTAAACAATTTGAATCTACTTTAGAGATTACATCGACAACAATTTTTGAAGATATTGAGAAAAATGATGTAAAGGCAGCGGATAATGGTAGCCCTGACAAATACAAAAAGCTTTTAGATCAATTGAATGCAACGGTTAAAAAATATGATGTTGAAAACGCCTATATCCTTTCTAAAGCAAATGGTAAGGAACATATCGTCGCACTAAGTAATACCGACAATCATCAGCAAGATTATGTATTTAGTGAAGAAATGCATGAAGCCGTAGCTAGTGGTAACACACAAACAAGTGATATTTATAAGGATGAATATGGTATCCATAAATCCATTTTTATCCCATTTAAAGATACAGATATTATTTTCGGTTTAGATATGGATGCTTCCTTCATTTCTAAGCTTCAAACGGAAACACTTTGGATTTGTATTATTTTAACGATAGTATTTGTAATTTTTGGTATAATCGTTGCTTACTTTATTAGTGTAGGCATTACAAAGCCAATTAAAAAAATGACACGTTATGTTGGTCAAGTTGCACAGGGAGATTTGGCTGTTGAACCTCTTCACATAAAAGGTTCCAATGAAATTGCCCAGCTTTCATCAGGCATTGAAAACATGACGGAAGATTTGCGTTCGTTAATTAAACAAATCGCTCAAAATGCTGAACAAGTGGCCGCAATGTCGGAGGAATTAACAGCAAGCTCTGAACAGACAAGTGCATCCATTCAGCAAATAACCTCTTCTATGCAAGAGGTTGCAGCGGGTTCAGAAAAGCAAACTTCTTCGATTGAAGAAGTGGATAGTCATATTACAACCATCTCTAACAAAATGTCAGAGGTAGTGACAAGTGTAACCGATGTAACAGATAAGGCATTCCAAGCATCTGCTATATCAGAAAAAGGCAACACAACAATCCAAGATGCTACTGAAAAAATGGCCGTAACATCTCAGGCTATTCAAGAGTCAGCAGCTGTAGTAGAACGTTTAAGCACATACACAAATGAAATTGGGGATATTGTGACATTGATTACCCAAATTACAGATCAAACGAATTTACTTGCATTAAATGCTTCGATTGAGGCAGCGCGTGCAGGCGAACACGGTAAAGGCTTTGCAGTTGTAGCGGAGGAAGTCCGTAAATTAGCCGATCAATCTTTAGAGGCAACTAACAGTATTCGTACACGCATTGAAACGATTAAAGAAGAATCTGCACAAGCCGTCAAATCAATGGCTATCAGTAGCAGTAATCTTGCCGAAAGCTCAACAACATTCAATGCATCCGGAGAGGCATTTGCTGAAATTTATACCCAAGTCACTGCACTGACGAGAGAAATGGACCATGTCAATAACGTGATGTCCAATATCAATGAAGGTGTTAGCAATATTGCTAGTTCTGTTGAACAAGTGGGGGTCGTAGCTGTTCAAGCTTCAGGCAATATTCAAAACGTAGCTGCTGCCTCTGAGGAGCAATCTGCAAGTATCGAAGAAATAACAGCTTCCTCTAATAACTTAGCTGAAATGGCTCAACAGCTTCGCAATATCATTCAAAAATTCCAGTTATAAAAATAACAAATCCGCTATGCACATTTTCGGCATAGCGGATTCTTCTTTCCATAAAAACTCTCCTACCAAAATGGTAAAAGTTTAGGCAATAATATTTTTCACAACTTTTGAAATAACGGCACCTTCAGCCTGACCTGTCAGCAATGGTTTTGCAATTTTCATGGCTTCTCCCATGTTCATTCCTTTTCCAACACCCGCTGCCACTAATTTCTCTGCAATTTCTTCTTCTGATAATTGCTTTGGTAAAAAGGATCTCAAAAGTGTCAATTTGGCTTCCTCTTTTTCAATCAGGTCTGCTCGCCCAGCCGTTTGTGCACCTTCTAAAGCCTGATTTGTTTGTTTGACCTCTCGATTAATAATAGCTATTTCTTCGTCAGCTGTTAAAGCCTCTCCCTTTTCTTTTTCAGCTGAATCTAATGCTGACTTTAAAAGGGATAATACACCCTTCGCTAACGTATCTTTTTCTCTCATTGCCGTTTTTAATTGTTCAAATATTTCTGTTTTTAACAATGATCTCACTCCTTCTAACCGTCTATATCAAAAAAATTATATCATAAAAATCATGAAGGATTATAGTTCGTTGCATCTGCTAACTTTACTTTATAGTGTAATATTCCCTTTAACTCACCTTCATAAGAAAAAATGCCTTGCTGAATTAATTGACGCAGACGATAGTCAATCCATTCAGCCTCTCTCAATTCTTCCATATGCCCCAGTACCTCTCCAATTAACCTAGCTGCAACTTGGTAATGAATTTCCTCTTGTTCTTCCTGTAAACGTTTAGCACAGGTAATGATCAAGTCATCCTCTCTATCCTCATTATTATTTCCCCAAAGTTCATGATATTTCCATGTATGTATGCAATCGTAATCATCCATTAACAGATTTAGCCCTTCTTTGCATAGGGAGTGCCTCAATGCTTCTTTTAATGGCCATCTTTGGAAATGTTCATAAAAGTAAAGTAAATCCTCTGTGTTGACCTCTCCAGTCGATCTTGGATAATGATCCTCTGCTAACTGTGGTAAAGTATATAACTCATGAAATAACTGAAAAGTATCTAATACATAGATATCATTTGTTTTCTGTTCGAGCATCGCCAAGACGAGTCGAAGCCCTATTTGCTCATGAGCATTTTGACAAGTCCAAATCAGTATATCCTGATGAGGGGGGATATTTTTAATTTTCTCTATTGCTTCCTTCATCTCCCGCTCACATATGATCAATCCATCATCTTCTATTAGATAGCGCTGTTCCAACCATTGAAAACGAACTTCAATTCCGTCCCTTGTATGTACATCTTTCAAAGGACCAACAGAAAAATTACCTGGCACAACAATAATCTCCTCGGACTTAGCATAGTCAGGATTACGAAAGGCTGCTTTCAAGCTCCCCCCAGGTGAATGACCGAATACAATATGCACCGTTTGTACCGTTGAAGAATTCCGCTCCTCAGCTTGCTGTAATAAAAACTGTAACATGCTATCTCTTGACTGTTCATTTATTAAAGTTAAAAGAAGCATCGACTTCGCATCAGCTTCACTCAATCGTTGTATTGACTGTTTTAGTTGGTTGATCTTCTCCATCATCTGTACTCCTTTATTTAAAAACACCTAACCTTATCATACCTCTTTATTACCTCAAATTACTAATTTAGTTAGTTTTAAAGATATGTTACTACTATTGCTAGTGAATTCTTTAATCTGGGCGGAGGCTCACTTCTTTTGAGCGACTTGCTCACTTTTTGGAGCAGGACAATGTATGAACTATATTCTCCAAAGCTAAAAACACTCATGTCCCTATAAAAAAACATACTACGCGTAGTAGCTCAACTACGACGGTAGTATGTTATTTAATCAACATTCGTTAAAAATACTTTTCCTTTTTTAGTTCCCTCAACAGCATCGATTGCCTTATGGATATCCAATAATGGAAAACGAGCATGTACATTCATCATTTTTAAGGAGCCATCCTGTACAAGTTGTATAAGTTGTTGCATCGTTTGTTGCCATTTTTCAATTGACGTCTGACGTTGCCAATGGCGTAAATGAAACATCCTCGCTTGTACCTTTGCTTCCTTCACAATGTTTGTCCAATTTACCTGAATACCCGATAAAAGACCAATAGCTAAAAAAATACCCTCGGGCTTTACGCAGAAGGCAAGCTGATTGCCAGCCTCTCCACCAATCGAATCAATTGCTGCATCTGCTCCCCTACCATTTGTTAATGCCATAACGGTTTCGTAAAGTGGCATATGAGAGGTATCAATGACAAAAGCTGCACCAAGTTGCAGTAATTCTTCAGTATGCTGATTACTTCGTGTCACAGCAATAAGTTGATAGCCTAGCAATTTCGCAAGTTGAGCATAGAGATGTCCAATGGCAGAGCCACAAGCATTTACTAATAAGACATCGTTTGATTGTAAATTAAGTACCTCTGAGCATGTTACGAAGGCTGTAATTGGATTAATATATATTTGTGCTGCTGTAAAATCATTCATCGTGTCAGGAATAGTCACTGCAAAATCTGCTTGCGTTTTCACTACTTCCTGCCAAGTTCCCTCTCCCCGTAACGGTAATACGCGCTGACCAATAATCTTTGGTGAAACAAGCGGTCCAACAGCTTCTATTATTCCTACTCCCTCATAGCCAGGGATAGTTGGTAAAGTGATTCTATGAGCATATTTCCCCCATATTGGTATTAAATCTGAGGGATTAATCGGTCTGGCTAGCATGCGAACAAGAATTTCTTGACCTTGAGGAGGCTCGATTGTTTTATTCTCTAGCCTTACAACCTCTTGCGGATTTCCAAATTCATAAATTTTTAGGCATTTTGCTTTCAACGATCCTAGCTCCTTTATTCATTCTGTATAGAACAACATCATACCAGGAGCATCTATTTCACGTTCCTTAAATCCAAGCTTCTGATAGAAAGGTTGTTTACCTTTAGCACAAAATAATTGAACCCATTTTATATTTTCTTTCTGACATTGCTCTAAAAGAGCATCCATCACCATTGTGCCAACTCCTTTTCGTTGATAATCAGGGTGCACCATCACATCACAGATAAATGTTTGATAGATACCATCAGAGATAATACGTCCATAGCCAATTAGATTGCCTTCATCATATATAGATGTACTGAACCAGCTATTACAAATAGCCTTGTATAATTGTTCATACGTATACTGCCCTTTTGCATTCCAGCCAGTTGTTTGGTGCAATGCTTTATACGAGTCTATCGTCGGATTTGTTTCTTTGATTATATACATATAACACTCTCCTTATTTTGAATAAATATACAAAATAACATATATTTAATCAACAATAAGTTTATGATGTTAGAGTTGCAGAAGCTTTAATTGCCCTTCTTCATCCATATTTAATTGTAAAGCTTCGTCTATTTCAATACTAATCGGGCTGATAACTGCTTTCTTATCAGAAAAATACCACAGACGTCCACTCGGTCCTAATAGGATATTGGCTCCGTCTTCATAGTTTCCTAGAAAATTAAGGCCATCCAGTTGAATTTCCTTGTTTGCTATAGTGTTTATAGCATACTTCTTTAATTTTTCAGCAATTGTTTGAATGTCATCTGACGTTAAATTGATTTCTCCAATATGTAACACTTGCTCTACAGAAAAATTAACTTCAGCATGTTTTGGATTTATTTCCTGTCTTGCAATAAGCTCCACTATATTGCCTTCTGGATCGTAGAAATAGCATGCATATGCTTTTAAAAACTCAAAATAGACTTCATCCTGCCCCTCTGAATCCAGCAAGCCTACATGCTCTTCTGCCCAAATCTTTGCCTGTTGAAATAAGTTACTAGGAATATTTAATGCAAAATGATACTGCTTTGGCATTTTAGAAGGCATCTTTTCAAATGTCATCCTGCTTTCTCCCACGGCTATTGTAAAATAGTCAGCTGTTCTTTCTAACAAAGTAAAACCTAACAAATCAACATAAAATTGCTCCATTTTTTGCATATCATGAACATATAATTTTACCTTCGTAATCTTCATCTTTAAGCACCCCTTTACACTCCCTACTATACAAGTAGCTGATTAGAATGGCTTCATGCAAAAGAATGAAGTTTACTTTCGTATAGTTAGAGAAGCTCTCGATCTCCCCTGCTATTTGGCTGCGATATTACGAGGAATTCTACATCTTCTTGTGAATCGTTTCGCATTTGATGTGGTAAATTTGGAGGTACTTCAATTCCCTCATGTTGCTTTAACTCAATTCTTTGGTCATTCAGTTCTATTGTAGCTGTGCCTGAAAGAACAAAGAAAAACTGCTGTGCATGATGGTGATAATGATTTACCTCAGCTGTTTGAGCAGGGATCCGCTCATGTATCACACTAAGCTCCCTATTTTGTACAAGATGCCAGCCATCACACTGTGCTCCCCATTGATAATGTTGTGCTAATGCTTTGTTAATTTTCATCCTTACACTTCCTTCCCTGCTTCAGAGGAGGGATATCCATCATTCTTGTTAACTTCCCTCATCCAATAAATTCAGCTAAGCTAATTTTCCTTTTTTGAAAATCTGCACGGATAGCCTGTAACTCAGCTTCTAACTTTAAGGCACCTGCTTCAACTCCCCTATAAATTACTAGCGGGGGCTGTTCTAAAGCCTTTCTCGCTTGTGAATAATCATAAGATAATAATTTTTTTAGCAACAATAATGTCTTTAGTTTATCTTTTCCTTCCCCAGTAATAGTTAGTTCATAGTACGCTACAGAACTTTCTTCAGGCAACATTTCTTCTAAACTAGGTGGAATCAGTACACTTTCAAGGAACAAAATTAAATTGTCATAAGCCATTGAAAAATGCCAATTGCCTGTCCCATGAGGAGCGGTAAAAACAGCCGTATCACCTCTTGATAGATCCAGACAATAGGGATCGCCTTCATCTGTGGCAATGACTAAATAATCATGTGGCCAATCCTCAATCATCTCATCTGTCACTGGATTATAATTATAGCCCTCCTGCCCACGTATTAAATCTCTTGCACCATAGATATTTAGATTAATATAATCACCTGTAGCCCATGTAACCCTTTCAACAACATAATGTCTCAAAAAATAAACATACTCTGCTGGCAATGACCACCCACCATCCACAAATTGGCTAATATCCTCTTCTGATTGATGATAAAAAACCATGGGATAGGCTGACTCCCGCTCCTGAAGCTCATCAATAAAATCACGCATTTGCTGTAATACTGCATCGAGTTTCTTTTCTAAATCTTTCAATGGAATTCTCTCCTTTTGATGACCAAGTGTCTTTCTTGCATTTTAACATACCCCATCATTAACCAAATAAGGGGAACATGTTATAATCATTAAAATAGACTGGTAGTATGCATAACGTGAACAAAAATAACGGATGGGAGCGATCTGTCATGCAACATACGAATGAACAGATAATACAGCAAGCCAACACGGAATTTTTGAAAGCACTTCGCTATTTAGATTATGGCAAGGTAAAACAAGGGGAAGCATGTCTCAAACAAGCCACCCATTTGGCAAATCTGCTGAATGACCATATCACATTTATTCGTGCTGCCATTTGTTATGGAGAGTTGCTATGGCACGCTGAAAAATATGATGCCTCCGATCATTGGTTACAGCTGGCACTTGATCGATTGACCGCAGTACAGCAAGATATAAATGACTTACTAGATGTGGATGTGCAACGAGCTCGATCCCTACTAAACCACCAACGACATCCATTATAAGGAGCAAGCAATCATGAAATTACTTATTAGACGTCCAGAACAGTCGGACATCCAGGCGTTACACGAATTCTTTGATCTTGTCATTCGGGATACTTATAAAAAAGAAGGAATTGCCGAGCTAGTGGACGATCAACAGGATGAATGGGAAACGAAAAAACAGTATGTAGCAATGGACTTAGAAAGCCAGGGCAAAAAAAGATTTTTCTGGTTAGCTTTAAATGAAGAAACCAATGACATAATAGGCACTATCGAATGCGAGAAGCCAACGAAATCATTCAACAAACGATCAAAGAGGAACTATTCAATTGTCTAGAAATCGGTACCGTTTTTATTCATCCTGACTATCAAAATCGTGGGATCGGCACCATGCCACTACAGAAAATGCTCCTAACGTTAGAAAATCGAAGGGTTCCTAGTTTTTGTTTAGATAGTGGATATAAACAAGCGCAAATGATCTGGCAGAAGAAATTTGGACAGCCTGATTTTGTCCTTGAAAACTATTGGGGAGCAAATAGTCACCATATGATATGGAAACGAACACTACCATTTCGAATATAGAAGTAAAAAATGCTCTATCAGATTACACAAGAACCTCAATGTAAAAAACAAATCTTTAGTCAATAACATGCTTTATGCATACAATATAAAACACTTTCCCAAATGATTTACAGGGTGTTATTAGGAATTACACATAAGGTTCGTGGTTTAGGGTATGACAAATTACAATGAATACTCAGTATGATTTCCACTTAGCTTTCAAGTGTTACCATCTGATGAAAATATCCTAATAAAAATTTACGGGACTCTCGATATGTGGGATAAGACTCTAAAAAAGACTTTGGATCAGTATGATGATTGGTAAGCAATAAAGAGATTATAAATGCTAATACTTATTATGTTTGGAGGGGAATGAAATGTTAAAATTCATTGATGATTTAGCTGGTGCGGTTTTCGATGTTTTTATGTTGTTTTGTTATTTCTTTGCAGGCGTAATAATTGTAGGAGTCCCCATTTTTTTATTAGCCAAGTTTTTCCTATTGTTTCACTAAATTTCAAACAGGTTGGTCGCACTATAAAAGGAATCACTATAAATAGTGATTCCTTTTATGACGAATACACTCAATATTAGGCTAAATATTTTGCTGCTAGTTCTCAGGTACTTATGGGCGAGACAATGCTATTATTTAATAAATTTATCATAGAACCGTTTGAGCATCGTTGCCATTTGTTGTCTTGTGAGTGGATCTGTAGGATTCATACACTTGCCATCGCCTCGTATAACTCCCTCTTCAATGGCCCACTCCCAATCTTCTTTATGTGCTGGTGATACCATAACATTTGATTTTATCCCAACTAATAACTCTTTCATTTCAGTAAGTTCCTGTTTTAGTTGTTTATTTTCTTTCTTTAATTCTTCATACTGAGACAATGATATTTCCTTCTTCTTATCAGTATCTGTGAACCAGGATAAAGACTTAGATCCATTTAATTGGTTTAAATCTACAGTTCCTTTAATACCTGCTATAATCCCTTTGTCTGTGTACTGCCATAAGTCACAGGCAAAGTTTGGCTTTAGTCCAGGTGAGCTAGAGCCACTATAGCGAGGAATCCATAGGAAATCATAATTTTTAACGGTATCCATCAGATAAGGTTTGTAAAAATGATGGCCTGTATATAGCCCGACTTTTACAGCCTTACTTTTTAAATAATCAATAAACACCTGTGTGCCTTGTACGATATTTTGGACACTAGCACCAAAGCTTTCTTCGATATCTACAACATAAAATAGCGGATTATAGTTTTTTGCTCTGCTATAGAAGTCTTTTGCTTGTTCCAATGCCTCAGTACCATTTTTAAAGGTAACATAAATATAAACACCAAAAGGTACCTTGTACTTCATACATGCTTCTATATTTTGAACGTATTTACGGTCAATTGTGCTTGTACCATATTGTGTGCGGATGATAGCCAAATCAACATCTTTAACCGCTTCAGACCAATCAATATCTCCTTGATGATGTGAAATGTCTATGATATAACTCATACAATTTTCTCCTCCCTAAAAATAGTAAATAAATTATGAATAGCGACAAACCCATTGCTTCAAGCATTATTTAGAATCATTCATTAAATAAAGTTATGTAGATTATTTTAGTCCTTATAGATTCTTCATTTACCGATTTTTAGTGGTCAGATAATTAAAAAGACAGAGCACATTTCACATAGTCGAATTCACTCTAAAAAAATAGCGGCTTTATATCAAATATTTACTTTGTAATTAAGTGCTAATTCATCCCCAGGTAACCCTCTTATTCCCCAATTATGTTTAGGCGTTTCAAAAATTGTAATTTCAACATCTTGAGGTGAAATATTTAATTTGTTATTTATGCGTTCAAATAGTAGCTTTACTAATTGTTTTTTAGCTTGAATCGTTCTACCTTCAAACATACTAATTTCTATTATTGTATATGATTCAGTTCTTTCACTTGCAAAATAAAAATCCTCTTTGTCCATAGGAAAAAAGCGATGAAATTTCTTATCTAATGGATATTCAAGTGCGTCCACCATACAAGAATGGATAATATTCGATAATGTTTCCTTAATGGGATTTAACCTTCTCTTAACACCATAAATTTTAATTTGTCCCAACGACCTCTCACCTTTCTTGACTTACTAATCTAAAGAGTAACTGGGCATTATTATGACTAATTACTATGTTGTGTATGTATTATACCATTTTGAAGAGTTAAATAATGGTTTTTTTGGAATCAAAGGAAGCACCAAATTTTATTCCGAAGTTCCTCTTTTTTATATGCATTTATCATATTACCGATTACCTTTTCCAACACAATTTTCAATAAGCTCGCAGAAATGCTCATTATATTTTTCTATAGGTCATGTTTCTTCTCTCAACACGGTGACATGAAGGTGGAAGAAAACATTGAAGTCCCCCACAACAGAGTGGTCTTAATTGGCAGGTTTCTAAACATCATTTCCATGAATAATTCAAGATTTTTATCAAATTCTTTTATTAATTTATGACCTCTTTAAAGCCTATTCGATGTATGATAAGACGATAGCCAGAGTATCCTTCTTCGTCTAGAAACTCCTCAAATTCTCCATAGACAATTATAGGTGTATTGTTTTTATAAGCGTTCTGCATGTTTCTGATAATTTTTTCTTTCACGTCAGGGTTAGCGCTCTGAAAGTGACAATTTATAAGCTCAGAGTATTTACTTAGATAAAAAGATAGAGTGCCATCACTATGTTTTTCGAGTCCATCTGGAGGATTACCGGCTGTCCACAATAAAGTTTTACGCATTGCATACTAAGCTTTCTCCATTCCTAGTTCTGTAAGCATGACATTTATATATGTATCTTGCTCCTCAAAAGTAGAGTCCAGCTCTAACGTATCAAGACGTATTTCTCCTACGTTGTCATAATTTTCAAAACTAGAATCTTCTCCGTCTAAAATGTCCGACTCTTTAAGTTCTACTACAGTTGATTGATTTTCTCCGATAGCAGTATGCTCAGGTGGTGGAATCATATAAACTGAGCCGCCCCGTTCCTCTATTCTTTCTTTCGCTGCCTCCAGGCTGTCCTCACTGAACATAGACTCTACTAGTTCTTGCGTATGAATTTCCTTTTCAACTTCGCCCATAGACTCTTCTTCTGTCTCTGAACTACACCCTGCAATAATTACAAATAAAAGTGCGACAATTGTTATAATAACGCTTTGTATTTTCATATTACATACTCCTCCCTCTAGTTCAATTTTGTTCGAACTCTTTTAATAATACCTCAAATAAAGTTTATTTGGATAACTATTTCCATTTATTATAAAAGCCAATTCTCCAAATTAGGTCTATTTATATTTTTTGGAAGACTATCACTTATATTTAATCAATTATAAAAAGGTACTGAACGTTTTTTATATGGGGTTTCTTTTATATGAAATGCATGATTAGACTTCATATTAGACCGCTCCCCAGCCTTGCTATTGGTTTGATGGGGAAAAATTTAAGACCACCCATTTTGGAGTGGTCTTTTATGGTGTATTTAATTAAAGCATTCCGTTAGTTGAATAAGTAAATCTGTTTTGCGTAGGAATCCCAATTTTTATTATCAGTATTTATTTCAATTGTAGGTATGATTGAATTTTCAGCTTGACTCCTATACTCTTGTTGTTGGTCTAATAATAATTCACACGCTAATTTCATTTCTTGCATGGTTTTCCCTTCCCATTCATTGGGATTTCTACTACTTATTCTTTCCTCTAAATTCTCTGGTGATACAGTTAACAAAGTACATCTTGCTCCCATTCCAAGTAACTGGGCTTCTAATTCCTTAATGTCATCTGATATTGAATGAGAAAATGCTACTCGATGATTTAAATGAAACCTTTCCAAAATAAAGAATAAGCCTTTTGAACGTTGAGTTTGTCCAATTTCTCTTGACCAATTATTTAACATTTTCAACATCGTGACTCTTTCTCTTAAGACCTGTAAGTGTTCCTCTCGACTTAACGACTTTAATTCACCATTTACTTTGTGTAATACTTGCGAATAATGCTCACTGAGAACTATGACACTACGTTCGGCATCATCACTTGCGTGAAGTTGTTTCAACGCTTTTAAGACTGATGTTTTTCCAGCATTCGAATAGCCTTCTAAGATTATCCCTCTAAAATCACTCATTTTCTCCCCCTAATTAATGTAATCTCTATCTAAATAAGGACTGTAGAATTATTTACGGTTGTTAAACTAACCTGCTCCGTTTGCCATCCATGTAACACAAAATCAATACAACACCATAGAAAATGTAAGATTTTCACGTTCTTTCATTGGAGTTTAACAACACTTCTTTCTTTATGTATGACTCTCTGAAAAACAAAAATAACGGTAATGCCAGCGATAAACCAACTGTAAACAAAGTTAATAGACATATCCACTTTTCTTTAATGTTATACTTTCTTGACTCATTAAACATAAAGATTATAAAAACAAAGCATGAAATAAAAAAGTCAACAGCGAAGAAGGTCGATATCGAGTTTGCAAATAATAAATCTACTAATAACCCTAAATCAAATCCGTTTTTGTTCAAGAATTGCACCAAAAAATAATACGGGAATACTGTGCCGATAATCGCAAATAACAAGTACACTTTTCTCATTTACATTAAACTTCCCCTCTTTATATGATTTTCACAAATAATATACTTCTTAATTAAACTCTTTCAGTTTAATAATACCTCATAAAAAATAATTTAAATAAATATTTCCATATATGATAATTAATTATAGATTAACATTTAAAATATTAATATATAAACTATATATTCCAAGAGAATATTGTGAATTATGTCTAACACTAAGAAAAGGTGGATTGATTATGAATTCAATATATAAGCCATTAATTTTAGCGGTGGTAGTAGGGGGATATGTATATATAGCCAGTAAAAGTGATAATAATGTGATACCAAATTTTGTCATACTTTATCTTATAATTACAATAGTTTATTTATTATTCAGAAAAATTGAAGAGAAAAGAAAAAGAGTAAGGAGAAGATAACTTAATTAAAAGTAGGAGATTCGAGACTCTGTGAAAAGATTCACTGTAAATTAGCCAACTACCTGAAAAAAAGTAGCTGATAGTAGCCAAATACCCAGATACTCAATAAATACGAGTATCTCGGCATTATTATTAACGATGCTAATTGAAAATGGACAACCAATAAAAACAGTTCAAAAAGATTAGGACATAGCAGATCAGCAATTACTGAAGACTGCTATGTCCATTTAACACAGAAGATGGCAAGAGATGCTACCGATATTTTTGATTCCATCGCTAAAGATTTTTAAATTGCTTGCACAATTTCAATGCAGTGGCAAATCGGTGGCATTCTCCACCCAACTGATACAAAACTATTTGCTTAAACCCCTATAAACCCTGTTATATCAATATTACTTCGAATCATCCATCTTCAGCACAGCCATGAATGCCTCTTGAGGGACTTCGACTGAGCCTACTTGTTTCATACGTTTTTTACCTTCTTTTTGTTTATCAAGAAGTTTTCGTTTACGGGAAATATCTCCACCATAACATTTCGCTAATACGTTTTTACGGATGGCTTTAATTGTTGAACGCGCCACGATTTTTTGTCCAACTGCTGCTTGAATTGGTACTTCAAATTGTTGGCGTGGGATTAATTCTTTTAATTTTTCTACGATGATTTTGCCTCGATCGTAGGCAA
This sequence comes from Lysinibacillus capsici, assembly GCF_003367505.1. GTDB lineage: Bacteria > Bacillota > Bacilli > Bacillales_A > Planococcaceae > Lysinibacillus > Lysinibacillus capsici. The sequence continues at coordinate 173,892 of NZ_PXXX01000018.1, forward strand.
AGTCACGGTGTACGATAAAGCTTAGGGCATCGACTTGCTCACCATTTAATAAAATATCCATTTTCACTAATTTCGATGGCTGGTAACCAATAAGTTCATAGTCGAATGATGCATAGCCCTTTGTATTTGATTTTAAATAGTCAAAGAAATCATAGACAATTTCTGATAATGGCATTTCATAAATAATACTTACACGCGATGTATCAATATAATCCATCGTCATGAAATTACCACGCTTCATTTGACAAAGTTCCATAACCGCTCCCACATAATCATTTGGTACCATGATTGTTGCTTTCACATATGGTTCCTCGACACGATCGATTTTTTGCGGGTCTGGCATAAAGGAAGGGTTATCGACTTTCAGCTCAGTACCATCTGTCATATGAACATTGTAAATTACGGAAGGTGCTGTTGTAATTAAGTCGATATTAAATTCACGCTCAATACGCTCCTGAATAATTTCCATATGTAGTAATCCTAAGAATCCACAGCGGAAACCAAAACCAAGTGCTTGCGATGTCTCTGGCTCATATTGTAGCGCAGAATCATTTAACTCTAGCTTTTCTAACGCTTCACGTAAATCGTTGTATTTGGCTGTATCAATTGGATACAAACCACAGTAGACCATTGGGTTCAAACGGCGATAACCAGCTAATGGCTCAGCTGCAGGACGATTTGCATAGGTTACAGTATCCCCTACACGTGTGTCCCCTACATTTTTGATAGATGCGGTTAAATAACCTACATCACCCACTGTTAACTCAGCCTGTGGCACAACTTTTGGTGTATGTACCCCAACTTCAATAACTTCGAATTCCGCACCTGTTGCCATCATGCGAATTTTATCGCCAGGCTTAACAGTACCATTGATGACACGAATCGAAATGATAACACCTTTATAGGCATCATAAACAGAGTCAAAAATTAAAGCTTGTAGTGGTGCATCTGGATCACCAGTTGGCGCTGGTACCTTCTCTACGATTTGCTCTAGAATATCCTCGATACCAATACCTGCTTTCGCAGACGCTAATACTGCTTCAGAGGCATCTAATCCAATAACGTCTTCTACTTCTTGACGTACACGTTCTGGGTCAGCTGCAGGTAAATCAATTTTATTGATTACAGGTAAAATTTCTAAATCATTGTCAAGTGCTAAGTAAACATTTGCTAGTGTTTGTGCTTCAATACCTTGTGCTGCGTCCACAACTAATATGGCACCCTCACAAGCAGCTAAACTACGTGATACTTCATATGTGAAATCGACGTGTCCTGGTGTGTCGATTAAATGAAATGTATACACTTCGCCGTCTTTTGCTTCGTACTTTAATTGAACTGCATTTAACTTAATTGTAATGCCTCGCTCACGCTCTAAATCCATTGAGTCGAGGAGCTGTGCCTTCATCTCACGGGAAGTTAAAGATTTTGTTTGCTCTAAAATACGGTCAGCAAGCGTTGATTTCCCATGGTCAATATGTGCAATAATAGAGAAATTTCGTATATTCTCTTGTCGTTTTAAACGTGCTTCTCGGTTCATCTTTTCCACTCCTAATTAAACTATAATGAATTATACTATGAACATAACGCAAAGTACAACAGCAACTAGACTTGAAAGCCTATAATATCAATACTTTCAGTGTTTCATGACGTTTTTAAATTTTACAGTATTAAGTATATAAATGCAGGCAAATCAGCTATAGTAGTACTCGATGTGTAGCAGTTGAAATGAAAATGCGTCTACTCGACATGAGGAGAGATTCGATGGATGAATCTTCGCCTGATCAATCAAGAAAAGCACGCTATCTCCAAAAAATATCATCGTCCATATTGCTAAAAAGCGTGAACACAATCCCATTTTTATAAACCTAAACTATGGTTAGTAAAAGAAAGAATGGATATCGCACCATCTTCCACATAATGGAACAGATCAAATATCAAGCTTACCATACAGGAACAACTAATAGAGGTAGAGCAAATAGCTCCCTTTCTAAGATATAGAAAAAGTCAGCTACGCAGATAAAACTGTGTATACTGACCTTTTTTATTTTATTTGTTTAAGGATTGTTGAATGAGCTTTGTTAAAACTTCTATCCCTTTTTTCTCTAAATGTACACCGTCAGGGGCAAAGTATTCAGGGTGATTGATTGCTGCTGCATGCCAGTCAATTAGTGTTATTCGCTCATGTTCCTGTGCTTTTTGCAGTAAAGCTTCATTCACCTTTGCTTCCCAAGATCGCGGCACACGTGTATTCACTAAATAAATATCGGCATTAGAAAAAGCTTCAAGGAGTGCATCCATTTGGTCAGTCGTAAAATAACCATTTGTCCCCAATTGTAGAATGACTGCATGATTAGGTTGATTAAAACTTGCATAATTTGGTGCAAGTTTTACAGCTTGCGAAACTTGACGGCCTATTTTTCCATCGATTGTAATAGTCGGATACATATTATGTAAGCTCGGTGCAATATCAATCATTAGGGAGTCACCAATGGCTAGTATGCCACGATAAAACTCATCTTTTTCAGGCTCTATAATGGTGTTATTTTCTTCTTGCTTAGGTGTTTCTATCTTCTGAACATCCTCTCCTCCCTTATCCTTACTTTGAGAAGGCTTGTCGGTAGAGGCTTCAGCTTGTTTGTCCTGCTTGTTCAGATTGGCTGTAGGCTCTTCGCCATTAATTTTTATCGTTGTTGGCAGCGTTTTAGATGGGTTTTGCTGACTTTCACCCACTACACCTGTCATGCCTGTGAAAAATACAAGCAGAAAAAGAGGAACCATAACCGTTGATATTTTTCGTGGAAAAGTAAGGCTTCCCCACTTGTTTTTATTACAAATCAGATATTTTTGACAATAGACTCGGAACCCTTCTTTCCGGATGGGCATCTCAATGAAGCGATAGGATAGCTCTGCAATCATCAGGATTAGTAAAAGCTGCAGGAATATTCGCCAATAGGAAGGATTACCAATTTCATGAATGGGTGTCCCTAAAACCATGACAGGATAATGCCATAGATAAATGCCGTAGGAACGAGAGCCTATCCAACATAATGGCTTCCATGCTAATATTTTTCCTAGTATGCTGACTGGATGAGAAATACATGCAATCAAAACGGCAGCATTCAAGCAAAATAAAAACATGCCTCCTCTATAAAGAAAGGATTGATATTCATCCACATACACTATGCTTACTAAAAAAATAGTAAGTGCAATGAAACTCATAATATTTAGTTTCTTCACATGGTTCGCTGATAATTTTTGAGAAGATAGTCTTTTCATTGGCCAAACAAGTGCTAGCCAACAGCCTATTAATAATTCAAAACAACGTGTGTCCGTTCCATAATAAACACGACTAGGATCAGCGCCTGGCTGATAGAGTAACGCCATTACGAATGCTGAACAAAGGGCACCACAAAAGATGATATTTGCTAGTTTATTTTGTTTTTTAACAACAAAAAGTCCAATCATTAAGAGCAATGGCCATATCAAGTAAAATTGTTCTTCAATAGCTAATGACCATAGGTTTTTTAAAGGTGATGGAGAACCGAAACTATCAAAATAAGAGAGTTTATGAAAAATGAACCACCAATTACTTGAATAAAAAATGGAGGACAATGCATCCCCGCGCAAAGTATGGAGAAGCTCTTTATGAAAGAGCATTGCCCAAACAAATGATGTAATAATCATAACGTAGGCAGCTGGTAGTAGCCTTCTAAATCGTCCCACCCAAAATTTCTTTAGGCTGACTGTTAATTGATTGCCCTTTAAAGGTAAGATGGTAGAGGTGATTAAATAGCCCGATAATACAAAGAAGATATCTACTCCTAAAAAGCCACCTCTAGCCCAACTGAAGTTAAAATGATAAGCAATAACTGCTAATACAGCCAATGCTCGAATCCCGTCTAATCCAGGAATATAACGATGATTTAATGACTTGCCTGACATACTATTCCTTCCTTCAATAATCTCTCAATTTCGTTTCGGTATAATGTGTTGGTTTTTTCTAGCTGTACAAAGTAGAAGTCAATCTAAAAGCGCTGTCACAATCTGTAATAACCGCACACGGCTTTGGTTAAATGATGTTAGTTACATCCAAACGCTACAAGGAGTATCGCTTTTTGAAGGTATTCCCTTCTGCATCAAGATAAAACCTGTTGTCACGTAATAGAACCTTTTGGATTGATAACCATCCCCTCTCTATTATTTTTGCTTATTCACTTATATGTTTGACGATTGAAATACGATAAAAGTTTGAGAGAAAAATGAAACGTTATCATTTTTAGTCTTCTAAAAATTCATATGTATATTTGCTATAGAGGCATTCCCAAAAATGGTATATACTCCAAAAGTAAGTTTGCTTTATTTGCATATGCCTTCATTTAACGTTTTATCATGAAATTCGCGAGCCAACTTGAAAATTATAAGACAAGAATGGAGCAATGGAAAGACAATTAATGAGAATTATTTCTGGAAATTTTATTATCATACAAATAAAAAAAGTGAGCCCACAAGAGTCCCACTTTTTAATATGACTGGTCTATTTTGTTGAATCATTGACAAACGCTTTTGATATTGCCTTACCAATTACAGCAATCGTACGATTAACCTCTTCCTCAGTATTACCAATTCCACCAATCTCAATAATCATCATTTGCTTTGCTAAATCCTGATTGTATCGCCCATCAACCCCATCACCACTTTTAGAAATAACCCCTTTAGAAATTTTTGGAACGATGGCATTTAGTGTGGATGATAAACTTTCAGCATAGGCTGTATTCCAGCGGTAATTAGCATGTTCTGCCCCAACAACAATAGCGATTTTCGCATAATTTTCCCCATTATATGAGATCGTTGTAAGATCATGTTTTAATGAGTCACGATGTAAATCAACTATTAAATCATAATTATTTGTTTCTAAATGCTTACTTAAATATGGCCTCATCACATTATAAGATTCATGATAGCCTTTACCTTCTTCTTGTAATTTCTTCATAATATCTACATCAAGAACATCCGTCTTTAAACCATTTACATTAAAATGATTCACAATCTTATCCTTCAGGCTCATAATATTGACCGTTTCATGAGAAGTCGCTACCTTACCACTCACTGCTTTCACCATAGGTTCATATGCTTCATGCGTATGGGTAAATAACACTAACACTTTAAATGGGTCCGGGTCTAGGGCTTGATCTGGTTCAGGTTCTTTCGTTTGTTCCAGTACACTTTGTTCAGCTAAATTGGTAGCAGCAAACACGACTTGCTTATCTTCTGATTGTTTGATCGGAGTCGATGCTTGCTTGTTGAACGGAAGTTGCCCAGCAATGACAGGTAATACGAAAAAGAACAATAATATACCAAATGACCATTGTAGTTTTTTTAGCAAAGTCACACCCTCCTCCCCATATCGTATGGAGGGGGGATGTTAATTAGAACGAAAATAAATTTCTTGTTTTACGCATAAATAAGCGTGTTTTAGAAGGACTACTCTAAGCGTTGTTTCTTCATTATTTTATAAATCACTTGCCCAATTCATTAGCATAGAAGCCACTAATTTTGCATAGCGATCAATCCAATAGTCTGCTTCTTTTGGTGTAACCATCAGTTGTGTGTGGGAGCCAGCGAAGGTTTCCTCAAACAGCTGCTGGCGCTCCTCCTTCGTCCATGTCGCCCATTCTCCAAATATAGGTTGTACTAATGTCATATCCAGTTCCTTGTTGATATCTGGTTGCCATGAGGATAATGAAAGCTTTGATGACGGTTTACTGCGTTCAGCCACACGAGCAGCTATCGAACGTAGCATAGTTTCTACCGCATCCGCAATTAATACAGGTGCATCTACTACAGTAGGGATCCCTATTGCTGTTACGGGAATGCCAAGCATCTCATAGGAAATCTCTTGCCGTTGATTGCCTACTCCTGAACCTGGATGTATGCCTGTATCTGTTAATTGAATCGTTTTACAGAGTCGATTACTCGCTCTTGTAGCAAGTGCATCTACTACAATGATTAATTTTGGTTGCAGACGTTCAGCAATAGCAGCCACAAACTCACCTGTTTCGTAGCCTGTTTGTCCTGTTACACCAGGAGCATACATGACAAATTTTTCATCAATGACATCTAAACTATGCAAATGGTCAATTAAATAGGGACCTATTGCATCGGGGGTAATAGTGCGATTTCCTAAACCGACTATTAAAATTTTATCGTCTTCTTGCCAAGAAAGTGCGTCATGCATTTTTTTGAAATTTACAAGCAATTCTTGTTCAAGTTGTGCAAAGCCTTCTTGATCTTCTAATGTTAGTGTCGGGACAGAAAGGGTAATATACTGCCCTTCTTTTTTACCAATTTGCTTTTCCCCTTCAGCATCTACAAGAACATCTGTGATTTTTACTCTACCAGCATTCCGATCTTCAATTTGAATGCCACTTGATTGTTCAAGCTTTTCTTTTTGCTCTTTGGTCTGATGGACAACTACCTCTTCTGATTCATCGATTAAATCTGTTCGTTGCCAATTAAAATTTTGCATACAGTTCACCTCAAGCTGTAGTTTGTTCAAACTGTCAAGTAAATATTCTTTGCATTTATCTATTGCAATTTGGCCAAGCGTTTGTTAAAATGATTTTTGTTGTATTGACACAAGAAATCAATGAGAAGATATCATCTCGTACCTAATTTAGGAGGTGAAATATATGCCAAACATTAAATCTGCGATTAAACGCGTAAAAGTTAACGAAAAAGCTAACATTGCTAATTCTCAAGCTAAATCTGCAATGCGTACTACAGTGAAAAAAGCTGAAAACGCTGTTGCTGCTAACGCTGAAAACAAACAAGAACTTTTACAAGCAGCTTTCAAATCTTTAGATAAAGCAGCTTCAAAAGGACTTATCCACAAAAACGCGGCGGCTCGTAAAAAGTCTCGCCTTGCTAAAAAAGCGTAATTGTTTAAAGGATCAGATACTCTATTAGGAGTAGCTGATCTTTTTAATTTTATAGAGAACAAAAAAAGCTGCCCTTATTGGACAGCTTTCTTTGCCTATAGTTGGCGCAATAAAAATAGCTCTAGATAGCGCTCTCGATTTCCACCAGACGATTTTAGCTGTAAATCAACCTCTGCTAATTGATATAATGCCCGTAGCAAATTTTCTTCTGAAGGCCGATGCCGTTGCTCAATCATAAGTTTGACGCGATACGGATGAATTTTTAAATTTTTAGCGATTTGTTGAGGGTGATAACCTTTTTTCAATAAATAAAAAACATTTGACATGGTACGAACATTGGATGCTAGCAAGCCCACTAACATAATAGGTTCTTGTTTTTGTCGCAATAAATCATGATAGATAGACAAGGCTCCGACAGAGTCATTTGCCAAATATGCGTTAAGCATTTTAAAGGCATCTTGCTCTAATGTTTTTGCCACCAAATCCTCCACTAAAGAAGTTGTAATTTCGCCACCATCACCTAAATAAAGGGTTAGCTTGTCAATTTCCATCTGTAATTGTAGCATGTTGGCTCCGACCATCGTAACAAGCAATTCAATAGCATCTTGTGTAATGCTATTACCTTGTGTTTTGACAATGCCTTGAATCCATACGGCTAAATCCTGCTCTTTTGGTGTTTCTGCTTGTACAAATAATGCATGCTCTTTCATCATTTTAGTCACTTTTTTGCGCTCATCCAATTTTTCAAAAGGAGCAATAAAAACCGTTACGGAAAAATCAGAAGGATTCGACAACCATGTTTCCAATCGTTTCACATCATGATCGATTTTTTCCTTCCCTTTCTCGGTTGCCTTTAAAAACGAAGCATTTTTAGCAATAATAAGCTTACGTTCTGAGAAAAAAGGAATGGTATCTGCTTCATCCATGACTGCATCTACTGGTACTTCTTCTAAATCAAATGTGGACATCTCCAGATCTTCTTCTGGACCCATTGCCTCTTTTAAACGTTTAATAGTTTCATCTATAAAATAGCTTTCTTCACCAACAAGCAAATATACTGGTGCAAGCTCACCTTTTTTTATTGTATTCCAAACCGTTGAAATCATAATTTCCCCTCCATCTAGCAATACTATTAGTATACATGATTTCATAGTCCTTTGTGTCTTTGACCGAATTGTGTCGATTCCTTGCCAGACGGGGAAATCACCTTTTCGATATAGCTTTTATGACCATGTTGTCTTATAATAAATAACAGAATTGGAGGGATAACAATGAATCCATTTGAAGGAAAAAACATACAATGTCGACGTAACGATGCCATCGATTCTGGTGTTGGCTTCGGTGTATCATTTGGCGTTTTCACGCTTATGTTTATTATTGCAACTATAGTAGAATTTGTATCACAGTAATTGGACTTATGCAGGAGAAGGGCCTTGGTCATTGGACAAGGCCCTTTTCATTTACGCTAACGGACCAGCGATTATCACGAATACGTATTTCGATTGATCCATTCACCCCTGTTGTCCATGTCACTAAATCTCTACTGACAAAACGTTGTACTACTTCTTCATGTGGATGACCATAACGATTATGGAGACCTGCACTAAAAACGGTTAATTGGGGCTGTAGCAGCTCGACAAATTCTTCTGTGCTTGATGTCTTACTCCCATGATGCCCTGCCTTCAGCAATGTGAGATTGGCCAATAAAGGTCCATAACGCTTGATCAGCTGTTGTTCGCCATATTGCTCCAAATCCCCTGTAAATAACGCTGTAAACGCCTTTTGCTGCATGTACAGGACAAGAGAATCATCATTTCCCTCATACAAGGCGTCATCAGGCCATAAGTAATAAAAATCTGTATCCCCTACATGCCACGAAGTCCCCTTCATTTTTTCTTTAATAGGAATATGTCGCTTATTTGCTTCTCGCAATAAATCATCCATTAAAGGCTCATTCAATGAACCAGGTGTAACGTGTATTTCCTTCATGTTAATCTCTTGTAAGACTTCCTCTGCTCCTTCAATATGATCTGCGTCTGCATGCGAAGCAATAAAAATATCGATAGTTCGTATTCCCTTGCCTTTTAAAAATGGGACGACAACTTGCTTCCCTACCTCATATGGACTATCTGCTTTCTTCCATGATTCCTGCTCAAAGCGCAATACTCCACCTGTATCTATAACATAGACAGCTCGTCTAAAAGGCAATTCAATGACAATACTATCTCCTTGCCCTACATTTAAGAAGGTAATCTTTGTTTCGTTATACAACATGGGTGCCAAATGAATCCAAATAACAGGGATGACAAGGATCAAAATAGCTTTCCTGAATCTTTTTATTTCCAAATAATAGAAGCTCACTAAAACACTTAACATCGCCACGCAGCTCAGCCAAATAGATGGTTTGCCTGGTGACCATAATTGCCAAGGAAGCTCTTGCATATAAAAGATTACTTCGGTCAACCAATTACGCAGCGGTTCATAGCCAGCAAATAGGACATTAGCAAGTGGTAAAGAAAGATAAGATAGCACAAAGGCAATCATGTTAAAGGGTAATATAATAAAGGAAAACAGTGGAACAAAAACAATATTGACAAAAAACGAGGATAAAGATAATTCATAAAAATGATGGAGTAATAGTGGGTAAACGAGCAGTTGGCACACGAATGTGATAAAAAAAGAACGACCTAGCCAAGTTCTTGTCTGCTTAAAAATAATACCAGAATAAAGAAGACTAGCGGTTGCTAAATAGGATAGCTGGAAACCAATTTGGAAAATAACACCTGGCTCAAGCAAAACAAAGCCTATAAAGCTAATAGCTAATGCATCATCGATCGAAAGAACCCACTTAAAAAAGCGCAGTAACATCATCAATTCTACTACAGAAACAGCACGCCATACAGAAGGTGCTCCCCCTGCAATAACTCCATAAACCGGTAAGAGGATCAATAGCACGACAGTAGCCATTTCCTTGCGAACTCTTATTCTAAGTAATCCTTCAAAAAAGAGCCAAGACATCAGCGCGACATGTAGCCCAGAAATCGCAAATAAATGGGTAATACCAAGCTTTTGATAGGCACGCTGCAGTTCATCCTCCATCTGATCTTGCACCCCTATTAAAAGTGCTTGAGCCTCTGCTACAAGTGATTTGGGAAAAGTCCTCTCTATATGCTTTTTCATATTGTGTCTTACTTCGGCAAGAATAGTGAAGATGGAGGTTGGTTTTCCTACATAATGCCAATTCGTGATTTCAACAACGCCTGTTGCTCCTTTGCTCGTTAAATAGTTTGACATGGAAAAGGCATAAGCATGTGCAGATGGAGAGGGAGTCACGAGTTCACCTTTTGCAGAATACGTCATTCCAGTTAATGAGGTATTTTCATAAAAATTTTTCTCTTGTTCCGAGGAAAAGGTATAAACTACGTAAAGTTTTTGGCCATTTGTTGTTGTAGCAAACCCACGGAGTTTTTGCCCGTTTATTTTATAGTCACTTGACCAAGTTATAGGGAAGGTTGACGGTAAAGGGGAAGGTTCCGTCAGATGATTGATAGAAAGGAAAAAATAAGTTAGTAGACCACTAGTTAGCACAAAAATTGCAAGAAAACGTGACTCACCTTTTATGGTGAGCCACAGGACTAGTAGCAGTAAAAAAATGAGTAGCCATGCTGATTTGTATACTGCAATAGCAGCTATCAATACAGCAAGAGCTACCATAATCCATCTATGCTTTAAAGCTTGATGCCAAATAATGCACTCACCTTCTGTTCATATGGGAGCAATTTTTCAGCAGATACCCCACTCTCGCGAAGCTCGTGCAGCATTTCTGTATACAAAGCTAGTTTGTCATCTCGTAAAAAATCAATTTTACGTTCATCAAAGGGTACATGAACTACTTCCACTCCAGCTTTTGCAAATAACTCCTGTGCATATGGATTATTTTTATAATCTGTTGCGTAATACACACGTTCTATGCCAGCTTGAATGATAGATTTTGTACATGGTAAACATGGAAAATGTGTTACATACAAATCAGCACCTTTTGTCGGTGTTCCATATTTAGCACATTGCAGTAAGGCATTCATTTCAGCATGCACGGTACGGACGCAATGATTATCAACCACATAGCACCCTTTTTCGATACAATGCTCGTCCCCTGTAATGGAACCGTTATAACCACCTGCAATGATGCGTTTGTCCCGTACAACAGTTGCTCCTACAGCTAGTCTTGTACATGTACTACGTAATGCGAGTAAATGGCTTTGTGCCATAAAAAATTGATCCCAAGTAATTCGCTCCATATGACTACCTCCAAAAATTGTCTAACTAATTAACTTTCTCTTGCTTTTCTACTATAGTGTAGCCCTTTTAGAAAAGGGGCGTCAATATACCATCCTGTAAAAGCATTACTTTACAGTAATCGCATCCTTTAGCTTTTCAAATGTTTTATCACCAATACCACTAACATTTTTTAAGTCATCTATGGTTTGAAACTGCCCATTTTCCTCTCGATACGTAAGGATACTTTGTGCTTTAGAAGGACCGATTCCTGGCAATGTTGCTAACGTTGCTACATCAGCTTTATTGATATTAATCTTTTGCTCCTTATTAGTCTCAGTAGGTAGCGTTAACAGAGAAGAGGCTCCTTCCTCTAGCTGTTCGCCTTTGAGAGGAATATAGATTACCATTTCATCCTGTACCTTTTGGGCATGATTGATAAATTGTGTGTCAGCATTCTCTGTATAGCCACCAGCAAGCTGTACAACATCTTTTATACGTTGGTCTTGCTCAAGTTCATAAACGCCTGGATACATTACAGCACCCTTTATTTCCACAAATACCTGCTGCATAACCGCTTCCTCAGCAGATTCACTCAAATTTTTTTCTTCAATAGGTTGGATTGTTTCGATGAGCTCTTCTTGGGGAGGTGAAGAGTCAGAACTCGAAAAATAGAAGTAACAAAGTCCACTGACGACTAGTATGCTGGGGAATAACATACTTTTTTTGTACTTTTGCCATAAAGATTGTAGCACAGTACCATCCTTTCCTTGCGAAAGGTCATCATATGGAGTTATATATATCTTACACTATGGATGGGTGGTTGAAAATGATAAAAAAACGTCAGAAGTTTCAATTTACCTGTTGAAGAGAGCTATCCTCTTAGTTATATCCAGTTTTATCCGACAATTTAGCCTCTTTATCCGCCTGTTCAAGTGTTCTATCCGCTACTTTAATCTTTCTATCCACTACTTTAGCTTTTCTATCCATCAAAAAAAGCCACACTGCGTATTACACAGTGTAGCTCCCTTTTCTTTATTTTAGCGCACGAATAAAAATGCGTTCACTTTCCTCATCAGGTGCCTCATCTGTAAAGTCTGCTGTAATTTCCACATGACTAAAACCGATGGCATGCAACCAAGCCATATACTGCTCGATAGTGTAAGTACGTTGCACGTGCTCCTCATCAAAGCGTTCATATAATTCACTTGCGTCATCTCGTACATAAAAGGTCATTTGATGAATAACCGAATGTTCAAAGTCGGCAGGCTCCGTATGCCATATATAACTAATGTCACCATCATCATATGTGAACGGACCATCTAAAAAAATCTCATTCATTTTAAATAACGAGTGAACATCAAAAAACAGCTGACCTCCATCACGCAACGCCGCATAGATACGTTCTAATGTCGTATAAACAGAGTGCTCCTCTACCACATAATTCAAGGAATCAATTGTGATTGTGACAACATCGATTTCCTCAAAGCCATCTAGTTCGACCATAGACATACAGTATAATGGTGCATGGTAGCCTGCACCAGCAAAGCGTTCTGCGGCAATGGACAGCATCTCTTCTGATAAATCGATTCCACTGACTTGATAACCAGACTTTGCAAATAACAAGCTAAGTACACCAGTACCACAACCAATATCCAACAGTTTTGGGTACTGGCTGCTTGGTGCATGCTGTACAACCCAATCTACATAAAGATTGTAAGGAATATCCGTTTGCAGCTCATCATAGACATGAGCAAAGCGTTCGTAACTCACTTAGGCCTCCGGCATGTCTAGTTGCGGTGCATCGCCCCAAAGACGCTCTAAATTATAATAAGCACGCTCATCCTTATGGAATACATGTGCCACAACATCGCCTAGGTCAACTAGTACCCAACGAGCTCCATCAAATCCTTCGACACGGCGAATTTCATAGCCTTGTTGTTCAGCTACATCCTGTAATTCGCGTGCAATGGCTTGCACTTGGCGATCTGAGTTACCATGAGCAATGATAAAATAATCTGCTAAAAGGGAAATTCCTTGCATATTTAAAACGACAATATCCTCACCATGTTTGTCGTCAATTGCTTTGTACGCTGCTTGTAATAAAGTTGAAGTCATCCTTCACTATCCTCTCTGTTCATCATATCGTTATAACATTCTATAGATAAAGGATAAATCGGCTGCTTTGTGTCAATTAAAAATGCCAAAGTATGGCGTACACATGCACTCATCGCCTTATCCAAATTTTTTTGTGCTTTTTTGCGCAGACGATCAACTCCATCAAATCGACGGTTCGGTTCAATCATATCTGCGACAAAAATAATTTTTTCTAAACGGCTCATATTAGCCCGCCCAGTTGTATGGAAACGAATAGCATTCAATAGCTCATCGTCTGTGATACCAAACTCACTTTGTGCTATACATGCACCTACTGGACCATGTAGTAATTCACTACCCCATCCAATTAGTCTTTCATCTAATTTTTCATCACGAACGATATTTTCCATCCACTCAATATCAGCATATTTAGCAATATCATGGAGGATAGCTGCTGTTTCAGCTTTTTTTACGTCCTCGCCATATTTATGAGCTAGGTTGATGGCCGTTTCCATCACTCCGACTGTATGAATATAACGTTTTTCAGGCATTCTTGGCTTAATCGCCGCTAAATACTGTTCGCGTTCCATAAAGACCTTCCTCTCGTATGAACGTCTCTACAGCTTCTGGTAGTAGAAATGTCACCGTTCCTCCTGTAGCCAGGCGTTCACGAATCAGTGTGGACGATAAATCGATTTGAGGTATTTCCACCATACGTATAGGGTACTCTGTTGCCGCGGCTGTCCCTGGACGCTTTACTCCGACAAACTGAACAAGTTTCACTAAATCATCTATACAATGCCATGTATGTAGCGAATCAATCATATCGCCACCGATGATAAAGTAAAATTTCACATTGGGCTCTCTTCTACACAATGTAGAAAGTGTCTCATAGGAATAGGATACGCCACCCTTCTCAAGCTCATACGACTCTACTGAAAAATAAGGAAATGGACGAATCGCACGTTTTACCATTTCAAGTCGTTCAACATTACTAGCATCAAAACGTGCATGCTTATGTGGTGGGATGGCATTAGGCATAAAGCGGATTTCATCAAGTTCTAGCGCATGAAATACTTCATTTGCCATTAAAAGATGACCCATATGTGGTGGGTTAAATGTACCTCCAAGTAAACCGACCCTTTTCATCGTCTCACCTTATTTCGTTACTTTTGGTAATACAATCTTTTTATGATTGCGTGACTCTTTATATAAAACAACTGTCAGACCGATTAATTGGACAAGCTCCGCATGAGCGCCTGTGGCTAATGCTTCTGCGACTTCATGTTTATCCTCTTCACAGTTATCTAAAATACGTACTTTAATCAATTCACGTACTTCTAATGCCTCGCGAATTTGCTTTGTCATTTCATCATTAACGCCACCTTTTCCCACTTGGAAAATAGGTGTTAAATGGTGTGCTTCTGCACGTAAAAAACGTTTCTGTTTACCTGTTAACATAAAAATTAGTTTCCTCCTAATTGCGCCTTCAGTTGCGCAATCATTGAATTTGTATTTGGATAGTTTCCTAACCAGTGTTCAAAAGCGATGGCTCCTTGATGGACAAACATTCCTAAGCCAGTGACAATCGTTGCTCCTTTTTCTTCAGCCGCTTGTAAAAAAGGCGTCATTAATGGATTATACACAATATCCGCAACAATTGCTTCTTTCATCAGCCGATCTAATGAAAATGGCATTGAAAAATTGCCCGTGGAAAGGCCAGCTGATGTCATTTGCACAATAATGCTGAAATCAGCTAGCGTTTCTTCCGCTTGTTGTAATGAAATGGCACGTCCCATACCCATTTCATCAATAATCATTTGTGCATTCGTCACCGTACGATTGGCGATGGTTACATGACGATAGCCTTGTTGCTGCATAGCAAAGGCAATGCCTCGAGCAGCACCTCCAGCACCAACAAGTAATACAGGCTTGTCTTTATGAGAAACCCCAACGGCTTCTTCCAGTGATCGAACAAATCCAATACCATCTGTATTATAGCCTTTCAGCTTTCCTTCTGTTGTTCGTACGACTGTATTCACTGCGCCCATTTTTTGTGCCAGCTCATCTAGCTCGTCTAGATACGGAATGATTGCTGTTTTATGAGGAATGGTCACGTTCCAGCCACTTGCCCCTAATGTCTTCAAACCAGCAACAGCAGATTCTAATTGATCAGGCGTTACATGTAAAGGAATATATGTCGCATCAATTGACATGTCCTCAAACCAAGCATTGTGCATGGCAGGTGATTTTGAATGTTCAATTGGATCACCCATAACTGCAAACCATTTCTTCATTTCCTAGTCCCTCTCTCTACTATGTCCTCCATTTAGATCAGCGAAGGACGAATTGAAACTTGTACACCTTTTGGTGCGTAAGCTGCTACTACTACATTCGCATGTTGAACGGTAATCCAGCCAAGCCCAGAAAATACTACATCTGTTTTCGCTTCTTTGATGGAAAATTCGTGACGAACCAATGGCGGTAACTGGTCGATAAAGTCCGCAGTTGGGGGTGCCAATAATTCTCCTTTATGCTCTTCATATAACGCATCTGCCTTCTCAAGCTTTGTACGATGAATTGGTAAATCATTTGCCACATGGATGGTAAAGGCAGAACGATCACCCTGAATAAAATCAAATCTTGCTAATGCCCCAATAAATAGAGTTTGCCCAGCATTTTGTTGATAGACTTTCGGCTTAATTTCTTTTTTCGGCATAATATATTTTAATTCACTGGCATCAATATGATGAGCCATTTGATGATGATTAATAATACCTGGCGTATCATATAATGCACTACCATCATCCAATGGAATATCAATCATGTCTAAAGTAGTACCTGGGAAATGTGAGGTTGTAATCACTTCACCCTCACCTGTTGCCTGCTTAATAATTCGGTTAATGAACGTAGATTTCCCAACATTTGTACAGCCAACAACATATACATTTTGTCCTTTACGATATTCATCGATGGCTTCCATTGCTTCTGCCATCCCTTTGCCTTTATGGGCACTGACTAATAGGACATCGACAGGCTGTAGTCCAAGAGCCTTTGCTTCACGTTTCAGCCAGTTGATAACTTTTTTTGGCTTCACAGACTTTGGTAATAAATCAGCTTTGTTGGCAATCAATAGGACAGGATTCTTCCCTACAAAACGATGAAGCCCTGGTAGCCAACTTCCATTAAAATCAAATATATCAACAATTTTTACGATTAAGCCTTGCTGTGTGCCAAGACCATTTAAAATACGTAAAAAATCGTCATCTGTTAACGATACTGGTTGAATTTCATTGTAATTTTTCAAACGGAAGCAACGCTGGCAAATGACCACATCCTTTTCTAATGATGATGGGGGTGCATACCCAACTGCTGTTTTATCTTCTGTTTGAATTGTTGTACCACAGCCAATACAATTTGGCATTTCAATCATTCTTGTTCCTCCCAAGTTATAATTCCTTTTCGTTTCAAATCATTAAATACGCGACGTTCAATGAAACGATTCAATTTTGTTACAAGCCCATCTGATTGTGCAACAGGCTTCACGAGCACTGTGTGTAAGCCTAAGCGATTTGCGCCCATTACATCCGTAAGGAGTTGATCTCCTACCATTACTACTTCATTTGGACGTAAGCCTAGTTGAATCAGTGCATTATAAAAAGCATTACGAAGTGGCTTTTTCGCCTTGTGAATATAAGGGATACCTAACGGCTCAGCAAAATGCTTTACACGAGCTTCCTTGTTATTTGACGCAATAATAACACGAATACCTGATTCTTTCATAATGCGTAACCAAATGATTAGCTCTTCTGTTGCATCTGGACGATCCCATTCAACAAGCGTATTATCTAAATCCGTAATGATTCCTCTAATCCCTAATTCTTGTAACTTTTCCGGCGTAATTTCAAAAATATTCGTCACAAATTCGTTCGGTAATAAAAAATTATACAAAATAGCGACCCCTAATCTTAACGTATTATTCGACCATTATAGCATATTTGCAAAGGCTTCACCCATTCGAATTGGGCTTCCTTTTACAACATTATCCGTAAATTTAATTGTATCCTTTTCAAACAGCATCACAACAGTGGAACCAAATGAGAAATAACCAACTTCCTGCCCTTTCTGCCATTTCGTTGTTGTATTGGTAAGTACAATGGAATTCACAAAGGTTGCACCTACTTTGATAAATGCAACATGCTGATTATTTGCTGCTTTCAGCTCAGTCACTAAACGATAATTATGAGAAATTGGTTTTTTACCGTATGTAAGACCTAACTGATTCACAGGATAAGATTTCTGACCAAGTGTATATTGTCGTAAGACTTCTCCATCTATCGGGCTATGGATACGATGGTAATCAGCAGGACTTAAATAAAAAACAATAAAATGTCCGTCTGCATATTGTGCAGCTCGTTCTGTATTGCCGAGTAAATCTTGTAATGCATAAGGCTTACCCTTCACAAGAAATGTCATATCCCATTCAATACGTCCAAAGGATTCCACTTTTGCGTCCACTGGGCTGGCATAGACAGTTGGATTTTTTTCAATAGGTCGAGCTTCTTCAATAAGTTCTCTTGTAAAAAAATCATGTAAACATGAAAATTGTTGTTGTTTTTTTGAAACTTCTTCAAGGTTAATATCGTATAACTTCATGTAGCTTGGTATTATACGTTTACTCCACTTCGCTTTTGCTATTGTCTGCAAAAGATGGGAAGATTGCTTACCATTCGTTAGTTCTATCAAGCGTTGATATAGTTTTTCTTTCATACAGTAAAACCCCTATCCATTAATTTAGACTGTCAATTTTTTCGCATTCGAAGTATAATGGTACAATATCTTAAGTGCAAAGGAGTGATCCCCCTTGTTTTTTTATCACAAGTTGGTGGATACCACGGTTAAGAAAATGAAATCGCACGCAGCTAACTTCATAACAATTAGTAATATGTCCTTTGGAGGCGCGGCTATTATGGCCACTCTACATGAATACTATAGCTATAGTGTCTTGTTTATCTTTATAGCAGCTCTTCTTGATCGCTACGATGGTAAGGTAGCGAGAGCGCTCGGACAAGTGTCAGAATTAGGTAAACAATTAGATTCTATGAGTGATATTATATCATTTGGTGTGGCGCCTGCATTATTAATGTATGAAGTTGTTCTAGTTGATTTTGGTTTTGTCGGCATGATGATGGCCGTATTATTTATCGTCTGTGGCGCGATGCGTTTAGCTCGCTTCAATATTAGCGAAGCGAACGGTTATTTCACAGGTTTACCAATTACAGCCGCAGGTACGTTCTTAACTTTAACGTATTTCGCAGCTTATACGTTCCATCCGGCATTTTATCTTTTCCTTTTCCCCATTTTAGCTTTACTCATGATTAGTACATTTACGTTAAAAAAAGTGTAACAGCACATTTGCTGTTGCACTTTTTTCATTTCCCACGGCTTTTAAACATATACTGTCGAAAAATGGGGAAAGGATGAAATCATTCAATGAGCGGAATTTTTACATCGATGTTGCAGTTATGGCTTGAAATCCCTGCGTTGCTTGGCTATTTAAAGGGGCAAACATTCCATAAACCCTTTTCAAAAGAAGAGGAAGCTGCTTGTATTGAACGATTTTTAGGTGGCGATGAGCAAGCGCGTCTTGATCTAATAGAACGTAATATGAGGCTTGTCGCACATGTCGTTAAAAAATTCCATCCAAAACATGAGCAACTCGATGATTATATTTCTATTGGAACAATTGGACTAATGAAAGCCGTTGAGAGCTATACCCCTGATAAAAAAACTAGACTTGCCACATATGCAGCTCGTTGCATTGAAAATGAGATTTTAATGCATCTACGCACCCAAAAGAAAGTGCAAAAAGACGTTTCGCTATTTGAGCCGATTGGAACTGATAAAGATGGGAACGCACTGCAAATTCGCGATTTACTTCAGTGTGATGAAGAAAGTGCCACAGAGAAGCTAGAGCATAAAGAGCATGTAGCACAACTATACCACTATTTGCATATGCTCGATGAACGTGAGCTCGAAATTGTGACACTCCGTTATGGCTTAAATCAACAGGATGCACTTACGCAAAAGGAAATTGCAGCACGCTTAAATATTTCACGTAGCTATGTATCTCGCATTGAAAAACGGGCACTTATTAAACTCTATCAACTATATAAACGAGACCAAAAAACTATTGAATAATATATTGTAAAATGGTTATGAAAAAAATTCAATCCTTCAATGGCGGAAGATGCCTATTTCATGGCATATAAAAAACTCCTTTGCGACATGACTATGTCGCAAAGGAGCTTTCCCGTCATACTAGTGTGCTGATTCAGAGAGTTCTGCTGAAATCAACGTACCTATTAAAGTTGTAATAATGACTACACCTGCTGTTAAAAATAACATCATGAATGCCTCCCATTCTATTATGAAGAGATTTATTAATGTCAGTGTAGCATTTGTTTTTTGTATCAACTGTGATTTTTCTCACAGAATAAACCACACATTTTGACCATTCTGTGTAGTTTATAGTGAGGAAATTGCTTTTAATACGACTTGTGTCGAATGTTTTGCAGCAACTGGTAAAAATTCATCAAAGCTAATATTCGATTCTTTACCTGCAATATCTGATAATGCACGAATGACTACAAAAGGTGTAGCAAATTGATAACAAACTTGTGCAACTGCAGCCGCTTCCATCTCTACAGCTTTCATTTGAGGGAAATGGCGACGAACAGCCTCTACACGTTCAGGATCATTCATAAAAGCATCCCCAGAGCAAATTAAACCAACGCCATACTGGTGCTCTCCAACTGCCTTTACAGCCTCCTCAGCTACCTTCATCAATTTCTCATCTGATTTATATGCTGCTGGCATACCAGCCATTTGTCCAATTTCATAGCCAAAGATTGTGACATCCACATCGTGGTGACGAACTTCATCAGAAATAACGACAGCGCCTACCTCAAGAGCTTCATCATATCCACCTGCAGAGCCTGTATTAATGACAACATCTGGTTTAAACTCATGTAAAAGAATTGTCGTAGACATAGCAGCATTTACTTTACCAATACCGCTTTTTAATAATACGACTTCCTTGCCTTCAAAAGTTCCTGTTGTATACTCACTACCTGCAATCGTTGTGCTGTGTGCATCGTCTAATGCTGCTCTTAGAAGCTCCACTTCCTCTTCCATTGCGCCAATTACTGCAATTTTCATGTACTGTTACTTCCCTTCTTTTATCAACTCTATTAAAAATAATCAAAAGAGTGATTTTCGTCAATAGGCGCCTTCTAATGTATTTAGTTGCTCTAGCTTCACAGGCTTCCACCCTTCATTATCAACCCATTCCATGCTTACACGATACATTTGAGATTTATCATTGGTCGAAACAGTTGCAATGGATGAATTAGGACCACCATTATTTTGCATACGCCAGATGATCATATTGCTTTGGTCAATACCTGTCACAGTAGATACTGTTGCTACTTTCTCAGCCCAGTCTACAGACGTGTCGTCATATGAAGACACATGCTGACCTGTTTGAGTTGTAGGTGTTGGTTGCCAATTTTTATTCGTGATGACCTTCTCAACAATAGGATTATCTGATGCTGATTCTTCTGCTGTGCCTTGTTCTTCCTGGGATGTCTCAGGTTCTGATTCTTCTTCTGAAGGTTTATCTTCTTCTACAGCAAGATCTTCTTTTTCTTCATCCGTTGGTTCTTTTTCTACTTCTTTTTCATCATCACCGCTCTGTTCTTCTTGAACGGGTTCCTCTTTCACTGCTTGATCTGCATCATCTTGCCATTTAAACACATAGGTTGCTGTGATAATAATGAGTACAACCACAACACCAATTAGAACATTCAATAGTTTATCTAGCTTTTTATTACGAGATGGCTGCAAATGACGACCACTTCGAGTTTGTCGTTCACTCATAATGTCTCCCCCTCTCTAGGCAATATTCTATCAAGTTCGACAGCACTTGCAAAATAATTCTACTCACTATTTTACTACATAGTTATCACGCTAAAAATGGTACAAGCAGTCAGCCAAAGGCTAACTGCTTGTACATAGTCATATTATTTAATTGAGACAATTTTCACTTTCATTTCGCCGCCAGGTGTTTGAACGACAACCTCTTCACCTTCAGCACGACCAAGTAGACCTTTTGCAATCGGTGATTCATTGGAAATACGGAATTCCATAGGATCTGCCTCAGCAGAACCAACAATTGTATAAGATTCTTCATCTGTTGATGGCTTACCATTGATGATTTCTACGAATGTAACCGTTTTCCCTAGTGATACTACACTGTTATCTGTCTCGTCTTCAGAAATAATCACTGCATTGCGAATCATTGATTTTAATGTTGAAATACGACCTTCTAAAAAGGCTTGTTCTTCTTTAGCAGAATCGTACTCAGCGTTTTCAGAAAGATCTCCAAAATCACGTGCTATTTTAATGCGTTCAACGATTTCTTTTCGTGTTTCAGTTTCTAATTTTACTAATTCTTCTTCTAATTTACGTTTTCCCTCAGCTGTCATAGGGTACTGTTTTTCATTTGCCAAAGTCCTTCACTCCTTGTTTCTTCAATATAAAAACATAAAACTCGACTAAATGCACGGAAGATGCATTTAATCGAATTTTATTATTTTTAAACGTTTTCAAATTACGCTTTGACCTAATAGTATGCATGCTTTTTCAAAATATGCATGTAAATATTGTCAATACCACTCTATCTTATTACAATACGTTGTCGGTTTCAAGAATAGTTTTAATTTTCGTTACCATTAAATCAATCGCCACCTCATTATCCCCACCTTCAGGAATAATGATATCAGCATAACGTTTTGTTGGTTCAATAAATAAATTATGCATCGGTCGAACCGCTGATAAATACTGCTCAATCACCGAATCCGTTGTACGTCCACGCTCTTTAATATCACGCATAATACGGCGAATAATACGTAAATCTGAATCTGTATCCACAAATAATTTAATATCCATTAAATCACGTAAATCAGCATCCTCAAGGACTAGAATACCTTCTAGTATAATAACATCTACTGGTTCAACATGTATAACTTCTTCTGCCCTTGTATGCTGGACGTAATCATACACAGGTTTTTCAATTGGTTGACGCACTAGCAACTTTTTTATGTGCTCAATTAATAAATCATTATCGAAAGCTAACGGATGATCATAGTTAGTTCCTAAACGTTCTTCAAATGTTAAATGACTTTGATCCTTATAATAAAAATCTTGTTCAATTACCACAACAGAATGCTCACGGAAAACATCATAAATGGCGCGCGTCACACTCGTTTTTCCCGAGCATGAGCCACCTGCGATTCCGATGACAACAGGGCGCTTCACTGCCATTAGTTATTCTCCTTTCGCATCATGTTATGCGGCTTCAATGGTGTATCACATTTAAATTTCACAATTTGTAATGGATGACGAGCTGCATCTAGGCTATTGCCATCCTCGTCCCAAATTTCACCCATTGTTAAACGGAAATTCTCAATTTCAGGACCAAAGAATTCTACTTCGTCACCAGGTTTAAAATAATTACGCTGTTGCATTGTCACTATTTTTGTCTCTGGATCATGCTCTAAAATAAGTCCAGCAAATTCATAGGTTGTTTTACGACCATGCACACCAAACATCTGCTCCTCAAAGCCAGGTGCATCATGGAAGAATGCTTCAGCCGTATCACGGTTAGCACATTTGTCTAATTCCTCTAGCCATTCACGTTTAATTTTAAAATTATCAGGATCTGCACAATAAGCATCAATCACTTTACGGTACACAGAAACAACTGTCGCTACATAGTGAATGGATTTCATACGACCTTCAACTTTTAACGAGTCGATACCTAGCTCAATCATATGAGGAATCGCTTCAATTAATTTTAAATCTTTTGGACTCATCGCAAATGGTGCATGACTCTCATCGAAAAGTGCTTTTTCTTCACCATCTTCTAATTCATATAGATCGTAGTCCCAACGGCATGATTGGCAGCATCCCCCTCGGTTTGAGTCACGAGCCGTCATATGATTAGAAAGAACGCAACGACCAGAGTAGGCAATACACATTGCTCCATGAACAAAGGCCTCAATTTCAATGTCGACCTTTTCCTTCATCAGCTTCATTTCTTCTCCGCCCACTTCACGTGCTAATACAACACGATGTAAACCTTCTTCTTTCCAGTACTGCACGGCCTTCCAGTTGGACAATGATTGCTGAGTAGAAAGGTGAATTTCAAGCTTAGGTGCTGCTGTACGACATGTTTCAATAATGAGCGGGTCTGCTACAATAATACCAGTTACGCCCACTGATTCAATATCCTTTAAATAACGCTCTAAGCCATCCATATTTTCATTGTGGGCAAAAATATTTGTTGTTACATATATTTTCGCACCATATTGATTGGCAAATTCTACACCTTCACGCATCTCTTCAATTGAAAAGTTATCCGCATTCGATCGTAGACCAAACTCTCGCCCACCGATAAATACAGCATCTGCTCCGTAATGGACAGCTATTTTTAATTTCTCTAAGCTACCAGCTGGTGCAAGTAGCTCTGGTTTTTTTGTAATGACACGTTTACCGTTGACAATCTCACGGATTTTGTCATTTTGCTCTAACGCTAATGCCATGTTATTGTCCCCTCCTAGTAAACTGTTTCCTTGAAGATAAAGCCCGTATCTAATGGTCTAATAGCTGGTTGAATATCTTCAATTTTTGCTAATAAATCGTCTTTTATTTCTTCATATGCCTCTTCTGATTCGTCAAAATACGTATCGATCGCTTTTCGATAAGCTTCTGTTACCGCGACTACATAGTCTGGCGTTTGAAGTACACCTTCAATTTTCAGAGCATCGATGCCACCTTCAAATAATTCGCCTAGTTCATCAATAATACACATATCATTTGGACTGAAAATATGTGTACCATTTACATCTTCATATATTGGATATTTGTTATTTCGTTCATCATCATGTAGGAACATATTACGATTTTCCTGGCGATTTTCAATAGCCATTACTTTATCTTGATATAAGAAATAATGGCCGAGTAATGGACGTTTTGATTGGAACATACATGTCATGCCATGTACTTGTACTTCAATTTCCATTTCGGTATTTTCTTTAATTTCTAATACTTCATCAAGAGAAAGCTCACGCGCTAACACGGCACGCGTTGCACCACGTTTCCCCCAGTAATTAGCCGTAAACCAGTTTGTAGCTGTCGTTTCTGGATTCCAATGTAACGGAATCGTAACACCTTGCTCTCTACGAATAATGAGAACCGCTGGATCACCGTAGATTAAACGGTCCACACCGATACGTTGCATTTCATTTAAATAATCAGCAAGTGCCTCTAGCTTCTCATTATGGAAAAGTGCATTGACTGCAACATATACCTTTTTACCCGCTTCATGAATAAGCTTTGTCGCTTCTTCTACTTCTTCAACGGAGAACTCTCCTGCTAGACGTAGACCAAATTGTTGTTCACCAATAACAAAAGCATCTGCTCCAGCGACTAAAAGTGCTTTTATATGTTCTAATGATTGTGGTGTCACAAGCAATTCTGGTTTTTTCATAGTAGTCACCTCTTCAAACATAGTAATAAACCATCACCGACTGGTAAAAAAGCACTTGTATAATCTGGGTGCTGCATAATCCAATCCGTGAAGTTTTTTAAATTGCGAATCATTGTTCGCTTACGACGTGGAACATCCTTCAACTCTAAATCAGACAAACCATGCATGTACATATTATCGATATACAATACCCCACCTGATTTTACTAAAGGTGCATATTTTTCAAAAAAGCGTTGGTATTGTCCCTTCGCAGCATCAATAAAGACCGCATCGAATGTTGTGTTAATGGCCTCGTCATCCACTTCTAAAGCGTCACCCTCAATGACCGTAATTCGATCGGATACAGTCGACCGTTTAATATAGGCTTTTGCCCTTGCTACACGATCTTGATCACGTTCAATTGTAACAATTTGGACATAAGGCAATGCCTCTGCCATACGAATAGCAGAGTAACCAATTGCTGTACCTATCTCTAAAATTTTTGACGGATTTTGAATACGCAACAGTTGATTTAATGCATCAATACCTGCTAGCTGCATGATCGGTACGTGATGCTCCTCCGCAAATGCTTCCATTTCTAAAAGCAATTCATTACGTGGCTGTATAAATGATTGTATATATGCATCTGATAATTCCATTGTTTCCACCCTCATTTAAAAGGCAACGAGCGTTTGCCGTTGTCTGTACTTCATCATTTATCAACAAAAAGAAAAAGACCAAACGTGATGTCTTGGTACTTTGCCATACAAAAATGAGCAATTGCTTCGATATGCTCAAACAATTGCCACCACGCATATTTGTCCCGCATAAATGAACGGATTGATCAAAAATCACACTTTATAATAGCATGAAAATAGAAGGAAAGCTATTTTTCTTTCCTTCTATCCATCTGTTTGCTATACGATTTTTGTTCTTCCTATATGTTTACTCTTCTTTTCGTAAATATTTTTCTACCTTCTGCAAATGCTCATCATAGGTTTTTGAGAAGTGGTTGACACCCTCTTTATCTGCTAGGAAGTAGAAATAATCTGTTTGACTTGGATTTAATGATGCCTCAATCGAAGTTTTACCTGCACCTGCTATTGGACCAGGTGGTAGACCTTTATTTTTGTAAGTGTTATAGGCATTATCCACTTCTAAATCTTCATATAGAACACGATCCTTGTGATCACCCAGTGCATAGAGCACGGTTGGGTCTGTTTGGAGTGGCATCCCTTCATTGATTCGATTATAGAAGACACTTGCAATAGTCTCTCGATCCGTTTGAGCAGTCGCTTCTTCTTCCAATAATGACGCAAATGTTAACAGCTGATGTACGGACATTTGTTTTTCAGCTAATACATCACTATAGTTCTTCACTACATTGTTCATGGCTGCTATCATCTCTTCTACAATCGCTTGTAAAGATGGTTTTTCTTCATAATAAGAATACGTAGCTGGATATAAATAGCCCTCTAAGTCATAGCGAATATTGTCAGCTAAAACAGCCTCTGTAACTAGCTCAGGATAATTAGCCATCATTTGCTGAACAAATGTGTCACTCGTCACAAGATCCATAAATTCTTTTTGTGTGTACGGTGTTTTCTTTTCAATCACTTTCCCAATTTGTTCAAGTGTTAAGCCTTCTGGGACTGTCATCGTAAAGACAGGCTTACGATATACCTTCCCTGTTTTCAAGCTTTCAATGAGTTCATCAAATGTCATTGCCTGTGTTAAATCATAATTTCCCGCTTGAAATTGTGATTCATTTTTAAATTTTGCATAGTATTTAAAAACACGTGCATCTTTTATGACACCTTTTTTCTCTAGTAGTGTTGAAATGGAGGACAAACTAGAGCCAATTGGTACTTCTACTGCAATTGTTTTCGTTGCATTAGGGTCTAATGGTTTTAAAGCACCTTTTACATAATTGTACCCAAATAAACCAACAACTCCAATTATTAGTACGAAAACAATGGCAATAATTGCGACGATTTTTCTCACCATTTTTACCTCAGATTTTCTTTCTTGCATTTTTGAAAACATTTCTTGTTTTTTTGAACCGTTATCCACGGGTTTCCCCCCTATCACTATTCAATATCATACTAGAAATCAACTTTCACGACAAACAGAAATCGACAATTCTGTAGAAATTACATATGTAAAAAATCTGCCAACAACTTTCGTTAGCAGATTTTTGAGGATTCTAGAAATAGTTTATCCTATAAAGTGTTTAATACTTCTTCTACAAATTCCCATTCTTCATCTGACTCAATCGGGTATAACTCTTCAATCTGGCCTTCATTTCCAGCTATATATTGGGCTGCAAAAATATCACGCTCATCAATCGGTTCATCTGTTGCTGGCACATATAATACATACGATTTACCGAATTGCTCAGATGAAAATGTATGAATGACTTCGCACACTTGATCTTTTCCTTCTTCGTCTGTCACAGTAATTAGCTGTGGTTCTTCTTCAAATTCATCAAGTAATGTTAACACCACTTCATTAATCATTTCCCATTCGGCATCTGTTTCAACAGGCTGTAAATTTGTCATCTCACCTGTATTGTCATCATAATCAAAAGTCATCGCGGAAAGGTCTCCTGGAATTTCTTGACCGGTTTCATCTAGAAGGGAAAATAACACATAGGACTTGTCCTCCGCATCAAAGGTAAAGACCACACGACACTGCTGTTCCTTACCATCTTTCCCAATGATCATAAATTCTTGCGTTTCTTCATTCATTCTGGTTCCTCCTTTATGACAATTTGATGTCATTTATTAAATCGTTTTTTTGAGGTTAGACACTTTAGAATAGCTTCTCCTATTTTTGAGCAAGTTTTCCCTGCATTTCTTCTCTACCTTTGAGCAGGTTCTCGATGTTTGGAGTGGTGCTTGGAACGGTTACACTCTATTTCTAAGCGAATCCACAAACTTTATGAACGTTTCCCAACAATTGTGGATAAAAATCACACATTTACAATGCATTCATTCTTCAATTTAACAATCCTTCTACATTAGAAAAGCTTCAATAAAAAAGGAACAAGGACTGCAAGCTGCGATCCTTGTTCCAAGCTTTGAGTTAGAAGATTAGTCTTCGTTTTCATCCTCTAAAGCGTTTAAAACGTCCTCTACCATATCCCACTCTGCTTCAGTTTCGATTGGTGTTAATTCACCATCTTCACCATTTTCAGATGGTACAAATGAAGATACAAAGATTTCAACTGAGCCATCTTCATCTTCCTCTGCGCCTACCATTGAGTAAAACACATATGATTTGCCAAACTCTGGAGATTCATGAACGTGAATCACTTCACAAAGCTGCTCGTTTCCGTTTTCGTCAATCACTGTAATGTGTTGAACATGTAATTCTTCTTCATGGTTATGCTCGTGTGCCATGCATAGTCACCTCATCAATTAATTTTTGCTATCTAAGTAGCCTTGTAAAATCATCACAGCTGCCATTTTATCAATGACCTGCTTGCGCTTTTTGCGACTCACGTCCGCTTCGATCAGCATACGTTCAGCAGCCATCGTCGTTAAACGTTCATCCCATAATTTGACCGGTAGTGAGAAATGCTCTTCTAATAGCTTTTTATAGTTCTCAGAAGCCTCTCCACGCGGTCCAACCGTATTATTCATGTTTTTTGGAAAACCTACAACAAATTCTGTTATAGTATATTCCTTTACTAGCTCAGCGATACGGTCAATACCGAACTCACCATTAGCTTCATCAATTTTTACGGTTTCAATACCTTGGGCGGTCCAACCAAGTGCATCACTTACAGCAACACCCACAGTTTTTGACCCAACGTCTAATCCCATAATTCTCATTTCTAGTCCTCGTTATTCTTTTTGATATAAAATTTAACAAGCTCCTCTAGAATTTCGTCACGCTCAAGCTTGCGAATTAAATTACGAGCATCCTGATGGCGAGGAATATACGCCGGATCACCAGAAAGTAAGTAACCAACAATCTGATTGATAGGGTTATATCCCTTTTCCTCTAATGAAGAATGAACTTTCAACATTACCTGCTTGACTTCCTGTTCCATTGATTCTTCTGGAAAATTAAATTTCATCGTTTGATCAAATGAACTCATGACCAGCACCTCGCTTTCAGAAATAAGGAGATGTGCAAACAAGCTCATCTCCAATTTCTCTTTATTATAACATGTTTTGGTGAATTAATTAAATGGATTTAACATAATCATACACAGAAAGTAGTGCTTCATCAAGTTTTGATGCATCTTTTGCACCTGCCATCGCCATATCTGGACGACCGCCACCTTTACCACCACATGCTTCCGCAACCATTTTCACAATATTCCCTGCATGGTAATTGCCACCAACTAATTCTTTTGAAACACCAGCACATAACATAACTTTTTCACCATCAACTGCTCCAAGAACAATGACTGCTTTTGGCATTTTTGCTTTCAGGTCATCCATCATTTGACGGAGTTGATTGTTATCCTTCGCTTCCACTTTTGTAGATAGCACTGTCACATCTCCAATTGTTTGAGCGGCATCAACAACTGCCCCTGCCTGTGCATTGGCGATTTTTTGAGATAATGCTTCGTTTTCACGTTGTAATTCTTTATAGTCTGCTTGTAATGCCTGTACTTTTGTGACAATATCTTTAGCATTTGCTTTTAATAATGCTGCTGCATCATTTAATAATGCTTCTTCTTCTTTTACTGCTTCATAAGCAACTTTTCCTGTAACAGCTTCAATACGACGAGTACCTGCACCGATACCACCCTCTGAAACAATTTTAAAGAAGCCAATTTCAGAAGAGCGTTTAACATGGATACCACCACATAGCTCAATCGAATAATCTCCGATGGATACTACACGTACAACATCTCCATATTTTTCACCGAATAATGCCATAGCACCCATTGCTTT
Organism: Lysinibacillus capsici; assembly: GCF_003367505.1. GTDB lineage: Bacteria > Bacillota > Bacilli > Bacillales_A > Planococcaceae > Lysinibacillus > Lysinibacillus capsici. The sequence goes on from NZ_PXXX01000018.1 coordinate 203,711, forward strand.
TGCTTCATCAATACCTTTTTCTTCAATAACGACCTCTATATCATCCCACACTTTTTCATTTACAATACGTTCAATTTGCTGTAATTCTTCTTTTGTAACTTGACCAAAGTGAGAGAAATCAAAACGTAAACGATCAGGTCCTACATATGATCCAGCTTGGTTCACATGATCACCTAGCACATCTTTTAATGCACGTTGCATAATATGTGTTGCCGTATGGTTTTTAATGATTAAATTACGGTCATCACGATTGACCACTGCTTGCACTGCATCTTCCACATGCATTTCCCCAGATTCAACTACTACTGTATGAAGCGGTTGACCATTCGGTGCTTTTTGAACATCTTTTACAACAGCCGTAAAGCTATCATTTGAAATAGTACCACTATCAGCAATTTGACCACCCATTTCAGCGTAGAATGGTGTCTTCGCTAAAATAACCAATGCTTCCTGACCTTCCGAAGCGACTTTCGCAACTTGACCATTGACGATCATTGCAGCGATTTCAGTATTAACACTTAACGTATCATAGCCAACAAATTCACTTGCAACCGTTAAGTTTGCTAATACTTCATTCTGTACTTGCATCGAATCAACATCTTGTCGTGCAGCACGCGCGCGTTCACGTTGCTCTTCCATCGCTGCCTCAAAACCTTCATGATCTACTTTCATGCCTACTTCCTCTGCATATTCTTCCGTTAGCTCGATTGGGAAACCATAAGTATCATATAAACGGAAAGCATCTGCTCCTGGGATGTAATCATGACCAGCTGCTTTTTGAGATTCCACTACTTCATTAAAGATAGCTAAACCACCATCTAATGTTTCGTGGAAACGAATTTCTTCATTTTTAATGACACGTTGAATAAATTCGCATTTCTCTGTAACTTCTGGATAGAAGTCTTCCATAATTTTACCCACAGTTGGTACAAGTTCAAACATAAATGGTTTTTCAATACCAATTTGTTTAGCATAGCGAACGGCACGACGTAGTAAGCGACGTAATACATAGCCACGGCCTTCATTTGAAGGCAGGGCACCATCGCCTATAGCAAATGCTACTGTACGGATATGGTCTGCAATCACTTTAAATGGTGTATTAATATCTTCATCTGAGCCAAAGATTTCATTTAAGTCTACTTCGCCAGGTCGTTTATATTTACGATTGGCAAACTCCTCAATTTTTTCAATAATTGGCATAAATAAATCAGTATCAAAGTTTGTTGGTACATTTTGCACGACGGACACAATACGCTCTAAGCCCATACCTGTATCAATATTTTGCTTTGGTAGTGGCGTGTAAGTGCCATCAGGATTATGGTTAAATTGAGAGAACACAAGGTTCCAAATTTCTAGGTAACGCTCATTTTCTCCTCCTGGATACATTTCAGGGTCATTTTCATCTGAGCCGTATTCTACGCCGCGATCATAAAAAATCTCTGAGTTCGGACCAGATGGGCCTTCTCCTATATCCCAGAAGTTCCCTTCTAAACGAATTAAACGTTCTTCTGGAATACCAATTTCCTGATGCCAAACATCATATGCTTCCTGGTCTTCTGGGTGAATCGTGATGGATAATAACGCTGGATCAAAGCCCATCCATTTTTTATCTGTTAAAAACTCCCAAGCATAATGAATTGCTTCTTTTTTAAAGTAGTCACCAATAGAGAAGTTTCCTAACATTTCAAAGAATGTATGGTGTCGAGCTGTTTTCCCAACGTTTTCAATATCGTTGGTACGAATCGATTTTTGTGCATTTGTAATACGTGGATTATCAGGGATAATACGGCCATCAAAATATGGTTTCAAAGTTGCAACACCTGAGTTGATCCAAAGAAGTGATGGATCATTTATTGGCACAAGTGGTGCTGATGGCTCATGATGATGCCCCTTTTCTTTAAAAAATTCCAAATACATACGGCGAATATCTACTGCTTTCATTGGATAAATTCCTCCTATTTTATATTGTAAAATCACGATACGAATCCTGCGATTTACCGAAGAAAATAAAAAAAGCCCTCATCCCCAAAAAGGGACGAGGACTTGTCATTAGTCTCGCGGTACCACCCTAGTTGTAAGTAAAAACCTTACTTACCTCTTTAGCACTTGTAACGTCAGTGAACGGCAGGGATTAGCTGCACTCTGGAGTAGCTTTCAGCATTTGCTGTTGTGAGGATTTTTTCAGCCTAGAAATCCCTTTCTTGTGCACACACAAATACGTACTTTTTCCATCATCGTTTTTACTTTTTCTATCGAAAATTATAAAAAAAATCTATTGCGCTGTCAATTAGTACTAGTCTGACTAACACTAACTAAGCAATCATTTTTTTGAAATATATCCACATACCCCATGTAAAGATAACTAAGAAAGCGCTAATTGCAATAGTTGTATAAGGGGTATCTTGATAAGGTAAAGGCACATTCATTCCAAAAAAACTAGTAATTACTGATAGTGGTAACATAATTGTCGAAATGACCGTTAATAAATTCAGCTTTTCAATGGATTTCCCACTGATAATTGAAAAATACGTATCAAGCGTGCTGTTCACTAAATCGCGATATGTCTCTGTGGAGTCGACAATACGCTCTAGATGGTCATTCAAATCTTTATAGAATGGAATATTTTCTTCTTGAATATCAAATTTCCACTGGCCATTGATTGTAGAAAAAATTCTTCTTTGTGGCATAATGGCCTGACGAATTAAAATAATTGTCCGCTTCAATGCAAGAAATTCCTCTGTCACCACTTTTGGTTGATAATCATAAATTTCTTCTTCTAGTTCATCTATACGTGCGCGAATTCGTTCTAATACTGGGAAGTATTCGTCTGTAATACCGTCAATAATTGTATGCAATAAAAAATCAGTACCCTTTTCCAAAAATCTTGGGCTATTGACACAAACATTTTCCATTTTTCCTAGCCATTGCAACTTTTGTTTATGCACAGTCACAATATAGTTTGGTCCCATAAAAATATTTAACTCAACGGTTGTAATTTCATTGTTACTTTTCTCATTATAAATTGGTGCATGGAGCACAAAAAATTTATAATCACCATAACTATCCATTTTTGGACGTGAGCCTTCATGTAAGCAATCTTCAACTGCTAGTGGATGAAAGCCAAATACATCAGCTATATTATTCAATTCATTATAACTATAGGCATATAAATCTACCCATAATAAATCTTCGTTATGAATAGGGAGTTGTAAATCAATCATATTGAAATCATGTTGGACTGTCTTGCTGCTGCTATTATAATAGTGGATTTTAATCATTGCATTTCACCTCGTGTTTGTTATTGAGGGAAACAAAAGGTCATCCTTAATCACCCTTTGTCTGCATCGGTGATCAGAAATCGATGACTTTTTATGTGTTTCCCTTTGCCTAAATGATACTTATTCGGTTCAGGACTACTATCCATTTCTCATCACCTTCCTTCCATAACAAAAACACGCCTTCTACGAATGAAGGCGTGTTGAATACACATATCAAAAAAATAGCAATAAAATACATTGCATGCTTGTTACCTTCAAACGTTGAGTTTTAGCACTATGCGGCATAGGAATATGTCCAGCTACGTTAAAAAACACCTTATTTCGATGATTTCTGTTGACCCATTGGCGTCTCTCGACATTTTTGGGTAGTAGCGTATCTCCAGCATAGGAGCCTCACCTAACGAAGGGAGTCTTATTTTTTTATTCCTGTAAATGATAACGGATAGTTTCACAACTGTCAAACTTTCTATCAATCATTTTTCAAAAAGTCTTCCACTCTTTGCACTAAATGCTCTCGTTGATAAGATTGATAGAGTAAGCTAGATAAACGTACAGGATCACCAAAGAAAAAGCGTTCATACAATGTCTGTCTTGTGCCAAAACTACTCATTGTTAAATCCCAAGCTAAACGAAATTTCTTTACTCGCTCTTCCCCTTTGTCTTGAAATGATTGCAGATAATGATCAAGATCCCCATCATCCGTTGCAAAAGCTTTTGCACTCGGTATGGACATTAATCCACTTGCTCCCAGTTGCTGGATGATATCTGTAAAGGTAGGATATACTTTCGGGAAGATATGAATAGCGACCTGTAATGTGGATTGGTCTGGTCTGATAAAGCCAAAGGAATCCCTTTGTGCCTCAATTTCTGATTTTAATTGCAATGCTTTCATCGTTTCTAATGCTACGATGACATCTACCACTTTTTGATGGACATGTTGGTAATCCCCAATATTTATGGAATCCACAATCATTTGTACAACCCCTAGGATGAATTCCGTCTTAGCAATTTGACGTGACAGCACATGATGCAAAGTATACGCTTGGAAGCCACTAACATTCATAAATTGATTGGCCACTTCAACATTTTCGTAATAAAATACTCGTTCCCACGGGACAACTACATCCTCAAACACAACGATTGCATCCATTTCTTCAAAACGTGCACTTAACGGATAATCAAAGGTAGAATCTCCCCCTACAAATGATTGCCGACATAAAAACTTTAAGCCTTTCGTGTTACTTGGAATAGAAAACCCGAAACCTTTTCCTTCATCATAGCCATTTGTTGATAAAACAAGAAGCTCATCTGTTATGCCACCCTGTGTCGCTAGTAATCTTGCCCCTTTAATGACTAAGCCCTCACTTGTTTTCCCAATGATTTTAGCTGCAATGGTTACTTCTTCATCCTCATAGTAAAAGCGCTTGCGATTTACCTGTGGTTCGATAAAGGTATGTGTCATCGTAATATCATTCTCGCGAGCATACTCATAGAACTTCAGCAAATGCTCTGGGAAACAATTTGGCTTCTCTTTTAAAAAATCTGACGCTGATGCAAGGGCCATTAATGTTGTATTCATATAATCAGGGCTTCTCCCCATAAAGCCTTGAGAAGATAATGCCCATTCCCTTGCCGCTTGGCGCCTCTTCACAAGATCTTCTGGCGTCAATACTTGAAGAAATGACATGCCAACTTTCTGTTTACTAGTTGGCGATTCATAGGTCATTTTTTCAAGAAGTGCCTCTTGATGTTGTAAATCAAAAAGTTTCGCTTGACTCTGGATAATTCCTTTAAAGGCAGGATGTTCTGACACCTTTCCTGTCACGACTTTCCCATCTATCGAAATATACGTTTTTAAAGCATCAATTCGTTCAATATACTGTTGCCCTGTCATTATTGGCATGCTGTCACCCCTATACATTCCCTATGTTTTTGTACTCATCTAGTATATGAAATGTCCAAATATTAGGTGACGATACATCAATTAGAAAAACCCGATTAGACAGTCTAATCGGGAATATATATTTTAGTCATCCAAAAAATCATATGGAGAGACATCATTCATACCAATCATTGGATGAATATAAGGGGCTGTTTCAACTGTTAGCTTTTGTTCAACGGAAACAGGCTCCTGCATCCCTTCATTATCTACTGGCACTGCCTCGACTTCCACAAGTTCTTCCTCAATTTCCATTGGGTTAAGTCTTGCACGTAAAGAGGTGAAACGCTGAAGGTCATCTGTACGTTGTAAACCATCCGCAAGCACATCTGGTTCACCACATAAAATCAAAAAGTTTTTAGCACGTGTAATACCTGTGTATAAAAGATTACGCCGTAACATTTTGGAATACCCTCTAACCACTGGCATAATGACCGTTTGAAACTCAGAGCCCTGTGATTTATGGATGGAGCAACAATAAGCTAGTGTCAATTGATTGAGGTCGCTTCGTTGATAGGTCACTTCAATGCCATCAAAGGATACGATCAGTAAATCTTGTTTTTCGATCGTCTCTTTCGCCTTAATAATACTAATGACCTCACCCATATCTCCATTAAAGACATTGCTTTCAGGTTGATTGACAAGCTGAAGAACTTTATCCTTTATTCGATAGGTGACATCCCCAAAGACTAGCTCTTTTCGTGTGCCAGTATCATTTGGGTTAATAAGCTCTTGAATCATTTTATTTAAATTATCTATACCAGCTGGTCCTTTATACATGGGCGCCAACACTTGAATATTACGGATTTCCTGGCCCTTTGCGACAGCACTTTTGACAACTTGAGTTACAACGTTGGCAACTTGGTCTGCTGAAGCCTTAATAAACGAACGATCAGAGGTTTTAGCTGTTAACTCTTGTGGAATCGTTCCTTTTTTTATTTGATGCGCAAGTTCAATAATCGTTGAGCCTTCTGCTTGTCGATAAACATCTGTTAGCTCGACAGTTGGTAGCTGCTTGGATGCTAATAAATCCTTTAACACCTGTCCTGGACCTACTGGTGGAAGCTGATCCTGATCTCCAACAAAGACAACTTGAACATCTTCATGTAAAGCTTTTAATAATTGATGGGCAAGCCATGTATCAACCATTGACATTTCATCCACGATAATCAGCTTACCTGTTACTTCCCGCTCTGTTTCTTCCTCTTTTTCTTGCCCTGTAAAACCGAGCAGTCGATGGATGGTCATCGCAGGAAGCTCTGTTGATTCGGCTAATCGTTTAGCAGCACGTCCAGTCGGCGCACAAAGAATAATCGGAAAAGGCTCCTCTTTTTGAGCATACTCTTTTGGATTTAAGGATAGCCCATGAAGCTTTGCATAAACTTCTACGACTCCCCGTACAACAGTGGTTTTCCCCGTACCAGGACCACCCGTTAAAATCATAACAGCTGAATTTAAAGCCTGTTCGATGGCATTCGCTTGTGTTTCTGCATAGGTAACATTGAGTAGCTCCTCTGTTTCTCCAATGGCTTTTCGAATTTCATCTTTACTAAAATGTTCAGCCTTATTATTCCGCTCGATAAGCGATAAGATTTTCGATGCAATCCCTACCTCTGAAAAATAGAGTGATGGCAAATATAACCTTGTCTCTTCACCACAAATTTTGCCTTCTTCACGGAGTCTGATACAGGCTTGAGAAATATCCTCGAATGGTATCTCCTGTCGTTGGCTTTGTTCAAGCATTTCCTTAACGAGCGGTAAAACCTGTTCTGCATCTAGATAAACATGTCCATCCGATAAAGCTGCTGTATTTAAAATATGTAAAATCGCTGCTTTGACACGATCAGGATGTTTACCAGTTATACCTAATTTCGCACCTAGCTCGTCGGCTCGAAAGAAACCCACCCCTTCCACATCTTCAATCAAGCGGTATGGATTTTCTGTCAGTAATTCAATGGCTTCTGTTCGATAGGTTTGATAAATCTTCATCCCAAGCTGTGGACCAAATCCCCACTCATTCAATTGAATCATGACCCGCTCTAAGCCTAAGTTTTGCTCAATGGTGCGGTGAATGACTTCTTTTTTTTCAGCGGATAGACGCGGAACAGCATCGAGGGCACTAGGATCTTCTAAAATAACACGGAGTGCATTAGCACCTAGTTTTTCAACAATCGTTTCAGCTGTTTTTTTCCCGATCCCTACGAAGAGGTCACTAGATAAATAATGAATAATTCCTTGCTCAGTTGCAGGTACCTCTTTTGTAAATGTCTCAATTTGAAATTGAGCGCCGTATTTAGGATGCTGTTTTAAAATACCAGTAAATCGATATTGTTCATCCATTTGTAGTGGGGGAAAATAACCAACAACAATAATCTCTTTATCTTCATATTGCAAATTCGTCTCTTGAATTTTCACACGTACAATCGAATACATATTTTGCGCATTATGAAAGATAGAGACGATCGGACGTCCGAGTATAAAAAATTTATTGAGTTCAAATAAATCTAAATGATCTGTCATGTTCGGTCCGTCCTTTCTTATAGTTTTCAATCTTTTTATTTTACCATAGCCACATAAAAATATCGCAGACAAAAATATATCCACTTCGTTATTTTTACATTATTTTGACAAATGACAATTCTCTGCCTTTATCCTCCGTTCCATGCTATGATTAATATGAATTAGTTGCACGGAAGGATTGTGAAATTATTGGAATTTAGACCTTGCATCGATTTACACGATGGCAAAGTAAAGCAAATTGTAGGTAGCACTTTGGGATATACAAATCAAGCAGTTGTAGAAAACTTTATTTCTCAACATGACGCTAGCCACTATGCACAAATGTTTGCCCAAGATCGTTTAACAGGTGGACACGTTATTATGCTAGGCTCTGGTAATGAAGAAGCTGCCCTATCCGCTTTAAAAGCCTATCCTCAAGGCTTGCAAATAGGTGGTGGCATTACGGCTGACAATGCTCAAAAGTATATTGACGCAGGCGCTTCGCATGTCATTGTCACATCCTATATTTTTCATGATGGTCAGCTCGATTTAGCGCGTTTAAAGCGCTTAAATCAATTAATTGGTAAAGAACACCTTGTCATTGATCTCAGTTGTAAGATGCGTGATGGGAAGTGGTTTGTCATGACAGATAAATGGACTACATTTAGTCATTTCGAAGTCAATGCTGCGTCGATTGCCTATATTGAAGACTTTTGTGATGAGCTGTTAATACATGCTGTCGATGTTGAAGGGAAAAAGGGTGGTATGCAGGAAAGCTTGGTACAGGATTTAGCTGCCTGGACATCTATTCCAACTACCTATGCAGGTGGCGTTCGTTCAATCGAAGACTTAGAAAAATTTAATCAATTAGCCCACGGAAAACTTCATGTAACCATTGGAAGTGCGCTCTCAATTTTTGGTGGCGATTTACCTTATACAGATGTAGTAGAATATTGTAAAAAAGGCGGGATCTTGTGAAGCTCATTTATAAAGATTATGTTTTTCCATTTCAAGAAACTAATTTAGAGAGAATTATAGATGGTAAGTATTTTAAAGTGAATAAAAAAGATCATTCTCTTGCGATTCATGTACAACTTGACAACGAACAAATGTTATTGGAATTTTCAAAATCACTAAAGGCAACATGTGGGTTCTTACGCGATCAAGAAACAGAGCCTTATATTGGAACCTATATTGATTTACAAATTTTCGTTGATGAGTTTAATAAGCGCTATAACTTAAATGCTGAAATTATTAGTTAAAACAAGGGGACAAAAGGTTCCCTTTGTTTAACCTCAAACCCTCTTCTGCATTTCTTCCTTGCCCCTATTTCTGAAACCTTTTCATTGTCATGTGAGTTATATATTGTATAGCATAAACCACAGGGGGCTTCCATGACTAAACTACATATTTTTTCCTACCTTATTTTTATGCTTTCCGCTCTTCTTATAGAGATAATCACCGTGATCTCCTATGGTGTAGGCTTTCATAGTGGATAGAGAACATGGTGGATAACTTTTGGTCCGTTTAATTTTTATATAGCTCGTATTAGTTTGCCTATATTAATTGTTTATTTATGGAAGCTTTCAATCAATAAAAATTTATCATTGACGATAGGATTGAAGTTCATCATAGAAGGTATATTATTAATGAATCAGATGCAGGGCAAATCATTACGTTTGCTTGTGCATCAAACATTCTTTTATGGAGAGCTATAGAAAATTCCATTTGGAAGTACATTTCACTACTCTTATTCGCTTTTTTTGTCATCGCATCATGGATTTTTCTTGATCATTTAGCCTCAGTTCCATATGTGGAGCAAATTATTTTTTAATGACTGATATGGGCAGTATTTTGCTTTTTTTAGGTGTTGTAGCAGCTTTAGGTCTATATTTTCTAATGACAATCCTTGTCACGTTCGTTGATCATTTTCCTATGCCTAGGGCTATGAATTTCACCAATGATCGGCTATCTCGTTGCCATCACAGCTATACGAAAAATAAAAATCGAACAAACCGTAAAAGAAAGGATTTACAAACGATGAAAACTGAACTAGAAGTAAACACTTTAAAATCTTTTCAAACTGAATTAACACGCTTCTTTTTAGCTTACAAATTTGCTCTACAGGAAGTGGAAACGAAAATTAATATATTACAAGAAGAATTTAAGTTAATTCATGAATATAATCCAATTGAGCATGTATCTACACGTGTAAAATCACCTAAAAGTATTTTAACGAAGATGATGAAAAAAGAGCTTCCTCCATCAATAGAGGCTGTGCGTGAAAATATCCGCGATATAGCTGGTGCTCGCATCACCTGTTCCTTTGTGGAGGATATTTACAAGGTAAGTGCCATGTTACAAGCACAGCATGACATGGAAGTTGTTGAGGTGAAGGATTATATAGCCAATCCAAAAGAAAATGGCTACCAAAGCTTACATCTTATTATTAAAATTCCTATCTTTATGTCAGACCATATGGAAAAGGTCTATACAGAGATCCAAATTCGTACAATTGCAATGGATTTCTGGGCAAGCTTAGAACACAAAATTTATTATAAGTATAACAAAGAAGTACCTGAGCATATTCGACATGAATTAAAGGAAGCCGCACTACAAGCAGCTGAATTAGATCGAAAAATAGAGCGACTGAATAAGGAAATCAATATTTTAAAAGAAAATGAAGCCGAGCCTTCTTTGCTAGACAGTACCCCCATCGCACATTTAGCGAAATACTTAACGGAACTACCTGGCAATCAAATAATTGATGACACTCTATTCAAAAAGTAAATTTATTCTATGGTTTAGTCGTCAAATGAAAAACCCACCTCACACGCTGCTTGATCACAGAATGTGAGGTGGATTTTACTTTTTTTTCACGATTGCGCTTTCCTTGTAGATTTCGTTGCTACAAAAAAGGAGAAAATAAGAGCACCAATAGCAAAAATAAAGGTAGCTATATATACATAACTGACGCCATTCGCAATAGTGTCCTTTAAAAAGTTTACTTCTTCTAAATTAAACCCACCTTTTGCAAATTCACCATTTAATTGAATTTCACCTTTTCCTAATGAAGCCATTTTTTCACTCGTTGCCAGGTTGAAAATCATACCAAATAGCGCTGCACCAATCGCTTGGCTAAATGTATTTGTAAAAGAGTTCAAACCAATTGAAATACCAAGTTGCTTTGGATCTGCCACCTTTTGTATGGAAATCATCAACATCGGCATAATAAAGCCCATCCCTAGCCCAATTAATGATGATGCGAAATAAACGCTGAAATCACTAGAACCTGAAGATAGTCTTGCCAACAATAGTGTACCCGTAACAAGTAAAATCGTACCCATTTGGATAATGCGTTTATTTGTTAAACGACCGATTAAATAACCTGCCATAATCGAGTTCACCGTCCAAAAAATAGACATTGGTGTTAATAATAAACCAGCCTGCGTTGCATTTTTGCCTAAAACACTTTGAGCAAATATAGGAATATAAACGGTTACACCAATGACAATAGACATACCGCTTAAAGTTAATGCATTAATGACCATTAGTCGTCCATTTTTAAACAGTGTTAACGGAATAATTGGCTCCTCTGCTCGTAACTCCACCCAGATAAAAATACTTAAGAATACAAGAGCAACACCATACATTAGCAGCGATTGACCTGATAACCAGGTTTGTGTTTTACTGTTTTCGATAATAACAAACAGTAACGCAACCATGCCAATTGTAAAAAACACTGCACCTAGGTAGTCAATTTTACGCTTCACTGCCTCTAGTTGTTCTTTATAATGTTTAGCAATTAAATAAATAGAGGCTAAACCAAACGGTACATTAATGAAGAAAATAAAATGCCAAGATACTTGGTCAACTATAAAGCCTCCAAATAACGGACCTACTACACCAGAAACGCCCCATACCATACTTAAATAGCTTTGTCCTTTGGCACGCTCTTTTTCAGTCTTAAACAATTCACCAACCATTGTTAATGTAATCGGTAAAATTGAACCTGCGCCAATACCTTGAATTGCTCGAAAAACAATTAATTGCTCCATGGATTGAGCTAAACCACATAACATAGAACCTACTAAAAAAATAATGATACCAGTAATAATCATCCGTTTACGACCAAATAAATCGGCTAATTTACCAAAAATAATCGCCGCTATGGCTGAAGCTAGTAAATAAGCAGAATAAATCCAGCTTATTAAGTCTACACCTAATAAATCAGCCGTAATACTCGGAATAGCAGTACTAACAATAGTTCCCTCAATTGCAGCAAGTGCTGTTACAAGTAATAGTGCAATAAAAACTTTATTCATTCTGTCACCTTTTCCTTTCCTGCATGACATACATTACCAAGTTTGAACTAGAATTAAAAGAGAAAGAGAATCAATTTATGAAAAAATAAACAATTTTTTCTGTTTTACTAGATAAAATCAATAAAAAAGCAGCAAGAATGTTAATCAACATTCACTCGCTGCTTATTATCTATCAGTTAAATCGTTGAGCAATCATATCGTAAATATAACGTGCTTGGTCATATTCAGGTTGTAAGGTAAAGGCTTGTTTCAAATGATACATTGCATCCTCTGTTTGTTCGGTAGACACGGCATATAGTACGCCTAAATTATAATGTGCATCTGCATTATTCCAATCCTGTTCAATTAAGAGATCTAGTTCCTTCTTCCCTTCCTCAAACATTTCTAATGCACATAACACTATCGCATAGGCTAAACGAATCTGTGTATCCTCTGGAGCAATTTCTACCGCACGTTGTAAATATGGTAATGCCAATTTTGGGTTATCCAACCGTTCAAAGCATTTCCCCATCATATAATAGACATCGGCACCTTCAATATGATGTTTTAGCGCTTGCTCATATAGCTTCACGGCCTCGGCATAGCGTTCAGCATTGTAATATAAATTCGCTAGACCGTAATAGGCTGTAGCTGCTGATTCATCTACAGTGATTGCCTTTTGGAAGAAACGCTCTGCACGTTCAGTATCCTCTAATACGGCTAATAAATTGCCGAAATTTACATACCCAATAGCATTTTCAGGCTCTGCCTCTATTGCTTTTGTAAATAGTTGAGCAGCATCCTCATAACGTTTTTCTTGAAATGCTTGGATGCCCTGTTCATTATAATTCATTTGTTCTTCACCTCTATGTAGCGAAAGACTGCTTTTAGGAAGCCAAGAGGCCATAAAAGCAGTCTTAACGCAATTTATCCAACATATGTTAGTTTTTCATTACTTTTAAAGACTTCATCAATCGTTCCGCCACCCATACATTCTTCTCCGTTGTATAGCACTACAGCTTGGCCAGGTGTAATTGCACGCACAGGTTCTGCAAATGTAATGTGTGCACGCCCATCTGGTAAAATTTCAACTTCTACTGGTGTATCGGTTTGACGATAACGGAATTTTGCTGTGCAAGAAAATTTCCCAGGCAATTTTTTTGTCGAAGTATAGTTCATTTTCACAGCTGTTAATGATGTTGAATACGAATATTCATTGTCAAAGCCTTGTCCGACAAGTAGAACATTACGCGCTAAATCTTTTCCTAGCACAAACCAAGGCTCGCCGTCCCCACCAATACCAAGCCCGTGTCGTTGACCAAGTGTATAGTACATTAAACCATCGTGTTGGCCCATTACAACGCCATCCATTGTTTCCATTTTCCCAGGTTGTGCTGGTAAATATTGACTTAAGAACTCTTTGAAATTACGTTCACCGATAAAGCAAATGCCTGTTGAATCTTTTTTCTTTGCCGTAGCAAGGCCAGCTTCTTCTGCAATTTTTCGTACTTCTTTTTTCTCTATATCACCAATTGGGAACATTACATGCGCCAATTGCTCTTGCGATAATTGATTTAAAAAGTATGTTTGATCTTTATTATCATCAACGCCACGTAACATTCTAACTTCACCATCACCACTACGATCAATTCGTGCATAGTGACCTGTCGCTAAATAATCAGCACCAAGGTTCATGGCATGCTCTAAAAATGCTTTAAATTTAATTTCTTTATTGCACATAACATCAGGATTTGGTGTACGCCCTGCTTTATATTCTTCTAAAAAGTATGTGAAAACCTTATCCCAATATTGTTTCTCGAAATTGACAGCATAGTATGGGATACCAATTTGATTACATACTTTTATTACATCGTCATAATCTTCCGTTGCTGTACAAACACCGTTTTCGTCTGTATCATCCCAGTTTTTCATAAAGATCCCGATTACTTCATACCCTTGTTGTTTTAACAAGTATGCCGCCACCGATGAATCTACCCCACCTGACATGCCGACAACAACTCGAATTTGAGAGGGGTCACGTGTTTCTTTCATTGTGGTCACCTTTTCTTTTATCTAATTACAGTTTATGTTTCAATATTTTAACGAAACATAACATAAGTATTTTGCAAATTATTTTTTAGCTAGTTTTTTCACAATTTGAGCCGTTTTTTCTGCTGCATCTTGTATATCCTTTTCCGTTAAACCCTGCCCAAAGCTGAATCGGATTGAATTTCGTAGCTCCTCTGCACTTTGTCCAAACATTGCTACTAACACATGAGAAGGATCAATCGATCCTGCAGTACATGCCGAACCACTCGAAACATAGATACCTGCCATATCAAGGTTCACTAAAAATGATTCTACCTCCATGCCTGCAAAGCTAATATTTAAGACATGAGGCAACGAATCCACCTCATCACCATTTACATGGAATGCTAGCTTTTCCTGTGAAAAAACAGCAAGCATAATTTGCTTAAAGTGATTGTATAGTGAACGCTTTTCTTCACGCAACTCATTTGCAACTTGCACTGCAGTCGCAAAAGCAATAATGGCAGGTATATTTTCAGTACCTGCACGACGTTTTTTCTCTTGTGCGCCCCCAAGAGCATAACTTGCTAACGGTGTTCCTGCTTTTTGATAAAGGAATCCAACACCTTTTGGACCGTTGATTTTATGAGCAGATACACTCAATAAATCCACCTGTAATTCATTTACATCAATGGACTCTAAGCCATAAGCCTGAACCGCATCTGTATGGAATATGGCACTATGCTCACGCAATAGCGCGCCAATCTCAGCAATTGGCTGTATCGTTCCAACTTCATTATTTCCATACATAATTGTCACTAAAATGGTATCATCACGAAGGGCTTTTTGGACATCCTCAATCGCGACACGCCCTTTTTGATCAACAGGTAAATAGGTCACCTCAAAGCCATCACGTTCAAGTTTTTCACACGTATGTAATACTGCATGATGCTCTACTTGCGTTGTTATGATGTGTTTTCCTTCATTTGCACGGGCATAGACAGTCCCTAAAATTGCCATATTGTCAGCTTCTGTGCCACCACTTGTGAAAATAATTTCCCCTGCTTGCGCACCAATTGATTTCGCCAATAGCTCACGTGCATCATCTAGATATTTCCTTGCTTCTCGACCTGCTTTATGAATACTCGATGCATTGCCAAATACCTCTTGCATAGCAGTCGTCATCGCTTCTATTACTTGGCCATTCATTGGAGATGTGGCCGCATGATCGAGATAGATATATGAATTCATGTTGAAAACTCCTTTTTAAACTCTGTGACATCCGCCAGAGGCTTTCGCTTGATTCAGTTAATGCTTGCAAAATAATACAAGTGTTCTTCGCTCCTCTATAAGTGGGGAGTCTTCCGTACTTAGTGGTTCATTTTAGTACAAAACATTTGCTGAATCGAGATAAAAGCACAAAACCCACATCACTCATCGTAAAAATAGCCATTGAGATGTGAATAGTTCACAATCTCCTAAAAAGATGAAGTGAATGCAGGAGTAGCGCTTTAGCTTAAACTATTTTAAATATAGAACATGTAGCCTTCCACTACATTTTCTTCTGTATATTGTGCTAAATCTTCAATTGTCGTTGTATCTAACACGTTTTTTACTGCATCACGAATACGTAGCCATAACTCACGTTGCGGGGCTTCTTCATTTTCAATACCCTCTACTGGTTGAATCGGCCCTTCTAGCACACTAATAACATGGGCTGCTGAAATTTCGCTAGGTGGATTTGCTAGCATATAACCACCATAAGCACCACGTACACTTTTTACTAAGCCTGAATTACGAAGCGGAGATACTAATTGCTCTAAATATGCCTCTGAAAGTTCCTTTTCCGCCGCAATTTTACGCAAGGGAATTGGCCCTTCCCCATAATGCTTTGCTAATTCAATCATAATTGTAAGCCCATAACGGCCCTTTGTTGAAATTTTCATTTTATCACCCTCAATTAGTCTAGTCAAAATACTACCAACAGTATATCATAATCTCCTCTTGATGAACTCGGAAATACACCTAGAAGGATATGATATACTAATTAAAGCGATTCATAATCGTTCAAAATCCATATGAGTGCTTTATTTTAGCGTAAAAAAATGTATGAAGCAAAAAATGACAACGACAGAAAGGGGAAGTTATTTTGCACAATGAACCACTCGCTTTTCGAATGCGACCTTTAACCCTTGATGAGATTGTTGGTCATCAGGATTTCATTGGTCCCAACACAGCCCTTTATAAAATGATTCAAAATGAACACGTCCCTTCCATGTTGCTATATGGAGAACCTGGAATCGGTAAAACATCCATTGCCAATGCCATTGCAGGAAGTTCCAAGCTCCCTTTCTTCGCACTTAATGCCACACGAGCTGGCAAAAAAGATGTGGAAGATATTGTACAAGAAGCAAGAATTTCAGGGAAAGTAATACTTTTCCTAGATGAAATTCACCGTTTCAATAAATTACAGCAAGATACACTGTTACCACATGTAGAAAATGGATCAATTGTATTAATTGGTGCCACGACAGAAAATCCCTATCATGATGTTAATCCAGCGATTCGTTCACGCTGTGGCGAAATTTACCAGCTAAAACGCTTAACGAAGGAAAATTTAATCGAACTAGTTGAAAAAGCACTTGCTGATGAAAGACGCGGACTAGGTAAATATCATTTTGCCTTAACACCATCACAAATTGAACAAATTGCCGCCGCAGCAAATGGAGATGCACGAAAAGCGTTAACTTTGCTAGAATCCATTTACTATGCCAGTGATGAGGTGGATGGACAAACGGTTGCTGCCGACCATGTCATTGAACATCTCATTAGTCGAATTGGTGTGTATGGCGATAAAAAAGGATCACATTTTTATAATTTACTATCAGCCCTGCAAAAGTCTGTGCGTGGCAGTGATACCAATGCTGCTCTGTATTATCTAGCGCATTTATTGGAAACAGGCGATTTAGTGGCTGTCAGCAGACGCCTACTTGTTATGGCCTATGAGGATATTGGTCTAGCTAATCCCGAAGTCGGACCTCATATATTAGCTGCTATTCAAGCAGCCGAACGACTAGGATTACCAGAGGCACGTATACCACTTGCCAGTGCTGTCATTGAAATGTGCCTTGCCTCAAAATCCAACTCAGCCATTATGGCTATTGATGCTGCCATTAAGGCTATTCATGAAGGCAAAACAGGTGATATACCTCATCATTTGCGAGATGCTCATTACGAGGGTGCAAAAGATTTAGGACACGTTGGCTATCAATATCCTCATAACACACCGATCGGTACTTTTGGTGGTTGGGTAGACCAGCAATATTTGCCAGACGAACTTGTAGGAACTGAATTCTACAAACCTGTTATTGCTGGTGAGGAAAAGCGCATGGCTGGCATCTACGACAAACTAAAATCATTTCAAGATAAGAAATAATAAAACAAAGCAAAGTCACTATCTTAAGTAATTGAAATGACTTTGCTTTTTATATAACAACAGGATAGGCTACTCTAGCAATCATCCTGTAAAGCTCGGGTTATTTGTTGTATATCGTTCTTGGTAAAACAAATTTAATGGTTCTGCCAAATGTCGAAGTGATGGCAAAATGGACTCTTCCACATCTCCTTCTTTTTCCTTACTATGCAAAAAAACAATCAAATTATACGACTGATACAGCAAGCTGGCGAACTCTTGATTGTTTTCTCTCACCTCAAAGCGAATTGCTTTTACAGCAATTGCTTGTGCAATTTTTTGTTCTCTTGTTTCACAGGAGGGCTCATTACTTAATTCATCATCCGACACTCTGTATAACCGTTTTAATGCACCATATACCTCTTTATTTCCACTAAATCGATCTTTTAACCATTGCAAGACAAATTGCAAAAGAATAACTGCATAGATAAGGGAAAGACATTCATCGCCACGTGATTTTTTTGCTAAGCGTTGGAAATATTCTGCTTGTGTGACTAGTTCAAAAAGAATTAAACGTATTGGATAAAGCATGGCATGACCGCTATTGATGTACAGCTTTTCTCGATCTCTATACATAGCCAACCAAATATCTTTGACCAATGAAATAGATTTCCTTGTTGAGAGCGCTAATTGACATTGAATAAGCTCCTGTTCGATTGTCGGTTGGATAAGCTGTAGAAATAAAAGTTCATCTTCCTCACTAACTAATAAAAGCGGCTTTTCCAAATTCGCCAAATCTATTTCTATTCCATTTACAATCATTGCTTAGCCCCCTTCCAATAAGTTCTTTCAGCTAAGTTCTTACAGCGTGAGCACATATATTACCAATTTTCTAACTATAATTCGACAAAAAAACATAAATACCTTTCAAGAAAATATGCCTTTTTACTTTCGTCATAATAAAAAAGAACCCACGCTACTAAAAGAGGCAAGTAAATCACTCTCTTTCCACATCGAACATTGTAGAAAAAACTGATTTAAATCCCAATAAGTTACGTAGATTCTTGACGTATAGGCTATTTTCAGAAAATAGATAGTCTATTATTGTCTAAGGTTTATGCAGGAAGTTCTTGTTCCACAAATAATTTAAATTGTTGAAGACATTGCTTCACTTCACCTTTTTGTGACAGTACTTCGTTGCGTATGTTTGTTGCTTTTTCTTCATCCTCTAGCACTTCAGTTAAAAGAGCCATGATATCTTCTAATAATTGCTCATTCTCTTCCTGCTCAATACTCGGTAAGGAATAGGCTGCTATTTTTAATAAATGCTCTACTTTTTCAGGCGTTTTTTGCAAAGCATTCGAAGAATAATAAGTCGATGCAGCTAAAAAGTAGCATAATTTTGCACAACAATCGATAAATAAATGCCAATACGTATTTGCTTTCGGTAATTCCCCTGCCCGCTGATTAACATATTCCTTATAATAGGTAGTGACTTGTATATATAAAGGATTCAATTCTCTCATGGCTTTCGGATAGTTGTTGGATGTATCCAAATAGTCAAATACAATGGCATTCATTTTCTCTTGAAGTTTAACAATATCTAAATGATCACGAATTACTTGAATTTCCATTTTCCCACTCTCCCATATGTCATTTGCTGTTTAGCTTTCTGTCTATTCACTGAGTAGCACCAAGCATCCCAAACAAACTGATCGATTATCTAATGGATGATTCAAATTATAGCAATAAACCATATGAAGTAGTGTGGACATGAAAAAAATAAGACAATTTCGTGAATTAATAGCATTTTATGTACATAAGAGGAACTATTTTGGTAAAATTATACCCTTTGTACATAATCATCAAATAAGCATGGTTCGTTTGCTCGATCGATAATTTCAATAATACTTCCATGCACATATTTTTTAATGCGCTTTTGAGGTATATAAAAATAAGCATTGTTCATAATTAACCATTCACTTAATGTTAAATCACTACCTGATTGTTGATTCGTTAAGATTTTTTTGTGTCGCAGAACATCAGCCATTTTATAAAAACCATCTGACAATTCGTAGGCTGATACATCAAAATTAAAAATGGGGCTGACAACCTGTCCAACATCAAAAATATGTATAGTTTGGTTTTCTTCATCTATAGCTAACTCTACTGTGCTAATCTCGTCGAAAAGATTTAAACCTCTATACTCCATTTGATAAATTTTTTCCATTTGTATAGGCCTCCTTTTTTACAACGGTCTAATTGTAACATAGAAAAAGTAGCTACCTCTAAATACAATTAAGGCAGCTACTTCTACGAAAATGAACATTTATGCTGTTTTTTGACTATTACCAAAGCACCGTATTTGGTATTAACCTTGTACGCGCGTAATTTTCACATCTTTTAGGATGGTATTGACTACCCAGCTTGCTGCAATTAAACCTGCTACTGACGGTACAAAAGCGTTAGATGAAGGTGGCATCTTTGCTTTTCGAATTGCTGCATCCGGCTTACCTACATGTTCGACAACATCTGGACGTACGACAATTGGACTTTCATCTGAAAATACAACCGTAACACCCTTATGAATACCTTCTTTACGTAGCTTAGTACGAATGATTTTAGCCAATGGGTCTGTATGTGTTT
Source organism: Lysinibacillus capsici (assembly GCF_003367505.1). Lineage (GTDB taxonomy): Bacteria > Bacillota > Bacilli > Bacillales_A > Planococcaceae > Lysinibacillus > Lysinibacillus capsici. Next base: position 223,817 of record NZ_PXXX01000018.1, read on the forward strand.
TTGAAATATCTGCAATTTGGAAGCGAGTAGGGTCCATCTTATTTGCTGCACCCATGCTTGAAATAATAGGAATATTACGCTTTAAACATTCCTTCATTATATGAATTTTATACATCACTGTATCACTTGCATCAATTACATAATCAATGCCTTGTGCAAAAAATTCTTCATAGGTTTCTTCCGTATAAAACATGTGCATGTCAATCACTTCACATGCTGGGTTAATATCTGCAATACGCTCTTTCATGACAGCTGATTTTGATTGACCAACTGTTGATAAGTATGCAACAAGTTGTCTGTTGACATTTGTGATATCTACATTGTCCTTATCGACTAGAATAATACGGCCGATTCCGCTTCGTGCACATGCCTCAGCCGCGAATGAACCGACACCACCCACACCAAGAATGGCAACCGTTGTATTTTTTAATTTCTCGAGACCCTCTGTTCCTATTGCGAGCTCGTTACGTGAAAATTGATGTAACATCCTGACACTCTCCATTTATGAAATTTTATTAGTAAACCTAGTTATATACTAAGATAAAATCAAAACCTATCTTACATTTTATCATGTTATTGTTCAAGATAAAAATATAAAGAAAAAGTCAAAATTATCTACTTAAATCCTTTGAAATAATAATCCATAAAAACATTTCATCCAATTCTGCTATATATGGTAAAATAGTACAATAAAATTAGTTGATTAATCAGGTAAATCTTATATAACATTATGCTCAACCACATAAAGAAAAAGAGATTGATGACTCAATCTCTTTCTCACTCTTCTTTACTTTGTAAATCCAAATGATGCCCATGGTTGAATGTATGTTAATAAAAATAGTTCTTCCTCTACAATTCTAGCTACGACATTACTCGATCCTGTATTCGGAATGTCCTTTAGCACAATCTGTAGCTCTCCCTTATAACGAACATCTAAATTATTATCAATCGTGACATCTCCTCTTTTTAATGGCCGTATATCATGCACAGGAAAATCTCCATTTTTATATTTCACACGGGATTGGGTGCTCCGAATCACGTATTCAGACACATCACCCCGATTAAAATGAGGCTCTTTATAAAGAATCGTCTCCTCTAAAATGCTTGTGTCTTCAGACTGGACAACCCTTAACTCAAGCTTATTACGATTTAATTGTCCTAATGCACGTAGTTCTTCCTCAGAAGCAAACATATTGCCAATAATACAATCGTCAATTAACCCTGTATGCCATAAATCTTTCGCCTGTACAGTGATTGGGAGATAACGGTGTTCCTCTAATGTAGGTAACCCGTGCTCTGTTTGCTCCCAAGGTCCATATTGACCATGTTGTGAGGAGATCATTGCTGCTGTTCTCACATTGTGCGCTTTAAAGTGTTGTGACGTTTGTAAAAAATGCTGACGAGATAGCCCCGTAAATCGTTTTGGATAAAAATTATGACAGCCGATAATGTTCTCTTTATTGGGCTGATAAGAGATAATATTATCTACATACTTCGTACCATTACTAATGTTTAATTCTATTTTTAGATGACTTCCATCAAGTGACATCAACGCTTCTTCTTGACCTGAAAATCCCATATCTAAACGTAAGGCTGCCAAATAATAATGTTCTTTTAAATAGCCAATATCCCTATAAGTTAAGCCTAAATCATCAAAAACACCTGGTGCAATATCAGCGGATATGTCAAAGCCGAGGCGTTGCGCAAATTCGTTGATTTGTTGTAATTTTTGACGCTCCTCATCCTGTTTTAAGGACATTAGGCATGTGAATATACGATCAAAGCCATTATCATGAGCCACCTGAACATAGCGCTTCATCTCCTCTAGCGTACTATGCTGCGGATATAGCGAGATTCCTAATCTTTTCACTTCAAACCCTCCGTTAATTGATGCTTATACTTCCACTTTTTGTCCTCTGGATTCCACTACAGATTCCTCACTCTGTGCCGCTAAAGCAGCTTTTTGCTCATTCTGCCTTGCCATACGGTTCGCCATCGAGATAAATGGCAGATAAATACAAACAGCAATGATAATTAAGACCATACTCAAAACAGCACCACGCCAAGATTGAGTTGCTAAAAAGCCATTAATAATCGGCGGTGTTGTCCAAGGCGGTGAAACGGTAGCGGCTGGCACCCAGCCCCATTTCGTTGCAAAGAATGCAATTGTTACGTTTATCATTGGTGTCAAAATGAACGGAACAAATAAAACCGGATTTAATACAATTGGTAACCCAAAAAGTAATGGCTCATTGATATTGAAAATCCCAGGTGCTGCGGATAATTTCCCAACTGTATTATATTGCTTATTCTTTCTCGCAAATATGAAAATCGCAATAATAAGTGCTATTGTTGTACCAGAGCCTCCCATATTAATAAAAGCATCAAAGAATGGTTTATTGACAATGTAAGGCGCAACTTTACCAGCAGAGATTGCTGCAACATTTTCATTAATAGCTGGTAAATTAATCGTTTGCATGAATGGTTCGATGATATTTGCTCCATGTACGCCAAGTGTCCATAAAAATGTAGGTATAAATGCCAAAATTAAAGCAGCAAGCCATGTATTTGTTAGACCCATAAATGGCTCTTGAATCGCAGAGTAGAAGGACCCGACAATATCTGGTATATCAAAACCTGCTGAAATAATTGTACGTACTAAAGCAAATATTCCAATCGTAATAATGGCAGGAAGTAACGCAGCAAATGATTTGGAAACAGCTGGTGGTACACCAGTTGGCATTTTAATTAGTAGTTTAGGATTACCAGACAATCTACAAAACAATTCTGTAGAAAGTAGTGCTACAATCAGAGCAATAAATATACCACCCGTGCCTGTTGTTAAGCCGGTTAATCCGCCTTCCCCGAAAGTCCCAAACGTCATGTAGCTTGATAAACTAATTACTCCAGCAGACAGACCATCTTTTTGATAACTTTTAGCAAGATGATAAGCAACAGTAAAGGCAAGTAGCAGTGAAATGATATTAAATGTAGCACTCCAAATATTACCGCCGAATTGAGTCCATGTCTCATGTTTCCAAATGGCATCGAGTGTATTTTGATAAAATTTAATAGGCAAATTGTTAATAAGTACAGCCAAAGATCCCACAATCGTTAAAGGCATAATCGTAATAAATCCGTCACGAATGGCAACTAAATGACGCTGATTCCCAACCCTAGCAGCAACCGGTACAAACTTTTCTTCTAAAAAACGGAACACTCACATACACTCCCTTTGCTTTTTATTGATAACATCAAAATTTGATGTTACTCCCCTTGGATTCGTTCATATAGCTCAATCATTTCCTGTGCTAAATCTCGAAAAGTAATAGCATTCATTAAATGATCCTGGGCATGAATTAATAACATCGAAACCTCTACCTTTTCTCCCCTTGCTTCTTGAGACAGTAACCCCGTTTGAGCATGATGCGCTTCAATTAATGACTCATTCGCTAATTTGATTTTTTCTTTTGCTGCCTCAATTTGCCCCTTTTTTGCTAGCTGAATAGCTTCCATACACTCACTTTTCGTATTTCCACTATGCACAATCAGTCCCATAATGGATGCCATTAATGCTGTATCTTCCATTCCCCATTGCCCCTTCTTTTATCCAATTAGTTGTAGAGCCTGTTTCAGGACATTTTCACCGTTCATCATGCCGTAATCCGCCATATTGATCACATCGATTGGAAAGCCTTTATCCTTATATTTTGTTTCAAATGAACCTTTCAAATAACGAACCTGTGGGCCTAATAAAAGAACATCAGCCTTCTTTGTCGCTAAAATCTTTTCCACCTCTCCTTCAGCAATGGCGTAAATATCGGCGTCAATATTTTGCTCTTGCGCTGCTTTTTGCATCTTCGACACTAATAAACTAGTACTCATACCTGCTACACACACTAACATGATGTTTTTCATTCGATACACTCCTTTTATTTTCTTCGATTGTGTAATCGCTTACTTATTTTGAGAATAGCACCTATTGGTATATACCACAATATAAATTTTACATTAAATTTATTTATATCAAGTTATTTACAAAATTGGGCTATATCAATTTTGTCGTGAAATTAATGATTATAATCAACTGGTATAGTCCAGAAAAAAAGCCAAAAAATTTTTAAATTTTCTTATTATTCAATACCTAGAAATACTCATAAAATGCTGGCTTTTCAGTAGGGATTGCCCATTCCCACTGTTCGATCACCTTTTCTACCGTAGGTTGATTAGCATAGACAACTGTTTCTTTGACAGAAAGATAACCTGCCATCATCGCAGAAAAAAGATTAATTGGTAGTGTTAACATATGCTTGTCAGAGATTGAACTTGTCTCAATTATTACGACCTGACCATTTTTATTTATTTGATAAATATGCTCATTCCAGAGACAAAATGGATCTTCAATACGAATCGTTAATGTTTCTTGAATATCCTTCCACGGATACTGCTGCATAAATGCATAAACATCTACTACTCTAATCATCACATCCTGTATGACTTCCCTTTTGAATTGTGGCTCCTTGAAATAAAAGCCAAAAGGATAATGATTACTAGTAACTCCAGTTATGCTACTGACACTTGCTGCATGAGATGTCATATAACGCCACATAGCTTGTTCAGCTAAGAGATTTGCTACAACAAAGTCTTGGATAGTAAATGCCCCATTTCGAATCGTATAACGAATATAGCCTTCTATGTTACTGCCTTGAAAATAGGCAGCAAAGTGACTATCTGGACTCCTTCTTTCAAGTCTTTTCCACCATCCTTCATCCCTTACCATGCCACCATTTCGAATGATTGCCTGTGCATTATGAAAATCCTTAATCATCTGAAAGAGCACAGGATCTAACCACTCAAAGCTCATCCTTTTCATGTCGTCTACTTGTTTCCCTAAAGAGGGAAACATAGTTTGAGGGATTGTATAATGGAGCTTCTCAAAAAATAATTCCCAACCAAAATAACGATAGAAGGACACAGAAAATGGCGCTAATACTGAAATCGTTTGTCCATTGTCTCTCATTTTTTGCAGCGCTTCTGTCATAAGCCTTTTGATAATACCCTGTTGTCGATGCTCAGGATACGTTGCAACAAAGCCGATGCCTCCCATTTTAAATGAAACTCCATGCACTGTAATATTTAGCGGTAATATTAATAGCTGCCCAACAATTTTTTTGTCATCATAAGCACCTAAGGTCGTGCTTTGCTCAATCCAATAATGAAAATCCTCTCGACGAGCCCCTGAGTACTTATTTGGAAAGCAATAGTCTCTCAATCGATGAATCTGCCCATAATCATTAGGCGAGACGATGTGAATGTCCATTTAACCACCCCTAAAATTCCTAATATTCAGATAATTAGTCATAAGATTCTTTTACAGTGGCATAATCATAACCACTGCAAGAATCTTTTATCCCTCTTGCCATTCTTCTCCTATTGCTTTAGACAACATGACTTCAGTAATAGTTTGAAATAATGTTGCTACATCTGGCCCATCCGCTGAAATTTCCACTACACTTCCTGGTTTAACACCTAATGACATCACGCCCATAATAGACTTTAAATTAACGGATTTTTCTTCGTATGTTAATTTAATATCACTTTGAAATGGTGTCACTGCAGTTACGAGTAATGCAGCCGGTCTGGCATGGATACCTTCAGTAGATGTAATTTTATACATTTTCTTCATTTACATACCTCCACTCTTTCACGTGAAATTAATCCGATGATGATATTTGGCAATCATTTTCTCATTATGTGACCAATCCGAATCAACATTATTGCTGACAAAAATCGGTAACTCTATTGAGGACTTTGCTAGTGTTTCTATGATTTCACTGAACAAAGCATTTAATAGTAATGAACCAATAACAGTAGATGCTGGCGCATACTGTATGTCATGTATAGTTAGTACACCATCACCAATCGGTATATGTGTATTAATTACAAAATCTACCACATCTTCTAGCCGCAGCCCACTGTGATGACGTGTAGTCTGTTCCTTATAGTGGAGCGATTGGAGGGATAGCACAAATATCCCTGAATCCTTTGCTAATAAAGCGGCGTCAATAGGTGCTGCATTTCTCCCTGAGGTTGAAATGACGATGCAAACATCATTTTCACGAAAGTCAAACTGTTCCTTATGCTGTTCAATAATAGTTGAATCTTTCTCATTGATTGAAGAAGCTAATGCTCCAGCATGTAAAGCTAATGGTTCAATAAATATAGGACGGACGGGTACTAAACCACCTGCTCGATAAAATGCCTCCTGTGCCAATAGCTGTGAATGACCACAACCAAATAATTGAATTATCCCACCTTTTTGGAGACGTTGGACAATGATTTGAGCCACATCACTTATATGTGATGCCTCCTTTTCCTTCACAACCTGGATAAGCTTTTCGATTTCAGAAAAATATGCATGCATAAAATCACCTTTTAATTTCACTTATGAATTTATAACGATCAGCTCGATACGTACTGCGCACAAGCTCAAAGGGCTTACCATCTGATAAATAACTTGTACGTTTGATAATTAAAACTGGTGCTGTTTGATTAATTTGTAGAAACTTACTATCCTCTTTCGATACGATGGCTGCCTCCATCTGTTGTACCGCATTCCCTATTTTTTGATGGAACTTTGCTTCGATTAAGGCATAAAGCGAGCCCATTATTTGCTTCTCATCCAACTCCGGATAAATTTTAACTGGGATATATGTTCTTTCGATTGCCATTGGTTGCGCATCTGCATTTCTTATGCGCACTACAAAAAATACTTCTTCGCCAGACTCTATCATCAAATCTCTTGCAATATCCACTGGTGGTATAATTTTCTCAAATCGTAATACCTTACTGCTTGGTTCCATTCCTCTTGCCCGCATATCTTCCGTGAAACTCGTTAAGCCTTTTAACGGTTGCTCTAATTTTGGATTTGCAACATACGTTCCTCTCCCTTTTTCTCGATATAATAGACCACTATTTACTAGATTGGTAATGGATTGACGAACAGTCATTCTACTTACATCAAATTGTGCAGAAAGCTCTCGTTCTGATGGGATAGTCTCACCAATTCTGTATTCTTCTAAATAAATTCGTTGTTTAATAATCTCTTCTATTTGTATATAAATAGGTATATGAGAATTTTTCTCTAACAATTCTTGCACCTTCCTTATCGCCTTTATGATTTCTCCATACAACTTTACCTCGTTAGATCGGTTTTTGTATTTCGCATGATTAAACAAAGCTAAATGATATCCACGATAACAGTGTGAAAAAGACATATTTACACAGTCGCTTGATGTGGTAACTTTCTCACTATCATTGTAGCATCTGAGCTCAATCATTGTACCATTATATTCTCAACTGACTAATCACCGTCTTGTAATTTTGATCCAATTTGCCTTCTTTCAATAGGCTTTTCCCTCACTGTGTTTTGTATCAACCACAATTAAAACGCTTTCAAAATCATTTAAATAAAGTGTTTTTCCTCGTAATATCTGCCTAAAGATATAATGTATCTTTTCCTTTAGCGGATATAGCTTCTCAAAAGGTATAGTTGTCTATACCAATTATATGCTGCTTCATCAGAAATAAAAAGTAATTGTTCATATTTTCTAAACATTCACTTAAAACACTCTACTAGTTCTTGTTTAATTTTATGTAAAAAAAGGAGCTATTAATAAGCTCCTCTCAATCCTATGTATAGGACGAATCCCAATTGTGCCGTAATGCCAAGAAACATTCGTTTTGAACCCGCAATTTGCAGGTGGGTGCCCGCTTTGCAACTTTAAACGTCCCGCTTTGTTAGGGGCATGTTTGCGACTACAAAATGAAGGCTCCCGATTCTATAATGTTCGGTCAAAACTGTGAAGTAGAGTTAGCAGTTAGACAAACACATCAGGATTCGTATTACAGTTATCATAACACCACTTTTCTGATAATTCAAACGATTTTCTCTAATAATCTATAATTTCTTACGAAAACGCAAAAAATACCTAGATTCCCAACAGTATTTGCTAGGTAATCCAGGTATTTTGAATTATACATTATTTTCTAAATGGTTTGATAGCCAGGCTTAGTTCACTTAGTTGCTCAGGAGATACTTCGCTTGGTGCTTCTGTCATCAAGCAGCTTGCACTAGCTGTTTTAGGGAATGCGATTGTATCGCGTAAATTAGTACGACCTGCTAATAGCATAACGAAGCGATCAAGACCAAAGGCAAGACCTGCATGTGGTGGTACGCCGTATTCAAACGCTTCTAATAGGAAGCCAAATTGTGCTTGTGCTTCTTCTTCTGAGAAGCCAAGTAATTCAAACATTTTCTCTTGTAGGTCACGTTCGTAAATACGTAATGAACCACCACCAAGTTCATAGCCGTTTAAAACGATATCATATGCTTGTGCACGTACTGCTGCAGGGTCTGTGTCCATTAACGCTATATCTTCATCAAACGGGCGTGTGAATGGATGGTGTGCTGCATAGTAGCGTCCATCTTCCTCAGAGTATTCGAATAATGGCCAATCAGTAATCCAAAGGAAAGCAAATTGTGATTCATCGATCAGATTTAAATCTTGTCCTAATTTTGTACGAAGAGCACCTAATGAAGCTGCTACAACATCGGCTTTATCTGCTACAAATACTAGAATATCGCCAACTTCTGCTCCCATACGCTCGATTAAAGCTGCTGCTAATGCCTCGTCAAAGAATTTCGCAATTGGTCCGTTTAAGCCTTCTTCTGTTACCTTTAACCAGGCAAGACCTTTTGCTCCGTAAATCCCAACGAATTTTGTTAACTCGTCCATGTCTTTACGAGAATATTTGTCAGCTGCACCTTTAATATTGATACTTTTCACTTGTTTTCCTTGTGCAACCGTATCAGCAAATACTTTGAAATTACAGCCTTCAAAAATATCATTTAACGCCACAAGCTCTAATCCAAAACGTACATCTGGCTTATCTGAACCATAACGATCCATTGCTTCTTGGTATTTCATGCGCTGGAATGGTGCAGGAATGTCGATTCCTTTTACTTCTTTCATAACCGCTTGAATTAATCGCTCGTTCATTTCTAATACTTCTTCTTGTGTTAAGAAGCTCGTTTCAATGTCCACCTGTGTAAACTCTGGTTGACGGTCAGCACGTAAATCTTCGTCACGGAAGCAACGCGCAATTTGGAAGTACTTTTCAAAACCAGCAACCATTAATAATTGCTTAAATAATTGAGGTGATTGTGGTAAGGCATAAAATTCACCTTCATGTACACGTGAAGGAACTAAATAGTCTCGAGCACCCTCTGGCGTTGATTTTGTTAAAATTGGTGTTTCAACTTCTAAGAATCCTTCATTTTGTAGGAAGTTACGAATTGTACGTGTCACATCAGAACGCATTTTGAAAGTATCGAACATTACGGGACGACGTAAGTCTAGATAACGATATTTTAAACGTAAATCTTCTGATACATCTGTACGATCTTCGATTTGGAATGGCGTTGTTTTTGCCGTATTAATTACGACTAATTTTGTTGCTTCCACTTCAATTTTACCGTTTGGTACATTTGGGTTGATTTGATCCTCTGTACGAAGGATGACTGTGCCTTCCACTTCGATCACATATTCACTACGCACTTTATCCGCTAATGCGTGTGCTTCTGCAACATCTGGACTAAACACAACTTGCGTAATACCTGTACGGTCACGCAAATCAATAAAAATTAAACCACCAAGGTCACGACGACGCTGTACCCAACCTTTTAATACGACTTTTTCGCCTTGTAACGCTTCTGACAGCTCGTTACTAGCATGTGTTCTTGTAGCCATTGTTAAATTCCTCCAAAATATCTTCAATTTATGTAGCATTTCCTAGAAATGCCCTCTGTCTATTTTTAAGCTTTTTGTGTTAAATAGTTCACTAACTCTGAGAACGCCACTTTGTGCTGCTCCCCAGATTCCATATGTTTTACAGCCGCTGCTTGCTCTTCAAGTTCTGTTTCGCCAAGAACAAGCGTATATTTTGCACCTAGTCGATCCGCTGATTTCATTTGAGCTTTCATTTTACGGTCTAAATAATCCATCTCTGTCGCAAGTCCCTTCGCTCGGAAAGTGCTTGTCAGCTCAACAGCCTTTTGCTTCGCTTCATCGCCCATTGCAATAATGTAAACATCTAGCCCTGAAGCTGTGTCTAATTCAACACCCTCCGCTTCAAGTGCCAGCAACAAACGCTCAATACTTAATGCAAAACCTATACCTGGTACATCTGGACCGCCAATTTCTTGCACTAATCCATTGTAGCGTCCACCACCACATAATGTTGTAATAGCACCAAAGCCTGATGCTGTGGACATAATTTCAAAAGTTGTGTGATTATAATAATCAAGTCCTCGTACAAGATTTGGATCGACCTCATATGAAATACCCAATGTATCTAAGTACGATTTCACTTGAGCGAAATAAGCAGCTGACTCTTCTGTTAAGAAATCAGTTAACGCTGGAGCCGTTTGCATTAATGGATGCTCACGATCTACCTTACAATCTAAAATCCGCAATGGATTCTTTTGTAAACGATTTTGACAGTCTGAGCAAAATTCATGAATATGTGGCTCAAAATGCTGTAATAAAGCAGTACGATGTGTATCACGTGTTTCTTTATCGCCAAGAGAATTAATCACTAATTTTAAATCCTTTAAACCCGCTGATTCGTAGACGTCCATAGCAAGAGCAATGACTTCTGCATCAATCGCAGGATCTGCTGAACCAATTGCTTCTACTCCAAACTGTACAAATTGACGATAACGACCAGCCTGTTGGCGCTCATAGCGGAACATTGGTCCTAAATAAGAAAGCTTAACTGGCTGATCAGGAGCACCAAACATTTTATGCTCCACATAGGCACGTACGACACCAGCCGTATTTTCTGGACGTAGTGTTAATGAACGCCCTCCACGATCTTCAAATGTATACATTTCCTTTTGTACAACATCAGTTGTTTCCCCAACACCACGTGCAAATAGATCCGTTTGCTCGAAAATTGGTGTGCGAATTTCGTTATAGCGATAAACACGACAAATATCACGAATAATCGCTTCAACTTTTTGCCATTTTTCAGATTGACCTGGCAAAATATCTTGTGTCCCTCGTGGCACTTTAAAACTCATGTAATTCCCTCCTATATTGATTGCTTATGATAGAGCAGCTGTAGTCCCACTTTGAGCGAATGCATGCTTTGGTTGAGCAAATTTTTGTCCGGTTGGAGCGGGTTACAGCCTTGATGAGCGCTTTTCATACTAATTAGAGCGCCTTCCCCTCTTTTCTGAGCAAAAACAACAATCCCTCTTAAAAAACTCATTACTTTTTGAACAACAAAAAAGCTCTCGTCCCTTGCAATAGCAAGGGACGAGAGCTGTATAAGCTTCCGCGGTTCCACCCTAGTTGACACAAATGATTACATGTGTCCTCCTCTTAATCGGATAACGGCCGATTCCGTTTTTTCCTACTAGGCACTGCTTTTCAGAAAAAAGCCTCTCAAGTGTTATTCACGTTATACATTTTTGTAGGAAAGATTGCAGCCTAAGTCTTTCCCTCTCTTTTCCAATAGTGGTATACGCTACTTGCTTGGTCATAAGCGATTAATCATTTTTCGATTACCCTTTATGTTAGTCACTAGCCAAAGCAATGTCAACTATTTTTGTATTTTTCATCAGTCTATGTTGAAAATAACTAATTCTGTTACCATTTTACCACGAATTTTATGATAAAAGCATGGTAAAATAGCACAAGGAATAGGAGGAATCTGATGAGGACAAAAATTTTACATAGTATAATCATCTTCGTACTAATGGTAACGATGGCGATGCCAAATAAGAACTTTGTTCAAAGAGCTTCCGCTGACACCAGTGATCTAAAAGTCGCTGGAACGATTCTTCATTTGCGAGAGGGTCCTGGATTGTCTTATCCCATTATTACGACTTTAGAAGAAGGTGACCCTTTAACCTCAATCGGTCGAGAAGGTGATTGGTACCAAGTCAAAGCAGGCAATTACGAAGGATGGGTTGCCTCTTGGCTGACAGCACCTACTAATGCTAAACAAGTGATCGACAAAACCGTCATTTCACAAGTTGACCGTTTAAATATTCGAACAGAACCAGATATCTCTTCAGCTGTTCTTGGTCAACTTTCAACTGGTAACCAAGCAAACCTCGTTGAAGAAAATGGAGAATGGGCAAAAATCGATTGGAATGGACTAACAGGATGGGTGTCGAAGGATTATGTCACGATCAACGATAACCCTAAAAAAGAAACAGAACCCAAAGAAGATGCTGTAGAAGTAACCACTACAACCACGGCACCCGCTAACAAAGATACAACCTTCACCATTTTAGTGGACACCCTTAATGTTCGTAAGAAGCCAGATTTGAATGCTAAAAAAATCGGCACAGCAACAAAAGGACAAGCCTTTAAAGTCCTCGCACATGAGCATAATTGGGTACAAATTCAGTACAATGATAAAAAAGTAGGTTGGGTCTATAGTTTTTACGGTACATTCTCTAATAAAGTAAAAAGTACCTCAAAAACATCAACTTCCAAAGAGTTAGAGTCTGTTACGATTATTTATAATGGGACAAACCTACGAACGGATGCCTCAACAGCAGCAGAAGTGGTTGAACGTGTAGATGCTGGTGTAAATTACCCGATAGTAGGCGTTAAAAATGATTTTTATGAAATACAAATAGACGACGAAAAAACAGCTTTTGTCGCGAACTGGGTGGTCACAACAAGTTCCAATAAAGCGACAAGTCCACAGAAAGAAAAGGAAGAGCCTCGCAAAAAAGGTACTTTAACTGGATTAACGATAGTTGTTGATGCTGGTCACGGTGGAAATGATCATGGCACAACTGGTCAACGAGGTACAGAGGAAAAGGGCATTACTTTAAAAACGGCTACTTTGCTTGCTTCCAAGTTAAGTGCTGCTGGCGCAAACGTTGTCATGACGAGAGAATCGGATGAATATGTGGCATTGCGTAAGCGTGTATCGATTGCCCATCAATATGAGGCAGATGCCTTTATTAGCCTTCATTATGATGCGACAGATGATAGCTCCATTAACGGCTTCACATCCTATTATATGAATAGCAATCAAAAAGGGCTTGCTGAAGCAATTCATGATGGTCTTTCCAGTAAACTAGATTTAAGAGACCGTGGTACACAACAAGGAAATTATTTAGTTTTACGAGAGAATCGTCAAAAGGCCGTCCTTATTGAGTTAGGCTTTTTAAGTAATTCCAGTGAGGAGCGCGTCATTACAACAGCTAAATTCCGCGAACAAGCGACTCTTGGTATTTATCAGGGAATTCTCAACTACTTTAATGAACAAGATGAATAAGCAAAAAAAGCTGCGGATGATAACATCCACAGCTTTTTTATATTTAAGATATTCCTAATGCTACCGCAGCAATTAGCGCCAGACAGGCAATCAATGCCCACCCAAGAATCATCTTCCAGATAAACTTAATCCACTTTTCATATGGGATACCTGCAACAGCTAAATACGCCATTAATGCAGACGAAGTAGGAATAATAGAGTTCGTTAAGGAATCCCCATATTGGAAGGCTAAAACAGCCACTTGTCGCTCTAATCCTAGTAAATCAGTGATTGGAATCATAATCGGCATTGTTGCAGCTGCCTGTCCACTACCAGATGAAATAAATAAATTCAAAAGAGCTTGGATAAATAACATGCCGATTGCACTGATAGCATGTGGCAAATGTCCAATTGTTTCTGATGCTGCATAAACGATTGTATCAATAATTTTCCCCTGCTCTAAAACAACTGTAATAGCACGGGCAAAACCTACAATTAAAGCACCAAATGTTACGGCCTTGGCTCCCTCAATAAAGGAATCAAAGATAGTAGCAGGTTTTAAACCACCAATTAATCCTGCAAATAACCCCATTATTAAAAAGGATGCAGTTAGCTGCGTTAAGAACCAGCCCCAGTTAAAGACACCATAAATATTAAAGCCAATCCCACAAGCCATGACAATAAATACGAATTTATGCTTGCCTGTTAATGCAGGAATGTCAATCGCTGAAACATTGGATTTAGCTTTTTGCTCAATATCGTAAATAACGCTTGCTTGAGGATTCTTTTTCACCTTAAAAGCATAGCGAGATACATAGAAAATAGCAAAACTTAATACAAAAACATAGACAACAGCACGGAAGCCAATCCCTGAGAATAATGGTACATCCGCTAAGGATTGTGCTACACCTACCGTAAAGGGATTAAGCATTCCTCCAAAAAATCCACTGGCGGCACCAAGTGTAATCATGGCTGTTCCTGTTACAGCATCAAAGCCCATCGCGCGTGCAATGGCCACACCAATTGGTACGAAAATAATAGTTTCTTCCGCCATCCCCATTGTAAAACCACCAACAGAGAATAAAATCATCGATAAAGGAATCAGTAATTTCTCTCTGCCCTCTAAAGCTTTTACTCCTTTATAAACACCAGCCTCAATAGCACCTGTAGAACGAATAATACCAAATACACCACTGACTAAAAAAATGTAGAAAATAATTTGAGCCCCTTTTTCGAGACCCATTGGAACCGCTGTAAACATTTCAAAAAAGGAAACTGGCTCACTCTCAATATGATGATAGCTTCCATCTACAACGAGCATTCGCCCTTCTTCATCCTCTACACGTTCAAACTCACCCGCTGGTATAATATAGCTTGCAATACCTGCTAAAAAAATAATAGCAAAAATAATCGTATATGTATGAGGTACTTTCAACCAGCTTTTCTTCTTGACCCCCTGTTCATTTTCCATTAAATCACGCTCCTTTTTCTGATTTAGACATTAGCAGTATATTGTCGCTATTTGTCGCTAATTGAAAATAAATATACATGAGTTTAAATTTATTGTAAAGTATTAATTTTCTATTATTTCTGAAAGCACACGCTATCTTTCCTAATTAAACCTCTTGTTCCTCTTCTATAAACATGGAAAATTTTATACACATACTCAAATAATAATGGGCATTTTCAACATTATTTTTTGTTTTCCAAAATAATAATTTCATCGTATATGACGAATTGTTTTTATTAAGGCAGGAGCAATATGCAGCGGTGTTAGAAATGATAAAGTTTGTATGGATTGTCCTTAAATGCTTTTTATTCATGAACTTCATAAAGATCCCCTTATTACTGGGATGAAAGACATCAAAGGTTGTAAGTAGAATGGAAATCGTAGGTTAACTATCCATGAGGAATCAAATGGACTTTCTTACATATCGTTTATATTTTTTTAAAAAAATAATATTCAAAGAGTAGAAACTGTTTTAATAGTTTTTATCTCTTCGAAATAAATTTGCTATTTAGGTATTTTTATTTGCCCTAAACAAATAAAAAAACCTTCTATCATTTATTATGATTTGAAGGTTCATATTTTCTCATTTTTTTGTAGTTTCCAATGTAACCCATACAATTTCCTCCATCCGAATGAAGAAAGGCGTACGATTTATCTCAAGAACCATATGGTCAGGTAGTATGGATAATAAAATACCTTGTTGAATATTTTTTTCTGTTTGCACAACTACTGCCTGACCAATCATCATGTTAAGAGTTTCGTATAAATATGGATTTGTTATACTTCTCGTCTGCGTCATGTTTAAGACACTCCTTCCTATAAAACTAACCATACTCTTTAGTATATGAAGGAATTATAGGAAATGTTCCATTATTTTGACTCTAGAAGAATTGTGACTGGACCATCATTAATTAGTGCTACATCCATCATGGCACCAAAAATACCTGTTTCCACATGTAAGCCTTGCTCGCGTAAAGCTTGATTAAAAGCCTCCCACATTGGCTCAGCTGCTTCCGGTCTAGCTGCATTGATAAAACTTGGACGATTCCCTTTTTTTGCATCCCCATACAATGTAAATTGTGAGACGGATAAAATAGCGCCCCCATGCTCTAAGATCGAATGATTCATTTTTCCATCTGCATCTTCCCAGAGACGTAAATTGGCTACTTTTTTTGCTAAATAGGCAACATCCTCTTGTGTGTCTTCATGTGTGATTCCCACTAAAAGAACATAGCCATGATCAATTGCTCCTGTAACAGTTCCGTCCACTGTTACAGAGGCAGCTTTACTGCGCTGTAATACTACTTTCATGTACTAAACCCCAATTCTATATTACCTATCAATTAGTTAATGACACGTTGCACCGAATAAATATCAGGTGTTTGTTTAATTCGCTCAACTACTTTATGCAAATGTGAAATATTCGAAATAGAAATTGTTAAATGAATTGTTGCCATTTTATCACGGTCAGCACGACCACTTACTGCTAAAATATTCGTTTTCGTTTCACTAACAATTTGCATGATTTCATTTAAAATGCCAGGTCTATCAAAAGCTGAAACCTCAATATCAACAGGGTATTCCTTTTTCTCAGGAATGACACCATGCTCCCATTCTACTTCAATTAAGCGCTCCTGCTCATCCTCAATTTGAATATTTGGACAGTCCTCACGATGGACAGAAACACCTCTACCCTTCGTAATAAAACCTACAATATCATCACCAGGAACGGGCGTACAGCAGCGAGAAAGTCGAATGAGCATATTATCAATACCCTTTACAATAACACCCGATTCCGTACGTTTTTGTGGAATTGGATTTTTCATTTTTTGTTCAATTTTCTCTAGTGCTTCTTCCTGCTCACGTTCTTTACGACGTTTTTCAGCTAAACGATTTACGACCTGTTGCGCAGTAATCCCATTCACACCAACTGCAGCATACAAATCTTCTTCATTCGTATAGTTAAATTTGTCACATACCCGTTTTAGGTTTTCGGAGGACATCGTTTCCTTTAAATCGAAATCCTGAGCACGGATTTCTTTTTCAATCATTTCTTTACCTTTGACAATATTTTCTTCACGCAGGTGTCGTTTAAAGAATTGCTTTATCTTATTCTTCGCCTGCGAGGATTGAGCTATTTTTAGCCAATCGCGACTCGGACCAAAGGATTGTTTAGAAGTTAAAATTTCAATGATATCGCCCGTTTTTAATGGTGTATCAAGCGGTACCATCTTCCCATTGATTTTCGCTCCAATCGTACGATTTCCCACTTCGGAATGAACACGGTAGGCAAAATCAATAGGAACAGAACCTGCTGGTAATTCAATGACATCACCTTCAGGTGTAAAGACATAAACCATATCAGAAAATAAATCAAATTTTAAGGATTCCATAAATTCTTCTGCGTTGGAAGATTCATTTTGAAATTCTAAAATTTCACGGAACCACGTTAATTTTTGGTCGACATTCTGCTTTTGATGATCAACGTTTTTGCCTTCTTTATATGCCCAGTGCGCCGCAATCCCGTACTCTGCAATTTTGTGCATTTCCTTTGTACGAATCTGTACCTCCAACGGATCACCATAAGGTCCAATAACAGTCGTGTGTAGGGACTGGTACAGGTTTTGTTTTGGCATAGCAATATAGTCTTTAAAGCGTCCTGGCATTGGTTTCCAAAGTGTATGCACAATCCCTAATACGGCATAGCAATCTTTAATACTATCGACAAGAACACGAATGGCTAATAAATCATAAATTTCATTAAACTGTTTCTTTTGTAACACCATTTTTCGATAGATACTGTAAATATGTTTTGGTCGACCATAGACATCTGCGTCAATTTCAACCTCATTCAGTTGTGATTTCATCTCAGCCATCACATTTTCTAAATAAGCTTCACGTTCATCACGTTTTTTCTTCATCAGACTGACAATACGATAATATTGTTGTGGGTTTAAATAGCGCAGTGCTGTATCTTCAAGCTCCCATTTTACAGTCGAAATTCCAAGACGATGAGCAAGTGGTGCAAAAATCTCGAGCGTCTCTTTTGAAATGCGTCGTTGCTTTTCAGCAGGTAAATGCTTTAACGTACGCATATTATGAAGACGGTCTGCTAGCTTAATGAGGATGACACGAATATCTTGCGCCATAGCCACAAACATTTTCCGATGATTTTCTGCCTGCTGCGCCTCTTTAGATAAATATTTAATTTTCCCTAGTTTGGTAACACCATCAACAAGCACGGCCACCTCTTCGCCAAATTCACGTACCAAATCATCCCGTGTAAAATCCGTATCTTCGACAACATCATGTAAAAAACCTGCCGCTACAGTTTCTGGGTCCATTTGTAATTCAGCTAGAATACCTGCTACTTGTACTGGGTGAATAATATACGGTTCACCAGAGCTACGGAATTGCTCAATATGGGCATCCCTTGCTAATTCATATGCTTTTTTCACGAATGCGACATTTTCATCATTCATGTAGGATTTGACTAACTCAAAAACGTCCTCAGGAGTCAAAATTTGCTCTTTCGCCATAACATGTCCACCTTGCTCGTCAAATTTTTCAGATTAGATATAAACTTAATTGTATAAAATATTGTGGTCTATTGTAAAGAGACTGTATCATTTAGTTTAGTTAATCTCGTGAACAGTTCGAAAAATGGAAAAAATATTCTTCTTTTTAATAAAAAAGACCCTCTGTGACTTCACGTCACAAAGAGTCCTTGTTTCGACAAATTGATTAATGTAATTGATTGTAAGCTACAGCAATTTTCGCGCCGACTACTGCATTGTTTTTCACTAATGCAATGTTGGCATCAAGACTTTTACCTTCTGTTAATTCTTTAACTTTGCCAAGTAAGAATGGTGTAACATTTTTACCTTGAATGCCATTCTCTTCAGCTTCAACTAAAGCTTTTTCAATAATGTTTGTAATAAATGCATGCTCTAATGCTTCAGACTCAGGAATTGGATTTGCGATGACAGCGCCACCTTTTAAGCCTAATTGCCATTTCGCAGATAGCATTTCTGCAATTTCTTCTGGCGTATCTAATTGGAAGTTTACATCAAATCCACTTTGACGTGTGTAGAATGCTGGTAATTCATTCGTACCATAACCAACCACTGGCACACCTTTTGTTTCAAGATATTCTAATGTAAGACCGATGTCTAAAATAGATTTTGCACCCGCACAGATAACGGCAACATTTGTTTGTGCTAATTCTTCTAAATCAGCAGAGACATCCATTGTTGTTTCCGCACCACGGTGTACACCACCAATACCACCTGTAACAAAGATTTCAATACCTGCAAGCTCTGCACAGATCATTGTCGCTGCAACTGTTGTAGCACCTAATTTTTTCGTTGCTAGTAAGTAGCCTAAGTCACGACGTGAAGCTTTTGCAACACCTTGAGCATTACCGAACATTTCTAGTTCTTCATCTGATAGACCAATTTTAATTTTTCCATCAATTAATGCAATTGTTGCTGGGACTGCACCATTATCGCGAATAATTTGCTCAACTTCACGCGCAGTTTGCACGTTTTGTGGGTATGGCATACCGTGTGAAATAATTGTTGATTCTAACGCAACGATTGGTAGACCTTTTGCTTGTCCTGCTTTTACTTCTTCTGATAATACGATGAATTCTTTCATGTTGTTATTCCTCCATTTCATTTTTCAACAAATCTACTGATAATTCAGGTCTTACTGTATAAGGAGATGCCAATGTATTTTTTGCATTGGTTAATCCAGCATCAATACATGTCTCAAAAGATTGTCCAGTCAGCCAACTGTGAATAACAGCGCTAACAAAGGCATCTCCTGCTCCTGTCACATCTTCAATTTTGTCAATCACTTTAGCGGCAACATGACAAGGGGCAATCGTTGTAGATGCTGCATAAACGCCCTTGCTACCAGCCGTGATAATGACATGCTCCGCACCTAATTGTAGGAGCTGTTGTAAAGCTTTTTCATAATGGGTAGCGTTTTCAATTTTATGTCCAACAATCGTTTCCGCTTCATCTGTGTTACAAATAAACCAAGTTACGCCTTGTAATGTTTCAGGTAGTCGATTCATTTTTGGCGAAGATACTGGCACAATGACAAGTGGAATATCACGAGCAAGGGCTACTTGCTGGATATACGCCACTGTTTCTTTTGGACAGTTTAAATCCAAAATAAAACAGCCCGCGTTTACAAGCATTGTTTCATGTTTTTTCAACAAGCTCGGTAACAGAAGGTCGTAAACTTCCATATTTGCTACAGCTAGTGCTAGCTCACCCTGTTCATCCATGATGGCAGTATAAGAACCTGTGGAAGCCTCTGCAAGCTGCTCTACATAACGTAGATTCATAAAGGATTCCGAAGCCTCTTGGATCACTTGCCAATCAGCATCCTTACCTGCCGTTGTCAGTAACGTCACTTGGTGGTTTAATCTGCCTAAGTTTTCAGCAATATTTCGACCAACGCCACCTACACTAAAGGAAGAACTGGCAGGGTTAGATGTTCCAAATTGAACATTGCCCTTGACATGGAATTTGCGGTCTAAATTAGCTCCACCGATGCAAATAATTTCATTTTCTTCGGGTAATATATAAGCACGACCTACAATTTTTCCTTGCTTCGTTAAACTAGACACTAAATTAGCAAGCACAGGACGCGACAGATTCATTGCATCTGCCATTTCTTGCTGAGACATAAACGGATTCTGGCGAATTAAAGCAAGCACCGCCTGTTCTCTTTCATTCATAGCATCACCTTTTATTATATTTGTTTATATTATAAACTTTTGTTTGAGTTATGTCAAAAGATTCTTTATTAAAAAAGTTGAACCTCATCTTACTGAGGTTCAACTTTTTTTGTTTATGCTTGCTGAGGTGTTTGTTTTTTAACAATGATGACGAATAAACTGGCCATTGCACAAAACATTCCTGCAAGAAAAAAAGCCCATGTATAAGAGTTAAAAAATTTATAAATTAACCCTCCACCATACGCTGCAACCGCCGCTCCTGCTTGATGTGAAGCAAATATCCACCCATAGATAATACTGCTTTTTTGCATACCAAAAATTTGTCGTGTAATACTGATGGTTGGTGGCACTGTAGCAATCCAATCTAGTCCGTAAAAGATCGTGAAAATCGTTAATAAAACAAATGATCCTTGTGCAAGTGCATAAGGGAGCAATAATAGAGATGCGCCTCTTAACAGGTAATACCAAAACAATAACCACCGATTATCGAAGCGATCAGATAACCAGCCAGACGCAGTTGTGCCTAATAAATTAAAAATGCCCATAAAAGAAAGGAATGATGCGGCAGTGACTAAAGGAACGCCAAAGCTAATACAATAAGAAACAAAATGAGTACCAATTAATCCACTTGTCGATAGCCCACAAATAAAAAAGCTACCTGCTAAGAGCCAAAATGCTTTAACCTTAATCGCCTCAAATAAACCTTTAAAAGCCATAGCTATTGGATTCTTCTTTTGCTGTATTTGTTGTTCCTCTATAGCCTCCTCTTGTCCATAAGGAGTTAACCCCATATCCTGAGGTCTATTTTTTATAAAAAGCGCAATCATGAAAAACATTATGATACTAAGGAGTAGCATTAATGTGATAGCCCATCGCCAAGAATAGTGTTCAATAATGATAGCTAGAACTGGTAATAAAATTAACTGGCCCGTGGCTGTACTTGCCGTTAAAATACCAACCGCTAATCCTCTGCGTTTTACAAACCAATGATTCGCAACATATGGGCTAAGGACAGTTAAAAAAAGACTTGCTCCAAGACCAATAATGCCCCCCCAAATAACGATTAGCTGCCAGGATTCACTCATCAAAAATGTTAAAGTCATTCCTAATACTAAAGTTGCCATAGCACCTAGCATCATTTTCTTTAAGCCAATGACTTCAAGCAACGCAGCCATAAATGGTCCAGATATGCCATATAAAAACAAACTTACAGCAAAAGCTAAAGCAATGGTTGAACGATCCCAGTGAAATTCTTTTTCAAGAGGGTCGATAAACACGCCAGATGATGACATTGTAATTCCTGCGACAATTATCGAGAAAAATGTGACGATTAAAATAAACCAACTATAATGAACACGCTTCACCTCAACACCTTCTTTTCTTTGATAGACTACAAAACATGTATATACATGTTTAAGTCTGCTTATTTCATTTATATGTATATACATGTATAATCATAGTAATCGTTCATAAAGCTGTCAAGAAGTAATTTCTAGTTATTGGGTGTATACTTATAATTAGTAGAATCCCCTTAAAGGAGTACTGTCGATGAAGAATCAACTTAAAAATATTGATTATACACAAATTTGTGTTTGTGCAAACCTTAGAAAAAAAACAAGGGTTGTCACACAATTATATGATAAGCTGCTACAGCCTACAGGTTTAAAAGTTACACAATATTCAATGCTTGCACATATTGACCTTCAACAAGCTGTCTCAATCAGCCGTTTAGGTGAAATTTTACAACTGGATCAAACCACTATAACACGTAATATTAATCTATTAAAGCAACATGGCTATGTTGAGTTAAAGCGAGATACCAATGATGCTCGTACCAAAAAAATAACGCTCACTGAAAAAGGTTTAGAAAAGCTGCATGAAGCAGCACCTATTTGGCAAGGCATTCAAGATAGAATTATCGAGGATATTGGAACCGAAAAATACGCAGATTTCTACGATACCTTGCGAACAATGCAAAAAATTATTCAAGCCTATGACGAAGTATAAAAAAAGCGCCCACAGTATAGGGCGCTTTTTGCCATGCTCTTAATATTGAATAAGTGTTTTAATATTTAAATCGCCAAGCTTTTCGCGACCATTTAATTCTAGAAGTTCAATCAGGAATGCACAGCCTACTACCTGACCACCTAATTGTTCTACTAAACGAACCGTTGCTTCAACTGTACCACCAGTCGCTAGTAAATCATCACAGATTAAAACTTTTTGACCAGGCTTAATTGCATCATGATGCATTGTTAACGTATCTTTACCATATTCAAGACCGTAGTCTGCACTAATTACCTCACGTGGTAATTTACCAGGTTTACGAACAGGGGCAAAGCCGATTTCAAGTGCATAGGCAACTGGACAACCGATAATAAAACCACGTGCCTCAGGGCCAACAATAATTTCAGCGCCCACTTCTTTTGCATATTCTACGATTTGGTCTGTTGCATATTTGTATGCAGGACCATTATCCATAATTGTTGTAATATCTCTGAAGGTAATGCCCTCTTTCGGCCAATTTTCAACCGTTGTAACGTATTGCTTTAAATCCATGTTATTGCTCCTCCTACGAAACGTTATTCGTCCGCTGATGTTAAACGTTCATCAAACCATTGTTTTAATTCTATATAAGGAGCATAGACAAGCTTTTGCTCCATTTCAATCTGTTCTGAACGTTGTTTGTAAGACGGTGCCTCTGTTAGTGCTTGTTTTGGAGCATTCACGTTGACAGTCGTCAGTCCACTCTCCATTTTAACAAAATCAAGCTCAAAAAACACCTGTGTCATAAATTTTAGTGTATCTAATGGCCACCCCGTATGCTTCGCTAAATCTGCGATATGCATATCAAGCGGAAAGGCTGGTCGATTTTTCAAGAACTTATAATACCAAGCAAATTGCTCACGAGTAGGTAGACCACTGAAGTATTGCGAGTCAGGCATATAAAAATGAGCATAAATACGTGAAGGGGCTGTCTTCTGTAAAACGTCCTCTAGCTTTTGAACATTGTGTGGCAAGTCTAAGAGCACGATGTAATCACTTTGTTCAATATTTGAAAGGGCTGGGTCAACCAGTGTAATAGGTGCACCGATTAATGATTGATAATAGGTCATCGTTTCTGGACGAAAGGCGATAAACCGGGCCACGTCCTTCGGTACCGTATTCAGCCATCGAGCTGTTTGACGGATACCACGAATATCAAATAACTGCCATTCTGTAGTTTGGACATCCTCGATCATAAATTGGGCTTTTTTACGTCCCTGCCATTCGTTAATTTGCAAATCGCCTATAAAGGAAACTTTGATGCCATACGTTAATTCATCATGTAAATGCCCTTTGTTAAAACCAACACTATCCAATTTATCATAGCCGTTTGTTATTTCCATTTTAATATGATTCTCGCCCGCTCCAATTTTACGCATGGAGGCGATTTCTACATCCTCCAGCACATACACAGGCTTAGGGAAATCTGTGCCAAATGGTCCTAGTGTTGAAATTTCCTCAATAGCATCCGCTGAAATTTCGTCTATGCTGAGCGGTATATCAATATGCACTACAGGTGTTAATTGCTCCTCTGTTAAACAGGCTCTTGCCTGAGCATCTAAGCGAGTACGTAGTTCATCCACATGCTCTAATGATAAGGTCATACCTGCAGCCATAGGATGTCCACCAAAATGCGGTAAAATATCTCGATTTTTAGCTAGTTCATTATATAGATGAAAACCTTCAATACTTCGAGCAGAACCTTTTGCTATGCCCTTTTCGGGATCGAGTGACAGCACAATCGTTGGGCGGTAATACAGTTCAACGAGACGTGAGGCTACAATTCCTACAACACCTGCGTTCCAGCCCTCGCCAGCAACAACAAGAACTAAGGAATTGCCGATTTTTTCATCTGCTTCAATCAGTGCGATGGCTTCATCTGTAATACTTTTCACAATATCTTTGCGCTCGGTATTGCAGGCATTTAGCTTTTTTGCCAATGCGGTTGCTTTAGCATTATCCTCCGCCATTAATAATTCGACACCAGGAGCTGCTTCACCTAGACGACCAACAGCATTCAATCGTGGACCAAAATAAAAGCCAATCGTTTCTTCTGTAATTTTCATCTGCTCTGTACTGGCTATGTCACACATCGCTTGTACCCATGGACTAAGGGAACGACGCATTTCTTGTATGCCCCTCTTCACGAGATAGCGATTTTCATCCACCAACGGAACCAAATCTGCTACAGTGCCAATCGCCACAAATTCTATTAGATGGCTTGGTAGTTCACCATAAAGAGCATGTGCCAGCTTAAAGGCTACCCCTACTCCTGCTAGCTCGCCAAATGGATATTGCCCTTCTGGTATTCGGGGATGAAGAATAATATCTGCTGGTGGTAGCTCCTCACCTGGCTCATGGTGATCTGTCACAATGACATCCATACCAAGCTCCTTTGCTACTCGAATAGGCTCAATACCAGATATACCATTATCCACTGTAATGATTAACTGTACACCAGCTTCATAGGCCTCCCGAAATAGGGCTTCATGCGGACCATAGCCATGGATAAAACGATTCGGAATTTTAAAGGAGACGTCTGCTCCAAGATCTAGTAAAACATGTAACATAACGGTTGTGCTTGTCACACCATCCGCATCATAATCACCATACACTAAAATTTTCTCACCATTTTCTAGTGCTTGTTCAATTCGTGCTACCGCTTCAGCCATACCATGCATAAGAAATGGGTCATGGATATTTGCCTCAGTCATATTTAATAAGCTTTCTGCCTCAGCCGTTGTTTCGCAGCCTCGTGCTGCTAAAATTTTTGCTGCAATCGCAGAAAGTTGTAAGTCATTTTGTAATGCTTGTACAAGTGTTGCGTCAGGACGCTCCACCTGCCATCTTTTTTTCGATAGAATCATCTGCTCACTTCCTTACGAAAGCTATTATACCGAATTTCTATAGGTTGCGCACTATCCGTTAGATTGATAGTTTTATCCATCGATTTTTAATTTCTATTCGTCACTTTTCCATTTCTTTCATCATCAAAAAAGCCTACTCTTCTAAAGAGTAGACTTTTCTAACATACCTTTCGAGGCGGCTACTAATGCTTCCACCGTTGCCAAATCTCCTTGATGCAATGCCGTCACAATGGCACTACCGACAATTACACCATCTCCCAAAGCCCCCATCTTTTTCACTTGCTCTGGTGTTGAAATACCAAAGCCTGCAAGCACAGGGATTGGACTTGCTTGACGTAAGCTTGCAAAATGCTGTTCTAAATTATCAGCAAAACGCGATCTTGCTCCTGTGATCCCATTAACGGTCACTGCATAAACAAAACCCTGACTAGCTGCTGCGATGCGTGCTATACGCTCTGGAGGGCTTGTCAATGAGATAAGCTGTACCACATCAATGCCATATGGATTTAATGCATCACGTAACAACTCGCTCTCTTCCAAAGGGACATCTGGTACAATTAATCCCTTAACTCCTCCAGCTACACAGGCTTGCGCAAAAGACTTTAAGCCATATGCTAATACTGGATTGAAATAAGTCATGACTACGAGAGGCACTGTTATTTCATCTCTAAATGACGCGAGTGTTTGCAACACTTTTCTTAATGTCACACCAGCTTTGAGTGCACGTTCTCCTGCTCGTTCGATTGTTGGACCATCGGCAACAGGATCTGTAAAAGGAATCCCTACTTCAATAGCAGTTACCTCTAATTGCTGCAGTTTTAAAATAGTTGGCTTAATGGTCTCTAGCCCTCCGTCACCTGCCATGATATAAGGTATAAAAGCTTTATGACCTTCAGCTTTTGCCTGATCGATCGCTTGCTGTAAAGTTGTCATTTTACATCCCCTCCTAGTGCTGCTCGAACTGTGTGAACATCTTTATCTCCTCGACCAGATAAGCACACAACAATGATCTGATCTTTTGCCATGGTCTTTGCAAGTTTTGCCGTATAAGCAATGGCATGAGAACTTTCAAGTGCAGGCAGTATCCCTTCTGTTCGGCTTAATAATTGTAGTGCCTCCAGTGCTTCAGCATCTGTGATGGAGTCAAATTGAGCTCGACCAATATCATGTAAATAACAATGCTCTGGTCCTTTCCCTGGATAATCTAACCCAGCTGAAATAGAATGTGCTTCTTGGACAAAGCCGTTTTCATCCTGTAATAAATACATATAGGCGCCATGTAATACACCTAATTGTCCACCTGCGATGGCCGCAGCATGCTTCCCAGTTTCAAGACCACTTCCCGCTGCTTCAACACCGTATAAGGCAACTGATTCATCATCAACGAATGGGTGAAACATACCGATTGCGTTACTGCCACCTCCAATACAGGCAACAACTGCATCAGGTAAACGCCCCTCTTTTTGCACGATTTGCCTTCTTGTTTCTACTCCAATGACACGCTGAAAGTCCCGAACAATTTTTGGGAATGGGTGAGGACCTAAGGCAGAGCCTAAAATATAGTGGGTATCCTCAACATTTGTCACCCAGTAACGTAGGGCAGCGTTCACAGCATCCTTTAATGTTTTAGAACCACTTTCCACCGATTGAACCTTTGTGCCAAGCAACTCCATACGAAAGACATTTAACTGCTGACGTTTTATATCTTCTGCTCCCATAAATACAACACATTCTAGATTTAATAATGCACATGCAGTAGCTGTTGCCACACCATGCTGCCCAGCTCCTGTTTCAGCAACGATTTTCTTTTTACCCATGCGTTTGGCTAGAAGTGCTTGCCCAATCGCATTATTAATTTTATGTGCACCTGTATGGTTTAAATCTTCACGCTTTAAATAAATCTTTGCTCCATCTAGCGCCTTCGTTAAATTTTCTGCGTAATAGAGCGGTGTTTCGCGGCCAACATAGTCTTCTAAATAATAGGACAGCTCCTCTGTAAATGCAGGGTCTAGTAATGCTTGCTCATAAGCAGCTTCTAATTCAAGCAAGGCTGTCATTAATGTTTCGGGCACAAACCGACCACCAAATTGTCCAAAACGCCCTTCTTTTGTCGGTACACTATTTGCTATTGATATTCCCATCATCTGCTCCCCCTCTTTACTGCCTGTAAAAAAGCTTGTATTTTGGTAGAATCCTTGCTTCCATCTGTTTCTATACCACTTGAAACATCCACCATAAAAGGCCCTACATCCGTAATAGCCGCTTCAATATTGTCTACATTGAGACCACCCGCTAATAGTAATTTTTCTTTGGGAATCCCTACTTGCTCAAGGAGTGTCCAATCAAAAGTGTGACCACTCCCGCCTTTAAACTCTGTACCAGGCGCGTCAAATAAATAATAATCTACCTGATAGCTAGCAGCCGCTTGAACATCCTCTTTTTCTCGTATCGATAATGCCTTTATGGCGGGATAACCTTGCTCCTGAATAAATGCTGGCGTTTCCTCCCCATGATATTGCACATAATCTAAGGGCACTCGCTCTACTGCTTCCTTTAATTCGGCTGACGTTGGATTCACAAAGACACCTATTTTTAAAACACCTTGTGGTACATGCTTCGCTAACTGTTGGGCTTGCTCAATGGATACACGGCGTTTACTCGGTGCAAAAACAAACCCTATAGCATCTGCACCAGCATGAACAGCTGTTTTGACATGTTCTTGCTCCTGTAGACCACAAATTTTGACCTTTGTCATACCGATGCCCCCTCTTTACTTACTTGCAAATCTCGTAGTGCTTGCCCCGCATCTCCACTCCTCATCAAAGCTTCACCTACCAGGACACCACTAGCCCCCATCGAGGCTACTAGCTTCGCATCGTCCTGCGTCCATATGCCGCTCTCACTAATTAATACTCGATTCTCATCAAATGGAAACGCATTAGCAATTTCTCTGGTGCGCTCTAGGCTTACTTCGAAGGTACGTAAATCACGATTATTAACGCCAATTAACTTTGCATCTACCGCAAGAGCACGTTCAAGCTCTTCACAATCGTGTACTTCCACTAAAACCTCTAGGCCTAAGCCCGTTGCATAGCTATATAAATCACGTAAGGCATCGTCTGTTAGGGCTGCCACAATTAATAAAATAATGGATGCACCTGCCGCCTTGGCAAATCGAATCTGCACTCGATCAATCATAAAATCCTTACAAAGAAGTGGGGTATCTACAGCAGCAGCAACTGCTGCTAAATCTTCAAAGGAGCCTTTAAAAAATTCCTTGTCTGTTAAGACCGAAATAGCTGCTGCTCCTGCTAGTGCATAGACTTTTGCTTGAGCAACTGGGTCTGCTCCGCCAGCTATTAACCCTTTTGAAGGGGAAGCACGCTTCATTTCCGCGATGATTTGCAGTGTATGAGCTTGACACAATGATTCAATGAACGAGCGACGTGGCGTTTCTGTAAAGTTTGCTAAAGGATCTGGCTGCTCTAATAAAGCACCTACCTCAATCTTTTTTTGCAGTAATATTTTATTGAGTATATTCATTACCCTACCTCCACTTCTTTAATTTGCATGCTATATGTTACAACCGCCTCTAATTTTTGTTGTGCTCTCCCGCTAAAAATACTTTCCTTTGCCATGGCTACACCCTCTTTGATGGTTTCCGCTTGACCATAGCCAAATAAGCCGATGCCAGCATTTAATAGTACTGTATCTAAATAAGGACTCCGTTCCCCAGCCAATATTTTTTGCATAATCACCGCATTTTCATCTGCATTGCCACCACGGATGGCCTCTAAAGGGGCCATTTGAAGACCGACATCTTCTGCATTTAGGGAAAAGGGAATTAGATCTCCTTTATCTACTAAAACCAATGTATTTTGACCTGCTAATGAAGCCTCGTCTAAGCCTTGTGGTCCTGAGACGACAATGGCCCGCTCACGTCCAAGCATTTGTAAGACTGAGGCATATTCCATGACAAAATTCGGTCGATTAATGCCTGTAAATTGTGTGGATAATGGGACCGGATTTGTTAAAGGACCAACAAGATTAAAGATTGTCGGTTTTCCTAATGAACGGCGAACTTCACCAATTCTCTTTAATTTCGGATGAACATTCGGTGCATAAATAAAAGCGATTCCCTCTCGCTCGAGCAAATGGGCTGTTTGTGGGATGGAAATAGCTGTATGAATACCTAGTGCCTCTAGCACATCTGAGCTACCAGAGGAGGAAGAAATTTTACGGTTCCCATGCTTGGCAATTTTGACACCTGCCCCAGCTAACACGAAAGCAGAAGCTGTACTGATATTAAAAGTATGAAGACCATCTCCACCTGTACCGCAATTATCCATATAGCTACCTTCTTTTACGGCTATATCAAGAGCAAAAGATCGCATAATAGTTGCTAATGCGGCTACTTCATGTGCAGTTTCTCCCTTCGCAGCTAAAGCTGTTAAAAAGCTTGCTATTTCTTCTTTAGGAGTATCATCCCGAAATAACCATTGCGCTGCCTGTAGCATTTCTTCGTACATGAGATGTGTTCCCTGCAGTACTTTCCCTTGTAATCGTTCCATTAGTTTTGCCCCCCATTGCTCACCAGTAACTGTAAAAATGCCTGTTCTTCCTCTTGCACTTGATGTAAAACGTTTTGCACATTTGTATATTTGGTAACAGTTATTGTTGCTTGCAAATGCATGGTATCCTGTTTAACTACAATAGATTGACCTGTTAAGGCAAAATCCAAATGGCCATTAAATCCAATAAAGCCGAGAGCACCAAAATAACCAGCTGCATGCGGAAGCTCCGTTGCTGAAAGCGGGGATATGGTTGCTGCTAAAACATCCAGGGCATGAAGCATTGGTAAAAGCTTTCCTTCTACCCTAGTCGTCATGTGCAGTGCCTTTTTGGACCGCTGGATACGCATAGCCTCCATGACCTGAACAGAATCTCGGAAACAAACCGACTGTAATTCTTGCTGAATAGCCCTAACAAGAAGTGCATGTGATTGCCTAATGCTTTCATGGTTGTATAATTTACGTTCATTTTCTAGTTCTTCATTTTTTGTTTCCCCTCGCGGATATGTTCCCTCTGTAGGAGTCGCAATAACGCTTTCACCTTTTACTCGGATTAGACTTTCAGGAGAAGTACCTAACACAACATGATCCTCAAATTCAATATAATACATATAGGCTGCAGGCTTTTTTTTACGTAGCTGTCGATACAAAGCCAACGTATCACCTTGAAAATTGGCTACATGGCGGTTCGGCAAAACTACCCTTGTTATGTCATCATGTAGGTTGGCTTGCATTGTCTGTAAAACCGTTGCAAATGATTCGTTTGTTGTAGTATCAAGCGGTTGATAACGATAAGATGCTTCGTCACTGATATGCCCGTTTACTATTTGTTGAGCCAATTCTTCCAAATCAGGTTCCTGCTTTTCTGCATCTATATTTGTATGAATTAATGTCACTTCATCTGTTTGATGATCGAAGACAATAATCGTTTCATAGACATGAAAATAAGCATCAGGCAGTTCTATTTTTTTATCTACGAACATCGTTGTACCGCCAAAGCCTATATATCCAACGGCACCACCTGAAAATGGAAATTGCGTCGTATTGGAAATACGTGGCATGAGGCGTTTAAGAAGAACAAAAAGTTCCCCTTGATGCACGTATGTTTTTCCTGTTTTATAGGAAACCTCTTGGATTTCTTGGCCCACACCTTTATATGTTTTTCGTGGATTAGCACCAATGAAGGAAAATCTTCCAGCTCCTTCGTGTTGGGCAGAACTTTCCAATAAAAATTTATGTTTTCCCTGTAAACGCCTAAAAATCAAAATAGGTGTTAAAGAATCGCCATTGATCGTTTTCATTTTTGTTCTTGAACTCGTTATTTGCATAGCTATTTTGCTCCTTTTTCAAAGATTCCTTTAGCTAATGTCTAGACGAATGCTGAATGAAAATAAAAAAGCCCTCTGCAAAAAGGATTATTCCTAATTGCAGAGGACGATTATGACCGCGTTGCCACCTCATATTAGAGCATATGCTCTCACTTTTGTGCTTTACATCATGGCTATGGTAAACCATACCATGAAAGCACCCCTATAACGTGGGGAATCACGTTCGCTTTTTTATAAGCGACTCTCATAAGTCCATTCACATAAGCTGTAAATCAGTTTACACCAGCCACTGACTCTCTTTATTACACACTTAGGCTACTACTCTTATTCAACAATTTCTCAGCTATTCTCATCTAAACTCAGCTCATCTGTTCTGTGGCTGACCTCGCTCCCGAGATCTTCTACCTTGACCGAACAAAAAGTTAGCCTTAATTCTATGCCAATTCAATACTATTGTCAATCAATTCTGACGAAAAAAGTTGAAATTCCTATTTTATCAGAGGAATCAAAAGTAGGTATATTATCCTTCTATAAAAACTTATTGGAGAATAAGATTTCCTACGATTGAAAATTCCTTGACTATTGACCATGTAAATATATCAAGTTATAGTAATTTCAGAACATCAATTTTTTCCATATAATAAAAGAAAGTAGGAAGTTTATGTCCGTTCGCAAAAAATTAAATATAGGATTCATTTCCTTAACATGTTTACTTTTTATCTCAAGCATCGTATCATTTATTCAATTTAAAACAACTCAGAATGATTTAGAAGAAGTATTAAAGCATCGGATGGTGCAAATCCAATTAACAGATAAAATCCAACAACAACTTGCTTCTCAAGGTTTATTTTTACGCTCCTATATTTTAAATAAGAAGGACGAAACAGCTAAGGCCAATTTAGAGCGCTATGAAAAGTTGTTACCTGAAACAGTTCATGAACTTTCTACTATTGTTCGATCAGATTATACAAAAAATATTATGCAGCAAATCACGGAATTGCAAAAAGAGTTACTGTCAAATTCACAGAAAGCTTTACAAGCGTTTAATAGTGGCAACACGGATCTAGCACTCTCAATCATTAATAATGATGTTACAAAATACAATAAGGACATTTTTAAGTTAACAACTGAATTATTAGCTTATCACGATGAACAGCTTCAAAATGTTGACCAATCTGTTAATCAAACCGTTTCACGCGCTATTATCATTGCTATTAGCCTTCTCCTTGCAAGTATTATTATTGGATTATATTTTATGCATATGGTCAAAGCCTCCATTATCCTGCCCCTACGCAAGGTTATTGGAGCAGCAGATACATTAGCACAAGGTGATTTAACAATTGCTGAGCTTGACCATCAATCAAAAGATGAGATCGGTACACTTGCCAATGCAGTCAATACATTAAAACGAAATCTAGCTGGTTTAATGACTAACATTCAAGATAGTGCATCCCATTTATCGGCTGTTTCAGAAGAGCTTTCTGCTAGCACTGAAGAAGTAACTGCAACTTCCGATAATATTGCTCAACGAATTCAAAATAATGTAACACATATCTCTTCTTCTGCTAGTGCCTCTCAGCAAAGTGCTGTGGCAATGGATGAAACTGCATCAGGTGTCCAACGCATTGCAGAGGCTACTCAAAGTCTTCATCACAATGCAGAAAATCTGACTCAGCTTGCCCATACAGGTGGTGCAACGATTGCAACAGCAAAAGAACAGATGAATATGATCGCACTAGCAACTTCTGATATTGCAACATTAACGCAAAAACTAAGTAAGCAATCAGAAGAAATTGGGCAAATTACAACAGTGATTACAGCAATTTCAGAACAAACAAATTTACTGGCACTAAATGCAGCTATTGAAGCAGCAAGAGCAGGAGAACATGGGAAAGGCTTTGCAGTCGTAGCGGATGAGGTACGAAAACTTGCTGAGGAATCGAATCAATCTGCCAATCAAATCGTTGCTATTACAAAAGAAATTCTAACAGATACACAAAATGTTGCAGCATCAGTAAATAATGGTTTAGCTTCTGTAAAGGATGGTGTAGCCAAAATTCATGAGGCTGGAGATGCTTTCTACTCCATCACCTCTGCTGTTGCTGCATTCACAGAGCAAATTGAAGAAATTTCTGCCACATCTGAAGAAATCTCTGCTAGTGCAGAGCAGGTTGCAGCTTCTGTCACGGAAATTGCCAATGTTTCTAACGAATCAGCAACGAATTCTCATATGATTGCAGAATCTGTTGACGAGCAAGTTGCGACCATGCAGCAGGTAAATACTGTCGCAGAAGAATTAAGTGAAAATGCGCAACAGCTACAAGGCTTAATCCAGCAATTTAAATTGTAAATACTATATGAAAAATCTGCTGCTTTTTATAAAAGGCAGCAGTTTTTTTTGCATGAAAAAAGCAGAGAATAGAAAACTATATGTTTTCCATTCTCTGCTCATTATATTATACAGTAGGCTCGTCTGTACCCCATTGTTTCTTCTCTTTTTTACGTAGCTTCCCATCTGATTTTTTCATTTCACGAATTTTTAATGAATACCAGATTTGAGCTGCGATACAGATTGAAGAATACATACCTGTAATCAAACCAATCAATAACGCGATAGAGAAGTTTTGAATAGATGGTGCACCAAAAATTAATAGGGCTACAACAACGATAATTACAGTTAATACTGTATTAACCGAACGACCCATTGTTTGGCGTAGCGATTTATTCACGATATTCGCCAATACTTCACGGTCATTAATGGTATCATAACGATCTAAGTTTTCCCGCATACGGTCAAAGGTAACAATCGTATCATTGATGGAATACCCAACAATTGTTAATACAGCCGCAATAAACGTAATATCTACTTCTAAACGCATGAAGCTAAAGACGGCAACAATTAAGAATACATCATGCAATAATGAAACAATTGCACCAATACCCATGCGCCATTCAAAACGAACTGCTACATAAATGATAATCCCTATTGCTGCAAGAGATAAAGCCTTAATCGCATTTTTTACAAGTTCCTTACCAACTGTAGGCGATACAGTACTTACAGCTGGTTCATGACCATATTTTTCGCCAGCTTCTTTTTTAAATTCTAAAATTTCTGCTTGTGTAAGGTCATCTTTATAGCGAATGACTGCTGTATTACTTTTCTCACCAGAGAGTATGATATCTTCTGATGAAAAATCAATGCTATCTAGATATTTGGACACTTCTTCTTTTGTTAATGTTTGATTCGATTCAATTTGGACACGAGTACCGCTTGAGAAATCGATACCTAGGTTAAGGCGGAAGATGCCAAGAACCACTAAACCAGCCACTAAAATGGCTAATGAGAACGTATAGAATTTCTTACGGTTGTGAACAAAGTCAAATCGATCGAATTTCGTTGATAAATCTAATGTACCAATATTTTCATCTAGACTATGCTGTTTAGATTTTGCAATACCAAACCATGCAGGACTGTTGAAATAGCCACTGTTTACAAGTAGTCCTAATAGGACACGTGAGCCCCAAACTGCTGTTAAGAAGCTCAATAAAATACTAATAATTAATGTTGTAGCAAATCCTTTAACAGAGCTTGTTCCCCATTGGAACAATACTGCTGCAGCTAATAAAGTTGTCAACTGCGCATCGACAATGGCTGATAAAGATTGTTTAGAACCAATTTGGAAGGCTTGTTTAGCGGAATAACCCACCCGTAGCTCTTCACGTATACGTTCTGCCGCTAAAATATTGGCATCTACTGCCATCCCTATACCCAGAACAATGGCCGCAATACCTGGGAGTGTTAATACCGCATTAATCCAGTCAAAGACCACTAATACTAGGAATGTAAACACAACCAGTGTAATGATGGAAATAAAGCCTGGTAAACGATAGTAGAATAGCATAAATAAGAAAATAACTATTACGCCGACAATACCAGCAAAAATAGTACTTTTCAGTGCTGCATCACCAAATTGAGCACCAACAGAAGTTGAATAAATTTCATCTAGCTTTACAGGCAATGCCCCAGCATTTAAAATATCTGCTAAATTTTTTGTTTCTTCAACAGAGAAATTACCGCTAATCATAACATCTGTTGTATTTAATGTTTGACTAACTGTTGCTGCAGATGCATAGCGAGGCTTTGCTTTTTGTGATTCCGCTTTATAGGAATCGACACCCTCTTCAAAGTCTAACCATACAACCAGTAAATTTTGACCTGCGGGTTTTGCCGCAATTTTACTTGTTATATCAGCAAATTTTTTCGCATCTTTTAAAGTTAAGGATACAATCGGACGATTTTGTTGGTCAAAAGAGCCTTTAGCACCGTTAGCTTTCAAATCGTCTCCATCTAATAATAAATTATCATCAACATCACGGAATGTTAAATTCGCAGAAGTAGACAATAACTTACGTGCCGATTCCTGATCCTCAACACCAGCTAATTGCACACGAATACGATTTTTGTCCTCAACCTGAATACTCGGTTCACTAACCCCCATCGTATTTACACGTTCACCAAGTGCAGTGGATGTTGCTGTGACAATTTCTGGTGTAATTTTTTGTCCTTCTTTTAATTCATTTACCTCGTAAAGCACTTCAAACCCGCCCTGTAAGTCAAGACCAAGCTTGATGTCCTTTAAGACGCCGTTTACAGTCGTACTAATACCTGCTGCCAATAGCACGATAATCAGTAGGAATGCAACTATACGACTTTTTAGTTTCATCAATAAATCCTCCTCGAATTGGTGTAAGGGCTGTCCTTACACGCCAAACAAGTAACTAGCAATACCTTTTGAAACGTTTAATCCTCCTTTTCATCTAGAATCGTGTTACCTGTGCTTCAAAAAGGTTGCTTTACTTATTTCAATCGTTCATAACGCGCAAGTTTATCTTAGTATTATTAGGTACTAGCCTTCTAAATGTCAATAAAAGCAATGAAGACTTATGTAAGTAAGAACTTATTCAAAATAAAAAAAGCGCAACACACTTATTATGAAACAGGTTGCGCTTGGTGTCAATTCAACACGTATAGGATTCTTAGAATTATTGTAAAATTTGACACATCATTGATTACGTTCTGACTGGACCAAGCAGTAATTGTAACTCGTCTGTATTGACTTCTTCAAACCAATTATTACTTTGTAAAAACTCTACTTGATTAAATGAGACGATATCAGATGGTGATACCGAAAAAATGGTAGAAATGACTTCATGTAAACGTAGTTGCTCAACTTTCTTTTTACGCCATTTTTTTTCAATACAGTAGCGCCAGAGTTCTTCGGCTGTAATAGCATTATATTGATAATGCTGGAACTCTGCTATCTTACTATCAATTGCCGGACGAATCTTTTCAAATAGTTGCTCATATTGCATACTCATTTTGAATCATCTCCAATCAAAGTCGTAACGTAAGACATGCTTGCATACAAATAGTGTAAATGAATTTTTGCGGCTTGAGAAGGGACGGATGGCATGAGTTCTTTTGTACGAGGTACATTATTTTTAATGTTTGTGATTTTTTTATCTAAACTTTTTGGCTTCTTTTATAGAATGCAATTTATGCGGATTGCTGGTGAAGAGGCTGTCGGTATTTATATGACCGTCTATCCAGCGTTTATTTTCTTCATCTCACTCATTCAACTAGGACTACCTATCGCTGTGGCTAAAATAGTGGCTGAATTACTAGCAAAAAATAAACGTGAGAACATCTTTGGTGTCATGCGTACAGCCATTCTTTGGTCATTCATTGGCATGATCATTTTTATGCCACTCGTTGCACTAACAATACCATATATTTCAACAACTCTATTACATAATGAACAGACAACATTTACACTATGGATTGCACTCTTTGCTGTACCAGTATCAGTTGGATCTGGCTTATTACGTGCCTATTTACAAGGTGTTGCAAAGATTACACCGACAGCATGGGCACAAATGATCGAACAAATTGTACGTATTAGCTTCATTACTTTAATGCTACCCTATGTGGCTAATTACAATAATGCTGCTGTCACGGCTGCGGCGGCAATGGGCATTACACTGCTAGCCGAAGTTGTAGCATTCTTGTATTTATGGCTACACTATATCGTTTCCAAAAAGAAATTACTGACACGAAAAACTAAAATTGAAGGGTATCCTGCATCACCAATGTTACGTATTGCCCTTCCCTCTGCAGGCAGTAAGCTTTTTGGTTCTTTCACTTGGTTTTTAGAGCCGATTATCTTTTTAAAAGCTTTAACTGTGGCCGGTTTAACCGCTTCTGCTGCCACTATTCTATATGGTGTCATCTCCGGTGTTTTGGTGCCATTACTGTTATTTCCTGCGTTTGTATCAACAGCCTTATCGATTGTGCTCATTCCAGCT
Source organism: Lysinibacillus capsici (assembly GCF_003367505.1). Taxonomy (GTDB): domain Bacteria; phylum Bacillota; class Bacilli; order Bacillales_A; family Planococcaceae; genus Lysinibacillus; species Lysinibacillus capsici. The sequence goes on from NZ_PXXX01000018.1 coordinate 261,610, forward strand.
GTTAGTGATGCCGTCGCTCGTCAGCACATCCCGCTATTACAGGAACGAATTTCGGTGTCCCTAAGATTGTCTTCGCTAGTGGGTTGCTTTGCTGCTACGTATTTCTTTGTGCATGGAGATGAATTAGCTATGAAGCTTTTCCATTTAGAAGAAAATCGTGGGTACGTTAAAATTTTAGCACCTATTTTTTATTTTTATTATATTCAAAGTCCTCTACACTCCATCTTACAGGCAATTGGTGAGGCAAGAGCTGCCATGATGAACTCCATCTATGGTGGGCTAGGTAAACTTTTCGTGATGTTTGTACTTGCCTCTCAACCAGGTATCCAAGAAAAAGGAGCCGTTGTAGCTATTGGCTTTGGGGTATTACTAACGTCATTCTTGCATATAGCAACAGTTAGACAACGTAAAAACCTGCGTGCTGGCTTTAGAATGTTTGTCGTGCCTTATAGTTGTTTTATTGCTGTTTGCGTCGCCCAGTATTTCCTTATTCCAATACTATCACTACCATTTATTTTAAGTAGTGGTGTGACATTATTTTTGCTATTTACCTTTTTATTATTTACCAATCAGTTGCGTATTACAGATTTCCGTTACATTAAAAAATTGGCGAAGAAAGTTTAGGATTCCTTTAATTGGATATGCAGCTTATTGTCTTCCCAAATACAAAAAAATACCGTTTCACTGTCAGTAATATTATTTTTTGCTAGCTCACCCATTAGCCAATCCACATCTTTATGCATGGTAAATAAATGTCTCTCTTGGATATCACCGTCGATAATCAATGGATACACAAAGGCTTTTTCATCTTTTTTATAGACAGAAAGATTGCCTGAAGGCTCTAAATACGCAAAGGCTACATCTGTCACAGATGCAATTCCGTTTTCTCGTAATTGCTGACATAAATCATCTAAATTATAGCGGTGTTTTCTCATCTCACTCTCTAAAATAACACCGTCTTTTACTAATAAAGCAGGGTCACCATCCACTAGGTCACGTATTTTTTTGAACTTTAATGACAAAAAGGCACTTAATATTTGAATAAAGAGCAAAATAATGATAGGTAGTATGGCATTAAAGAGAGGATTTTTATAATCGTCTAGCGCAAAGGCCGCTACTTCTGCAATTAATACAAATACGACCAAATCGATGACTGATAATTCACCTACTTCTCGTTTACCCATTAAACGGAAAACGATGATGATAAACACATACAAAAAGCAAGTTCTAAAAATAATATGGTAATATTCTTCCATATAAACACCCCCATACTATCAAGGTGACCTTACTTATTGTTTTTTATACAGTTTTCAAGGAATAGTCCCTACTTGTTCGTACACACTAACATAGAGCTTAGATGCTTATCACAATAAACATGCAAACAAGGTGAGGACATGACAAAAAAAATAATCGTTTTCGTTTTTGTTTATATCCTTTTTCTTATTAGACCTTATCCTATTTACGGGTATCAGGAACAGGAAATACCTATTCTTATGTACCATCATTTAGAGGACAATATAAACAATACTACTGTTATTTCACCCAAAAGCTTCGAAAATCAAATGAAATTACTTAAAATGGAAGGCTATCAGGCCATTTCTGCTCAGCAATTATATGATTACTTAAACGACCAAGCGCCGTTACCTCAAAAGCCCGTGTTAATTACTTTTGACGATGGGTATTTTAGTAATTATGAAAAAGCTTACCCGATATTGAAAAAATATGATATGCATGCAGAAATCTTTGTGATTGCAAGCCGAATCTTAGAGATGAATGGAAACAATTACCATCCAAATGAAACAGCAAAGATGAGTTGGGATCAATTAAAGGAAATGAAGGATTATATTACAATCCAGAGTCATACTTGGGACTTACATTATAAATTACCTTCAAAAAATGGTAAACTAAATGGCGCAGTATTTGGTCCTAGTATTGTAAATGGGCAACTAGAGAGTCAGGTTGAATATGAAGAAAGAGTAAGAAATGATTTTATTCATTCAAGAAAAATAATCAAAGAAAAGTTAGGATATGAACCAATAGCAATAAGCTATCCTTATGGGATTTACTCACCCTCCACCATCAAATTAGCCAAGGAAGCTGGCTTTAAGATGGCCTTTGTCATACAAAATAAACATGTGAAAAAAGGCGATTCCCTATTTACGTTAAGCCGAATAACGATTAATGGCAATGATACTGGTGAGGCATTCATTCATAAATTAAAAACTACAACTGCAAAAAACATCTAAACACTGCCTTCTAATATTGTATAAAAAAGACTTACAATATAGCTATCGCCTATTGTAAGCCTTTTCTTCTTTGTTACTGATTGTCATTGACAATTCGTCCAATTGCTTGACGGTCAAATTTCACTCGTACATTGTCAGCAATTTTTAATGTCACTGCTGTGTCTTCAATTGCATCAATAACACCGTGTAAACCACCAATCGTAATGACTTTATCTCCACGTTGCAAACTACTTTGCATATTTTGTGTTTCCTGCTGTCTTTTTTTAGCTGGACGGATTAAGATAAACCACATTGCAACGAACATTAATAATATTGGTGCTAATCCTAATAATTGATCCATAATAGCATCTTGCCCCCTTTCCAAATCTCACTTTTTTAGTATAGACTATTCCACCATTAAAAAGCGATGGACAAGCCCAAAAATTTTCTCAATTACTAATATTTTTTCTATGATTGACAATATTTTGCTAGAAATATTCACTTTTTACAAAGTTTTGAATGATTTGCAAAACTATTGCTATTGATTATGGACATTAGGGGATGCCTAATGTCCTTTTTTTAATTTAGCGCATGAATGATCCTATTCGTCTAGTTTAAAAGTTTTTTGCATCTGGCCCATTAAAGCCGTATTTTTCAAAGAACTCTTCACGGAAATCACCAAGGCGATCTTGACGAATTGCCTCACGTACTTGCTCCATCAATTTTAATAGGAAGTGTAGATTATGATAGGATGTTAAACGAATACCGAACGTTTCTTCCGTGCGAATAAGGTGACGAACATAGGCACGAGAATAATTTTTACATGTATAGCAGTCACAGTTCGGATCAATCGGCCCAAAGTCACGTGCATATTTTGCATTTTTCACTACTAGACGTCCTTCTGATGTCATCAGTGTTCCATTACGTGCAATACGTGTTGGCAGTACACAGTCAAACATATCGATCCCACGAATTGCCCCATCAATTAAAGAATCTGGTGAGCCAACACCCATTAAATAACGAGGTTTATTTTCAGGCATCATTGGCGTAGTAAATTCTAAAACACGGTTCATCACATCTTTCGGTTCTCCAACGGATAATCCACCAATTGCATAGCCTGGGAAATCTAGTTCTACTAACGCTTCTGCTGAGCGGCGGCGTAAATCTTCGTACTCTCCACCTTGAATAATGCCAAATAAACCTTGCTCCTCTGGACGCTGATGTGCTTCCTTACAGCGTTTTGCCCAACGAGTTGTTCGATCAACTGATTTCAGCATATAGTCATGTGTCGCAGGATATGGTGGACATTCATCAAAGGCCATCATTATATCAGAGCCTAAATCATTTTGAATTTCCATTGCCTTTTCTGGGCTCAAAAATAATTTATCTCCATTGAGGTGATTACGGAAATGAACTCCTTCCTCCTCAATTTTCCGGAATTGACTAAGTGAAAATACTTGGAAACCACCTGAATCCGTTAAAATTGGACGATCCCAGTTCATAAATTTATGAAGTCCGCCTGCTTCTTTGACAATATCATTACCTGGACGAAGCCATAAATGGTACGTATTGGACAGAATAATACCGGCATTCATCTCTTTTAATTCTTCTGGTGACATGGTCTTCACCGTTGCTTGTGTGCCAACAGGCATAAATGCTGGTGTTTCAAAGGAGCCGTGTGGTGTATGGACGATGCCAAGACGTGCTCCTGTTTGTTTACATGTATGAAGTAGTTCATATCGAATTGCTGGTTGTGTCATAAAATAAATAATCCTTTCTTATCTGAAGTAAAAACAGTACTCCGATTTTATCCACTATTATTTTTTGGGACGTATAAACATAGCATCACCAAAACTAAAGAAGCGATATCTTTCTCCTACAGCTTGCTGATAAGCACTTAAAATGGTCTCACGAGTGGCTAGCGTACTAACAAGCATGACTAGTGTTGATTTTGGTAAATGGAAGTTTGTGATTAACCCATCCACCACCGTAAAATTGTAGCCTGGATAGATGAAAATAGACGTCCAACCTTGTTCTGCTCGCACTTCTCCCTCATATTTAGAACCAATTGTCTCTAATGTACGAGTAGAGGTTGTCCCAACAGCTATTACCTTGCCACCGTTACGCTTTACGCGATTAATTGTATCTGCTGCTTGTTCTGTAACACTATAGAATTCCGCATGCATTTCATGGTTCTCAATCGAGTCTACACTAACGGGACGGAAAGTGCCAAGACCGACATGTAGCGTAATAAAGACAACCTCTACTCCTTTAGCCTTCACTTGAGCTAATAGCTCCTCTGTAAAATGCAGCCCAGCTGTAGGCGCTGCAGCAGAACCACGCTCTTTGGCATAAACGGTTTGATAACGATCTTTATCCTCTAGTTTTTCACGAATATAGGGAGGTAATGGCATTTCACCAAGTTGCTCTAATATTTCATAAAAAATACCATCATACTGAAATTCAAATGTACGTCCGCCATGTTCAAGCTCACCTGTACATGTAGCTGTTAATAAACCGTCACCAAATGTGATGACTGTTCCTACTTTTACACGCTTTGCTGGTTTTACAAGTGTTTCCCACTCATCTGTACCAGCCATTTGCTTCAGTAGCAATACTTCTATATGTGCACCTGTTTCTTCTTTTACACCCATTAAACGAGCAGGTAAAACTCTTGTATCATTTAGTACAAGACAGTCTCCAGCATGTAGCTCGTCTAATACATGGGCAAAATGGTGGTGCTCCACTTTATTTGAGCCCGGTGTCACGACCATTAATCTACTTGCTGTACGATCAACTAATGGTGTTTGGGCAATAAGCTCCTCTGGTAATTCAAAATCAAAATCTTCTACACGCATGAAAATAACTTCCTTCTTTATGTTTGTTGGGGATACTCATATCCAAAATGTTCGTAGGCTAAATGTGTGGCTACTCTTCCTCTCGGGGTACGTTGAATAAGGCCAATTTGCATCAAATAAGGCTCGTATACATCTTCTATCGTAACCCGTTCCTCACCAATTGATGCAGCAAGAGTATCTAAGCCTACTGGGCCTCCTCGGAATCGCTCAATCATATTGGTTACAAGTTTATGGTCAATATGATCAAGCCCTCTAGGATCTACTTGTAACAGCTCTAATGCTTGCTGTGCAAGACCCTCCGTTATCATACCATCTCCAAGCACTTGTGCATAATCTCGCACTCGTTTCAATAAACGATTGGCAATTCGAGGTGTTCCACGTGAGCGTCTCGCCATTTCCATTGCTGCTACTTGCTCTATTTCTACCTCAAATAAATGTGCACTTCTCACAACAATTTCAGCAAGCGATCGGTCATCATAATATTCTAGGCGCAGCAACACACCAAAGCGATCTCTTAGAGGAGCTGATAAAGCACCCGCTCTTGTTGTTGCACCTACAAGGGTAAAGGGAGGTAAATCAAGTCGTACAGAACGTGCTTCAGGACCTTTTCCTACCACAATATCTAAGCAGAAGTCTTCCATTGCTGGATATAATACTTCTTCAATAGCACGGGGCAGTCGATGAATTTCATCAATAAATAAAACGTCCCCAGGCTCTAGTGAACTTAAAATAGCTGCCAAATCTCCTGGACGCTCAATCGCAGGGCCACTTGTCATGCGTACGTTAACATTCATCTCATTTGCGATAACAGCCGCTAAGGTCGTTTTACCAAGTCCTGGAGGTCCATATAACAACACATGATCTAAACTTTCTTGGCGAAGCTTTGCCGCTTCAATGAATATTTGTAAGTTTTCCTTTACTTTATGTTGCCCAATATACTGTGCTAATTTTTGAGGACGTAAAGATAACTCAAACTGCTCATCATAGCTCCCTGCTTCACTTGCCATCATACGTTCAGACATGCACCTTTCCTCCTTTCCTTATTTTAATTTTAGCAGTAGTTGCAATGCTTGTTTCATAAAGGCATCTGTCGTTTCAAGTTTATCGTTATCCTCTAGCTGTGGTTTAATTTTTTCTAGCTCTTTTTCAGAATAGCCAAGAGCCATTAAGGCAAGTAGGGCTTCTTCTAATTCATGTTTATAGGCATGCACACCAAACAAAGGTAATTCATCTTCTGCACTAGGTAATTCAAGTGTATCTAATAATGAACCAAGTTTGCCCTTCAAGTCGAGGATCATTTGACGTGCTGTTTTTTTACCAACTCCAGGGAACTTCACTAAAAACGCTTCGTCCTCCCGCTCAATTGCGCTAATAACCTGTTGTGGATTACCTGTAGCTAAAATCGCTAAAGCGCCCTTTGGTCCTATTCCTGACACTAAAATAAGCTTACGGAATAACTCACGCTGATCTAGGTTAGGGAAGCCATATAAAACTTGCGCATCCTCTCGCACATGCAAATGAACATATATCTGTTGCTCAAGGGCAGATGTTCGAAAAGCAAATGGATTGGGCGTATTAAGTTGCCACCCAATCCCCTGTTGTTCCAGCACAATAAATTCAGGTGTAATACGAGTAATTTGTCCTTTTAAATAATCATACATCTATAATCCCTCACAATCATCGTCTTCGATTATAGCATATAGCGAACGAATGCTCGACAAAAAGTAGCGTCTAAACTCCGTTCGCAGACAAAAATGACCGCCAATTGACGGTCATTTCTTGACAAATCTATCAATATCGTACCACAGTTTTGGCCAATAGGTGAGGGCTCGTTTTGTAAATGGTACTAAATAATCTAAAAATACTAGCTGTTGCTCTAGTGGTAAATCTATAGCAAACAGCCATTCTCGTAATAACTCATTTGGGTATTTCAAGCGATGAAGCTTTCTTTTATCCAGTCGTTTCAGCTCAGGTAACTCTGCAAAAATCTTTCCAAGATCATAATCTACAGCAGGTAACACACGATGTAACCATAAAATATACTCGTCATCCGCTTCACCAAGGTGCGCTAAATCAAAATCAATTAAACGTAATTGTCCATCGGAGCACCATAAAAAATTATGATGAACTACATCCCCATGCAATAGCGTAATCTCTTTTTCAGGTGCATCTTCCAATGCAATCAATTGTAATGACTTATCACTATAATGCAATATTTGATCAATTTCTTCTTTCGTTAAAAATGTTCGAAACTCATTTCTTCTACTTTTAAAACGCATATGACGCATTTGCCATTTTAAAAGCTGTGAGTAGGTATGCAAGCCTGGCACGCGCTGCCACGCAATCTTTTTATGTGTGTCATGTAAAGCGATTAATAGTCTAAGAGATTCATTACGATCTTTTTTATGCGCAAAGTTAGCCCCGTGGCTTCCTTCTTGCCACATTTGCACAATTAACTGCTCATCATCGCTCTGAACTAATGGTAGGATCAAAGAAGGTTCCATACGTCCTAATTGGCGATGAATGGTTCTTACCTTCTCCGCAATTTCCACTTGCTTTGCACGTTTGACAAAATAATTTTTCGATCGATATTTATATTTCCAAATATTTGGCTTTACTTCTTCTACAATATACGCTTTTTCACCATCGATAAGGCGTCATCCCGCCTGGGAAATAATGCGGAGACATCCAAGGACCTGCTGCTGATGGGCATGGTGGTGGACAATGTGTCGGACATGGTGGTGGCGGGCAATGACAAGGGTCCATTTGCCAATTTGGCATCATCATTGGTTGTGTGCCACAGCCACAAGATTGACCCATGTTCATATCAGGCATCATCATTGGTTGTGTGCCACAACCACAGGATTGCCCCATATTCATATCGGGCATCATATCCATTTGTGGCTTTTGGTGATCTTGCGTATGGAAGAATGGTGATGTGGACTCTAAAAAGTCTTCCATTCCACCTACTTTATGATCTGGCATGTCATAGGACATTGGCTGCTGTGGCATCGTATAATGCTCGACCTGCGGCTGCATTGGCATCGGCCACCACATCTGATGATAGATTGGCTGATGGCAACTTGAACAATGTGGTACGGCAGGCATTTGTGGCATGATATGCATTGGTGGATGTGGTGCTGGTTGTGGCATTGGCATTGGCTTTGGTTTAGCTACAGGCGGTGGTGGCGGTGTAGGTGCTGGCGGTGGTGGTGGCTGTATTTGTACAGGTGGTGTTGTAACATTTTGCTCCATTTGTGGCATCACCAATTGCTGGTGCCAATTCATTTCCACAGGCTGCGGTACCCACATCGGCTGTTGTGGCATCTGCATTGGCATTGGCATCGGTATTGGTATCGGTATCATTTGTGGTTCTGGCATTGGCATAGGAGCTGGTGGTGGCGGTACAATTGGCGGTGGTGGTGGCATTGGTCGCTGTACCTCTTTTTTAGGACTTTCCTTTGGTGTCTCCTTATGCACTTGTGTTTCCTTTTTCGGCATTTCTTTATGTGAATCTCTATGCGGCTCTTTGTTTATTTTTTCAGGCAATATAATTTCCATGCCTGGAACAATATAATCTGGGTTGGCAAGATGGACATTGAGCCGCTTCAAATCTTCAAACGAAATGCCGTACTCTTTCGCAATCTTCCACAATGTATCTCCCTTTTGAACAATATGAATACGCAATTTTTTCCTCCCTTCCTCTCTACGTATCATATGTTCAATGTTTCATTTGGATACAAAAATTTCAGCAAGTTAGAAAAGCTTCATGGTACACTAATTCATAAGGAACGCTGATTCCTTTATTACGAGCAGGGGTGATCTCTTATGAAAAAAATGTTAGGCGAAGAACGCCGACTGCAACTATTAGCGCAATTAAAAAAAAATAAAGCACCTATAACTGGGACAGACTTAGCAAAGTTCGCCAATGTTTCTAGACAAGTAATCGTCAATGATATGACTTTATTAAAGGCAAGAAATGAGCCCATTATTGCCACAAGCCAAGGTTATCTTTATATGCATCAAGAACAAATACAACAAACCGTTGAACGAACATTCCCTTGCTTGCATACATCAGAGCAGACGGAAGATGAATTAATGACGATTGTAGACTGTGGCGGAACCGTCAAAAATGTCATTGTCGAACATCCAATATATGGTGAACTGACAGCCTCTATCATGGTATCCAACCGCCATGAGGTGAAACAATTTATCGAACGTGTGAATGCAACACAGGCCAACTATTTATCTGCTCTCACTGGTGGCATCCATCTACATGTCATCACAGCACCCTCTGTTGAAGTTTTAACATTAATTGAGCGAGCTTTACAAAAAAAGGGCTACTTAGTGTCAGATCAATGAATAGTAAAAGCACCGTCTGAAAAATTGATTTCAAACGGTGCTTTCTGTTTTTTAATGCTGGTATTGTCTCGTTAAGCGCGGGCTTCCGTCCGCAGCTATTGTATTGTTCCCTTAAAGGCGAGTATTTCCCTATCAGGAAAGAAATCTTTGACGTTGAGCAGGCGTAGGCAATAAGCATTCACTTTTTTTTCCAAACAAACGATAGCGTTGCTTTGCAAATAATCGATATAATGCATTGCGAATAAATGGTGGTACAAGAATGAAGGCGTAGAAACAAGGCCACAATCCATCAAATTTACGGCAAATGTTTAACGCAGCGGTAGATTCAACAGACACTTTCCCTTGTTCAATAAGAATTACACTATCTATATTCTTTGGTATATGATATTGAGTGAGAAGCGATTGACCAGCCTCGCTTTGCAGCGATGCAAATTGAAAATAGCCAGCTTGATCATGTTTGATGATAAATTGAACAGTGCTATCACAAAAATTACAGACACCATCGAATAAAATAATCCCACCCATCTTCTTTCCTCCTCCTTCACATTACTATGCTTCGTCTGATGTTACATAAGTAAAATAGGTACCCAGTGACTTTACTTTGCAGCCTAGCGCAGCTAATTCTTCCATTGCCCCACGCATCATCGGTTCCTTTTCATCTGCTAATACATCAATCATAAAGAAATAATCACCTAATCCAGTTTTTAATGGACGTGATTCGATTTTACTTAAATTTAGCTGACGCCATGCAAAAACAGAAAGCACCTGATGTAATGCACCTGAACGATCTGTTGGTAAGGTAATCATAAATGTTGTTTTCGCTTGCCCATCTGATAGCTCTTGTGGCAATCGTTTATTTTGCTTAGACAGTACAAAGAATCGTGTATGATTAAAATGAAAATCATGGATATTCTGCTCCACTATTTCAAGACCATATTTTTCAGCTGCGGCTGCATTGCCGACTGCCGCTATACACTCTTGTGGATTCTCTGATACATATTTTGCTGCTGCTGCAGTTGAAGTTGTTTGATGTAATGGTACATGACTAAAACGATAAAATAAATATTTATGACATTGAGCTAGTGCATGCGGATGAGAATAAACACCTTCGATTGACTGCCAATCATCCTTCTGCGCTTTATTGACCATTAAATGCTGCTGAATTTTCAGCAATAACTCACCAGTTACATAAAGTGTTGCCTCATGGAATAAGTAATCTAATGTTAATGATACAGAGCCCTCTAGAGCATTTTCTAGCGGCACGACAGCTAAATCTACCTTTCCCTCTGCAACAGCCTCTATACATTCTGGAATCGTGGCACACGGTACGAGCCACTCATTTGGAAAAGTAGCCTTTGTTGCTAAGTATGTAAATGATGCTTCTGGTCCTAGATAGGCGATTCGATTTTCCCATTGTTGCTTTGTCATTGCAAATACCTCCTTTATGGCACAATAAGGAGCAGTCCCTCGTGATGAAAAACGCTTGGGACAGCTCCTTATTTGAGCTTTGTTATCGTATCTTTACCCATTGGGGTTATTCAACACGATGTTTGTCATTTTGTCAAAAATTAAAGGATTGAACACTCTCTGTGATTATAATGCTCCAGAACTAATCACTTCCGCTGATTCCACAAAATCTAAGCGTTTTAATTGCTGGATAAGATCATCAAGATCACAAGTCATGCTTGTTACATCTAATGACAATGTAACATTCGCACGTCCCTGAATAGGGATTGTTTGATGAATCGTTAAGACATTACAATGTGTAATTGTCACAGTTTCTAAAAGCTTGGCAAGTGTTCCTTTTCTATCTTGAAGCTGTAAAAAGACTGTTAAAATGCGTTCCTGCACAATTGAATGAAAAGGAAAAACCGCATCACGATATTTGTAAAACGCACTTCGCGATAAATCCACCTGCTTTACCGCATCCCAAATGGAAGATACTGAACCACTTGATAGTAAGTGTTTCGCCTCCAAAGTTTTTTGCATTGCATCCGTTAAAACATCCTCACGAACTAAATAATATCGCTGATTCGCAACATTCTTCATACGCTTCCCCCTAAAACTCATGTCTTAATCGACAAATTCAAATTCAAACTCTTGTAGGCGTACTGTATCGCCATCTTGTGCTCCACGCTCACGCAGAGCCTCGTCCACACCCATTGCACGCAATTGACGAGCAAAACGACGTATACCATCCTCACGGCTAAAGTCTGTCATTTTAAATAAACGCTCAATTGCATAACCACTAATAATAAATGTACCATCATCATCACGTGTGATTTCGAAATCTTCACCTTTTGCCTCATGCTTGTACATTACGGTTGCGTCTGATTGCTCCTCTAGATCATCATATAGTGGGAATTCAGGCGTTACTTCTAATAGATCGGCAATGGCAAAAAGTAGCTCTTTTAAACCTTGACGTGAAACAGCAGAAATTGGGAAAATTTGAACGTCTTCTCCAACCTTCTGACGGAATGCTTGTAAATTCTCTTCTGCATCTGGCATATCCATTTTATTGGCTACGATAATTTGTGGACGCTCTGTTAAACGAAGATTATATTGTTTTAGCTCTTCATTAATTGTCAAATAATCTTCATATGGATCGCGGCCTTCCATCCCTGACATATCAATGACATGAACGATAACGCGTGTACGTTCGATATGTCGTAAAAATTGATGACCTAGTCCAACTCCTTGATGTGCTCCTTCAATAAGCCCTGGTAAATCAGCCATCGCAAAGCTTCGATGGTCATCCGTTTCAATCATGCCTAAGTTCGGTACAATTGTTGTGAAATGATAAGCACCAATTTTTGGCTTAGCCGCGGAAACAACAGATAAAAGTGTTGATTTACCAACACTTGGGAAACCAACTAACCCTACATCTGCTAAAACTTTTAACTCTAATATAACATTTAATTCTTGTCCTGGCTCACCTTTTTCAGAAAGTTCTGGCGCCGGGTTGGCAGGTGTAGCAAAGCGAGAATTACCTCGTCCACCTCTGCCTGCTTTCGCAATAACTGCTCTTTGCCCATGCTCGACTAAGTCAGCAATAACAGCATTTGTTTCTTCATTCATAACCACTGTGCCTGGTGGTACTTTAACAATTAAATCCTCCGCATTTTTACCATGCATGCCTTTACTCATCCCATGCTCGCCACGAGGTGCTTTAAAATGGCGTTTATAGCGGAAATCCATTAATGTTCGTAAGCCCTCTTCTACTTCAAATACAACGTTACCACCGTGTCCACCATCTCCACCAGCTGGACCACCATTTGGTACATATTTTTCACGGCGAAAGGCTACCATACCATCTCCGCCATCGCCACCTTTAACATAAATCTTTACGTGATCGACAAACATTTAGTTCACTCCCTATTTGCACTCAAGACATATTGCCAGCGTGTAGTTGTCTGCTCAATTGTTTGAATGTCGAATTGTTTCAAACCTTTTTCGGTGAATGCATCAGCACTCCATAACCCATTTAGCGTGAATGTCACGGCAAATGTATGATCGTCAACACGTACATCAAGCGTTAGGATCTGCTCTGTAAATGGATCTAATGTATCATAAACATGCATAACTGTTTTGTTTAAATAATCTACAACTTCCTGATCAATATCATTGGTCACAGGCTTTTTTATCTCACCGCTTAGCTTCCAAGCTAATGATGGGTAACGCCATCCTGCTGTTTGAAGCCATTCAATTGTTTGTGGTAATTGTAGTCGATTGAGGATAGAAAATACTCGTAATTGTTCTGAATAATGTTGAATAAGTTTTTTCGATTCCTCGATTCTACCTAAATCTAAATTCATGCGAATCAGTTGCAGTTGATTCACATAATCATGATTTGCAAAACGTAATACTTCACTAATGGTTAGTGATTGATTGTTCATCCCATTCACTCCAATAAAGTTATCCTTACTAGTATAACAAGTTTTGCTGTATTTTTCCCTTAATTCTTTAATCAATTATACCTTGGTGTCATTGCGTCCAATCGGCTTTTTTGAAATTTAGCCAAAAAAAGGACTGCAATAAATGCAGTCCTCCGCTTTATGTTATCTTATAAAAGATTAAGCTTCTTGTGTTGTTGGATAAACAGATACTTGTTTGCGATCGCGACCTAAACGTTCAAATTTAACAACGCCGTCAACTTTAGCAAATAGTGTATCGTCACCACCACGACCTACGTTTGTACCTGGGTAAATTTTTGTACCGCGTTGACGGTAAAGAATTGAACCACCTGTTACGAATTGGCCATCAGCACGTTTTGCACCAAGTCGTTTAGACTCAGAGTCACGTCCGTTTTTAGTAGAACCTACCCCTTTTTTCGATGCAAAAAGTTGAAGGTCTAATGCTAATAATAATTTCATCGAGTTCCACCTCCTACTTGGTTGTAGTTGATTTGGATGTATTGTCCGTAATTTTGCACCATAGAATACACTTGGGCAGTCATTACTTGAACAATTAACTGTAGTTTTGCATCTACTTCAGGCTCTATGTCTGATGGTAAATCTACCTTGAGATAGCCTCCACCTTCAGCAGCTTGTTCGATTTCTGGCTGAATTTGTAATAATGCATAAATAGCATTCACTGTACCAATGGCTATAGTTGATGCTCCTGCACATACTAAATCCTTACCAGATTCATCATAACCAGCATGTCCTGAAAATTCGAATGCTGACACATGTCTATTTTCATCGTGATGAATCGTAACTTGTATCATTCGCTATACCTCACAATTAAGCGTTGATTGCTTCAACAACTAATTTTGTGTAAGGTTGACGGTGACCTTGTTTACGACGGTAGTTCTTTTTAGCTTTCAATTTGAAAACAACGATTTTTTTCGCACGGCCTTCTTTAACAACTTTAGCTGTTACAGTAGCGCCTTCTACGAATGGAGCGCCAACTTTAACGTTTTCGCCACCTACGAATAAAACTTTATCAAAAGTTACAACCTCATCAGCTTCTACGCCTAATTTTTCAACATAGATTTCTTGACCAGCTTCTACTTTGACTTGTTTACCACCAGTTTCAATAATTGCGTACATTTTACTGCACCTCCTCTTAGACTCAGACTCGCCTGTTTCATAAGGTGATCTTACTAGACACTTAAACCTTTACAGAGCGGTTGTAGTAGCACGGGTGCTACAAACAATAACATTAAAATATTACCACACGAATTTTTTCAAGTCAATCTATTCATAACATATTTTTCAAAAGCAACTCGGTATTTTCGATAACGCCATTCTTTCAACACTTGCAACCAAATGAATAAATTTATGATGGCTAAAAAAATAGATTGTGGCAAGAACTTGAAAGTGACAAGTAATAGTATAGTAGCTACGATGAATGATAACCAATAATATAGCTCTATCACGTGAGCTCTTGGATATTTTAAAAATAGGCAGGCTAACAATATCCTTCCACCATCTAACGGTATGATGGGTACAATATTGACAGCCAATAACACGAGTTGTACATTTATAAGCTTAGTAGCGAGTAAATCAGGCATAAAAAAAGCGAGGCCAATCCCAATAATCGTAGCGATTGGCCCTCCTAATGCAATCCATAGGAGTGACGAAGCTTGCACAACCGCTGGATTTTCAAATTGAATTTCTCCCCCGTATGGTGTAATTACGCAGGATTTCACCTTCACTCCACACATTACTGCCGCAACTAAGTGACCAGCCTCATGCCACAGTAAGGAAAACAGAATGATCGCGTAATAGGCTAACTGGCCACTAAAAATCATGACAAATACGAGAGGGATACACAGAAGATGTAATTTAATCCTCATTTGTCTCCGTCGTTTCAAGCCATTGTACAATTTGCTCTAAATCATAATGGGCATCTCCCTTTTCGATGGACACATAAAGTTGACCCGCTTCTTTCATGCCAATTAAATCATTTGCTTGAATAGATGTGTATGGTAGTTGAGCTAAACTATCTAACATACCATAGGAAACGGTTGTACCATCTTCATAGCTGATGGTCATGGTCTTACCTGTGTACTTTGTATGGCCAGTAAAAACGACTAATCCATTTTGACCAGCATAGATAGGTAAGCCAACATCATACTGCAATAGATAGCCTTCTTTAAATACTTGGGCATTCGCAAATGTTAAAAGATCTGCTTGCCCTACATCACTAGAAACCATGATGGTCTCTTTTTCTTTTTCAAACCAGCTTTGCCCGAGCTCACTTAAATACGTTAAATCAGCAGAGGTTGTAACAAGCTTCCGAACAGGTGTATCCACTACACCCTGGTCCTCTAAACGAATTACAAGCATGATCGCCGCCACAAGAAGTATCGTGACAAACCATTTCCATTTTTTAAACAAGCCCTCATCCTTTTTTCCTCACTATATGTGATTGCATGTCCAAACATGCACAAGAAAAAACCTTCTCGTACAATTGCACGAAAAGGTTTTAATTTATTTTGAGAAAAGGGCTTTAAGTTTTGAAAACATCCCTCTTTGCTCATCTTGTATAGCCATTAATGGCACTGATTCACCAAGAATACGACGGGCAATATTTCGATAGCCTAATGACGCTTTATTTGAGGGGTCCATTACAATTGGTTCACCTTTATTAGAAGATGAAATGACACCTTCACTGTCTATAATAATGCCTAATAAATCAATAGATAAATGAGTTGTAATTTCATTGACATCCAGTGTGTCACCGCTCTTCATCATATGTTGTCGAATACGATTAATGATGAGTTTAGGTGCTGTTATCTCTTCCTGCTCCAGTAAACCAATAATACGATCTGCATCACGAACAGCAGAAATTTCAGGTGTTGTGACAACAATCGCATGATCTGCACCAGCAACAGCGTTACGGTAGCCTTGCTCAATTCCCGCTGGGCAATCGATTAATACATAATCATAGTCTCTTTTCAATTCCTCTACTAAGCTCTTCATTTGCTCAGGGGTAACAGCATTTTTATCTGTTGTTTGAGCAGCAGGTAATAAAAATAGTTTCTCATCTACGCGTTTATCCTTAATCAATGCTTGATGAATTTTACAGCGTCCTTCCACCACATCGACTAGGTCATAAATAATACGATTTTCAAGGCCTAAAATCACATCTAAATTACGTAGGCCAATATCTGTATCCACTAAACATACTTTTTTACCTTGTAGAGCCAATGCAGTCCCAAGGTTAGCCGTTGTCGTTGTTTTACCGACACCGCCTTTACCTGAAGTTATGACGATCGCTTCTCCCACACTAGCTTCCTCCCTTAGACACATTTAACAATGGTCGAATATTTTTTAAGGCATGAATTTGATCGTACGTAATGCGTCCATCGTAGCCAATAAATGCACAAGTCATTTCTACTTGATTAATCGCTTTTACATGTTCATCTGACATTACCTGAACTTGATCGGCAATCATGATATGCGTGGCTTCAAATCGAGATGCTGCAATGATTGCTTCTTTATTGCCTTGCATACCAGCATGTGCAATCCCTTTAAGTCTACCTAGGACATATACATTACCTCCAGCCTCAACACGACCGTTTGGATTGACATTTCCTATGATGGTAATATCCCCGGATGAACGCAGAATTTGTCCTGATCTGACCACTCCTATATATGTATCTTGTTGGCTTTCAAACATCTTCTGGTTGCTTTCGTGGACAGTCAGTACTTCACTTTGCACCTTCGATACAATAAGCTGTTCTGTTTCTTCTATAATTTTTATAAGTTCATTTAATTGTTCTTCAGTACAGTATCGATAGCCTAAGTATAATTGTACATCAACTTTACCATCGATACCGCCCTCTAAAACCTTATTCTTTAATTCTTCCACTAGTTCACCATACGCACATTGGTCGTCTAGGCGTAGTACAAAACCGTCCTTCGTTCCCTTCATATTAACTAACTGTTTTTTCATGAATGCCTCACCTCACGTTGTTCTTTGTTAAGAAACCTCACGTGCTCTCTGTAAGACACGCGCATTAATTAGATACTTGAAGGCCCACCCAAGAATCATTAAAAATAAAGCATTCGCAATGATTGTTGGTAGTAGTCGTGAACGTAAGAAATCCGCTAAAGGAATTGCTGTAAAATCGATTAGGAAAAAGAATTGATAGAGAATAAATTCTAAAATCGCTACTAGTATAACTGAAATTGTAGTTGTTACAACTAAGTGCTGATGTATAACTTTCACGATAGACCCTGCCAAAAAACATATAAGTGGATAAAGTACTGAATATAATCCAATAATATCAATGTAAAACACATCATACAAGACACCAAAAAAAAGTCCATACATTACCGCACGTTGACGGCTGTAATAGATGGATATAAAAATAAGGTATAAGATTAAAAAACGCGGTACCAGAAAATAGACTTCCCCTTTAATTTCAATCGGGGAAAGCATAGCAAATTCTGGTTCTAACAGGAATAGTAAAACCGCTACAGAGGGGATGAGAAATCGAACCATCACTCCGCCTCCTCTTCACTTGCCTCTTGCGGATTCGATAAATCCTCATTCGTTGCATTGCCATCTGATCCATCAATACTTGTGGATGTTCGCTTGGCAATCACAACATGCTCTAAAATTGAAAAATCAGCAGATGGTTTGACATACGCCATTTTCGTTAAACCAAAGTCATCTGTACTAACTTCCGTAATTTCTCCTATCGGCACTCCCTTAGGGAAAATACCACCAAGACCTGAAGAAACTACTTGCTCGCCTTCTTTCACCTTCATGCTAGAATCGATTCGCTTCATAATGAGTTCATTACGTTCTTCATCAAAGCCCTCGATTAAACCGTATGCTTCTTTTTCTCCTAGCACCATCGCGGAAACACGATAGTTTGGATTATTTGTATTTAAAAGCTCTACCTCAGATGTGAAAGGTGTAACTAGGGTAATTTTCCCCACTAACCCTTTCGCGGTCATAACTGCCATATTTTTTTTGACTCCATGAGAAGACCCTTTATCTAAAATAATTTTCTCTTCCCACTGGTCAGGATTTCTAGCAATCACTGTTGCTTGAATTGGATTAAATGCCTTTAAGCTCTCAGTTTTATCCAAAAGCTCTCGAAGCTTGTTATTCTCTGATTTTAAATCCGTAGCCTCAGCTTGTACAACTGCAAAATCTTCTAAGCGTGCTTTTAAACGTTTATTTTCTTCGTACGTGTTTAAGAGGGAGTCAATACTATTAAAAACACCATTAATATAATTCGCCGGCTTCGCAACAAGCGATTGTGCGAAACCGACAGTATCTTTAATAATTTGCTCTGGTAAAGTTGCATTCGTCCGATCACGTAATGAGAAGCTAATCAATGCCACAAGAAAAACCATGCCTATGAGCAGCAAAATTACTTTCTTATTGAAAAAAAAGTGTGGCATTGCCTAAACCTCCTTACCCTTTAACTTGTTGTTGACGAATTAAGTCGATATGATCTAATGCCTTACCTGTACCAATCGCTACACAGTCTAAAGGATCTTCTGCAATGAATACTGGCATATTTGTCTCTTGACTGATTACTTTGTCTAAGTTTGTTAGCAGTGCCCCACCACCAGTTAATACAATACCGCGCTCCATTACATCAGCAGATAATTCTGGAGGTGTTTGTTCTAATGTTTTACGAACACCGTCAATAATAGAGGAAACCGCTTCACGTAATGATTCAGAAATTTCCTGTGAAGAAATTTCAATTGTTTTCGGTAAACCTGTTAACAGGTCACGTCCTCTAATATCCATTCGTGCTTCTGGTCCTTCTGCCAATGCCGTACCAATTTCCATTTTTACGGCTTCTGCTGTACGTTCACCAATTGTTAAATTATACGTTTTACGGATATACGAAATGATGGATTGATCCATTGCATCACCACCAACACGTACAGATTCACTCGTTACAATACCACCTAATGAAATAACGGCAACTTCTGTTGTACCTCCACCGATATCAACAACCATTGACCCTGTAGGATCCCATACAGGAAGATTTGAACCGATTGCTGCTGCAAATGGCTCTTCGATTGTGAACGCCTCTTTTGCACCTGCTTGTCGTGCAGCATCAATAACAGCACGCTGCTCCACTGAAGTAATACCATAAGGTACACAAATCATAACATTTGGTTTTTTCCAGTTGCCTCCAGAGTTTTTACATGCTTCTTTTAAATAATACTCAATCATTGCTGTTGTAATATCGAAGTCAGCAATAACGCCATCTTTCATTGGACGAATCGCTACGATTGAGCCAGGTGTTCGACCAATCATATTTTTCGCATCATTACCAACGGCAACAATATCCCCTGTTTTTGTATTTTTTGCTACAACTGAAGGTTCACGTAATACGATTCCCTTTCCTTTAATAAACACTAATGTATTCGCTGTGCCGAGGTCAATCCCGACATCTTTGCTTCCTAGTCCAAACAAATTGTGTACTCCCTTTCTATATAAG
Organism: Lysinibacillus capsici; assembly: GCF_003367505.1. Taxonomy (GTDB): domain Bacteria; phylum Bacillota; class Bacilli; order Bacillales_A; family Planococcaceae; genus Lysinibacillus; species Lysinibacillus capsici. The sequence goes on from NZ_PXXX01000018.1 coordinate 281,484, forward strand.
CCATACTTTCGTTGACATCCAATATATTTGACGACAATGTATAGGAAATTGAATTGTGTAAATACACAATTGACTCCTTTCAACGTCCATAACACCTGTCAAATTTTTTTATCTCCATCAGTTGGTAGTTTACACCTATGAAAAAACTACACACTCATTCACCTCACCACCAATTTTGATGGGAGTCCTCCCTGAATAAAGATAAAATTCATACCGTTCATTATAACGGAAAAACGCAAGAATTTGTAGTATCACATACTTCATCTCACAGAAAAGATACTATTTTAATTCCCTCTTAAACTAAAAATAGTACGTATAGATTAGCATATAATTTTTATTCCCATAAGACAATGTGTATCAGGCTACCAATTTTTGTGAAGATAATTGCTTTTCTATGAATACATTAACGTTATGTAAGAAAAAAGGTTCGCCAATATACCACAAAAAAATACAAAAATTTTATGACTGGTTATAATTAAGGTCATTTATAGTAATAGAATCTTCTATACAACAAAATGGATTCATCATAAAAAACTCTGCATATTGTATGCAGAGTTAAAAATATCCTTTTTCCTTTAAACTAATATATTGATGGTCGCCGATGATGACGTGATCAATTAACTCTATCCCTATAATATAGCCTGCTTCAACAATTCGCTTTGTTACTTCAATGTCCTCCGTGCTCGGTGTTGGCACCCCACTTGGATGGTTGTGGGCACATATAATAGAAGCGGCAGACCTTTTGACAGCTTCTCGAAATATTTCTCTAGGATGAACGATGGATGCATTTAAACTGCCAATGAAAATCGTTTGCTTATGAATAATTTGATTTTTTATATTTAAAAAAAGCACAACAAAATGCTCCTGATTAAGCGAGGTCATATCAGGCATTAAGTAAGTTGCTGCATCTTGTGGAGAACGTATTGTGAATTTCTCATCATTATGTTTTTGAGCCAGTCTTCTACCAAGTTCAACAGCAGCCATTAATTGAATGGCTTTCACCTCGCCTATTCCTTTAATAGCCATCATTTCTTCGATGGTTGCATGCTTCAAATGATGGAGTCGTTCAAAAACATTTAACACCCTATTTGCAAGAACAAGCACAGATTCTTCCTTTGTGCCTGTCCTCAATAAAATAGCGAGTAGCTCTTGATTCGATAAACTCTCAGCTCCTTGTCGTAATAGCCGTTCACGGGGACGATCCTCTATATTGACATCTCGTATCATCAAAGTTGGTAAAGCGTCTTCTAGCAAAAATATTCACTCCTTCGCAAATTGGACTATCTGTAGATCCACCAATTGCGAAAACAAAGTTGCAAGTGGTAAACCTACAACATTGTTATAATCTCCTTCAATTCTTTTAACTAATAGTGTACCAATCGTTTGAATGCCATAACCACCCGCTTTATCAAAAGGATCTCCTGAATCTACATAAGCTTCGATTAATTCCTGCGATAGACGGTGGAAAACAACTGTAGTCTCTTCCACAAAGGTCGTTTCCTTTCCATTCGGTTCGATTATAGCGACCGCAGTCATCACACTATGTTTGTTATTTGACAAACGTAATAAGTGAGAAATAGCTTCCTCACGCGTTTTAGGTTTATGTAGTAGCTCTTGATTGTAAACAACGATTGTATCTGCACCAATAATCGTGGCATTAGCTGCTTTTTTGGCTACATCACGCGTCTTCAATAAAGCTACTCCTTTTACATAATCCTGCATTGTATGAGCTTGTACACTTGTTTCTTCCACTTCACTTGTCAAGACTTCAAACGGGAGTGCTAGCATGTTAAGCAATTCCTTGCGCCTAGGGGAAGCAGAAGCAAGGACAAGCTTATGATTTGTTTTTAACATTATCTGATCATTCCTCCTTATCCTTATGATACAGAAGAATGCACAATTTGAAAATTTTCAAAAAAACAAGATAATGAAGATTTCATTATTATTTATTGTTAAAACTTCACTTGAAGACACGTATTTTTAGATTGGTAATGTGCAAAAACATGCAGACGAATGATGTTGATATCGTTGGAAATAGTAGAGGCCGCTGCGCCAATGGACTGCCAATCCTCAGGTAGCGTTGAGTCCTTGCCATTTTCCTTAAAATTTAATTTTGCGGCATTTTTATCTGCTAATGCAGTTGGTAGTTCTGCCAAGGTAGGTTCTTTACAGCTTTCACCACTGACGCTAAATGCCTTTTTAAAGGTTGCGGGGTCCTGTAAAAATTTTAGCTGACTTTCCTCCGTCACCATGCTTGTCCACACATAAAACTTGTCATCAACTTGAACGATCGCGCTCTCTTTTAAGGCAGGATACTCAGCAACAAATGAACTTGCGCTCTCATAGTTTGAATACACGCCAGCTTGGCTTGCATAAAACATCGATGCATTAGATGTATTGGTTGTCTCCCCGGCAGTTGGAATCGTTTCTGTTTGTGATTGATTATTTGCCACTTCACTACCATTTTTCTTTAAAGGTAACTGTGTGCTGGCTTGTAAAACGCCCAGAAAAATTGCTACACCTAATAGACCAACAAATCCACCAATAATCATTGCTCGAAATATTTGTTTTTTCATCACATGACTTACAATTTTCATTCAACTATCACCTCATCCTTCCACCTATCTATGCCAACATCATATGATATTATATGTACATTCCAAAGGGTAAATGCGAATTTATTATTTTTTGATACGGAACTCATTGCAATCCTAAATTTGCAGCCATAAAAAAACTAGGACTCACTATTAAGAGCCCTAGTTATTTCATTGTTTTAATCTATGACGAACCTCTGTTAATAAATATAACGAGCCTGCTACAATGGTTCTCTGCTGTCTATGTGATTGTGCCTGTATAAAGGATGCATAGTCAAGCAAGGTTGTTTTCGATGTTGCATGAGAAAGTTTGACCATTTGATGTGCTGGCATTGCTCGTGAATTAGCAAAATCGACGAAGTAAAAGTCATCACTCACCTGCTCTAGAATTCCGAGAATCTGCTCAACATCTTTATCTGCTAGTATGCCAACGACAAATGTTATCTGCTCATTTGGATATTCACACTGAATCGTTTCTATTAATTTTTCAGCACTTGCAGGATTATGCGCACCATCCAATATAACGAAAGGCATTATTTCTTCAAAGCGTCCCAAAATAGAGGCCTTTTGCACAGCTTGACGAATAGCTGTTTGATCAATAGACACGTCTAATTCTGACGCCACTTCAAAAAATGCTGTAATGGCGAGAGCCATATTGTTTCCCTGATGTGTCCCCTTCATAGAACGATTCAGGTTCGCAATTTGGAACTGCTGTACGTCATTCATATAGCTTTCTCCATCAGTTGTTTGCTTAATGGCAAAATGCTGACCTAATGCAAATAGAGTGGCTTTTTTTCGAACGGCTGCTGCATCCACAACTCGCTTCGCCTCATCAGGCAAATCACCAATAATAACTGGACGTTGTTGTTTAATAATACCTGCTTTATGGTGTGCAATGCTTTCAAGCGTATCCCCTAAAAACTTTGTGTGCTCTAAAGCAATACTTGGGATAATAGAGACAATAGGTGTTACCACATTTGTACTATCCAATAAACCACCCATTCCCGCTTCAATCAGCGCAATATCCACCTGCCCATTGACAAAATGTAAAAATGCCACCACCGTCAGCAATTCAAAATCGGTTAGTTTGCCACTCAGCCCAGCATCATGCATCTGTTGGAAAACTTGATCCATTTCAGCCTCTGTTATAGGTTGACCAGCTATTTGAATTTGGTCATGAACATCAACGATACATGGTGACATAAATTTGCCCACGCGTAAGCCATGTTCTTGTGCAATTGCCTCTAGAAATGTTAACGTAGAGCCTTTGCCATTTGTGCCCGCTAAGTGGACAACACGCAAAGTTTGCTCAGGATTACCTAAATATGATAAAGCCTCTTCAATCGCTGTAAGACCTGGTTTAATGATATCCTCACTTTTAACCTGCCATTTCTCTTTATAATGATCAAAGTTTGGGATCATCGTCCTTCCTCCTGTAGCCACTGTCGAGCTTGTGCTATAAAATATAATGAGCCTGTAATGACAACAATATCCTCTTTTTGGCGTTCTTGTAATACTGTTTGAAGGCTTTTTAGCCATTCTATATGAACCGTTTTATTTGCATGAGTCGACAACATCGCTAAGCTTTCAGCAGGCATTGCATTCGGTAGATCTATTTGTGTAAAAGTGATCGAGGTGGCAACAGCATCCATTAGTTCTATACTGTTACCATGATCCTTATCTGCTAATGCCGCATAAATAAAGTGATAATTGTTTCTTGGATAGACATTTTTTAGTGTTTGGATCAGAGCAGCTGTACCCTCTGAATTATGAGCACCATCTAGCACAATTTGATTCGGCCATTGCTCAAAGCGGCCTGCCCATTGCGCACATTGTAGACCTTGACAAATAGAATCATCAGTAATGACAATTGCCCCCTGCTCACGTAATGTTAGTATGGCTGTGATTGCCAAACTTGCATTATTTATTTGATGTTGACCAGCCATTTTTAATGGTACATCCTTCATCAAGACAGGGTCCTTTTCATATGTAAAATGCTGATAGTCAGTACTTTGCCAACTATTTGTCACCATGAAGTCTTGACCTAAAACATAGCACGTCGCATGTCGTTCCTCTGCCGTGGCTTTAATGACAGCCAATGCCTCCTCATTATGAACACCTACAACAACTGGTATGCCTTCCTTGATGATGCCAGCTTTTTCAGCGGCAACCTTTGCGAAAGTGTCGCCTAAAAAGGCTGTATGCTCTAACGAGATCGTTGTAATAATAGCTAAAAGCGGTGTTACGACATTTGTCGCATCCAAACGCCCTCCAAGCCCTGTCTCAATAAGCGCTATATCTACACCTTCATGTGCAAAATACTGAAACATAATGAGTGTAACTACCTCAAAAAAGCTTGGAAATTCACCATTGTAGTGTTCTTCTATAATTTTCGCAAGTTTATTGAAATAGTAGAGAAATTGCTCATCCGAAATTTGGTGGCCGTTGATGGTCATACGTTCATTAACTCGCTCTAAATGTGGAGACGTAAATGCCCCTACAGTGTAGCCTGCATGTTGAAGCATTTCTCTTAATGCGTTCACCGTAGAACCTTTACCATTTGAACCTGCTACATGGATTACTCTTAGCTTGTTGTGAGGTTCATCTAAATGTCCTAGTACTTCCCGCATAAGGACAAGTGGCGCACGTTTATGATCAACTGCTTTTAATGTAAAAATAAATTTTGTACATTCGTTCATTGTGTTAAACAAAAGAAACACTCCTTCTTACTGCAATATCTTTATTTTAGTACAAGTAACGTTTAATAACATAGCAAAATGACAAAATACAAAAAACACGCAGCTAGCAACTGCGTGTTCGTATTAATATTATTTTAGTGTACTTTGTGAGCACCTAATAAAGCACCCATATTATTTAAAATGGTTTTTGCATCACTATTTAATAATGGATGAACATCTGGGCGTTGCACTAAGTCAAAAGCATTTTTTAACGTTCTTTTTAGCATCGATATATCAAAATCTGAGCAATATTCATTAATTTTTTGGATCGTTAATAAATCTGTTCGTGATAATTTAGTGCTATCCTGTTGGGGATTACTATTTGCTAATATGTGCTTAATCAGGACACGGCCACTTGTATTCAATAAACGATAATACTTTGCTTCGGATAATTTTAAGAGATTCGTTTCGATCAATACTCTCGCGCTTACAAAGTCTAATTCATCACATGCTTTGTTGACTTTTGTAATAATGGTTGCAATATTTCCTGACATTCTCAACACCTCCATTGGCTCTTATTTTCTTTACTAATAAAGACTATCTATCTAAAAAACCATCTATTTAGATTTGGTTTTTCACGGCTAAATAACATAAAATTAGGTTTTGTTTCCTATTAGTTCAGCGCTGCACATCATCTATTAGACCAATTTATTTAAAATAATACTATATATTTTTTCCTAATTCAATGTATATCTTTAGCTCTACATAAAAAAAGCAATGGATGACTTTTTCGTCATCCATTGCTTCGTCTTTACATATTTTTTAATTCTTCTAAACGTTTTAACACAACTGCATGCTTGCTTTCGTAATCTGCTAATTTCTCACGTTCTGCGTTGACTAACGCTTCCGGTGCTTTCGATACAAACTTCTCATTCGATAATTTACCTGTAACAAGCTTTACTTCTTTTGCCCATTTCTCTAATTCTTTTTCAAGACGGGCAATTTCTTCCTCAAGATTGATCAGTCCAACAAGAGGCAGGAATACCTGTGCTCCTGTCACAACAGCAGTCATTGATTGTCCTGGGGCCTCTAAACCTTCACCAATTGTTAAAGTGTCAGGATTACAGAATTTTTCTAGATATGCTTGATTATCTTTAAGTACAGCTGCTGTTGCTGCATCTTTCGCTGAAATAAACAACGGTACTTTTTTGCTCATCGGTGTATTTACTTCCGCACGAATATTACGTACTGAACGTATAATATCCATTAGGAGCTTCATATTATCTGCTTCATCAGCAAAATGAAGATCTGTGCGTACTGTTGGCCATGCTGCCACTGTAATAGATTCACCTTCGTGTGGTAAGTGCTGCCAGATTTCTTCTGTAATGAAAGGCATAAATGGATGTAAAAGACGCATTGTTTGATCTAGTACGTAAGCTAAAATAGATCGAGTTGTCTTTTTAGCTGCTTCATCTTCACCGTAAAGTGGTAATTTTGCCATTTCAATATACCAAGAACAGAAATCATCCCAAATGAAATTGTATAATTCACGGCCAACTTCGCCGAATTCATAACGCTCTGCAAGAGAGGTTACACGTTCAATCGTTTCATTTAAGCGCGTTAAAATCCATTTGTCAGCTACAGATTTTTCACCAGTTAAATCGATCTCATCATATGTCATACCATCCATATTCATAAGCGCAAAACGTGATGCATTCCAAATCTTATTGGCAAAGTTCCATACTGCTTCAACTTTTTCAGTTGTATAGCGTAAATCTTGACCAGGTGATGAACCAGTAGCTAAGAAGTAGCGTAATGAATCTGCACCGTATTGTTCAATGACATCCATTGGATCAACACCATTGCCAAGTGATTTACTCATTTTACGCCCTTCACCATCACGTACTAAACCATGAATTAGCACATCTTTAAATGGACGTTGATCTGTAAACTCAAGGCCTTGGAAAATCATTCGAGAAACCCAGAAGAAAATAATATCATAGCCTGTTACTAATGTATTTGTTGGATAGTAACGTTTATATTCTTCATTTGCTTCATCTGGCCAACCCATAGTAGAAAACGGCCATAGTGCTGAAGAGAACCATGTATCTAGTACATCTTCATCTTGCGTCCAGTTTTCTGCATCTGCTGGGGCTTCTTTACCTACGTATATTTCTCCTGTTTCATTATGGTACCAGGCTGGGATTTGATGGCCCCACCATAATTGACGAGAAATACACCAATCGCGTATATTCTCCATCCAGCGGGAATATGTGTTTTCAAAACGAGCAGGAACAAAGTTTACTTTCCCTTCTTCGTCCTTTTGCAGCTCTAGGGAAGCATCAGCAAGTGGTTGCATTTTAACGAACCATTGTGCTGAAAGATATGGCTCAACAACAGCACCAGAACGTTCAGAGTGTCCTACTGAATGCATATGCTCTTCAATGCGAATTAACACACCTGCTTCTTGTAAATCAGCAACAATTTGCTTGCGGCATTCGAAGCGATCCATTCCTTTATATTTGCCAGCAAGATCATTCATTGTGCCGTCTTCATTCATTACTAGAATGCGCTCTAGATTATGACGATTACCAACTTCAAAGTCGTTCGGATCATGGGCTGGTGTCATTTTTACAACCCCAGTACCAAATTCCATATCAACGTACTCATCAGCAACAATTGGAATTTCGCGACCTACAATCGGTAAAATAACGTTTTTACCAATTAAGTGCTGATAACGCTCATCGTTCGGGTGAACAGCTACCCCAGAGTCACCAAGCATTGTTTCGGGACGTGTTGTAGCAACTTCTACATAGCCAGAGCCATCAGCTAATGGATATTTCATATGATAGAAGGCACCTTGCACATCCTGATAAATTACCTCGATATCAGATAATGCTGTTTTTGCTGCTGGGTCCCAGTTGATAATACGTTCACCACGATAAATTAAACCTTTTTCATATAACTGAACAAAAACTGTTTTTACGGCATCTGAAAGACCTTTGTCTAATGTGAAACGTTCACGTGTATAATCTAATCCAAGACCAAGCTTTGCCCATTGATCACGAATATGTCCAGCATACTCTTCTTTCCATTCCCATGTTTTTTCGAGGAATTTTTCACGTCCTAAATCATAACGTGTAATATTATCCTCACGCAGCTTGGCTTCTACTTTTGCCTGTGTTGCTATACCAGCATGGTCCATACCTGGCAACCATAGGGCATCATAGCCTTGCATGCGTTTCATACGAATGAGAATATCTTGTAATGTTGTATCCCAAGCATGACCAAGGTGTAATTTACCTGTTACGTTCGGTGGTGGAATAACGATTGAATAGGGCTTTTTCCCACTTTCAGGCTGTGCCTCGAAGAACTTCCCTTGTAACCACCATTCATAGCGACCAGCTTCAATGGACTGTGGGTCATATTTAGTTGGCATTGAAATGTTTTCTGTCATATTGACTCCTCCTATTGTTTGAAAACTGTTGGTAAAGAAATACTATTTATTTTTTACCCAATAAAAAAACTCCTCTCGTCTAAAAGGACGAAGGAGTTTTAGTTCGCGGTACCACCTTTAATTCCAGCAGGGTTAAGATAAATATTAAATAACATATTTTCTCAGCCTATTCTACTGGCTCTCAATTCGGTAACGGTGTTTAACCGGCTTTAACTACTATTATTTCACTAAAGCTGCTCAAGGGCTACCTTCAATTTCGTACAAATAGAAACTTCTCAGCTACCGTTTCCTCTCTGAAAATGTAGTCAAAATTTACTCTTCCCTATCATAGCATCTGTATTTGATTTTCCTTATTGTACCGCAGGATCGTGTCATTTTTCAAGTGATTTAGTCATCTTTTAGTAAGAGGAAAGTAAATAGAAAAGGAAGTGACAATTCAAATGCGACGACGCAAGTATAACCCTTGGCTTTTACCACCTTGGCTACGACAAGTTCGTTTTTATTGCAGAACCATCATCGTGCCGATTTGTGCTTTTCAGTTTATCCGTGTCATTATTGTGCCAACATCAGGTGATTTAGTCTTCTTATTACTCCTGCTACTTCTCTGCTATTTACTTTTGAAAGACATCATTTGAAACACGAACTTTAAGCGGTGTATATTCTTCTGTTAGATCCCAAATCATAGAAGGCACTTCATGCCAAGTACTGGATTCGCGTACAACAATATGGCTTGAGGATTCTCTTAATACAGCTTTTTGGTCAACTGTTGTAGAATTCTCTTGGCGTGAAGCTGCTGCTACTGCGGCAGGTTGTTTCACTTGAACACTTTCTTCAATTGCAGCCAATGTCTCCTCTTGTTCGAAAGCATGTGTTGATAGGTGCGGATTGTCTAACACATCTTTTTCAACAACAGGTTCATACTCATTGAAAGCGCTTGTGACTGTCCACTCAAGCTGACACATCTGATTTGTTAGACTAGGGCGAATATCCTTGACCATTAAATCTTTGACATCTGATTCTTTTGGTAAATCCACATGTAAAGGAACGGCATACTCAAAATAACCAGTATCTCCTTGAATATCAAGGGCATCAATTGTAATTAAATCTTCATTTTCCGCAAATGCTTGCATATCTTGAAAATCAAAGCGAACGTGTGCGGTGATATGATAGATGCCCATAAGTCGCAAAGAATCCTCTAACTGCATTGCCTGCCACTGTGGCTTAATTTGAACAGCTGCTATTTCAGTTGGGCAGCCATATCCAGGAAAACAAAATGTTTCGCGCATATTCCAAGTTTTGTGTTCGATAATAATCCCTCCCTTTGCATCATATGACGATTTGAAGGATAGTATGCTAGGATGTTGCCATTTGAACAGAGTTAAAAATAGATACTACTAAAAAAATGGCATGCTAGAAGTAATAGTCTAGCATGCCATTCCCATGGATGTTCGTATCATTAAACATTTACTAATTTAATTTTATTAGCTACACGATCTGTTAGCATTTGTGTTGCCTTTGGTACGATCGGTTTAAAAATCGGATTGAGAACAGGGCCAGCTAACCCGCCTGCAATGACTTCTAAGAATCCTGTCATTTTAGTATTTTCAGCGTCGATACTTTCTGCGAGGAAATAGCCATTTCCTGTGAAGTTATCAGAAAGCCCCTTTAATTCAAATGTAACTTTTGATGGTGCTATCCATTCTAAGATTGTAATTTCTACTTCAACTGTTTTTTTCAAAACGCCAACATTGCCTTTAAAAGTCCAAGTGGAGTGTTTCTCATCAATCATTTCATGTGCATTATAACCAGGGACAAGCTTTGCCCATTTTTCCATATCACTAACGAAATCCCATACATGTTCAATCCCTACGGGTACTTCGACCGTGTGTGTGCCTGTTGCCATATCAATTCACTACTTTCTTTTATGAATAGCTATATTATAAACGATATCGCCCACAATTTGGCTATGCTGAAAGATGTAATTTTGACAAAAGCAGGTCCTTCATCCAGTATAGTTGAGCGTACTTACTAGTAAATATATGCTATTGTTCCTTTTTACTCATGTATTCCTCAAGCACTATAATGCCTTCTGCTTAATCCATTAAAAAAGGTAATGTCAATGGGATATAAAGCAATTTTACAAAGCGAGGGTTTATTCCATTCCGCTAGCATCCTTTCCAGGGGGGCGTTCGTGAGTGACAACACCTCTAAATAAAATGAGTAGTGAACACTTTTACTTTATTTGAAAATCTTGCTATTAAGAAACATTTTTATGGGGTGGGGTGGAAGGTGCTTGAATCCCATGGGATAGCTAAAGAGGTGAGCCATAGGAAAGCAAGTAGCCTACAACGGAAACCATTTTCACCTTTCGCAAAAATTCTAGTGATGGTTTTGTTTTTCAACAGCAGAAGAGCATGCTAGAAATAATTCTAGCATGCTCTATCAAATTTTATTGCGCTAATTGCGCAAATACTTTATGGAATGCTGCCACTGTTGTCGCAATGTGCTCTTCCGTGTGAGCTGTTGAGATGAATAGTCCCTCAAATTGAGAAGGAGGTAAGAAAATACCTTCCTCTGCCATTAGACGGAAATATTCAGCGAATAATTGTAAATCTGATGTTTTAGCAGAAGCAAAATCAATGACATCTTCATTCGTGAAGAAGAAGCCAATCATAGAGCCTGCACGATTAACAGTGTGCGGGATATTATATTTAGTTGCTGCTTCACGGAAACCAGCCTCAAGCTGATCCCCTAATTTTTTAAAGTAATCATACGTACCATGGTCTAAACGGGATAACGTTTCATAACCAGCTGTCATCGCTAACGGATTCCCCGATAATGTTCCTGCTTGATAAATTGGTCCAGCTGGTGCTACTTGCTCCATAATTTCTTTTTTCCCAGCGAATGCGCCTACAGGGAGACCACCTCCGATGACTTTACCTAAAGTAGTCATATCAGGCGTTACCCCAAAATACCCTTGTGCACAGCCATAATCTACGCGGAAACCTGTCATGACTTCGTCAAAGATTAATAATGCACCGTGCTCTGAAGTAAGTGCACGCAAACCTTCTAAGAAACCTGGTTGTGGAGGTACAACACCCATATTTCCTGCTACTGGCTCCACAATGACTGCAGCTAACTCTGTGCCAAATTTCTCAAAAATCACTTTTGCCCCTTCTAAATCATTATAGGCAACTGTCAACGTATTGCGGGCGATATCTGCAGGTACGCCAGGGCTATCAGGTAGGCCTAATGTGGCAACACCAGAACCAGCTTTAATCAATAAGGAGTCACCGTGACCATGATAAGACCCTTCAAACTTTAAGATCTTATCACGTCCTGTCACACCACGTGCTACACGTAATGCAGACATAGTAGCCTCTGTTCCAGAAGAAACAAAGCGAATCATTTCCATTCCTGGTAAACGGTCTAATACTAATTGAGCTAAGCGATTTTCTGTATAGCTTGGAGCACCGAAGGAAGAACCCTTCGCAGCTGTATCTGCAATTGCTTTCACTACCTCTGGATGTGTATGTCCTAAAATTAACGGACCCCAAGACAATACATAATCAATATATTCATTGCCATCAATGTCTTTAATGATTGCCCCATGGCCAGATTCCATGAAAATCGGGTCCATATTTACTGATTTAAATGCACGTACTGGGCTACTTACACCGCCCGGCATTAATTGAACAGCTTCAGCATAGGCTTGTTTTGATTTTTCGTAAGAACGTGTCATTTATTTCTCCTCCAACCAACGTGCAGCATCTTTTGCATGATACGTAATGATTAAATCAGAGCCTGCACGTTTCATGCCTAATAATGTTTCAAGCACAACTTTTTTCTCTTCAATCCAACCATTTATAGCAGCCGCTTTAATCATTGCATATTCACCTGAAACGTTATACGCAACAAGCGGTAATGGATAGTTATTTTTCATGTCTCGAATAATATCTAAATAGCTAAGGGCAGGCTTGACAATTAGGAAATCTGCGCCCTCTTCGATATCTGACTCCGCTTCACGGAATGCCTCTAGACGATTTGATGGATCCATTTGGTAGGATTTACGATCACCAAATTGCGGAGCACCATCTGCAGCATCACGGAAAGGTCCATAGTAACTGGATGCATATTTGACTGCATAGGACATAATCGGGATATGTTCAAAACCAGCTTCATCCAGACCAGCGCGAATTGCCGTTACAAAGCCATCCATCATATTTGATGGAGCAATGATATCAGCGCCAGCTTTTGCTTGTGATATCGCCGTGCGAGCTAAAACATCTAATGAAGGATCATTCAAAATTTGATCGCCCTCAATTAAGCCACAATGTCCATGATCCGTAAATTCACATAAGCATGTATCCGCGATGACTAACAACTCAGGATGACGTGTTTTAATGAGTCGAGTCGCTTCTTGCACAATGCCATGATCATGAAATGCACCTGTTCCAACCGCATCCTTTTCAGCTGGCAAGCCAAATAAAATAACTGCAGGAATACCTAATGCTACAACCTCATCCACCTCTGCCTCTAGTTTATCTAATGAAAATTGAAAAACGCCAGGCATTGAATGTACTTCATTTTTAATATTTTCGCCTTCTATTACAAAAATAGGATAGATCAGGTCCTCTTTATGTAAGTATGTTTCTTTTACCATTGATCTCATCGTTGCATTGGCACGCAAACGACGGTGTCTTTGAAATTGTAGTTTTGTCATGATTTGTCCCCTACTTTCATAATTTCTTCGATGACTGCTTGCATTGTATAAACGCTTGGCATAATATCCACAGTAGCACCGTATTGTTCAAGAGCTGCTTCCGTAATATGACCGATGGCTGCAATGCGAGCTGCTTCCCAGCCAATATGTGGAACAACTTCCATTGCATACACGTCAACTGCTGAAGGACTAGCAAAAATCACTGTAACATTTTGATGTTGCTGGATGCAACTGACAATAACAGATGTTTGATCATGTCGTTCTATCGTTTCATAGACTGTCCATTCTTTTAATTCAAAAGGCAATCCATCCTTCAGCGTACTTTTCGCCTTTTCTCCTCGAATAAACAGACATCTCGGTTGATCACCCGCTACACTCGGAAATTCTTTAACGAAAATATCAGCACTAAATATGGAAGGCATAAAGCTCACTTGAAATCCTAAATTTTCTAATGCTGTTGTTGTTTTAGATCCAATGGAAGCTATTTTTCCTTTGAAATGACTTGCATTAAATTGATGTCGAAGCATTTTACTAGCAAAAGCTTCTACAGCATTTTGACTAGTAAAAATCAACCAATCATATTGCTTAGCGCGGTTCAATAGTTCAGGATCCTTGCTATCTAATCGTTCACAAGTTTCAATTAATGGGGCTACGATGGCATGTCCACCTAAAGCTGTTATATTTTCGACAATGGTTGTTGTCTTAGATGTGCCTGTTAAAAGTATGGTTTTACCCTTTAGAGGTAAATTACTGGGCATCTTGCTCTGCCTTTACACGCTGAATTAAATCGAAAGCTCCCTGTTTTGTTAAACTAGCAGCTAGTTCTTCTCCAATTTTTTGTGCATCTGTGCCAACTACTGTTTCCTTATACACAACAGATGCATCTGGAGCAGCAACAAGGCCTGTTAATGTAATTTCTTCCCCATTTGAAGTGGCATAACCAGCAATCGGAACTTGACAACCACCATCCATTGCAGCTAAAAATGCACGTTCTGCATGTGCTTCTTGCCAAGTGAATGAATCAGTCAACTTACCTAATTCGGCTAAAAGCTCCGCATCATCGGCACGACATTCAATGCCAAGAGAACCTTGCGCTACAGCTGGTAGACATTGTTCGACAGGTAAAAACTCAGTGACTACATCATCACTCCACCCAAGGCGTTTCAAACCAGCCGCTGCTAAAATAATGGCATCATATTCTTCTGTTTCAAGCTTAGCTAAGCGTGTATCAACATTTCCACGAATCCATTTAATTTCGATATCAGGACGTACTGTTAAAAGCTGAGCACTACGACGTAAAGAACTTGTCCCAACGACTGCTCCCGCAGGAAGGTCAGCAAATTTAACATGCTCTTTCGAAATAAATGCATCACGAGCATCTTCACGTGGTGGAATACAACCAATCACTAGCCCATCTGGCAATACAGCAGGCATATCTTTCATAGAATGAACAGCAAAGTCAATTTCTTTATCGTAAAGGGCTTGTTCAATTTCTTTTACAAACAACCCTTTCCCACCTACTTTTGAAAGCTGTACATCTAAAATTTGGTCACCTTTTGTTACAATCTCTTTTACTTCAAATTCGAATGGTGCACCAGCCGCTTTTAATTCATTAATGAACCAATTTGTTTGCGTTAGCGCTAATTTACTTCTCCTAGAACCTACAATAATTTTTCTCAACAGTCTCCAACCTTTCTTCTAATACCATAAATGGAATCGCGATAAACTACTACCTAAGAAGAAGTTTACAACAACTAATAGATAGGCATAAATATGTACCCATGCATAAGTTGTACCTGTCAGCTTGCTTTTGCGATTCACATATAGGATAAAACAATACAAAATTAAAATAATGAAGGACCCTATGATTTTCGCATCGAAAATCGAAAGACTCTCTAATGTTAATAGTGCCCATTCAAACCCTAATATTAAACTTATAAATAACATCGGAATTCCAATGAAAAATGAAATATTCATCCAGCTGCTTGTCTGCTGCAAGGAAGGCAATCTAGTCCATAAATGCGACCACTTTTTCTTTTTCAGCAATCGATATAGAACGAGATACAAAATGGCAAACACAAATGTTAATGTAAAAGCTGCATAAGACAATATTGCAAATGATATATGAATAAAAAGCATCTCTGAAATTAAAGTATCCCCGACAGCTCCTGTAGGACGTTTCGGCATAAAAGTAAATATACTAGCGAATAAAAATCCTAGTATATTAATAATAAACACAGGTAAATCCACCCTTGCTATGCAATGAAGGATAATGGATAACGTCACGAGTAACCAGGAATAAAAAAGTATTCCCTCAGACAAGGATAAAATCGGAAAACGCTTCGTTTCCACAAACGTTAAAATGATAATGGCACTTTGAATCATCCATACAAATGAAACAAGCCAAAAAGCAATGCGTCTTGCACGTACTTGCTTATAAAAATAATCAGTAAAGTAAAAAACTAGACTGATCGCATACAAGACGATCATCACTTCATAGAGCCTCGTCATGGTCAAATCAGCCAATAGACATCCCTTCTTTGTCGTGAAATTAATAAACTATTTTAGCATAGAAAACAAAAAAACGTTTTCGTATCCTTAGTTTACCATACAGATACGAAAACGCCTCGTGTAATATCAGTAGAAAATCCAATTGCGCGTAACACCCATGTACAATCACAGCTTTCTACGTGAGCGCAATAGATAATTTAGAAAGAGTACTTTGGTTCAGTAGAAGTCTGAGATACCTGTGCGCGTTCTTTGCGCTCAAGCTCTTGCTTTGTCATCTCATGAACTTCAGCTTCCACAGCATCCTCTATACCAAAAATTTGTTGGAATAAACGTAACTGTTCATTTGCTTTTGGAGAATTAGCCATTTCTTTAGCTTGCAAGATTGGCTCTTTTAACAATTGATTGATAATAGATTTTGTATGTTTGCTTAAAATTTTACGTTCACGTTCCGTTAAATCTGGCATTTTATTTTCGATACTTGTCATAGTCTCTTGTTGAATACGATTTGCTTTTTTACGTAATGCTGAGATGACTGGCACTACCCCAAGAGTAGCTACCCAGTCTTTAAATTGCACAACTTCTTCGCCAATCATATTAGTAATATCAGCAGCAGCACGTTCACGCTCTGCTAAGTTCGCTTCGACAATACCTTGTAAATCATCAATATCATATAGGAAAACATTTGGTAGGTCGCCAACTCGTGGGTCAATATCACGAGGAACCGCTATATCTACCATGAATAATGGTTTTCCTTTACGTAAACGTTCCACAAATTGCATTAGCTCGTAATCAATAACATAATCAGTAGCACCTGTTGAAGTAATTAAAATATCCGCTTCTAACAAAGAACATTGTAATTCCTTCATTGATTTAGCTTCACCATGGAATTTAGCTGCTAAGCTTTCTGCTTTTTCAAATGTACGGTTAATGACAGTAACTTTCCCTACACCACTACCGTAAAGGTTCTCAATTGCAAGTTCCCCCATTTTTCCTGCACCTAAAATAGCTACATGCTTGCGTTGTAATGAGCCAAAAATTTTCTTTGCTAATTCTACGGCCGCATAGGAAACGGATACCGCATTCTCACCAATCGCTGTTTCATTATGAGCACGCTTTGCAAATGTTACTGCTTGTTTAAATAGCTGATTGTATACCGTTCCTGTTGTGCCAATCTCTTGTCCACTTAAAAAGCTTTTTTTTACTTGCCCTAAAATTTGTGTTTCACCTAGAACCATTGAATCGATTCCAGCTGTCACTTTAAATAAATGTTCGACTGCCTCATCTTCTTCACGAATCGTTAAATACGAAGAAAATGTCTCCACAGGCAAATCAAACCAGTTGGCTAAAAATTGTTTCACAAAATGACGTCCAGTATGCAATTGATCCACAACAGCATATATTTCTGTACGATTACATGTCGAAACAATTACGTTCTCTAATATACTTTTTTGCTTTTGCAGCGCTTCCATTGCTTGTGGCAGTTCACTCTCAATGAATGATAACTTCTCACGTATTTCAACAGGCGCTGTTTTATAATTCAAGCCTACTACGATGGTATGCATGAATAACACCTCACACGTTCTAATTCACAAATCTCATTATAGCACAGTTCGACAAGAGTTCATCAATAATTTGTGAACATGTCATGAAGAACTGCAATTCGTCATCTACATTAGAATTATTATAAACTAAGTGTAACAAATTATACGTGTTGTTTCAAATTAAAAAACTGCCCCCATTATCGGAGGCAGTTTTCTCATTAATTTGTTATTGTAACAGTCTTTATTGCAATCATATTTCCATCTTTATCGTATGCTATAAACTCAATCTCATCATTGACTTTAAAGTCCTGCATAGTTTGAACAGTTTTTGTTAACATATACACTTGATCACTACGCTTTTGCAAATCAAACTGGACATCTCCACTGATTGAATTAAAACGTACATTCATCTTCGCAACGTTTTGACAGTTACCATCAACTCGAGCACTCATTGTAATATAACCTTTTCGTAGCGAAACACTTGTCTCTTCAAATAAATCTTCTGGGTTGATACAGCTTGAAGCTTGCGTTTTACATAAAATTGTATCAATTAACTTCTGGAAGACTTGATGCAATTGCAAATTATCAATTGCATGGAAGTACGTTCCGCCCGTTTCTGAAGATAATTGCATTAAAGTAGCGTCATTTACTTGTGATTTTTTGCCCATACTTACTGTGTATACTTTGACACCTTGCTTTTTCGCTTCATTTATAACTTTTGTCATTTTTGATTTACTCGTTTTACCATCAGATACAACGACAATAGCTTTGGATGTTTTCGAATCGTTCGAGAATTTTGTTAAAGCAATATCGATGCCTGCAAAAATATCGGTTGCACCCTTATCTTTCGATGCTTTATAAAGATCTTTTTTCAACACATTTTCTGTTGTACCTTCTCCAAGTACTGTCGCTTTTGTATTGGTTTCAATGACTATGTTATTTTTAGCCTTTAATTGATTGATTAGTTCAATCATTTTCTTCCCACGATAATTTGTTGGATCAACAGCCTTCATGGAAGAAGAATAATCCACTACATAGGCAATTTCTGTTGCTAAAGAACAAGAGTTTTTACTGAAGTATGGATTCGTAAAAATATCTTTCGTCACTGTTTTATCTTTTAAACCCTTCAAGGACGTTGCATAGCGAGGGTCTATTGGATTGACAAGTCTTGCTTCCACTTTAGATTTGCCATATATAACTGAATCAAAGTAGGCTACAGCAGTACCTGGATTCCCTGTGTTATTTAATGGATCAGAAGTGTTCGTAATGAATGAAGCTGTTTTTTCTACTCCGTCATACTTAATTTTGACTGTTCCTTGATAATCTGTAATAGGCTCTCCACCAGGACGCACTAAAGTCACCATTACTTTTGTATAACGATCTTTTCCTGAAGGTCTTGATGCAGCATCCGCACTTTCCTTTAGGGCCTCTACTCGTTTTTTAAACGCCTCTACTTGTCCAAGTAATTTTCCGCCTTGGTATTTTAATAATACCGTGCGGTCATAGTTACTTAAGTTAGTGAAGATCGAATAAATCTTCATAACACTGTCATAATGTTCTAATGTTAAATCTTTTTCGTCTGGCATTTCTTTCATAAGCTGAATAATGGCGCCTACTGGATTAATGTTTTCTACCTGTGAGGCAATATCATCATCAATGCCCTGAACGCGATAAATAGGACGACCATCGTCAGCAATTAAATACATTATTTCCGTTTTAGCTGGCGTTGTAACAGAGTTCTCAAAACGTGTCTTTAAAAGTTCCTCAAATAAGTGAACAGAAATATCATAGTTTTCAAATTGAAGAATAGCATTTTCATAACCTAATGCCGGATATTTAGGATCAGATCCACCGTAACGCAAATAGATGTTTTGCACATTCCCTAAAACGTCCTTCACATTTGTTTGCTGCCCAATACTAAATAATTTTTTATCTGAATTAGAATCTAGAGGAACTGGGCTATAAACATCAATTAAATTTTGCGTAAAGAACTCTGGAATATCTTCACTTTTTGGAAATTCAGGAATCACGCTCCCATTATCATCTGTATTTGCTGGGTCGTATACTTGGTAATCAATACGCAATTCAGGCTGTGGTGCATAACGCACTTCTGCGTTTAGTTTCTCTCCAACTAGACACTTCATTGCTGGGTCCGTATTATTAATCAGCTCAAAAGTTATTGTATCACGTACTGATTTAGTTAATTTTGGTGCTACCACTATAGCAGATACCGTTGAACCATCCGATTGGACAATGTCAACTGCTTCACCTGCAGTATCAACAATATTTCCGTAGGATGCCTTCACGCGGAATGAATAAGATTTATCATCAGCGATAGGATCACCATTACAAGCCTTTAAAGACACTGTAACTAGTGTGGTATCTACATTATTTGCAATTAAATCCGGTTTTTCCACCACGATACTCTGCAATGCATTATTAACATTATTTGGTCCAGTAAAATCATTTGAATTATCCTTTGGCTCTTCAAAATCAGCACTACTAGATCCCATAAAACCAGGTGGTAATGTAATGCTATCATTATCACGACCAGCTGGACTACGTTTTAATCCTTGTACTGCGAAAGTGCTATTTTGAACAGCACGATAGAAAAATACAGCAACATCACCCCGTGTTAGTTTTGTGGATGGATTAAAGCTAGCGAATGTGTTTTTGCCTGTAGAGCTTGTAGATAAATCATTTGAATATAAATATTGAACTGCCTGTGGCTCATCTAAATCCAAGCCTTTAAAAGCCGCGTAAATTTGGGCAAATTGGCCACGTGTTACAGCTTTTGTTCGATTCGTATTTACATGTGTACCATTAAATGGTAAATAAAAATCACTGTAGAAATTATAAGCAACACTATCAATATAAGATAAAGCATAGTTACGATCTAGTTTGGCAAACATCAGAACAAGATCGCGATCTGTCACTTGATCATTTGGTAAAAAGTTACTTGCACTATTTAAGGACATCAGGTCATTATCGACCGCCCATGAAATAGCTTTATAATTATTGCTATTTGTTGGAACATCTCTAATTGTTGTAGCTGCTTGCGTAACAGTAGGTGTAGCTGTCATCAGTAGAAGCATGAAGCAAAGCATAGCAAGCAATGCTTTTTTTACATATGTCATTTTTGTTCCATCCTTTCTTTAGTTAAAGAACAATATGTCATCACGATAGTTTTGTTTTAAGTCATCCTCTAAATATTTCAAGAATCGTTCTAAAACAACTGACGCCTCTGCACGCGTTAGCGGTTTATTTGGATTAAAACGACCAGCAGCATCACCAATCATTAAGCCAAGTTCATTCGCTATATAGATGCCATCTCTCGCATAATTTGGAATCTGTTTGTCATCTGTAAATTTAGTTAAGTAACCAGGATCAGGTGCTCTATTTTCAAGTCCTAAGGCACGGACAAAGATAGTTGCAGCCTGTGCGCGATTAATAGCATTATCTGGCTTAAAGTAGTCAGCTGATACACCTTTGATTATCCCTTTATTTAACGCTGATTCAATATAACCGTAATCTTTGATAGAACGCTTCAAGTCTTTAAAAACACTTGTAGTAGGTGTCTTTTTTGATTTCTTTTCTTCAAACACACGTAAATCAACCGCTTTACCAATAGCCGTCGTAAAATCAATACGTTTCATTGGTGTATTAGGAGAAAAGAAGTTACTTGAATCTGAGTAAATACCTAGAGAATAAAGTTTTTCAATTGCTTCTTTCGCATAATGGGTTGTTAAATCTCTGAATTTAGGAATGATAAGACGTTCAATTGTCGGCATGTACTCTGTATCTAAATCAAGTGTACCTTTTTGTCCTGAAGATAGGTCGTATGTATATTCAGAAATAACATCCTTTTCACTTACGACTGCATATCCACCTTCAAAACTCCCTAAGCTACCGAGATTTTCCTCATAATTTAAAACACGTGATTTACTTGTAGATAAACGATTTTTCACATGACTTGTTTTACCATCACTATAAGAATAAACAGATTCCGTGATTTGAGTTTCTGTCGCACCCCAGAAGTTCTCATAGCCTGCATGTCGACTATCTGTTTCAATTGTTACTGTGTTTTGAACAGCATTTTTTCCTTTTCCTGTTTCAAAAGCATAGGTTTTTCTAGAAATAATATTTCCTGAGTAATAATCAGAGGCTGCACGATTATCAGTAACTGTTCCTTGTGAAAATTGATAATCGACTAAGGAATAAGTAATGGCGCCAATTGTGATTTTTTCAGTGTATTTCTTCACTTCACCATTGGATGTTTTTTGACCAAGAACTGCATAATCCACTACATCTGATTCATAGGCAATATTTCTTGTCAATGTTGCGCCATTGCTTGCTGTTAACTTCATGCTATACGTTTCAGTTAATTTACCTTTTGATTCTTTTTGAGCAATTTTAATATCTTTACTTGTCCCTTTAAAAATAACAGGTGTCCCTGAAAGGAACACAGCTTCTTCATATGTATATTCGTTTTTTACAGCACCTGTTGTTTCTAATGAAGCGGCTGATGCATTGAATGGAATAGTTGTTCCAATCAAAAAGACAGCAAGGACTAGAAACATTATTTTAGATAATTTTTTTTGCATTCGCTTTTCCTCTCTTTCACTGTGCATTTGCGTGCATAATGAAGCTTGTTTCTAATATAACTAAAAAATCTGCTCGTCTTGCGAATATATACACAATTTAGCCTATTCGAAGTAACTTCTTCATCTTTCGATTATGAAACATATTCGCATGGGACTCGCAGATTTTTTAGTTTAATATTTATACTAATCTACCAAAATAAAATGAGCTTTAACAAATCGATCTGATAATACAACTAAACGATCAGATGGCTGTAAGTCAGAAGCTTGAATCACCTTACCTGCTTTAATCAGTGTCGCTTGGTCAATATTCATATTAACCATTTCACCCGCTTCATACCAACGACCATTTTGCCATTGACTAACACTCTTGACATTAATGACTGCAGGATACGTAGATTTTACAGACTGTAGTTTCCCTGCAAGCATTAGAGGGGCAACAGGTTTAGCCTTGTCTAAAATATGAAGAGCTTGTACATGGCCTTCCTTCACATAGAAATAACCATAGTCTCCCTCAGATAAGTAAAGTTCAATATCTGGCATGACACTATATGTTTTATTGCCGTCATCTACCATAGCTTTCGTTGTATTACTAACTGACAGTACAGTACGATCTGCTTTCTTGAAAACATTTGATTCAATCTTCATCGCATCGTCAATTTCAATTACATATCCATCTGCTTGAGATAAGCGTCCATAATATAATTCATGACCTGCAAGATTAGGTGACATGAAGCTATCACTTGTAACTTGTATTACTTGGGCATAGTGATCACGAGTAGCACCATCAGCCACGACAAAAGCAGTACCATATGCCATAAGACCAGTAGGTTCAATTAATCGTCCATTTCGAATTAAAATAGTTCCATTATGGAAATACATTGTTCCTGCTGTTTTCAGTTTTAATAGTTGATAATCTGTATCAACAGACAGCATTGGTTCGTAATATGTTCTTTCATTATTTTTTAATACGACAATTTTCTCGATTACTTCCTTACCAAATTGTTTAACGGTCGCATAGTATGCTTCGCTACCTATATAATTTTTCAGCTGACCTTTCTCGACTTTCGTATTCCCAACATAGATTGGTACTTTGGATGTAAAAGGCATAGTTGAAAGATCATTTGTTGTTTGAGAGCCAAATTGCCAGTTTACAAAGGCATGCTGATTTTTCACGGTAAGCTTGTTGGCATTAGGATTGACCGCTTGTATCTCGCCTTTATATAAGTTTTCAACGAGCGTACCTGTTTCACTGATAGCTACCTTTGATATGATTGAGGAAGTTTTATTTTTGAAACTTAATTTAACTCGATCCCCAACGTATAATGCACTAATATCTGTTGCAGAAGAACCTTTTTGATAATTGGTTTCTTTGTTTAAATAGTATGTCGTTTCTGCGCCAACATCTGGTTTTACCATGATAAATAAACCATTTGGATCAATACTCGTGACGACACCAGCAGTTGTTTTACCGTTACTGCTTCCTGTTGATGGTACATTTGTTTCTGTTGGTGTATGAGAGGTACCGCGAAGTTCAACAACACTTCTAAGAGAAATTTCAGCCTCGACTTCCATCCCCATCTTAAAACCCTCAATCGTTGTAGACGTATTATTAATATATAATCTAGTATTTTTATTAATATTAAACGTTACTGTTCGTCCACGATCATTTTCCAATGTAATTTTACTAAGTTGCTTTTCTATCGTACCATCAGGCTTCGTATATTCTGAAAACGTTACATCAACAAATGTCCCTGTCACTAGTTGGGCTGCTTTAGCAGATTGATTAAAGGAAAAACCAACTATCATCAGTAACGTAATCATCAGTATGTATAAATATTTTTTCAAAAAACCTGCCTCCTTACTAATTATTAGTATATCGTATTATTGGTAGTTTTTCTTATTCGAAAAGTTACATTTTAGGCCTTCTTGAATTTATTTCTAAAAACAAAAGTTGAGGTAGCTTTTAACATCAAGCTACCTTGCCTACTTCATACTTGAATATCAATTGTATGTCCGGCTGTTGGATGTGGAGCATCTAACATTTCAACTAACTGTTCTGTATTTTGCTGTTGCATTTCCATTGCCTGTTTCGTAACAGCTAAAGATACATTTTGCATAAGTGTTGCTTGGTTCATTGCCATCGATAAAGCTGCGATATCCATCTAGTCCACCTCCTATCTAATTTATCGGACAAATAGTTTCATCATCAAGTATTTTCCCTAATTTTCTACACCACTCGATTGAAAATACAAAAACATCTATTGTCCTAACGGTTTAGATACAATAGATGTTTTTTATTACATTTTATTTTCGATTGTTTTCCAAGCTTCCTCAAAGCCAAGACCCGTTTCTGATGAGAAGACAATAAGTGAATCACTTTTTTCCATCTCCAGTGTCTCTTTGACAATTTTCTTATGTTTATCCCACTTACCTTTTGGAATTTTATCTGCCTTTGTTGCGATGACAATGCAAGGAATATTGTAATGCTTTAAAAAATCATACATCATACGATCATCAGCTGTCGGAGGATGTCGCAAATCTATAATTTGTACGACTGCTTTTAACTCCTGGCGTCCTGTAAAATAGCGCTCGATCATTTTTCCCCATGCCTCACGCTCTGTTTTAGAAACCTTTGCATAACCATACCCTGGAACATCTACAAAAAATAGCTGTTCTTCAATCTTATAAAAGTTAAGGGTTTGTGTTTTACCAGGCTTAGATGAAATACGTGCTAAAGCTTTACGTCCGATCATTCGATTTATGAAGGAAGACTTTCCTACATTGGAACGACCTGCTAATGCAAATTCTGGCAGTCCATCTTCTGGATATTGGTCTGGTCGTACCGCACTAATGACCATTTCGACATTATGGACTTTCATTTTTTTAAAAACCTCCGTCCAGCGCATAGGCTAAAACTTCATCAGCCGATGTCACTAGTTTAAATGTTAGTTGCTCACGTACACTATCAGGAATATCCTCTATATCGCGTTCATTATCCTTTGGACAAATGATTGTCGTTAATCCTGCACGGTGAGCGCTTAATGTTTTTTCTTTTAAGCCGCCGATTGGCAATACACGGCCACGCAAGGTAATCTCACCTGTCATACCTACCTCGCGGCGAATCGGGCGATGTAAAATAGCCGAAACGATAGCTGTTGCCATTGTAATACCAGCTGAAGGTCCATCTTTAGGTACTGCACCCTCTGGCACATGGATATGAATATCATGTGTATCAAAAAATTCAGCATCCACATTAAGGTGTTCCATCTTCGTACGAACATAGGATAAGGCTGTTTGAGCAGATTCCTTCATTACCTCACCAAGCTTACCAGTTAGTTGTAACTTCCCTTTACCTGGTGTTAAAGAAACTTCAATTTGTAATGTATCTCCACCAACTGTTGTATAAGCAAGTCCAGTAGCGACACCCACTTGATTTTCCTTTTCAGCCTGTCCATAGCGGAAACGATGTTTACCAAGTAAATCTTGTAATGATTTTGAGCTAACCGTTACGCGTTTTTTCTCACCAGATACAATTACTTTGGCAATTTTACGGCAAAGCGTAGCAATTTGTCGTTCTAAACCGCGAACTCCTGCTTCCCGAGTATAATAACGTATAATATCAGTGACTGCTTCATCTTTGATTACCACTTGCGTTTTTTTCAAGCCATGCTCTTTAAGCTGCTTTGGTATAAGATGATTTTTTGTAATTTGAGCTTTCTCGATTTCAGTATAGCCTGCAATTGATATTACTTCCATACGATCTAATAATGGTCCTGGGATGCTACTTAAATCATTGGCAGTTGCAATAAATAACACATTAGATAGATCATATGGTTCCTCAATATAATGATCACTAAATGTATTATTTTGTGCAGGGTCTAAAACTTCAAGCATTGCTGCTGCAGGGTCACCTCTAAAATCATTCGACATTTTATCGATTTCATCTAATAAAAATACTGGATTAATGGTACCTGCTTTTTTCATTCCTTGAATAATACGTCCTGGCATTGCACCAACATACGTACGTCGATGTCCGCGAATTTCCGATTCATCTCGAACACCACCTAAAGAAATACGAATAAACTTTCGATCTAAACTTTCGGCAATGGAGCGAGCTAATGATGTTTTACCAACACCAGGAGGCCCTGCTAAGCATAAAATAGGTCCTCGCAGTGAATTTTTCAGCTGACGTACTGCTAAATATTCTAGAACACGTTCTTTGACTTTTTCTAATCCATCATGATCTCGGTTTAAAATATTTTCAGCATGGGCAATATTCATGCGATCCTCTGTAGCATTTGTCCACGGTAATGAAATAAGCCAATCAATATAATTGCGAATAACACCGCTCTCAGCACTAGCTCCAGGTATTTTTTCATAGCGATCTAATTCTTTCAGTGCTGCTTCCTTTGTTGTTTCTGGCATACCAGCTTCGTCGATACGCTTCCGTAATTCTGCAACTTCTCCAGTTTTCCCTTCGCGATCTCCCAGCTCCGTTTGGATAGCTTTCATTTGCTCACGTAAATAATATTCCTTTTGCGTACGCTCCATTGACTGCTTTACTTTGGAATTAATCTTCTTTTCTAGATCCAATACTTCCTGTTCATCATGCAAGCGAATAATTAAATGATCTAGTCGTTTTTTAACGCTTAGCATTTCCAATACTTCTTGCTTGTCGGCAATTTTAAACGGCAAATGAGAAGCAATAATATCAGCTAAACGGCCAGGCTCTTCAATATCCGTTACAGTATTGATCGTCTCAGTTGTAATTTTATTGGAGGATTTTGCATATTTTTCAAAATACGTCAACAATGTCCGCATCAATGCTTGTGTTTCTACATCTTTTTCCGTTGACTCCTCTTTAATTTCAATATCGACAACCGTATACTTCTCTAACGCACGATAGTTTTTCCACGTTGCACGAGCAACTCCTTCTACAAGGATACGTAACGTGCCATTTGGTAATTTAAGCATTTGTTTGACATAAGCAATTGTACCAACTGAATACAAATCTTGCTCTTCAGGTTGTTCATCGTGCATTTCTTTTTGTGTTACCAATAAAATCATTTGGTCCTCTAACATTGCCTGCTCAAGCGCCGCTACAGAACGATTTCTACCCACATCAATATGTAACACCATCGATGGGAATACTAAAAGTCCACGCAAAGGCAATAATGGTACATTTGTTGTTTTTTGTATTGTCACCATGCGGGCATTCACCTCCGTCAAAATTTTCATGTTAACATCCCGCGCTACTAGTATGTGTTTAAAAAGTTGATTCACACTAGATATTGAAGCGAGCCAAAAATTTCTTCAAGTTACAGCTGGCTTTATGTAGGAATGAATAAAAAGCTGACTGTCGATATGTGCGAATATTGCACAATCGAAGTCAGCTAATTACTCTCTATCTCACAACGGTAGACAGCCACGTCTATTCATTATGCTGAAGTTTTAGTGTCGCTACCTTCATCGAGTTCAGTGCCATCTTCAAGAAGCAATTTCGGTTTTTCTTTATCCGTAATTGTTTTTGCTGTAATGATACATTTTTTCACGTCTTCACGTGAAGGTAATTCGTACATTACATCAAGCATTGTTGACTCAATAATTGAACGAAGACCACGCGCACCTGTTTTACGTTCAATTGCTTCCTTAGCAATTGCCACAAGAGCATCTTCATCAAATTCAAGCTCAACGCCATCTAATTCAAGCATTTTTTGATATTGCTTGGCTAGTGCATTTTTCGGCTCTGTTAAAATTTGTACTAGTGCTGCTTCGTTTAATTGCTCCAGACTCGCAAGTACAGGTAATCGACCAATGAACTCTGGTATTAAACCAAATTTCAATAAATCCTCAGGAATCAGCTTGGACATGATAGAACCTTCATCTACATCTACTTTATTCGGATCTGAACCGAATCCTATTACTTTTTCACCCTGACGTCGTTTAATGATGGTTTCAATACCATCAAATGCACCGCCAACAATGAAAAGAATATTGGTTGTATCGATCTGTAAGAATTCTTGATGAGGATGTTTTCGTCCTCCTTGTGGTGGAACACTTGCAACTGTTCCTTCAAGAATTTTTAGGAGTGCCTGCTGAACACCTTCGCCGGAAACATCTCGTGTAATAGATGGATTTTCCGACTTACGTGCAACCTTGTCAATTTCATCAATATAGATAATCCCTTTTTCAGCGCGTTCGATATCATAATCAGCTGATTGGATTAACTTTAATAAAATATTTTCAACGTCCTCACCAACATAACCTGCTTCAGTTAAGGAGGTAGCATCCGCAATAGCGAATGGAACATTTAAAATACGTGCTAACGTTTGAGCTAATAAAGTTTTACCGCTACCAGTTGGGCCGATTAACACAATGTTCGATTTTGCTAATTCAATATCATCAATTTTACTATTCGTATTGATACGTTTATAGTGATTGTAAACTGCGACTGCCAATGCTTTTTTAGCACGCTCTTGTCCAATTACATACTCATCTAAAATCGTTAAGATTTCTTTTGGTTTTGGAATATCTTGGAATTCGATCTCCTCTTCTACACCTAGTTCCTCTACAACGATCTCTGAACAAAGCTCGATACATTCATCACAAATATAAACACCTGGACCTGCAACTAATTTACGCACTTGTTCTTGTGGTTTTCCACAGAATGAGCATTTTAAATTGCCTTTTTCATCATTAAATTTGAACAATATGTTTCACCCCTATTCAAGCAACAATCTTACAAGATTATTGAACCTTTATCAAATAAATTGTCTGCATCATTTACGCCTCAGTAATTATGCATGTGTAGATTATAACGCATCGTCATGTACTTTACTTCATTTGTCTTTCGAAGCATGCTATAGGAACCTGCTTACTTCGCCACCTTATACTGCTATAAAGTTACATTTATTCACTTCCGACACACTACAAACTACTGATCTCTATTTATAAATCTACTACATTCATCAACCAAGGGTATATCACTCAAAAAATAAATTTTATTTAGTTAGAACCTTTCTGAATGAAGTTAAGTTTAGCATCGTATCAATTTCGCCTTGACTCTAATAGCGCCAGGACTTCATCTAAATCCTTGCCGCCTGCCAGCAGGCACTATCTTCATTCAGTCGTGGTTTAAACACACACTAAAAAGGTTAAAAGGCTTACAGCTCGCCATCTATGTGAGATGGGAGTTTTTTGTACCTGACATAATACTTTGGATACAAAAACATCTGCTGAATGAAGATAAAAACTAAAACAATACTATGTATAAGTGAAGTATAAAGTGAATTAAATGTTAAGGGGACTGATTGCTAAGAGTTTATGTGATAAAACAAGGCACGGATGAATGCCGTACCTTGTTTTTTTTGGGCTATCTAATTACACAAAATCTTATTCAGTAATTTTAGCGTTTTCTACTAAAAATTCAACTGTTTTTTGGATTTTGATGTCATTTTCAAGTACTGCTGTTCCACCTAAAGCACTTGTGATTTGATCTTTTGTCATGTTAAATTGAGCAGCCATTTTTTCTAATTCTGCTTCAATATCAGCTTCAGATGCTTCAATTTTTTCAGCTTCAGCAATTGCTTCAAGTGTTAATGATACACGCACACGGCTTTCAGCTTCTTCTTTCATTTGGCCACGTAAGTCTTCTTCTGATTGACCAGAGAATTGGTAGTAAAGGTCTAGATTCATACCTTGCATTTGTAAACGTTGACCAAATTCTTGTAACATACGATCAGTTTCAGAGTTGATCATACCTGCTGGTACTTCAAAGTCCGCATTTTCAGCTGCTTTTTCTACAAGCTCATCACGAAGAGCTGCATCTGATTCTGTTTCTTTTTGAGCTGCAGTTTGTTCTTTAATTTTAGCGCGTAAAGCTTCAACGCCTTCAACTTCTGGATCTAATTCTTTTGCGAATTCATCATTTAACTCAGGAAGAACTTTTGTTTTAACTTCTTTCACAGTTACTTTGAAAGTAGCTTCTTTACCAGCTAATTCAGCTGCATGATATTCTTCTGGGAATGTAACAACAACATCTTTAGATTCGCCAGCTTTAACACCAACTAATTGCTCTTCAAAACCTGGAATGAATGAACCTGAACCGATTTCTAGTGGATAGTCTTCACCTTTACCACCTTCAAAAGCTTCTTCGCCAACGAAACCTTCGAAGTCGATCACAGCTGTATCACCTTCTACGATTGCTTCGTCTTCTTTGATTTCAAGCTCTGCTTTACGAGCTAATTGATCTTGAATTTGTGCATCTACTTCTTCATCCGTTACTTCTACTGGAAGTTTAGATACTTCTAGACCTTTATAGTCTCCTAGCTTTGGTTCTGGTTTCACTGTTACTTGTGCAGTGAATGTGAAATCTTGACCGTGTACAAAGTTTTCTGTACCAGCGATTTCTGGGTAATCAACTGGCATAATTCCAGCTTCATCAATTGCTTTTGCATAAGATTCAGGAACGATGATTTCTAATGCATCTTGGTATAGAGATTCGATACCAAAACGTTGTTCAAACATTTTACGAGGCATTTTACCTTTACGGAAACCTGGTACGTTAATTTGTTTTACAACTTTTTTGAACGCTTGGTCCATTGCTGCGTCGATTTCTGCAGCAGGTACTTCGATTGTAAGAGTACCGATATTACCTTCTTGTTTTTCCCATTTTGCTGACATGTATAAATACCTCCAAATAAATAATCAAGTTTAAGATGTTAGACAATTCATTCGTAACTACGATTTTGACAACCATTTTAGTATAACATAGATGTGTATAGTTTCAACTTATTTCATACCTAATGTAGTTCTGTTAGCTTTTCTAACATTTGTAAAAAGTCAATGATTTCATAGTCCATTTCTTGTACATTTCCAAGCATCGCTAAGACAAAATCAATATAACTATAGGCAACATCATCTGCTTCGAACGGGTGCCATTCAAATGGATACGTTACAATGGCATGCTTTGCCATTAAATATTGTACCATTTCCAAAGTCGATGGGTCTTGTTCTAGCTTCACTTCTAGTATATTTTTTATTTCTCCATACTGCGGTAGCTGGTTAGGCAATACTAATTCAGTAGGATTAACAACTTTGGTTTGATTAAATTTGGCTACTGTAACATTGATAGCTACTTCTTGTTCTACTAATAATATAAGTGCTAGACTCTGGACAAACGGATGGATCGTGGAACATTCAATAATCTCTTTCAACGGCTCTTTTAATTGTCTTACATTTGTATCCATAAGTCGATGTAAGCGAATGGATTGCTCATTTGGACTAAGTGCCCTAAATTTCTCAAGGTCATATTCTTGTTCTTCTATTAAACGTTGTGCATTTTCTTTTTTTTCTAGATTCTTAGACACTTCACTATTCAAATTTTTTAAGCGTTCAAATTTTTCAATTTGATCCTGAGGCAAAACATTTTCTTCAAGTAGCGTTGAAATTAATGACTCTACTTGATGGTATTCTTTTAACTGCATGCATACGGTAATGTACAATTCCATGATTTCTACATAAAATGACGTACCCATTGAAAATAATTGCTCACAAACATCCTTTGTCTTGCTATAGTCCTTTAATTCATACAAAGCGAAAGCATAAGCACTAAGAGCAAATTCATCTCCAGCTTCGTACACAAATGCCTTTTCAAAGCTTGCCACCGCTTTTTCATACTGAAAATTTTCAGCAAACATATGTCCTTCACGTATTAAAGTTTGGACAGCGCCCGGAAAAACAACAACATTGTCATGTTTAATGACATGACGCTTTCTTTTTGTCATTTTTCTCACCTCATTGTTCTAATTTTTCATTTCTGCTATTTACTAAAAAAATCCACAAGTTTCTTGTTTTTAACAAAAAATTATTGCTTTTGCATTCATATTTTGTAATAAATTGTATTATAATTAGAATAGTCTAAAATTTATCACAATAATTCGCAGACGCTTCCCCTTTGTTGTCTGCATCAAGAAAATCAAGTTCTTAACAAGGAGTGGAATCCATGCAATTACTTGATACAATTACAGAATTTGATCATTGTATCTCATCTGCATTCGAGGCATTATCGATTAAAGTCATTTCAATTTCTACAACGGACGGCCCTTTTCAAGATAAGCCGATAGAATTTGAACTTTTAACACGCACCAAAATAGATGTCTACACACAAGAAGCCAGCACCTATATTTTAAAAATTCAAGGGTGTATTCCTGGATCTATTGCACTTGGTCATCAAAACGAGTCTCTTTCCATTATTCCTCAAAAAGTAAACATTGAATGTAACTACAAGCTGCTACATGTTGATAAAAAAGATATGCATCAGATTTTACAACATCCTGAACCAAATCGTCACTATAGTGAATGGCTCATTGATGCAATCAAAAATGCCAATATTCTTGTCGAGTTAAAGACAAATCAACACACGCTCACTGAATGGCCAATTGGCATTAAATCAGCAGTCATTATTTAGCTAGACAAAGACATACTTAAATAGGTATGTCTTTTTTATTGTTCACATTTTAGTTTTACCATTTTATTGCGTTTCTATCATAACAACTTTCTATAGTTTCTGGAAATAATATTGTAAAAATTATGTTTTAAAGAGGACATTCTAACTGTGCTTGATTAAAATGAAGGTTTCAAATTTATCCCTTCGAAATGAAATGGCGCTATAATATAAAATACAAAAATAAGTTGGGGGCTTTTTTACATGGATATTAAAGAAACATTACAGTCTTTTTCTACAATGACACTGTCTGAGCGTCAGACATTTATGTTCGAACATAGTGATTGGCTATTACAGGAGATGTTAGCCCATATTGGCTCAGTTGATGCCGAATTACGAGACCAGCTCATTTATCGCACCTTTGTTGATTTACTAAGTGATAATTTATTGAGTTCTCAACAAATTCAATATTTGTTTGATACAGTTACAGGTGAGGATTTTTTATATTTACATATCGGAGATAAAACAGAGGATAGTGTCTTTACTCGATCGTTTTCTGCTTTACTAGTTGCAGGTCTTCTTGCAAAGGACGCTGAATTACTTGTTTTAAGAGATGAAGACCTACAAGTGTTCTTTAAAAAAATTGGCCGTTATTTGTTATTAGAACAGGATACGAGAGGATATGTTCAAGGAAAAGGATGGGCACACAGTATTGCACATGGTGCAGATTTAGCTACAACAACAATAAAACATCCAAAATTCGATTTACAGTATGCACCATCCATTTTACATGCATTAAAACTTGTCACTTGGAAAGAAACAGTCTTTGTTAACGATGAAGAGGAACGTTTAATTAATATAGTGGATGCATTATTGCTTCAAAATTACTCAGAGGAAGCACTGATCGAATTTGTTGAGCAGGCTTTTGATAAATTTGAAATGCATTTAATGACACAAGGTTATAATGAGCTCTTCTTTAGTGGAAGAACTTGTACCTTAAACTTTATGAAAACACTGTATTTTTCTTTGAAAATGAATAATAAAGCTCCACAGCTTCAAAATACGATTTATGGACAAGTAGCCAAATGGCTGAAGCTTGGTGATTGACAGGTAATTTTAAAAATGCTGAATTACACCGCTTAATTCTTGATAACATAAATTTTTTCTAAAATACTAGCAAACTAAGAACTGGCTTAGTTTGCTTTTTACTTTTCAAATAAAACAAATGAAGTAAAAATATGGATATTAAAGAAAACCTATTATTATATTAACATAATTAATATTTCACTCCATTTATTCCCTCCTCGCTCATTCCTTTCATTGAAAATTCAACCTATTGTTTCCATAAAACGTCATTGCATCTACTCCTTTTTTGGATAAAAGGCAAATAAAAAATCCCAATAGGTCTGGTATGACAATGATTTTATTACAAAACAGCGTCTAAAATGTGAAATACCATTTTTCACATTTTAAATTATTTACTTAGGTAAACATCAGGAATGCAGTATTTTCAACGTTTACACAGTGTTTAATAAATAAAACCTATAAATACCAATACTAAAATAACGATTTTTGTTCAAAAAATGTTCAAATTCAATACCGCTATACTATCATTTTCATAACAAAATTATGTTTTTTCTTAAAAACAGGGCGTATAATCCAATGTGCAAACAACGAGAGATTGTGACAATCGTAGTTAACCAAGTATGTATTTAAACGATTGCGCAAATCATTGATTTTGCTAACGCTTGCATCAGATCAATCAACACTAGATTTTATGTTTCATATTGAACCATGCCATTGTAATTTCTTAAGTTGTTGATTGATACGCCAAGATAAAAGAGGTGACCTCAGTATCAACTATTTGTAAATGTGACACTGACAAAAAACACATGAATTTTATGAATAGCCGTTCTATAGAAAGGAGTCAAACATGAAGAAAAAATTAAGTTTAATGTTAGTAGCATTGAGTGCGATTGCTCTTCTTGCTGGATGTGAACCATTAACAGTGTTCAATCCAAAAGGACCTAATGCTGAAACATTATCAAACACAATTATCTTATCCATTATTACAATGGCCTTTATATTGCTAGTCGTGTATGTGCTTTTAGCCTTTATGCTTACAAAATATCGTGCATCAAAAGCAGCTGCAGATTATGAGCCTCCTCATGAAGAAGGAAGTCATCTGCTTGAAATTACATGGACAGTAATTCCAATTATTATCGTAGCATTTTTAGCTGTAGTGACAGTAAGAACAACATCTACAGTAGAAGCTCAACCAGCAGGTTATGACGATAAGGAGCCTTTAGTGATTTATGCATCATCATCAAACTGGAAATGGCACTTTAGTTATCCAGAAGAAGGTGTTGAAACAGTTAACTATGTAAACATTCCGGTGGATCGTCCAATCGAATTTAAGCTTTACTCATTTGGTCCAATTACAAGTTTCTGGATTCCTCAATTAGCAGGTCAAAAATATGCTATGAGTGATATGTTAACAACAATTCACCTTGCAGCAGATGAAGTTGGTTCATTTATGGGACGTAACTCTAACTTTAATGGACGTGGCTTTGCAGAAATGGAATTTGAAGCACAATCTATGACACAAGAAGACTTCGATAAATGGGTTGCTGATGTTAAATCGAAAGAGGCACCATTAACAGAAGAAAAATTTGATGAGCTTTTAGAGGCAGAACATGTTGGGCGCCAAAGCTTCTCATCTACACACTTAGACTTTAGACCAGCTCCAATGGAACATGGTAAACACATGAATATGGATGAAATGGATCATGGGGACATGTCTGAAGAAGACATGAATAATGAACATTCTGGTCATTAATTTGATTTTATCGTTGAACGAATCGAGACATTAATTTTTAATTCTGAAAGGAGCGCATCCAATGAGTATGGAAGAATTATTCCATCCAATGCAAGAACCGATGATTTTAGCGGCAGCTATTAGTATCGTAGTTGGTGCAGTGGTTATCGTAGCAGGCCTTACTTATTTCAAAAAATGGGGCTATTTCTACAAAAACTGGCTATCAACTGTTGACCATAAAAAAATCGGGATTATGTATATCGCAGTAGCTTTATTAATGCTATTCCGCGGTGGTATCGATGCACTATTAATGCGTGCACAAACAGCCGTTCCAGATAACGGACTTCTTGATGCACAACACTATAATGAAATTTTCACAACACACGGTTTATTAATGATTCTATTTATGGCGATGCCATTTGTTATCGGCTTAATGAACATTGTCATTCCACTTCAAATCGGTGCACGTGACGTTGCTTTCCCACGTCTAAACGCTGTCAGCTTCTGGCTATTTGCAGCAGGTGCTGGTTTATTAAACTTATCATTCATTATCGGTGGTTCACCAGACGCTGGTTGGACAGCCTACTTCCCTCTTGCAAGTACGGATTTTAGTCCGACTGTAGGGAATAACTATTATTCTTTAGCCCTTCAATTATCAGGTATTGGTACTTTAATGACAGGTGTTAACTTTATCACGACGATCATTAAAATGCGTGCTCCTGGTATGACATTAATGAAAATGCCAATGTTTTCTTGGTCAATTTTAATTACAAACATTATTATCGTATTCGCGTTCCCAGTATTAACTGTAGCGCTTGCTCTTATGATGTTTGACCGTCAATTCGGCACAAAATTCTTTGCGATGCAAGACGGTGGTATGGATATGCTTTGGGCCAACCTTTTCTGGGTTTGGGGACATCCTGAGGTTTATATCGTTATCCTACCTGCTTTCGGTATTTTCTCAGAAATCATTGCAACATTCGCACGTAAAAACTTATACGGTTACAAATCAATGGTGATGAGTATGGTGGTCATTTCCCTACTATCATTCGTAGTTTGGGCCCACCACTTCTATACAATGGGTCATGGTGTAATGGTAAACAGTGTTTTCTCTATTACAACAATGGCAATCGCCGTTCCTACTGGGGTTAAAATATTCAACTGGCTACTCACAATGAGGCACGGGAAAATTCAATTTACAACACCGATGCTTTATGCACTTGGCTTTATTCCTATCTTCACAATTGGTGGGGTTACAGGGGTAATGCTAGCGATGGCAAGTGCTGACTACCAATATCATAATACGATGTTCTTAGTTGCCCACTTCCACTATGTATTAATTCCAGGTACAGTATTTGGTGTCCTTGCAGGTTACCACTACTGGTGGCCAAAAATGTTCGGTTTCCGTCTAAATGAAAAATTAGGGAAAGCTGGTTTCTGGTTCATTGCCATCAGCTTCAACGTAACGTTCTTCCCACTATTCATTTTAGGTTTAGATGGATATGCTCGTCGTATGTACACTTATTCTGAGTCTACTGGTTATGGTCCATTGAACATGTTATCGTTCGTTGGTGCTCTAGGACTTGCAGTCGGCTTTGCATTAATCGTCTACAATATTTACTATAGCTGGAAGCATATGCCTCGTAATGAAAAGGCAGATGTTTGGGATGGTCGTACACTTGAGTGGGCTACTCATTCTCCAGTACCAGAATATAACTTTGCCGTAGTGCCTACCGTTACTCGCTTAGATGAGTTCTGGTTCGCGAAAAAAGAAGGTCGCGATATTACGGCAGGTACAATCGAAAAAATTCACATGCCAAATAACACAGGCACACCATTCTGGATGAGTGGATTCTTCTTCCTTGCAGCATTCTTCGCTGTATTTAATCTATGGATTCCAGCCATCATCAGTATGCTTGGTGTATTTGGCTTCATGATCCATCGTTCATTTGAAAAAGATCATGGTCGTTACATTTCAGTTGAGGAAGTAATGGCAACTGAGAAAAGCTTGAGAGGTGATAAATAATATGAAAATCGATTCTTCACTTCCATTAGAATATAGTACAGAGGAAAACCGTCTAAAAATCTTTGGTTTTTGGATTTTCCTTGGCGCCGAAATCGTGTTATTTGCCACTTTATTTACTGTGTATTTCACACTTCATACACGTACAGGTAGTGGACCAGATGGTGCCGAGATTTTCGAATTAACGCCCGTTCTATGGGAAACATTCTTATTATTAACAAGTAGTTTCACAATTGGTCTTGGTGTTCATGCAATGCGTATTGGTCGTAAAAAAGCGATGATGACATTCTTTATCATCACTCTATTACTAGGCCTTGGCTTCTTAGCTATTGAGATTGATGAATTTGTCACATATGTACACGAAGGTGCGACGATTCAAACAAGCGCATTCTTATCGTCATTAATGACTTTACTTGGAACGCACGGTGCCCACGTAACATTTGGTTTCTTCTGGGGCGTAGCTATTTTAATCCAAGTAGCGAAACGTGGCTTAAACCCACAAACGGCTAATAAAGCGTTTATCTTCTCACTGTACTGGCATTTCCTAGACGTTGTTTGGATTTTCATCTTCAGCTTCGTCTACTTGAAAGGACTGATTAGCTGATGAAGGAATTATTCCCAAAACAACATGTGATGGGCTTCGGCTTCTCACTATTACTAACAATCGTAGCTTTAGCAGTTGTAAAATTTGATATGTCTCTTAATATGGCATTTGGAATTTTACTAGTAACTGCTCTTGCACAGGCAACTGTACAATTAGTATTATTCATGCACATCGGTGAATCTGAAGATAAAAAAACGTTATATACAACAATTTTATACTCAGTATTCGTAGGTGTTGTGACAATCATTGGTACATTATTTGCTATGATCTGGGGTTATAATTGATCCATTACACTATGGTGTAAGCAAAAGGCTGTCTGAACTTATCGTCCTTGTACGATAAGTTCATGACAGCTTTTTTGTTTTATCCCTATTCATTTGGTAATTATCGCGTTTAAAGATTACAAAAGTAGGAGTAATGTTATTTTTTTAATAAAAAAGTAGTTCTTTTCTAACAATTTATGAAACTTTTCCTTTTTTAGTGCGTATAGTAGTAGATAGTGTTTTTTACCAAGAATAGGAGATGAAAGTAATGAAGAAAATTTTTAAAGTATTAGCAGTCGGAACACTAGCGTTGACACTTGCAGCTTGTAATTCAAGCGCTACGCCTACGAAAGACACAACTAATAAAAGCAAACTCACTTTAGAACAAGTGTATGACAAAGCAGTAGATCGCCAGGCTGATATTCAAAGTGCAAGTGCTAAAATGGATATGACACAGGTGACAAAGGTTGGGTCTGGTGAAGAAGCAATGGAGTTTTCAATCGACTCCAAAATGGAGATGGATATCATCGTTGATCCACTTGCAATGCATTTATCAGGATCTATGACAATGCCTGATATGATGAATGAAGGTAAAGAAACAATGGACATGCCAATTGAAATGTATATGAAAAAAGATGCAGGCTTATTTATGAAGGATTCGACAACAGATAGCTGGTTAAAGCTCCCTGATGAGAACTTTGATGCTATATTAGATCAAACGGCGGCTTCTGCTGATGCGAAGGAACAGCTAGAACAATTGAAAAAATTCATTAAGGACTTTACATTTGAACAAACGGATGATGAATACGTCCTTACATTAGATGCAAAAGGCGATAAATTCAAAGAACTAATCGATTCTGAGATTAATAAGTCTATGCAAGAAATGGGTCTAGAAGAAAATCCAATGGATCAACTATCAATTGAAAAAATTAACTACGTACTACACATCGATAAAGAGACTTTCGATACGAACAAAATGGATATGAATTTTGACTTAAAAATGGCCGTAGAAGGTGACGAATTGTTAATGAATACAAAATCAGTCGTTACGTATACTGAATTTAATCATCTAAAAACAATCGATATACCTCAAAGCATTATTGATAACGCTCAAACATTCCAATAAAAAAAGAGCCTGCTTGTCTACTAGCACAAGCAGGTTCTTTTACTCTAAACTATTTTAACAACTAACGAACAATCAACACATCACAAAGCGCATGACGTACGACTTTCTCTGCCACAGAGCCTAACATCATTTTCTCCATACGATTTAATCCAGTTGCACCGCAAACAATTAAATCAACCTGAGGTAACTGTGTTAAAATGCCTTTTGGTGAACCTGTTTCTACAATGGATTCGACCTCTTTGACTCCTGTCTGTAATGCCTCTTTTTCTAGCTTTTTCATTTTAAGAATGTTTTCCTTCTTCAATTCCTCGGCATATTTTAAGTCATATGCTGAAACTGCTCCAAACGATTTTGTATCAATGACATTCACCAATTGCAAAATAGCATTGTGTTCCTTTGCTAATTGACTAGCTCGATCCAATGCTTTTAATGATTGTTCTGAGAAATCAATTGCTACTGCGATCTTAAGATAGTTTGCCATGTTTGTCCTCCCCATTCATCCTAGCATTCCATGTTTTCTCAAATATTATATCACAATGGCGTTCGATATAGTTTATCATCCTGAGGTTGCGGATTTCCACGACCATCTGTATTATTGCTAATAAAATAAAGAAATTTTTCATCCACAAAGACATCACGAATTCTACCAAATTCTGATAGTAATTCATTGTGTTTGTTCTTATTTATATCAAAAGCTAGGACTGCTTTGCCTCTTAGGGCAGCGACATATAATTGATCATTTACAATAGCAATGCCTGATGGTGCCCATGTGATAGAAGAACCGGATGTAAAAAGAGGTGTTATCATCCCCTGCTCTTTCTCCATTCCTTCAATAAGAGGCCAGCCATAATTCTTTCCCTTCTCAATGATATTAATTTCATCATTTCCTGCATTGCCATGCTCACTGGCATACATCGTACCATCATTAGACCATGTTAAGCCTTGTGGATTTCGATGTCCATAGCTATATATATAGGATTGAGGAAAAGGATTATCATTCGGTATGGTGCCATCCAAATTGATGCGCAAAATTTTCCCTTCTAAAGCTTCCACATCCTGTGCTAAAGAAGGTTGTGTTGCATCTCCTACCGTTGCATACAGCTTGCCGTCAGGACCTATTTTCAAACGTCCCCCATGATGGTATGTACCACTCTTTATTCGATCCATAATAAGATTCTGTTCGAGCCATTTATTATCGCTAAACGTTAACGTAACAATTCGATTAAATTGTTCCTCTTCCTCGACATACGTATAATACGCATAGGCAACTTGACTAGTAGGAAAATTAGGTGCTAACACAAATCCCAACATACCAGCTTCTGGAGCAGTTGATAGCTCCTTTTTCAGGATAACCTGCTGCCTATCAACGCCCCCTTCCGCAATCTTGACAATACTTCCTGGCCTTTCTGCTATATAAAAGACATCTCCACTTTTTTGAATCGACCAAGGTGTCTGCAATTGATCTGCTATTATTTCAATAGAGGAATTCATGGCATCTTTAGCGTGATTTTCCTCACTTTCTAACCTATTATCGTTATTATCCTTCGTTGACGTACAAGCAACACATAGAATCATCGTTAGCAGTATTAAAGGTATGTAACGTCCCATGATTAATCATCCTCTCATTTATGAAAAATAGAAAGAGACGCCACCTAGACGCCTCTCTTACTTTTTATACTTTCAAACAGGATTATTTCACCAAATGTTCTTGTTTTCTCTAACACCTCTAGAAAGGCTTCTTTACGATGGATGAGTCGTTCTTGGTGCAATTTCTGATAGGAATGCTGAAAATCATCTATAGCTATTTTATCCATAAACTCACCTCATATAGTAGTATGTGCTAATATCATTATAATGTTGGAAAATTCTTACGACAATTCTATTTATATTTTTGATTATATGTTCCCAAAATAATAAGGATAAAAGACATATAATTTTTTGCAGCAGCTATTTAAATTTATCTAACTAATGAATGAAAAATGGTAGTACTTTTTCTTCCACAGCTTGTTCACCTGCTTGAATCCATCTACTTTTATCATGAATGTATCCATCTTTATCAAGCGGAGTTTGAAATTGACTAGCACCAGTTGCATCTAGTAAGGAGCCCTCATCATAATCTAGACCAATATTCTCAACATGCTTAATGACAAATGGCTTTTGAAAACGAATTTGAGCATCTTCATTATCAAGCTCCCCTGATGTGACGATAAAAGGGACACGTAAATAAATAGTTTCTCCTGCCTCTTTCCATAATACCGAGTCAAAGCTACCTTTATAGTACTCCCAATTCCCGCCGATCGTGAAACCCCGATCGGCAATTTTATCTCGTAAATAGCCAAATCCTATCTCTTTTCCAACAATTTTTGAATCAAATTGTAACAATTTATCTTCTCCTCCTTTCACTCGATAAAAGTTTAACCTAAAAGACGATATTACAAACTAGCTAAAAGATCATTTTGCTGAACAAAAAAATCCCGAAACCTGAGTAGATTATGGTTTCGGGATTTTCGTAAATTTTTTATAAAGGCACTGAAATATTTCGATGTAACACATATTTAGCAGCTTCTACATACTCTGTGACAGCTCTTTGACTGACTGCGGCTGTAGGAACAATACTCTCAAAGCCATGATAGCAGCCTGGGTATAAGTGGAATTCAACATCTACTCCAGCCTGACATAGCTTGGTTACATATTGTAAAGTCTCATCACGAAACGGATCAAGTTGACCAACACATGTATAAGTAAATGGTAAACCTGATAAATCATCCGCTCTAGCTGCGGCAGCATATGGTGGTACATTGTCGCTACCATTTTCTCCATTCAAATACATTTCCCATCCCTTTTGATTGAGTGAGTGGTTCCAGATCATATGTCCCGTAATTTCTAATGAAGATGGGGTATTATTGCGATCATCAATCATTGGATAGAGCGGCATTTGGAAACTAAGCTTCGGATAATTTCGATCGCGTGTAAGTAGTGCAAGTGCAGCTGTTAGCCCACCACCAGCGCTTGCTCCAGCAATCCCTAAACGGGTAGGATCTATCCCTAATTCATCTGCATGATCTGCTACCCATTTTAACGCTGTATAGCAATCTTCAAGCGGAACTGGATAAGGATGTTCAGGCGCAAGTCGATAGTCTACAGATACTACAACACAATTCGCTTCATTGACAAAACGCTGACAAAGCACATCATCACCCTCTGGTGCTCCTAAGACATAGCCTCCACCATGAATCCATAGCAGGCCTGGGTATATTTCCTTTTGCTCTTTTGACTTATAAATACGAAGGCGAAGAGAATGATTATCATCAGGCCCTTGAATGACTTTATTTTCTACTATGATGTGCTCTTCAATTGGAGCTGGTACAGCAACGGCTGCCATTCCTTCTCTTGTAGCTTGTACATTATCCAAATCTAATGGGGGAAAAATTGCTAACGTTTCTTTTAGTTCTGAATCAATACGATGTTCCATTAAAATCCTTCCTCTCTTATTTAAAATGTTTTTACGATGTTAAACCGCCATCAATTGGGACGACAGCACCATTCACATAAGAAGCTTCCTGCGAAATTAAGAAAGCGATTACATTTGCAATTTCAGTAGGGTTTGCTAATCTACGTAATGGTCCATTTTCTTCTGGACTTGATGCCAATCCCTTTGTCATGTTTGTCATCACGCCACCGGGACAAATTGCATTCACTCGAATCCCTTTAGGTCCATATTCCATGGCTGCCGTTTTAGTTAATCCAATTACACCATGCTTACTTGCCGCATAACCACCTAGATAGGGTTGTCCCTGTATACCAGCTGCTGAGGATGTATTCACAATGACACCTGATTGCTGTTGCTCCATTTCTTTTAATACATACTTTAAGCCGAGAAACGCCCCTTTAAGATTGACCGAGATTATTCTATCAAACGTTTCCTCTTCTAAATCTCCCAGTAGTGTAGGTGGGCTTAAAACACCTGCATTATTGATAAAAGCATCAATCCTGCCAAATGTTTCTTTTGCAGCGTCCACATATTTTTTGACATCATTGCTTTGTGAAACATCAGCTTGGACAAAAATTGCTTGTTGGTGATATTCCTTAACAGCATGTAGTGTGTCTTGTCCACTTTTTTCATCAAAATCCACTAAAACTAATGCTTTGCCCATAGTGGCAAGCAATTTTGCAGTCTCTCTTCCTATACCACT
The DNA here is from genome assembly GCF_003367505.1 of Lysinibacillus capsici. GTDB lineage: Bacteria > Bacillota > Bacilli > Bacillales_A > Planococcaceae > Lysinibacillus > Lysinibacillus capsici. The sequence continues at coordinate 325,063 of NZ_PXXX01000018.1, forward strand.
TCCAGCACCTGTAATAATGACTACTTGTTGCTCCATATTGATATATGCTCCCCTCTCACAAACTATGATATTGATTTTAATTTCATTAACTTAAAGCCTACATAATTGTTTTGAGCCACTTCATTACAATGTTCTGTGTAATAATCAAATCCTCCTAGATAGATTAAAAAACTTCGAGGTTTGCCCTCAATATTGGCTCCCGTATACCAGGAATCACCTTTGACGTAGAGTGTTGCATTAGCAACATCTCGACAATGTGTGCTCCAAGCTTCCTCTGCTTCTATTGTTGGTTCCACAAGATCAATGTCATGCTCACGCAAATAATGCATGCACTCGGCAATCCATTCGACATGCTGCTCAATAGCAATCGGCATGTTCACGAGAACAGAAGGGCTTTCTGGTCCCGTAATCATAAATAAATTAGGAAAACCTTCTGTTGTGAGTCCAAGATAGGTTTGAACAGCTGCCCCATCCTTCCACTTCTCTTTTAATGACACGCCATTCCTTCCTCGGATATCAATCTTAAATAATGGCCCTGTCATGCCATCATAGCCTGTCGCAAAAATGATGATCTCTAAATCAAAATGGTTATCCGCCGTTTGAATACCTTCTCCTGTTATTTTTTGAATAGGTGATTCTTTGACATCAACCAGTAAAACATTCTCCCTATTATAGGTTTCAAAATAATCGCTATCTAAAACCTGTCTTTTCGTTCCATACATATACTTAGGACATAGTTTTTCTGCAACCACAGGATCTTTCACAATCTGTCTTATTTTGGAGCGAATAAATTCTGCCGCTTTTTCATTGGACTGTTCATTCGTTAACAAGTCATGATAAGTAGCTGAGAAGGCAAAGCCACCTTGTGCCCAAGCTTTCTCAAAAACCGCCTGCCTCTTATCATCAGGTTCTTCCATTGCAGATTGCTGATTTTGTGCAAAAGGTGTACCTGAAACCGAATTTCTCATGGAACGTTTTATCGCTTCAAAATTTTTCTTCGTTTCTTTGATAAAGTCCTCTTCATATGCATGGTTACGAGCGGGAATCGTATATTGTGGAGTGCGTTGAAACACCGTTAACTGCTCTGCTTCTTTTGCAATAACAGGTATTGCCTGAATCCCGCTTGAGCCTGTCCCAATAATTCCTACACGCTTCCCAGTAAAATCAACCTTTTCATGTGGCCAATGCCCCGTGTGATACCATTTTCCGTTAAATTGTTGCAACCCCTGGATGTTAGGAACATTTGCTGCAGATAGACAGCCTATTCCTGTAATAAAGTACCTTGTTAAAATGTACTGCCCATCGTTTAGATGAATCATCCATTTATGTTGTTTTTCATCAAAATGAGCTGCAGTGACTCTTGTGTTAAATTGGATATCTGATCGCAATTGAAAACGATCGGCTACGTAATTTAAGTAGCGTAATATTTCCGCTTGCTCTGGAAATCTAGATGTCCAAGTCCATTCTTCATATAATTCTTTTGAAAATGTGTAGTTATAATAGATGCTTTCAATATCACATCTAGCACCAGGATAACGATTCCAATACCAAACACCACCTACACCATCTCCAGCCTCGTATACAATGGTTGAAAAGCCTTTACTCCTCAACTGATGTAGCATATACAGACCTGCAAATCCAGCACCTAGAACAACTGCATCCACCTCTTTAATTGTTTGACTACTCACCTGTTGCTCCTCCTTACGCCAAAATAGAGAAATATGGCTTTACTTAGCTTAAATACTACAACTTACAGAAAATATTGAAAATTCCTTATTTTAAGCGTAGTATATACTTAAAAAAGGGGATAGGTCATGTCCAATCTTTATACCATTCAAAAACGTTTCGACACAGTACAAAGTTATGCCAACCATGAAGAGCTGTTGATACACATTTTGCAGGTATATTTAGATGCTTTTCCTATCAAGGATGCCTATTTATTGAGGTACTCTCCAATAGGCTTTGTAGCAGAAGGAATCATTTTTTTAAATGAATCGGGTGGTAGTCATATCGGTGAAATTCGTGAGGAGATTCGTAGCTTCCCTATTATTTATGCTGCTATTGAAGATAAGAAGGCTAAATTTTGCACAGGAATGGACTATTTAAAAAAAATCAGTATGAAATATTCTATTCCCTCGCAAAATAATACGTTTTTAATTGTCCCTATTTTCATTGGGTCATATGTTTTTGGCTATATTTGTAGTACTCAATTAGAAGAGGAAATCGATATAAATGATAAGCTGTTAGATGACATGACCACCTTTGGAAACATGATTGGACAGCTTATCATACAAGCTAGAAATAGCAAAAAAGAGGGCTTTCTGAGCAAGCGTGAATTAGAGGTAATGAGACAGGTAGCGCAGGGAGATAGTACAAAGGAAATAGCAGATGTTATGCAATTAAGTGAATTAACCATTACACAATATGTAAAATCTGCTATCAAAAAATTGCGTGCCAAAAATCGCTCTCATGCCATTAGCATTCTTTATCAAGAAGGAATCATTCTTTAAAAAATCAGGGGAGCACGCTACTCCCCTTTTTTAGTAACCCACAATTGTCTTCGTTTAACAATTTTATTACGCCCAGTAGGCCTTCATTAAATCTATTGACCACGCTGGCTGTTTAACATCGTCTTTAGGTAAAAATTCTTTCATTACAGGCTTTATATCTAGTATAGGTGTGCCATCTATGGCGTCTAGCCCTTGAACGATTAATCCTCTTGATTTGACCTCTAACAAGGCAACGATTGTACTTCCTAATTTATTGGGTCTATTTTTACCTCTTTGGGCGAAAATGCCAACCTCTGGATAATCATGATTATTTCTCGGATGTCTTGCCTCATATTGAATTTGATCGTCTGTAACCTTATCAAAATAAAAAATAATTTCTAGATGAGAAAAATCTTCTATTCCTTTTAAGGACGCCTCTTGGATATGATCAGCAAGTTCAATAGTTGAAATAATCTCTCCCCAATGATCATCTTTTAACATTTGCCGATTGTTACGAACGGTAGCGATTGATTGAATAGTATATTGCATGTCTTTTATCCCCCATCTTTTCGAATATCTACTATATGTCCTTTCATTTCAGTATAGACTAAATGGACAGAAAAAAAGATGATTAACAATGTTAATCACCCGACGTGCCATAATCCTTAATGGAAACCTTCACTTCACATGTAATAGGAACCTCACTAAACGTTTGATCCCATTCTTTTTTTCTTTTTTGCCATACTTTCGGGTAATCGATTCTTAGTTTATTGCCAAACCCAGAAACATCTGTTTGAAATTCATGTTGCGTTTTATCTAGTGCTTTCCTCACTAATCGCTCTATCTCTTTTTCAAATACTTTCTCTGCTTTTTTCAAAAATTGATTGTCAAATGCTTTATCGGAGAGAACCCAATGTTCAGCAATTCTTCCCTCTGATTGAATTTTTATCGTAAAGGAGATTTGATCCCCTTTTACATGTGGAATAATTTTACTTTTAGCTGAAATAATTTCATACACAATAGGTGCTCCTGACTCCTCATCAAAGCCTTTGACTAGGCCACCTTTCGCATCGCCAGACATCCATGCAATTCCTTCTAGGTCACTCTCATTTAAAAATCCTCGTAGCTTTTTCGTTTTTCCTTCAATGATAGCAGCGCCTGCAAATTTTACTTCTCCATTTTCCGTACTCACATTTTGCAATAAAAAGCTAGAGTCTGAATACAGCTTCCCCTCTAGTTTGGCTACGGTCATCGGAGGCAAAATTTTTGTCGTCCTTTCATGTCCCTCCATCATTTCTACTAATTGAAAGGCAGGAATTTTAGTTGGTTCATTTGTTTCAAGTGCCTGACTTGCCTGATCCTGAGCAATAAAGAGCAGTCCACTCGGCCGTATTTCTAATTCTCTTAGAAAAAAATCCAACGTTTGTTGAAGATTGATAGTACTAGCTAATTCCTCACCGATAATAATTACTTTGGAATGTTCAGCAAAGGAACGTTTATCAACCTTTAACAGCATATTTCGTAAAGTTGGTAACACCGCATCACCTGTCTCAGAAACATTTTTATACGCTTTTTCTGGCAATGCTCCCTCTTTTGTTCCAGAAACCGTAGTCTCTGACGTAACAAATTGATTGGTAATTGTTAGCAACTGTCTGTTTGCATACCTAGCATCTTGTTGCTCTTCAGAGGAAACATCACCCGTTTCTAAATCCAATGATGTACCTACAATAAGACCTAAATCCTCAATCTCTTTACTACTCCAACAGCCAGTAAGAAGTAAGGTTACCGTTGCAACTAGAAGTAAACGTACACAACACTGAATTCGCTTCATGCTTTCTTTCCTTTCAATTTCGAAATAAGGAGTAAGGTTATCGGTACTACACCAAATAAAATTAATGCAGCATGACCAATCTTATCGCCAAATGTAAATAGATCGTTAATATTTTTAGGTGTCATCGCAATAATGTAAATAATCGGAAGTAGCCCGTATAAGAAGGGATGCATATTTTTCTTAAACAGTTGGGCTAATCCTAAAGTAGCGGCATAATAAGTAATCGTAAAGGTAGCAAAGATTTGCATAATCCAAATTACAAGAAGAAATGACTCAAAGCGTTCAAAAATTAAACCAGGGATTTCAAAACTTCGCATTAATTCAATTGTTGGCCAAGTCCTTGTCAAAACCCCCTCAATGGATAGAGCACCAATGACCATCACAACCGTGATGACATAAAAGAGCAAAGGTATGGCTATACCCGCCAGTACAACCTTTACGGCTTTTGATTTATCTGAGGGGTACATAAATGCCACAAGTAGTAGCATAATTTCAGGCCCTAAAAATGCCAGTGTCGCTGTTTTTATTCCCTTTAACATCGGAACAACGCCCAGACCGAGTACTGGTCTCAAATTATCGATTTCAAAAATCCCTAAACTTAAAAAGGCCACAAGTAAAAAAATAACAAAGGTAATAGGAAAAATGATTTCAAATAAGCGAGCGATTGTGTTGATGCCACCGCTTATTAAGTAAAGTCCAACCCATAAAAAAGGCAAAATAATCGCCCAAGTGGGGGTTCCTTCTAATAAGAAGAGAGAAGTTACTTCAGCCATGATGCGAACTTCAAAGGCAGAAATGGTAAAAAAGTAGGCAATTACACACGCACTTATAAACCAGCCTAACCACTTCCCTATGATATCTTGATTATATTGATAAAATGTTTTGTCAGGGTATTGTTGGCTTAGCTTCACAATGATTACACCTGCAATCATTGCAACGACTCCACCTAAAAATACACTAATCCAAACATCTGGCGTTTTTACTTTTTCTACAGATGCACGAGGTAAAGTAAGAATCCCAGTGGCAAGAATATAGTTAATAATAATAACAACTGCTTGTGACGTCGTTATTTTATCTTTCATACTGCTGTTCATGGCTGTTTTGCTCCCTTTCTCTTATTCCCCTTTGCGGACCGAATCTTTTGGCTTTAACAATCTTGGACGATGCTTCATCATCTTTAACGGCATTCGCACCATAAAATCTTTCCAATCACCTGCTCGATACGGAATAGTTGGGCTCAAATATGATACACCGAAGCTCTTTAGCTTTACCAAATGACTGCAAAGGAATAAGAAAAATAGAATGATGCCATATAGTCCAAATAAAGCTGCGGAAAACATCGCCACAAAACGTAGCATTCTTAGCGTGATACCAGCATTATATTGAGGGATAGCAAAGGAGGAAATTGCTGTTAATGCAACCACAATGACCATGATTGGACTAACAATTCCTGCCTGTACGGCGGCTTCTCCAATAACAAGCCCTCCAACGATCCCCATTGTCGGACCAATCGGCTTCGGTAGACGAAGTCCTGCTTCTCGTAATATCTCAATAGCGACTTCCATAATGAGGGCTTCAATCAATGCAGGAAACGGTACCCCCTGCCTTGTTGCCATCATGGACAGCGCTAGTTTAGTGGGAATTAAACCTTGATGAAACGATACAAAAGCAATGTACAGGGATGGGCCAAATAAAGAGATGCCTGCAGCAAAATAGCGAAGCAAGCGAATAAGTGAGCTCGATAACCAACGTTCATAGTAATCCTCTGGTGATTGCAGTAGCATATTAAACGTGACTGGCACAATTAATGCAAAGGGAGTTCCATCTAAAAGAATTGCGACTCGTCCCTCTAGTAAAGCAGCAATAACCCGATCAGGACGCTCGGTACTTTGCACTTGCGAAAATGGGCTGAGATAATCATCCTCAATCAATTGCTCAATATATCCCGATTCAGCAACATCATCCAAATGGATTGTTTCAATTCGTTCCTTCACCTCTTTGACAAGATTAGGCTGCACAATTTCATCTATATAGGCTAAAACCAACTCTTTTTTCGTACGTTCGCCTACTTCCATCTCGATAATCGATAAATTTCGATTCTCACCATGCTGTCTTAATAAAGAGGTATTCACACTTAATTTTTCCGTGAAGCCCACTCTTGGTCCACGTACCATTGCTTCAGAAACAGGCTCCTCAAGATTTCGAGTTTTGCCATGTGCCGTACCAATGATAAATACATTCTGTATGCCATCCACAATTAATACAGTGGAACCAGTTAATACTTTCCCAACAGCTTTCATGACTTTCGATTCCTCTAGCAGTTCACTCACTGGTAGGATTTCATTTCTAATCGATTGTTGTAATTCATGACCTCTTAAAACAGACGACTTTTCTGTATGTCCATTCATTAATGATTTCAAAATATGTTTGTCAATTAATTCTTTATCGCATAATCCTTTAAGAAAAACGATCGCTGCACGATTATCCGTATTTCCTATTTGAAATTCTCTAAAATGAATATCCCAATTATGGCCAAGTTCTTTCCTCATTTGTAAAAGATCTTTATTAAAATCTCCTGTAAATTGCTCTAACGTTTTTTGAATAGGTATGTGTACCATCTCAACTTGTTCACTATTTTCTTTCATCTCAATTTTGCCATTGCTCTTATTAACAAATAAAAAAACATGAAACAATTTATAAATTAAATATGGAATAAAAAACGCTAAAAAGCCTTGTAAAAAAACTTGCCAATGTGGCATGTAGGAAATCACCTTTTCCCACATATTGATCACCCTCTTTAGTACACTTGTACAGAGTATCCCTACATGTTTTTATCTTTATCTAAGCAGCAGTATTTTAAACTTCCAATCCTCAACATTCTTTTATAATAAGACACTAACATTCGGTGACGATAAAAAACCAGCCTTAAATGAGTACTGGTACTTATAAAAGCAATCTTTAGCTTATGGTATACTAGCTACTATGAAAAATTAGAAGGTGAAATTTATGCTAGAAGTCAGTGAAAGTAAATTAACACAATATAGTCTGCATTTTTTGAGTGAGACGCTTATTTTAGGAGAAGAAGTTTTTACACAACCTGAGGTCATGTTAGAAGCAGCCTTTACACAGCTCGCTTTTAGTAAAATTGATGTGGAACAGCAATATGAATTTTTCCATGAAAGCAATATTGCACTCAATGAAGTTTTTACGTATTCAAGAGCTATTTTCGAACAGGGAAGTAACTTCCTAGAACACTCACAAAATATTGCCAAACACTTACATAGTGTGTCACAGCATCCTAACATCAAAAGCGGAGAACTGTTTATTGGCCTTTTTGAAAATTGTTTTCTATTAAATGAGGCTAAAAAGATTATCGCTATTGTCAATATTGATGAAAAAGAAATGTTTTTAGATGTGAAAAATGAACACAATCAAATGATCGTGAACGGCGTGGATGGCATTAACGTGAAGAAAATTAATAATATGGCTATTATTGTTGATATGGGACCAGATCAATCTCCTGCCGTGTATATTAAAACAAAACGTAAAGAAGATATTGTTTATTGGCAAGAACGATTTTTAAAAATTAAGGCAGCGGATGAACATTATTATAAAACCAATTTAGCATTAACAGAATGTAAAAAATTCATTTTAAAGGAAGAAAATTATACAAGCACAGAAAAACTTGGGCTCTTGAATAAAACACTGGATTACTTTAGAAATGAAGAGGAGTTTCAAGTGAATCATTATATTGAAACTGTTTTTGAGCAAGCGGACACTACTCAAAAAGATATCATCATTAATTCGGTCAAACCCTATGAGACTATCATTTCTGATAGTGCGCTAGAAAAAGCTGAAAAGAAATACAAACGTAAAATCAAACTGGATTCCAATATTGAAATCCAAGTAAATATTCAACATATCGACCAAATAGATGAATTAATTGAAATTGGCTATGATGAGGCAACGAATCGCAAATTCTATAAAATCTATTTCCAGGATGAACAGTAGAAGAGCTTGGATTAAACGGATGCAAGTTATCTTATGAGATTAAACATTAGAATGACAGCGTCTCTCCTAAAATCTTCAATTAGGAGAAAAAGAGCTTAAAACAGTATCAGCTGCAATAATGCCTTAGTTCGTGCCCTTGAATTTTCTCTGGAAGCGCACTAATCCTTGTAAATCTTTGCTTCGATAATCAACCCTTTGCATGGTCTGTGCTGTAAATAATAGCTATTTTTCAAAGACTACAGATACTAAAACAGTGAGTCTTATCATGAATCCTCCACTCTTTAATTTCTTAAAATTTTTTTCAAAAAGTTAAAACTTTTTCAATTGGTAAAACGTCTAATAATTGGTAACAGAAGTTAACCTAAAGGAGAATTGATAAATATGAAAAAACCTGCTAAAAAAACATGGCTATTAGCTTCAGCATTAACACTTGGGATGGCTGTATTAACACCGCTTCAAGCTGGTGCAACAGCTGTTGATACAACAAATAATGTAACGATTCAAATAGAACAAAAAATAACAGGTACCATTAAATATTTTGATGGTGGCAGCATTACCCTTAAAGGAACAGATGGAAAAAACTACTACATCGGTTTACACAATTTCTCAGATAAACAAATTGAGCAGTTAAAGCTAGCAGAGGGTCAGGAAATTTTAGTTGAGGGTAGTATTGTGAAAGATTACTCAGATTTCTTTACCTTTGCCGTCTATAAAAAAAGCTTACCTAAAGAAGTAACAAAAGAAGAATTAGTTCAACTAGAGAAACTCTTTTCTGACATGAAAAAGGCTGAAAAAGAAGAGAATTATGAGGAAATGGAACGAATCTATGTGGCGATGGATAACATCACAAGACCTTACGAATTAGCAAATTGGCAACCTGAGCCTTTTGAAGAATTTATTAATGAAGCTGCATTCGCTGAAAAAAATATTGTTATCAAAGCACAAGATAAAGAACAGCTAAAAACACTTTATAGTAACTGGATTAAGTATGTAAAAGAAAATAAAACGGATGAGGCATCAGCAAACATTGATAAAATTTTCACTATTCTTGAACCTTATTACCAAGAATTATATCCACCTTTAACTTTTGAAGAGTATATGGCGGATATGAACGTCGATTTAACAAAAGAGGAACTTGCAAAACTTAAAACGCTCTATGAAGAGGCACAAAAAGCTGAAAAAGATAAAGACGAAGAATTGGCCATGAAGAAATGGGATGAATTCTATGAAATACTTCGCCCACACTTTAAACCAGTTCCCTTCGAGGAATATATGGCAGATATCGAATTCAGCATTAGTAATGCGGATTACGCAAAATTAAAACAACACTATGAAGAAGCAGTTGCCCTTGAACAAAAGGGTGAAGATGAAAAAGCTGGCGAGCAATGGGAAGCCTTTTATAAAGTTTTAGACCCTTACTATGAAGCGAACAGAGAAATTCTTATCTCACCATCTAAATTAACATTTAACGGTCAAGATTTTACGCCAGAGCCAGAAACAAATTAAATAAAATTTTAAGGGCCCTCCTATTGGTTTTAGGAGTGGCCCTTTTTGAAGTGACAATTTTGTCATGTTATCCCGGAAATAGTCATGTTAATCGATGGTTTACCCTTATTTTTCTTGTTACAGTAAACCATGTTGTCACAAGCACATTACGTTCTAAGGAGAAAAACAACATGACATTATTCATGAAGAAATCGGTGATGATGACAGTAATGTTACTATTTTTTACTTTCACACCCGGATTTGGACACGCAGCATCAAATGATACAATTAGTAAAATTGATCAGTTTATTAAGGAGCAGCAAACCATTAGTAAAATCCCAGGAATTTCAGTAATTATTGTTGATAAAGGGAAAACCGTCTATCAACGGGGCTTTGGCTTTGCAGATACGAAAACAAAAACGCCTGTTACCTCTGATACTCTTTTTGAGTTGGGCTCCACGTCTAAGGCATTTACAGGACTCGCTATTTTACAATTAGAAAAACAAGGTTTGTTAAAACGATCAGATGATGTCCGAAAGTATATCCCTTGGTTAACATTATCCTATAATGGCGAGGATCAAGCTGTGACAATACAGCAGCTATTGTCTCATACTAGCGGAATTCCCTCAAATTCCATTACTCGAATTCCAGAAAGCACAGCAGATAATGCCCTTGAATTAACAGTTAAAACACTGCTGGATCAATCACTAAATCGTCAACCAGGGAGTTCTTTTGAATATGCAACCATCAACTATGATGTCTTAGGCCTCGTCATTGAACAAGTTGCAAAACAGCCATTCGATCAGTATATTCAACAGAAAATTTTACAACCTGTTGGTATGCATCAATCTTTTGTAGGAATTCACCAAGTACATTCCACACATATGGCTTCTGGCTATAAAATAGGTCTAATGAGAGAGCAGCGATACATACCACCTATCTATCGTGGCAACATCCCTGCTGGTTATATCATCAGTAACGCTAATGATATAGCCAGATGGTTAAAATTACAGGTAGGAAACAGTGATATCTATTCAATCAGTAACAATTTAATTCAAGAATCGCATACTCCAGATCTAACAGTGGAGCCTTTTGATACGAATACTTACTATGCAAACGGTTGGGCCGTTGTGAAAAAGGACACAAAGTCATATATATACCATGCTGGTGAGAATCCAACCTTTTCCTCGTATTTCATTTTGCAACCTGACGAACAAATCGGCGTGGCTATTTTAGCCAATATGAATACAAGCTCTACAACAGCGATTGGACAAGGTGTCATGGATTTATGGGAGGGCAAAACGATTGACATGCAACATATCAGCAGCTATCAAAAGCTAGATAAAATTGTAACAATCATATGTGCTATCATCATCGCAATCAGCATTATTTTCTGTTATCTATTCGTTCAAAATATACGCAACCTTTATAAAAAACAACGTAGTATGGCAAATCTAAATTACAAAAGAATATTGTTATTATCTGCCCATACTATACTTGTGGCGACAATGCTGACAGCACTATTTATCACGCCTAACATAGTACTTGGCGGCTTAAATTGGACATTTATTAAAGTTTGGGCACCAACTTCTATTACATTCCTGTTGTATAGCTCCATTTCGGCCAGTCTTCTATATTTATTAATAGGCTTTTTGATGATTGGTACTAAAAGGAATAATTAAAAATTTAATAGTTTAAAAGATATTTAGCTACAATTAATAGCTTTATTTTGACTGAATACTGCGTAATATGAGCTAAAGGTAAAGATACTGACCTGTATCATTCATTGCAACTACATCCATCTTTGAAGGTAAGAATTGATTCCTTCAGCACTTTGGAAAGAAGTTGTAGGAACAGACCATATCATTTTAGAGAAATATTAATACTTGGGAGCGGAACAAGCTCTTTCCGCTCTAATGTTTTTTCATCAACAATTCTTATAGTTGGCGTAATGATTAGCGTTCGAATAGTAGAATCAGGTATAAAAACCTCAAAATAACCATTTACTCGCCCAGAACCGCTTTTAATAGTTGTTGTTCCTACATTTTCATATACATTTCCAAGATTATCTTTTATGTCTACCATTAAAAATTCTGTCTCCCAATCAAGATTTCCCTCAAAATAAAGAGTGGTTATATATTTTCCCTCTGTTATTTGATTATAAAATAACTGGTATTGATCATTACCAAATGGTATATTTACTTTTCTTGAATAGGCTCGGGTTGGTGTAAGTTCTAACTGAAAATCCCAAGCTCCTTCTACAAGAGTCGTATTTTCCATACCTATAAAATCTTGAGGACGCCATTGAACATTTACCTTTTCATCCATTACTTTGTCTGAAATTCTCGCTGTAAACATACCAATCCAAGTAGCCTCATTCTTTTTAACGATTTGATGACTAAGTACGTCTAACTTGTTTCCGTTGACTTCTAAATCGCCCTTCCAAAATAGAGGGGGTTCATCTATCGATTGTTCGTGTTTCATTTCATAACTAACCGATACAATCGTTCCATCGAAAAAAGCCTCAGCTAATTCAATGGAGGTTCCGTTACTTTCGTCTATTTGATTGATGATTGATGCATTATCACTAAATACTTGTAATTGGGGATTATCATTGTTATTTAATAGTTGCTGTACAATTGGTACTCGATTAGCCACTACAGGTAGCCAAATGCTACTACTAGTAAAAATAAATGTGAGCATGGCGACAATACTAACCCACTTCCATTTTTTAAATACATACTTCTTGGTTGAAGATGACCGTAAAACACTTTTTTCAATATTAATCTTTTCCCAATCAGATAATTCAATTGGTTCAATCTCTTCAATATCTATTTCGATGAAGTCCTTTTCGTTCATTTAGATACCTCCCAGCTCTTCTGTTAACTTTAACTTGCCTCGATATAAACGATTTTCTACAGCTGATTTAGATAGACCAAATATCTCAGCGATTTCTCCGTTGGAATATCCTAAGTAGTATTTCAAGAGAAAAATTTCCTGATCGTTTTTACTTAAATTTAAAATACTGATAAATAGTTGCTCTTTTTGTACCTTTTGTTCGACGATTCTTTCTGGTAGATCCTTGCTATTTGAAATTGATGAAAGTAACTCGACTGTTTTAGGCTTATTTTGAAGGCTTCTATATGTATCAATCGCTTTATATTTTGCAATAACGCCAATCCATTTGTTAAAATCAATCTCATCGCCAGTAAACTGAATACTCTTTTGCCAAATGGTTAGAAATACATCGTTGATACATTCTTCAATAGCTGTTTGATTGGGCTGTAACACTTTCACTACAATGGCTTTAACATAACCTCCATATTTGTTAATCACTTCTCTTAAAGCTTGTTCATCCTTTTTTTGTAGCTGATTAATTAATGAATACACGAAGTTAGAAAACCTCCTTTCCTTTCTTCTCTACAAGTAATAACGAGCAAATGAAAGAAAACTCTCACATTATTTAAATAAAAAAACAAATGATTCCTTTCCGCAACACATTGTAGCTAAAAATAGAAACGGAAAAACATAGACTTACTGTTTCAAAACCGCTCCATCATCATGCATCAAAAAATTATTTTTTATCTTCTGGACTGGATTGACAACTAATCATCAGGCTGTAACAAGCACCTTTGAGTTTCATCCTATCAAGGGTTTAGTGATACTCATCCTTCACCCAAGATTCTCTTTAAAATTACCTAAATACGATTCATTAGACGAATACCCTTTTCTCTTTCAACGGCATTCATACAATAAACTGAAGAAAGGAGAGATCTTGATGGGATACTTTGGAAACATGGGTAATTTCAATTGTTGTTATGGAGGCTATGGTAATGACTATAGCGGCGGTTATAGTATGGGTTGTTGTGGCATGGACTATGGCGGCAAAAACAATAGTTCAACATTTGTTTTAATCGTTGTGCTATTCATTCTTCTGATTATTGTCGGAGCAACATTCGTGCAAAAAGAATATTAATATTTATTGATAAACATGAAAAAGGGATGATCTTCATTAATAGCAGCTCACATTAATGTCGATACATCCACAGCAAAGAGGGTCACTTCCAGCCTAGTGACCCTTTTTTAAACCTGCTTGTTTTTCACCTTATTTAATTTTAAATTCTCCATTTCCCACATTTGCGGTAATACACATCGCTAAAGAAATATAATAAGCCAACATTTTTACTTCCATTTACGCCCCATATCCGCTTTTACATCATAAAGTTTTTTAAAAATGAAACCACCTAAAACCATGAATCGTATACTTACTTAAGAAAAAGCCATTGTAAAAGGGGTCGAGTAATGTGAGAGAATGGTTGCAAGGAAGGAAAAACAAAAAGAGAAGAGATAAGAGACGTAAAGATCAATATTCATTAATTGACTTATTTCTTGATGTACTAATTTGGATACCAGAATTACTTTTCCTCCCATTTAGAATCATTTATTGGTTGTTGAGAGGTGTTGGAAAGTTTATTGGAGAAGGTTTTAATTAAAAAACTGCTCAAAAGGATGTCATTTGATTTTTTGTACCAATACGATTGAGGCAAAGGAAAATTTTGTTGGGCATTCAAAAGGGATAAAGTCATTTAGTTGAGGCGCTGACCCTTCCCTCTCCAAGTGGCATTCTCCTTTAAATTAGATTAATTGGAGATAAACGGTGCTTTTTGTACATACTTTTGATTTTCTATTTGGTTAATGATGAATGTAGCTATATCCCGATTTGTTATTTTTGTACCTGGCATATTTCTAAGATTTTCCTTTATGAACCCTACTTCATTTCCCTCTACGATAAATGGAAGCCGAATTAGTGTCCATTTGATAACTTGATTATGGCTAAGGAGATGCCATTCTTTTTTCTTATCCATCATCATTTTTGAATAAATAATTTCAAATATCTTTGCACCCATTCTATTTATAATACTCTTTGTATCTCCAGCAATGGTTAGCGATCCACCCGTTACCCCAATATAACGATCCATATGTAAATCAGACATGACTCCCAATATATTTTCCGTTAATTTACTATAAATTTGTTTTTCTTTCATTGGTTGACCAAAAGTATTGATAACGATTTGACAATCTTTTAATAGCTTTTGAAGATCCTCGATATTTTGTACATTCCCTTCTATTACCTCAATCCTACTGTCTCTGAAAACTAACTTTTCTGGGTTTCTAACAAGCATCCGTACGTGATACCCTTTCTCTAATGCTTTAGAAGCAATGTAACGCCCCGCTTTACCTGTTCCACCGATAATTGCTATCTTTTTATAAACGTCCATGATGCCCCCCTAATTATCATAATAATATGTATACGGACAAATCATAGTTTAGATTCAATAATTCTATTATTCACCTCTCTTTATCAAATGAGATAAAGAAATAGTAATTTTGTTTATTCTAGCTAGAGCTTTTGTCTAAGCAAAAGAAAAGAACCACTCTCTTAAAAGAAAATGGCACTTCAACGCCTCATCGTACTTACTTGATAATTACACTTTTTAGGTGTATTCAGCTTAACTAGATCAGTGGTTTATATTTACTAAGTCTTTATTATATGCAATCCACTTCTCCATTTCTCTCTCGACAGCTCGGTTTTGCCATTCAAACCAAATACCTGTACATTCACTGCAGTGACTATCGACACCCTTTTTTTCATGTGTATCTTTACATGTAAACACAGTCTTTTTACGACAACTATAACAGTAAATGACTATGTCTTTATAAAACTCCATTCCGATCAACTCCTCAAATTTACACCTATTTCTTTCCTTTTTTCATCTAAGTTATTCTTTAAAAAGAAATAAGTAAGGATGATGAGTGCCATCATGTTTGTTCTTTCCTCTCCTTACTAATAAAAGCGATTCAAACCCTTACTATTAAAGGATTTGAATCGCTTTTTCCGTTAGTCCAACTTTCTATTTGAACCTAAAGGAGAATATAAAACCTTGGTATTGCCATACTTGTTCAAAAATGACCAATAAAAAAGCAATTCAAGGTAATGGTATGATATCCTATAGACTTTGATATCGTACACAATTCCTTGAACTGCCTTAAATTATTTAGACTCTACATTTTCATCAGGAGAGTAATTATATTGAGAAGGATCAACTGGCGTATAACCTGTTGGCGTATAGAATCTCAATAGGTCACCATTCACTACTCTATCAGATAACGCCAATTTATGATCTACTTCATTTTTAATCGTCTTTGCTTCCTCTAATTGACTGTCGTCTAATGGTAAGCCTGTTTTATTATCATAATATTTTTCATTAATTGAATAAATAGTAGGACTGACAAAATCGCCATTTCTAAATGGTACAATTTCATCATGCTCTTCTGATAATAAGTCTGAACCAAATTGAACAAATTGTTGTGAATCAATTCCTAGTAAATGCAATAACGTTGGCAGTAGGTCTGTTTGGCCACCATAGCTATGGTTGGTCCCACCTTGTATGCCTGGAACATGTATAAATAATGGTACACGTTGTAAATTAGCACTTTCATATGGTGTAATCTCTTTTCCAATGACTTGTTCCATCGCTTTATTATGATTATCGGAAATACCGTAATGGTCACCATAAAGAACAATCATTGAATGATCATATAATCCTGATTCCTTTAATTGCTGGAAGACCTGTTGAATTGCTTCGTCTGCATAACGAGCTGTTTGGAAATAATTATCAACGCTTGCATCTCCCGTATTGGCTTTATCAATTGTCACTAAATCTTGATTCATTTTATATGGATAGTGATTCCCTACCGTAATTAATTTTGTATAAAAAGGTTGTGGTAAGGAGCTTAAAAGATTTTGAGATTGTTCAAAGAATGGTTTATCTAACAAACCATATTCAGCCATGTCCTCTGAAGTACCTGTGTTATAGTAACTAGCATCGAAGAATTTATCGAAGCCAAATGATTTATAAATTACATTTCTATTCCAGAAGCTTCCGTTATTACCATGGAATACAGCTGATGTATAACCATAATCTTTTAAAATACTAGGAGCTGCCTGATACGTATTTTGTGCTTTTGTAATATAAGCAGATCCTTGTGGTAATCCAAATAAAGAATTTTCAAGCATAAATTCTGCATCAGATGTTTTCCCTTGACCTGTTTGATGGAAGAAATTATCAAAATACAATGTATTCTTATCTTTTGCTAATGAATTTAAAAATGGTGTTACTTCTTCACCGTTTAATTTATAGTCGATTAAAAAGTTTTGGAATGATTCTAAATGTAAATAGATAACGTTCATTCCCTTTGCTGCACCGAAATATTGGGCATTTGGTTTGGCATAGTTTGACTTTGTATAGTTAATTACTTCAGTAATATCACTACTATCTGCCAAAGCTCTCTGAGAAGAGGCTTTCATCGTTTCAACTGAGTCATAAATCGTATAGTTATACATCCCTAGATATTTCACAATATAGTTTCTATCAAAACCTCGTGTTAATAGTTGAGGACGATTAGTTTCAGCTAGTCCTAAATTAAGGATTGATACCGCTAATGCAAAGGCAATGATTGCCATTCCTTTTTTATAGCCAAAACGTTTGGTATCTTTTTGGATTTTTTTAGAGAATCGTAGATAAAACATAACCATTACATCCACAAAGAACAAGATATCATAAGGCTTTAATAAAGAAAGAACACTGCCGCCTAAATCTCCAAAGTTCTGCGTTTGAGAAAGTGTAGGTAATGTAATGAAATCACTAAAGAATCGGTAATAGACAATATTGGCATATAAAACAATAGACATCAAAGTGTAGACAACAACGAGTGATGTGTATTTTCTTTTTCCTTTAAATAAAAATGAAAATCCTAGAAATAGCATTGCTGAGCCCAGCGGATTTATTAGTAAAAGGAATTGTTGAATGATTCCTTCTACACCTAAGTCAAATTGTGATAGTTGAGAGATGTATGTTTTAATCCATAACATTAATACTGCTACTATATAAATTCCTAAAAAGTTTTGTAATAGGTTATCTTTTTTATTTGCTAGATTTTTCATTTTTGCACCTACCTTTTACTGATTAAATTAAAATCTAGATATATATGAACTTAACTGATAAGTACTGTATTGCACTTTTAAAATGTTACGTTACAATAGCTTTTTTCGCGACCAATGTATAGTACTCCCCATTTAAACTTCTGTCAAGTTGTTAGCTATTCTTCATATAAATATTTCTAATTAACCTAAATATTGTCCAAAAAATACCCAGTAAACATTAGTTTTTAACTAATGTTTACTGGGTATTTTACGCCATAATAGAGATGGTTGGTTCTTTAAATATCTATATGAAATTTACCTCGCAATTTCTCTTATTTGGGCATCAAAAAATCTTCCATTCAAATGAATTGGAAGATACTCTGGTACGCTATTCACTTTTTGCTAATAAACAATTGGATATTATTGCAACATTTTTCTAGCATATATATATTTCTACAGTGTCTCTCATTCTATTTAAACGTTTCTTTATTTATTTGAGCACCTACTGAATCTTTCAATGATGAAGAAAGACCTCTTCTGATTAGATTTGCAGAAACAGGCGCTCTCCCCATTTCCCTTGCCCAAATTGATAATTGTCCTATATGGTGAATTTCATGTGCAATGGTATGACGAATGACTTCACCCCATGTATGCGTCTCCATACTACCATCGTCTAATGGAATATGAAGTATACGCTCTTCCATACTGTCATCCCATTGATTTACAAAGCTTTCGACTTCTAAATGAAATGCTGCTTCCAATTTACGAACTTTTTCCAAGCTATTATATTCATCAAAGCTCTCCTGAAAATCAGTTTTACCTTGTAATAGACGAATCCAACTCCATTCAACATCAATGATATGGAAAAGTGTGTGCAAAATACTGCCCATCCCACCAGTTCTGTTTTGCAAAAGTTCTTCTTCAGTCAACTCTTCACACCAACGAAACCAGTCTTCCCTAACTAGCCAATTATATTTAAAAAATGTTTGCAAAAAAGCACCTCCGTAGTTGTGAAAAACATTATAACTCACTATTTCTTCATATAAAGTGAGGAATCCTTCTTTGCTCTTTCAGCTATCCAAATAAGCACTACAAGTAACATAAGTATAACAACATTCCTAAGCTAAATGTATAGTAATTACCACTTCTGGTTACTCTTATGAATTTTTCTATAAACGTAATCTGCATTATCTAGGTTTTTCCAGCTACTAATAAAATTTAGTATTAGCATAAAAATTCCAAATAAAATAAATGCCAACATATATTTACCTATGAAAAATACACCAAACGTTGCAACCAAAAGTAATATCATTAAAATTATTACGAGGATTTGTAATTTCCCCTTCTTCTTCTCATCCACCTGTTCAACCTCCAATCAAAGCGCCGATACTTTTCTAAAATGTTTTCTTTGGTTTATTTTAACATAAAAATTCATTTTTTCTAAAAAATCAATTATTTTATGCAAAAACCAAACATCAGAAATTCCCTACCAAATTTACCTTACATAGTCTTGAGGTGATCTGAAATTTTAAGGATGAAATAGAAATAAACAAGGGATATTTTATTGGATAAGATAAATAATATCTTGAGGAGGTGTCGACATGAAACGAGACAAAAAAAATACAGAATTTGCAACAGACGAGCCAACAAAACAAGCATTTGCTAGTGAAGTAGACCCAAAAAAACCTAATGGGCGCAAAGAATATACTGAAGCCCCACGCCCACAACGTGAAGAAGACCTTATTATGGATGAGAAAAAAGGTAAGTCAACTTCATTATAATGTAAGACAAGTTAGTATTTTTGACCACTCTATTAGAGATGGTCTTTTTTAATTTTCTCCACATCATGTAACCCTATATAAAGATTGAGACCACCCATCATGGAGTGGTGTTTCTACTATTATTAAATACATATTATTTTAATTAACTTATCTCATAGCCAGTATATTATATATTAAAACAAAAAAGTAAATTTATGTTTTTTAACCTAATTTTAACCTTTTATTGATAATCTATAGTTGTTTCAACAATTAAATTACTAGGAGGAATAATTATGACAGTAGCAGTAAAAAATTTTAGTAGTATTATGAATCAAATGAGAGATGCTTATACGGGAGAGCAAACCAATGAATTTTCTTTAGCAGCGTTCATTGGACTTCAAGCTCCTTCATTATCAGACGCACCTGATGAATTACAAAAACTAACACAAGAATATCAGGAGAACGTTAATAGTTTTTATGTACAAGAAGAATTAGACTTAAAAGAAAATGTTAAGCAGTTAGAAAATGATAAAAATCAAACAGCTTTTTTTGAAAATATGCGGAAGAAAAAAGAGGAAGCTTTAAAAAAATCCGAAGACATGATCAATAAATACTATGATTCGTTGATAGATTTTGGTGAAGAGCATCCTGCAGCTCAAACACTCATCCTTACTATTGCTGATAAAGTCGGTGCCTTTATACAAGATATTATGGATAAAGTTTTAAATGTTTTTGTTACTGTTGTGGAAACTGTAAAAAATGCAATAAGTGCTGCTATTAATTTCATTTCCTCTACTTTTAATTCAATTGTTAATACTACGAAAAATTTCTTTTCTAGTTTATTTTAAAAACATTCTTAGCAGGACTGTCTCTGGACAGTCTTGTTTCACATTTAATACCACTTTACAAGAAACATTTCAACGAGCTAGTTCTCATTTTGATAAACTTTTCGATCAAAAAGACTGATTTTGGCACCTCTTAGGCACTATCGAGAACTTATACATCAATGTATAAAAAATCAGAACCACCAGTCTAACTGATGATTTGCTCTACGCGTGAAACGCTGGGGTACTGGCCCATGTCTAAAGACACACTGAAAGGTCCGCCAACCGCACTCCGTTTTCACGCTTCCACTAAAGTGGTTTTATTATTTTCGCTTTTTTGCTTGTATTTCTTCTCCTGTAAATGGATCAATGAATTCTTTCATGGTCATTTGATCCTCAAGAATATCCTCTTGCAATTGATTTTTTATATATTCCTGTATAATTTTTCTGTTTCGACCTACTGTATCTACATAATATCCGCGACACCAAAACTTCC
Source organism: Lysinibacillus capsici (assembly GCF_003367505.1). GTDB lineage: Bacteria > Bacillota > Bacilli > Bacillales_A > Planococcaceae > Lysinibacillus > Lysinibacillus capsici. The sequence goes on from NZ_PXXX01000018.1 coordinate 345,943, forward strand.
TATTTCCATATTTGTATTTCAGGTTCACATGCCGATCGAATATCATTAAACTACTCTTCCCTTTCAAATAACCTACAAACGATGAAACACTTATTTTTGGTGGAATACTCACCAACTATGAATATGATCAGGACAGGCTGTAGCTTCAATGATTTCTACTCCCTTTCTTTCACATAACTGGCGAAGAATTCTACCTATATCTGCTTTGATTTGTCCATAAATAATCTGCCTTCTATATTTTGGCGCAAAGACGATGTGATACTTACAATTCCATGTCGTGTGTGCTAAACTTTTATTATCCATTTGTAGCCCCTTTCGTACGAAGTCGGTTGACCAGACCTGATTTCATTGTACGGCTGGGTTTTTTTTCTTGTCCATAGCTAGAAGCTCTTTGGAACCCCTCGCATAGCAAGGGTTTTCAAAAGATACAAATAATAAAAAGCCTTACAACCGTTGTGGCTGTAAGGCTTTTCTTGACGTCCCAGGAGGACATTAATTTATGGCTTTAGAAGCCTATGTTATCAAGGTATCTTCTTTAACTTGTGTAATATTTGTGTAACAGCTCAAAAAATGTGTTATTTCAGTTAGTTTTGCTACTATTAGTATGGATTATTAAAAACTACCCATTAGAAAGAAACTTTTCTCTTTTATAGCACAATAGAAAATAATTCACTACTTTTTATATAATTCATAAAATGGTACAATTTAGAACAAAAGGAGGATTTATTAATGAAAAAACTATCATTATCATTGGTTACTAGTAGTATTCTTTTATCAATGTTATTAACCCCTGTACATACTGAAACTGTACAAGCTAAAGAAGTTGAAAATACAGTAGATTTAACAAAAAAGCTAAATAAAGTTAAGAAAAATTTTAAAAAACAAACAAACAACGATGAAACAAATGAATTAGATACTAAAGTAATTGATACGAAAGAAATTGATACTAAAATTACTAAAATAGAGTCCGTCGGTCAATTACGTACTTATTTAGCTGAAAATTATCCAGAATTAAAAACAGACATTATTACAGTAAAATTTAATTACTCTGTGGGAGAAAACAATAGTATGAATCTTCCATACGATTTTAGTATTAACTACAATATGGAGCTATCACCATGGGATTTAAATTTCGAAGCTGCCATGGAAAAGCATCTAAGATTAATTGACCATCAAGATACAGCCAAAGAAGATGTAGCTAAAGCAAGAAAGCAACTTTATGATTTTATAGAAACAATGGCTAAAGATATAATAGAAAAATTACCTAACAAAAAAATAATAGGTCAGGATAGAGATGATTGGTATAGGTATCCTAACCTTAAAATAGATCCACGATCACGTACCTCTCATAGCTGGACTAATTATGAACCAATAAATATGAAGTACGTTTGGATTGATAGACCTGAGGATTACAATCAAGTAATGAGAGATAACATTCAAAACCCATTTTCTCCAATAGTAATTCAATATACCCGTGATGAAAAACAAAGAATTTACTATGCAGGTGAATGGATTTCCTTAAAGTATAATGATGTCAAGCTTACTGATTTTAGTTGGAGGAAACATTTAGATGAATATTAATTTAGAGCACCTTAAATAGGTGCTTTTTCTTTCTTAATGAATGGAAAAAACATAATTATAATCTTTTCAAATAATAACCTATAATTTAACCTCTTATTCCCTCTACCATTCAAGCCAGTTTTCTAAGTTTCGTCTACTACATATTTCTGCTCGACTATCACGCTCATTTAGCCAGTTATAGAAAGGCACTGGACGCTTTCTATTCGCTGTTTCTTCTATATGAAATGATTTAGTCACCTTCATATTAGAACGCTCTACAGCCTTGCTATACGTTCCTACAAATACGGCTCTTAATGTGCTTGTAACTGTCAGATCACCTTCTTTAATGTCCATAGCAATTTTAAATAGCACGTTCTTAGCTCTTATAAATTCATCTATAGAATTTACTTGTGAAGCTAATACAACCTTGTGCAACTCATCTTTCAAGTTATCTGCTAATGGCAATGAGTGCAAGAAATCGTACAACATCACTTGGTACTCGTTCATGTACTCCTTTTTCTTTTCAGCTTGCAAAGCCAATTCATTGCTAAGACTCATAATATTATTTGCTTGTTTAGAACTTAAAAGATTAAAAGAACTAGATGATTGGTTTTCAGATTGCGTAGGATAAACCTTATCACTACTAGCTTCATCGACTGTCTCTCGTTGGGACACTCTCGATGGGACATAAGGCAAAATGCGATAAATACTAGCCCCTTTTATACCGTTTAGTTTAGTGCTTGGTACTTTTTCGATGATGCCCAACTCTGCTAATTTCTTAATACTTCGATAAACAGTCTTAGTGCTGATTTCCAATGACGTAGCAATTGTGGCAGCTTTCAAATGACATACTCCTGGATGCTCTAAACTGTGAGATGCCAGTTTTAAAACAATAGAACGTTCTGACTCTGTTAAATCGTAGTAGTACGCTGTTATATGATTTTCAACAGATATATCCATGTCTTCTACTGTATCGAATGTTACGTATTGTGCTAAGTATTCAAATGCCATTCGTATTTCACCTCACCATCAATTTACTTAAACGAAATTNNAATTTCGTTTAAGTAAATTGTCAACATATAATTTCTTTTAAGTAAAGTATGTCGTATACTTAACACAACAAAATTTTGTTGTGGCGGTGAATAATATGAGTGTTATTTTAAAATCCAATATAGGAGAGTTGCTAAAACAAAAAGGATGGGACCAAAAAAGATTAGTTGAAGAAACAGGACTAAACCCACGTACTATAAGTGAATTAGTAAATGATAAGACTATACGTATAAATAAAAACGCTCTTGAAAAAATTGCAGATGCACTAAACATTGAAGACATTTCTGAGATTATTCAATTTAAAAAACCTGATAACTAAAACCTGGACATCTATTTTTTATATACAAAACATTTCAGATTCCCTAAAATGGTAATGAAAGGGAGGTTTTATAATTGAAGCAATTATTTTATATTGGTGCATTGTCCGCATTATTATTAACTGCTTGTGGGGAGGAAAAATCTGAGCCTAAAGAAGAAAAGCCTGTTACTGCGGAAACAAAAGAAAAAGAACAGAAAGAAGAAAAGGTAATTAGTGATGTTCCTGAATACAAAATAGAAGAAGACAACTTTGGTAAAGGAATGTGGCGAGTTACCTTGTCTACACCATCTACTGACAAAAAAGATTTAAAAGCATTAGTAGAGGAAACAAAAAAATTAGCATCAGACAAGTATAAGGATGTTAGTTCAATTTGGGTAAATATTAAAACAGAAAACAGTGTTGCAAATACATATGCTGCTACAGCAAAAGTAGCACTTGACGAAAAAGGTAAAGCAACTACTGGTCTAAATGAAATTGGTGTATTTGAAGTCAACTATAATGTCGGAGAAGCGCATGAAACAACTGCTACAGATCTGCCCCAATCAAATGCTGATTACACTGCTGACGATATACTAAAAGCTTTTCAAGAAGCTGGTTTAAGTACAACTGAACCGCGAGATAATAGTCATAATTGCGTTAAACTTGAATGTACTAAATTAATTACTACAGAAGATGTTAGTATTTATGAATGGCCAAGTGTTGAAAAAGCACAAGAAGTTAGTGCTAAGAAATTTGGAGATGCACAGGTTGGAACGATTATTATAAGAATGAATAATAAAGAAATTGATATTCAAAAATATATAGATGTAATGAATAATGTAGTAAATAAATAATTTAAGGTCACTCAAATGAGTGGCTTTTTTTATGAAAATTTTTATCATAACAGGAAAATAAATCAACAATATCTATTTACTCAAGTATGTAGATATGCTATAATAAGAGTATAGAAAGGAGGTAATAAAAATGGAACTTGAAAGAGTAGTAGCAATAACAGCATTCGTCAACTTAGCTATTGCAATCGTTAACTTTCAAACAGCGAAGTTAAACAACCAAAAAGCAAAAGCACTTGATGAAAAAGAAAAAGACACCACTTCAAAGAAGTAGCGTCCAACAAAAGTTTAAAAAAGAAGGTTAAGGCTGACCCCCTTAGCCTTCACAATAAATATAAATGATTTGCAGTTGTTATACAATCAAAATGAAAAGAAGAGGTGATTTTCATGACGACTATTACTTTAATTCTTACAGTTGCAGCATTAATAATAATTGGCGCAACAGTTCTTACAATGAGAAAAAAATAAAAAACTAGGTGGTCTCATCCAATGTCAAAAAACTACTCTTTCAACAGTAAAGAAGAATTTATCAAATTAGTTCAATCGGAAATCCTAACATCATCAGAAGTATTGGAGGAATTGCAAATTTCTAGGCAATCATTAAATTCACTTGTAAAACGAGGTAAGTTAACTCCTATCAAAGAATTACCAAGAGATCGAATGTTTTTACGTGAAGATGTGGAAGCGAGAAAAGAAGCAGCGAAAGAATTACATGCTAAATACAGACCGTATGATGAATAAAAAAATGACCAGGTACTCACTTTTGAATGAGCGCCTGGTTATTTATTTGTTTATTACTTCTGGATACTTTTTTTAAAATGATGCACCAAAAACCGAATGGACTGAGTCCACTCGGTTTTTAATTGGTTAAC
>NZ_PXXX01000019.1 GCF_003367505.1 Lysinibacillus capsici
ATCTTATAGGGTACAGTTTAGGAGGGGAGTTAACCTTTTTAAGCGTGCCAACTTTTTTCTAGCTCTTATCCTCGATTAATGAATTGGCTAGTAGCATAAATTCAAGTGTAATGCGGTTATGCCCGTTCATAAAATTTTTACCAAGTAAACTTTCAAGCTTTTTTAAGCGGTGATAGAGTGTTTGACGAACAATAAACAATTGATTCGCTGTTTGCTGTTTAGAGCCATTTGTTTGTAAATACACTTGCAATGTTTCGAGAAGCTTACTATTATATTTTTCATCGTATTCAATAACGGGCTGTAAATAGTCGTAAATCACTTCCTGTAAATCCACCTGCATTTGTAATTTATAGATTAAATGATATAAATGCAGATCATCATAAAAGAACGAGGACGTTTGTACTTTTCGACAAATATATAAGGTTTCCAGTGCAGTTTGATAGCTTTTAGGAATTTCATCCACATCACAAACGACCTTCCCAATAGCTATCTGATAACCTTGTGCCTGCTGCTTTTTATAAAATTCAGTTTTGACCAAAGAGGAAAACATGTTGTTTAACATATCACGAATGGCTTTACTATCTTTTGTATGCAGTAAAATAAAAATAACATAGCTTTTTCTTTCAAATAAAAATGGAATAAAGCCATGTTGCTCAAAGAGATTACGATAATAAAGCTTACTATAGACTACATCCTCCTGTGCCTTTGTCAACGTATTAGGAGAAGCCAAAATAAAGACAGTGCCACTGGATTGTATATAGTTAGTATAATGTGTAACGATAAATTTATAGATTTCCTCCTTAGATAGTTTTTGATCAATCCAATCAGCTAAAATCGAAGCATCCTCAATATTCTTTTTTTCCTCAATATAGAACTCTCGCATTAAAAGCTGTGCGAACGCTGTTGCCGTGCGATCTAATATTAATAATTCAAATTCGGAGAAAAGCCCATCTTCTCGATAAATTGATAAATCGGCATAATGTTGATCAAATAGAAAAATAGGCTCATGTTTAAATTGCTGAGACGATGTATTCAATGTTAGGAATTGCTGCCGCTTTTTATGAGCCATATTCGGGAAAAAGACAGGTTCTCTTCCCTTAATGGAAAACATAATTTGTATTTTCAATTCATTATACATATTTTGTAAAATATCGTCCGTGTTTTGTCCCAATACTGCATTTTTGTTCAATGTTTGTGAGTAAGCTTCTAGTGAAGAAATCAATAGATATTGCTGATTGATAATTTGACTATGTAAATCCTGTGTAATACGAACAAAAGGAACTGCTTCATGAAAAACAATAATAGGAAACTGGTGGCGGTTGGCAAGTGTTAAAATCGCTTCAGGTACTGCTTGAATAGAGGTGCCATATTCAATACAAAGTGCTGCACAATTTTTTTGAATGATGGCTTCTATAAAGGATACAAAGTCCTCAATACTATGTTGGAGACTAAGCCCTGTAGTTAATACTAACTCTTCACCAACTAAAAAATTATCAACATGTATGATTTCTAGTACATGTGCCCATTTAACGCTCCTTGTTAATCCCTCATGACCTGCAACTACCTCTGCATTTTGAAAATATTTATTCTGTAAAACGTCTAGTACTTTTAGTTGAAATGGGCTCATTTTTGCCCCTCCTTTTGACATGCGTGTCTGTGGTTGGAATTCAATAATTTCTGCTTGGCGCTAAAAATTTACTCATAAAATCGTTTAAAAATTATTTTAAGAATATTTAGTCTATTTTACATTATGTATAAAACAAAAGTATAGAATTTTACAGTTTGTCTATTACTTCAACGTTATGAAAGATGTAAGATTTTTGTAAGCGATCAAGCAATCTACTAAAAGAGGTGACAGATATGGGGCAACAAACGCATTTACAAAGAGGATTAAAGAAGCGGCATATGACGATGATTGCGATTGCCGGTGTAATCGGTGCTGGACTATTTATGGGGAGTGGCTCGGTCATTAACCTAGCTGGTCCAGGGGCAATTTTATCGTATATATTTGCAGGAATTATCGTTGTATTAGTTATGCGTATGCTAGGTGAGATGGCGGCAGTCAATCCAACGAGTGGATCGTTTGCTCACTATGCACATGAAGCCATTGGTCCGTGGGCAGGTTTTATGATTGGATGGTTGTACTGGTTTTTCTGGGTGATTGCTATTGCTTTAGAGGCAACAGCAGCAGCTGCCATTATTCAATATTGGTACGATGGGATTCCTTTATGGCTTTTAAGTCTGTTATTAACTGTAGCACTTACATTAACAAATGTTCTTTCTGTCAAAGCTTTTGGTGAGTTTGAGTATTGGTTCTCTCTTATTAAGGTTGCAAGTATAGTCGTTTTTCTAGGTCTTGGTGCTTTTATTATCTTTGGTATTGCTCCAAACTTTAATGCTGTTGGTATGACCAATTTAGTTGAACAGGGTGGTTTTTTACCAAATGGTTTTGGCGCTGTTCTAATGGGTGTCGTTATCGTTATTTTTTCATTTATGGGGACAGAAATCGTTGCGATTGCTGCTGGTGAATCGGATGAACCGTTAGCCGCTGTCACAAAAGCTACCAATTCTATTACTTGGCGTATTTTAATTTTCTATGTAGGCTCTATTGCAGTTGTAGTGACGCTATTGCCTTGGCATTCCTCAGATATTTTAACAAGTCCTTATGTAGCGGTACTTGATTATATTGGTATTCCTGCAGCCGCACAAATTATGAATTTTGTTGTTTTAACTGCTGTATTATCATGCCTAAATTCAGCACTATATGCTACATCAAGAATGGTATTTTCTTTAGCGGAAAAAGGAGAAGCACCAAAGGCATTTTTAAAATTAAATAAAAATGGTGCACCTGTTAATGCCATACTTGCCGCAACATTTTTCTCATATATTGCGGTCATTATGAACTATGTGTCGCCAGATAAAGTATTTATGTTTTTATTAAGTTCTTGTAGTGCTATTACGTTGATTCTTTATTTAATCATTGCCTTTTCACAGTTAAGAATGCGACGGAAGATTGAGCAAGAAAATCCAGAGCTATTAAAGGTGAAAATGTGGCTATTTCCATATTTAACATATTTAACAATAGTAGCAACAACAGCATTACTCATTGCGATGTTCTTTATAGAGTCTATGCGCTCACAAATTTTATTTACATGCGTTATTGTGGCCATTGTGATGATTTTCTATATGCTGACTCAAAAGAAAAAGGTGATCAAACAAGCCGATGAATCAAGTTCCCTTTTCACAAAAGACAAGTTTGATTTTGAACAATAAGACGAAAAAAAGGAGTGGTCAATTATGACAGTTCAACAAGAAATGAAAACGCTAACACATTTTATCAAAGGAGAAGAGGTAGCAGGTACAAGTAACAGATTCTCTGAAGTATATAATCCGTCAACAGGTGAGGTTATTGCAAGAGTACCCCTTGCTTCAAGAGCCGAGGTAAAGCATGCTATTCAGTTAGCTAAGGAAGCCTTTCCAGCATGGAAAAAAACATCAATTGGGAAGCGGGTAGAAGTGCTACATCGTTTCCGTCAGCTGTTAGTAGAAAGACAGGAAGAACTTATCAATGTGATTTGCCAAGAAAGTGGAAAAACTAAGGAAGATGCGAAAGGTGAAATTGTTCGTGGTATTGAATCTGTGGATATGGCGATCAGTGCCCCCCAATTGCTAAAAGGAGAGTATTCCGTCAATGTAGGTGGAAATATTAATGCTTTTTCTGCCAAATCGCCTCTTGGTGTAGTAGCAACCATTGCACCATTTAATTTCCCTGTTATGGTACCACTGGCTATTACAAGTATGGCTGTTGCGGTAGGAAATGCAGTTATTCTAAAGCCATCTGAACGTGTACCTATTTCAGCATTATATTTGTGCCAATTATGGAAAGAGGCAGGTCTACCAGACGGTATTTGGACAGTGGTTAATGGAGATAAAGAGGCAGTCGATGAACTATTAGAAAATAAAGAGATTCAAGCAATTTCATTTGTTGGCTCAACGCCTGTTGCTGAATATATCTATCAAACTGGGACAAAGCACAATAAACGAGTCGCTGCATTTGGTGGTGGAAAGAACTTTATGATTGTTATGCCTGATGCCAATTTAGAACAGACAGCAAATGCCTTTTTAGGAGCAGCATATGGCGCAGCATCTCAGCGTTGCATGGCTATTTCTGGTGCACTCGTTGTAGGGAAGGATACGGAGCAACGATTTACGGAAATATTGAAAAATAAAATTTCCGAACTAAAGGTAGGGCCTTATACAGAGCAAGACGTCGATTTTGGTCCTGTTATCACTAAACAATCAAAGGAAACGATTATACGTTATATCGATGGGGCAGTCAGTGAAGGAGCGAATCTTGTCATCGACGGAAGAAATCCAAAAGTATGTGAATCGTCAAATGGTTTTTATCTTGGTCCTACATTACTTAATCATGTCACACCAGAAATGACGATCTTCAAAGAGGAGGTCTTTGGTCCAGCACGTATTGTAGTAGGGGTTGATTCACTACAAGAGGCTATTGATTTAATAAATGATCATGAGCTTGGCAATGGTGTCACAATGTTTACAAGCAGTGGTGCGGCAGCGCGTAAATTCCAAGAGGAAATAGAGGTGGGTATGGTAGGGGTAAATGTGCCAATCCCAATCCCAGTTGGCTATCATAACTTTAGTGGGTGGAAACGTTCTAAGTTTGGTGAAGGGCATATGTTTGGTCCAGATCAGGCGAGGTTCTTTACAAAGGCAAAAACGATTTCTGAACGTTGGCCCGATGAGACAGAGGATACAGCAAGCTCCTTTGCTTTCCCAAGTAATAACGATGCGAAAAACTAAAATAATAATGAGGGGTGTTTGACGATGACGCAGATCAATCTTAAAAGTGATGTATTAGCAAAGGATGAGCAATATGTATGGCATTCGATGAAACCCTATAATCCACAAGCCACGTATGTAGTAGAGAAATCTGATGGTGCAAGAATTACTGATACAGATGGTGTGGAATATATTGATGCGATGGCTGGGCTATGGTGTGTCAATGTTGGCTATGGTCGTAAAGAATTAGCGGATGCAGCCCATGAACAAATGATGAAAAATGCTTATGCACCTTTATCTCAGGGACATTTACCAGCCGTGGAACTAGCCGAAAAACTTAATGAAATGCTTGGTGGAGATTATGTTATTTTCTTCTCTAACAGTGGTTCAGAAGCGAATGAAACAGCTTTTAAAATAGCTCGACAATACCATCAGCAAAAAGGACAAAACTCGCGCTATAAAATCGTCTCTCGCTACCGTGCTTATCATGGGAATTCCTTCGGTGCATTAGCGGCAACAGGGCAGGCGGAGCGTAAATATAAATATGAGCCTCTATCACCTGGCTTTATCCATGTTGCACCACCTGATCAATATCGTGAGCATGAAAGTGAGACTATTGCGCCATTAGATTTAGCGAGTGTAAAGGCCGTAGACAAAACGATGACCTGGGAGCTGAGCGATACAATTGCAGCAATGATCTTAGAGCCTATTATTACAGGTGGGGGTGTCATTATGCCTCCAGAAAACTATTTAAAAGGTATTGAAGAAGTATGCAAAAAACACGGCGCTTTAATGATTGTGGATGAGGTTATTTGTGGCTTTGGTCGTACAGGGAAGCCATTTGGATTTATGAATTATGGTGTAAAGCCTGATATTATTACAATGGCCAAAGGAATTACAAGTGCCTATTTACCATTATCAGCTACAGCGGTAAAGCGTGAAATATATGAGGCGTTTACTGGATCAGATGCATACGGCTATTTCCGCCATGTAAATACATTCGGTGGCTCACCGGTGGCATGTGCAGTCGCATTAAAAAATATTGAGATTCTTGAGCAAGAGGCTTTATTTGACCGTTCCAAGGAATTTGGTGCAGCAACACTAAAAACACTGCAACAAGAATTACAGCCTCACCCAAATGTAGGAGATGTACGAGGCAAAGGCTTATTGATTGGAATTGAATTAGTGGTAGATAAAGTTTCGAAAGAACCTTTACCTGTGGAGAAAGTGAATGCTGTCATTGCAGCATGTAAAGGGCAAGGGGTCATCATTGGGAAAAATGGAGCTACTGTAGCAGGGTTTAATAATGTCTTAACGTTATCACCACCACTTAATATTGCACAAGAAGATCTTGACCGCATACTAAATGTGGTTGTGAATAGTATAAATACGCTATAGCAACTATTCATGTAGGTTCTAAAAGCCATGTAATAAGGGCTTTTAGAACTTTTATTATTGGCCTTTGAGGCAACAAAAATTCTAGGGATAATTATTATAGTTCTATAAAAATAATTATAAAATTCTGAAATTTATTTAAAAAATAGTGGAAATAATAGATTTCATAGTTTATAGTTGTTAAAAAATAATTAATTTTCTGATAATAAAAATGTCCTGAGAGGGAATATTTTTTTAATCATTTATTTTCAGCAGTGGAATAAATACACCTTGTATTTTGAACTATACTTTCTGATTAAAAGCAATTGTGATAGTTGAGGGAGCAATTTTTCCTGAATTGAATTGTCTAATCGTAAGAAAATATAGTTTATTTTTTGCCTACTTATTTTCATCAGTGGAGAAAATAAATATTTTTTGGTAATTATATTTCTTAATTTAAGTTTTAAGAAATATTCTTATAGATTTTTACAAAGGGAGTAGATGAGATGAATTATGTTAAAAAATTGGTTTTTGTAATTCTATGTACGTTGCTTTTAGCAGCATGCGCAGAGAAAGACAATTCTAACGCATCAAATACTGGGGACAAGTCTACTACAGATTCAGGTACAGCTAGTTCAAAAAATGAACTTGTTATCGCTGTAAATGAAAACTTTATTTCAATGGATCCACATAACACAGGGGATACGAATTCGAGTTCTGTACAGGAGACAATGCTAGAAGGATTGTTAGGCTTTAATGCAGATGGTCAAATTATTAAGGTTCTAGCAGATGACTATTCAATTAGTGAAGACGCGCTAGTCTATACATTCAAACTTAAAGAAGGGGTTACTTTCCATGACGGGGAGCAGTTTAATGCTGAAGCTGTAAAGGTCAACATTGAACGAATCATGAATGATGAAAGCTTACGTTTATATTCTCGTGGTTTTAGCTTAATCAGCGATGTTGAAATCCTAGGCGACTATGAAATTAAAGTTACTTTAAAAGAACCATATGGACCAATGATTACACGTTTCGGAGTTGCCAAAATGATTAGTCCAAAAATGATTAAAGAAAATTCAGCAGACATACCTAAAAAACCTGTTGGTACAGGACCATATAAATTTGTTGAATGGGTACAAGGAGACCATTTAACAATTGAAAACTTTGATGGCTATTGGGATGGTGGAGAACGTGTTGCTAAAATCACCTATAAACCAGTGCCAGAAAACGGCTCGCGCGTAGCGATGCTAAAAGCGGGCGATGCTCAGGTTATCTATCCAGTACCAGCACAAAATATTGATGAGCTTTCTAATAGTAAAGATGTAGAGGTAAATAAGGTTCCTTCTACAATTGCACATTACGTTTCATTAAATACCTATAAAAAACCTTTGGATGATATTAAAGTTCGACAAGCCTTTAACTACGCCGTGGACAAGGATGCTTATTTAAAAGTGGTGAATGCAGGGCTTGGTTTACCATTAGACTCTATTATTCCTTCCAAAACCGTTTATTATAAGCAGCAAAAAATGTATGAACACAATATTGAAAAGGCAAAAGAATTATTGGCTGAGGCAGGCTATCCAGATGGCTTCGATATTGAAATCTGGGGGAACACAAACTCGGATACGATGAAGGGTATGCAGTTTATTCAACAACAGTTAGGTCAAATCGGTGTAAAAGTAGAAATTAAATCGATGGAAGAAGGAACTTTATCAGACGAAATCTATGGAGCACAAACACCAGATGATGCGAAATTACAAATGTGGTATGTGAGTTGGTCAGCGTATGCTTCGGATATAACGAATGCAACAAAGCCTCTTTTCCATAGCGTATCATTCCCACCGAATGGTGCAAATACAGCTTACTATCATAACACGGAGGCAGATCAATTAATGGATGAAGCTAACTCCATTTCAGATGTTGATCGCCAAGCTGAATTATATGAAAAATTACAGGAAATCGTTTATCAAGATACACCATGGATTTTCTTAGGGGTAGATGAAGTTGTATATGGTGTACGTTCAAATGTGAGCGGTGTGCTAGTAAACCCTACAGGTGGGCTTGATGTGAAGAATGCCAAAGTGGAGTAATGAACAGTAAAAGGAATTGATGCTCGTCAATTCCTTTTCCATAAAAATAGAAAGGAGGAAGGCCACATGTGGAAGTATATAGCAAGAAGAACTGTTGAAATGATACCGATATTAATTGTCATTTCTATATTAACATTCTTATTTATTCATTTCATACCAGGTGACCCTGCAAGATTAGTAGCTGGTAAGGATGCCACGCTAGAAGATGTTGAAAATGTACGCCATGAGTTAGGTTTAGATAAACCCATTCTTAAACAATACATGGATTATATGAAAAATCTTGTGACGGGTGAGCTTGGAACATCTTTAACAACAGGACTACCTGTCATAGATATGTTTAAAACAAGGTTTATGCCTTCTCTTCATCTTACTTTCCTTTCCATGTTTTGGGCTACATTAATGGGTTTGGTGATTGGTGTTTTTTCTGCCATCAATAAAAACAAATGGCCTGATTATTTTGGTATGGTAACGGCTGTTTCTGGCATCTCAATTCCAGGATTTTGGTTGGGCTTATTATTAATTCAATTATTTTCAGTGCAGCTAGGGTTATTTCCGACGGGTGGATTAGATGGCTTTTCAAGTTATATTTTGCCCTCCTTGACTTTAGGGGCTGGCATTATGTCAATGATTGCGCGATTTACTCGTTCTTCCATGCTTGAAACGTTACAAGCTGATTTTATAAGAACAGGGAGAGCAAAAGGATTGAAAGAACACTCCGTTATTGTGACCCATGCTTTAAGAAATTCCTTGATTTCTGTGGTAACAGTAGCAGGTCTGCAATTCGGATTTCTCTTAGGAGGATCGGTGGTAGTGGAGACAGTCTTTAGTTTTCCAGGAATGGGACGACTTTTAATTGATTCGATTGCCTTTCGAGATTATCCCGTCATTCAGTCTGCACTGCTGTTATTTGCATTTGAATTTATTTTAGTCAATTTAATAGTTGATGTGCTTTATACCGTGTTAAATCCAAAAATCCAATTAAATTCTTAAGGGAGGGAACAAAATGACTTCACCAACTACTGTGCAAAATAGCCAAGTGCAAAATACACAAAGAAAATACTCTCCTCTTAAAGAATTTTGGAAGTCTTTTAAAAAACAAAAGGCTGCTTTGGTAGCAAGTATCTTTATAGGATTGTTAATTGTAATCGCTATTATTGGCCCTTATATCGCACCTTACGATCCTTTTGAACCGAATTATAATGCTTTATTAGAGGGACCAAGTGCAAGTCATTTGGCAGGAACGGACGAGTATGGTCGAGATATTTTTAGTCGTTTAATAGTAGGCGCAAAAATATCCTTAATGGTGAGTTTCAGTGCCGTATTTTTAGGCTTAATACTAGGAACTATTTTAGGTTTAATTAGCGGTTACTTCGGTGGGTGGGTTGACAAAATCATCATGCGTAGCTGTGATGTTTTGTTTTCATTCCCTGATTTATTATTAGCGATTGCCATTGTAGCCTTATTGGGCCCTGGTATTAATAATGTCATCATTGCTGTGATGATCTTTAGTGTGCCATCTTTTGCTCGTTTAGTCAGAGGTGCTACATTGAATGCGAAGGAGAATGTCTATGTAGAAGCAGCACAATCTATGGGAGCATCGCATGTTAGAGTGCTGTGGAAACATATTTTCCCTGAAACAATTAGTGAGTTAATCATTTTTGTCACAATGCGTATAGGGACAGCCATTTTAGCAGCTTCTGGTTTAAGTTTTTTAGGCTTAGGTGCAAGCCCTGAAATGCCTGAGTGGGGAGTAATGCTAAGTAGTGGGCGCGACTATTTAGGGACATCTTCGCATGTAGTCATCATGCCAGGTATTGCCATATTTTTAACCGTACTAGCATTTAACTTAATAGGTGATGGATTACGAGATGTGTTAGATCCAAAAATAAAAAATAATTAAGGAGAATGCCTATGCCAGAACATGTATTGCGAGTAAGTGACTTAGAAACGTCCTTTACGCGTGATAATAAGGAAATCAAAATTTTAAGAGGTGTCAATTTTTCCATCCGTAAAGGAGAGATAGTAGGCTTAGTGGGAGAATCGGGCAGTGGAAAAAGCTTAACATCGTTATCCATCATGCAATTATTTCACGGTACTACAGGCAAAATCGTCAATGGCACTATACATTTTAATGGACATGACTTGACGAAAATGTCCGAATCAGAAATTCGGAAGATTCGTGGCAAGCAAATGGCCATGATTTTTCAAGAGCCCATGACTTCTTTAAATCCTGTCTTAAAAATAGGCAAGCAGTTAATGGAAGCAATTGAGATGCATTTGAAGCTGCCGAAAAACGAAAGTAAGCATCATGCAATCCAAATGTTAAAAAGCGTGGGCATAGGAAGAGCTGAGGAAATCATTTATGAATATCCACATCAGCTCTCAGGAGGAATGCGCCAACGGGTAATGATTGCAATGGCTATGGCCTGCCACCCTAATTTACTTATTGCCGACGAACCAACCACTGCGCTTGATGTCACGATACAAGCTCAAATTTTAGAGCTAATGAAAAAGCTAAAGGAAGAAAATGAGACAGCTATTTTATTAATTACACATGATTTAGGTGTTGTGGCGGAAATGTGCGATAGGGTAGTGGTCATGTATGCAGGGCAGGTTGTAGAGGAAGCAGATGTCTTTGAATTATTTGCTAGCCCCAAGCATCCCTATACAAAAGGTTTAATTGCATCTGTACCGAAAATTGGTGATAACAAAGAAGTATTAGATTCTATCAATGGTCAAGTACCATCCCCACAAAATATGCCGAATGGTTGTAAATTTGCTCCACGTTGTAATCAAGCGATGTCTATATGCCATCAGGAGAGTCCACCGACAGTAAAAATTTCGGCTACACGCCAATGTAGCTGCTGGCTATATGTGAAAAAGGATGTGGAAGTAAATGCCTAATAGTATATTAAAAGTGGAGAATTTAAAAAAGAGCTTTCAAATAGCCGGAGGGTTATTTCAAAAAAAGCAATATGTTAACGCAGTTATAGATGTCTCCTTTGAAATAGAAGAAGGTACGACATTTAGTTTAGTTGGGGAAAGTGGTTGTGGGAAATCTACTACGGGCAGATTAATTACTAGATTAATAGCACCAACGAATGGAAGTATCGTTGTGGATGGGAAAGAAGTAGCTACTGCAAAGCCATCTGAATTAAGGCACTTAAGGCAAACTGTTCAAATGATTTTTCAAGACCCATATGCCTCATTGAATCCAAGAATGAAGGTCAAGGAGCTTGTTGGAGAGCCTTTAGAAATTCATACAAAACTTTCGAAAGTAGAGCGTGAAAAACTAGTGCTTGAAATGCTGGAAGTCGTTGGATTAAATGCTGAACATGCTGATCGCTATGCACATGAGTTCAGTGGTGGACAAAGACAGCGTTTGGGTATTGCCCGTGCTTTAATAACAAAGCCAAAATTAATTATTGCTGATGAGCCTGTGTCTGCGTTGGATGTATCTATACAATCACAAATATTGAATCTATTAAAGCAATTGCAGCAAGAATATAAAATATCTTATCTCTTTATTTCTCACGATTTAAGTGTTGTAGAACATATTAGCCATTATATTGGGGTTATGTATTTAGGATCCATTGTAGAAATTGGGCGTAAAGAAACCATATTTAATGAACCAAAGCATCCCTATACACAAGCGCTCATTGCTTCCGTACCGATTGCAGACCCAACATTACGAAAAAAGAAGATCGTTTTAACTGGTGATATTCCAAATCCTAAAAATCCGCCGAGTGGTTGTACCTTCCACACAAGGTGCCCCTTTGCATCAGATATATGTAAGCAAGCTATACCAGAAATGAGGAAAATTAACGAAGAGCAAAGTGTTGCATGTCACTTTGTTAACTAATGGAGAGGATGTTTATAAATGAAAATAGGGTTAAGCACATACAGCATGGTTAAAAAAATGAGACAGGGAGAGATGGATGTTCTAGATGTTTTACAATGGGTAGCAGACAACGGTGGTCAGCATGTAGAATTAGTGCCCTATGAATTTACGGTTGTAGATAACTATGAACTTGCAACTGAAATTAAAGATAAAGCAGCAGAGCTAGGATTAGAGTTATCCGCCTATTCGTTACCAGCTAACTTTATTCATGATACGGAGGAAGCTTTTTTAGAAGAAGTTGAACGTTTAAAGAAACATATTGATGTAGTACATCATATGGGTATTCACATTATGCGCCATGACGTTACTCTCTTTACCTTACCAAAGGAGCAAACATCCATTCATTATTACAACGAGCATTTTGAAGAAATGGTTAGAGGCTGTCAGTTAATTGCAGATTACGCGAAACAATTTAATATTACGACAACGATTGAAAATCATGGCTTTAATGTTCAAACAAGTGATCGTGTACAACAATTAATTCATGCGGTAAACAGAGACAACTTTAAAACAACTTTAGATATCGGTAATTTTTTATGTATTGATGAAGAGCCTCTCATTGGTGTTATGAAAAACATTCCTTATGCTGCTACAGTGCATTTCAAAGATTTTTATATTCGTCCTTATTATGAAAATCCAGGTGAGGGCGAGTGGTTCCGTACAGTTCATAACAACTACATCAGAGGTGCTATTGTCGGGCATGGTGATATAAATATTCGAGAAATTATTAAACTCGTAAAAGGCAGTGGATATGATGGCTATCTTACTATTGAGTTTGAAGGGATGGAAGATTGCCAAGTTGGTTCAAAAATAGGGATGGATAATGTACGTCGTTTATGGAATGAATGCAAGCTCTAAAGGGGGAAAGCACATGGATAAATTAAAAGTTTGTGTCATTGGCACAGGTTCTATTTCAGATTTTCACTTAGGTTCCTATACGAATAATCCATACGTTGAATTATATGGCGTGTATGATGCTTCCATTGAACGAGGCAAAGCAAAAGCAGCCCAATTTGGAGCAACACATGTTTTTTCTTCAAAAGAAGAGCTATTCGCAGATAAAAATGTGGATGCTGTCAGTATTTGTACATGGAATAATACGCATGCAGAATTGGCGATTTTTGCTTTGGAAAATGACTTACATGTTCTAATAGAAAAGCCGCTATCTATGACTTATGCAGAGGCTCTAAATATCCAAAAGGTTGCAGAAAAGCATCAGAAAGTATTTCAAGTGGGCTATGTAAGACGATTTGCAACAAATACCAAAGTACTGAAAAGCTTCATCGACGATAACAAATTGGGCGATATTTATTATGCCAAAGCTTCCTGCCTAAGAAGATTAGGGAATCCAGGAGGCTGGTTTGCCGAAATTGATAAGTCTGGCGGCGGACCTTTAATTGATCTAGGGGTACATGTAATTGATATATGCTGGTACTTAATGGGTAGACCAAAGGTGAAACGTATAACAGGTCATACTTACAATCAATTAGGAAATCGAAATCATATAGAAAATTTATCCTTCTACAAGGCTGCAGACTATGATGCAACGAAAAACACAGTAGAAGACTTAGCAAATGCCCTCATTACATTTGAGAATGGAGCATCGCTAATGGTAGACGTTTCCTATACACTACATGCTTTAAAAGATGAAATAAGTATTAAGCTATATGGCACGAACGGTGGAGCAGAGCTAGAGCCTGAATTAAAAATTGTAAGTGAAGAGCATAATACGATTTTAAATATTCATCCTCAAATTAACGATCTAACTTTTGATTTTGCAACTGCCTTTCAAAATGAAATTAATTCATTTGTTGATTGTTGCCTTCATCATTATGATTCAGTTGCACCTGTGGAGGATGGGGTAGAAATTATGAAAATCTTAGAAGGTATTTATATTTCTGCAACTGAAGGAAAGGAGGTTGTTTATTAAAATGGTGAAATTGGATAATAAAATCGGTGTGATAGTAGACAGCTTTCGTATACCTATTCGTGAAGGTTTGTTAAAGGCGAAAGAAGTTGGGGCACAGGGGGTACAAATGTATGCCGTTTCAGGTGAGCTGGACCCCGATAACCTAAATGCTGAACAAAGAGCAGAATTGAAGGCGTATATTTTAGGGTTAGGTCTAGAAATCTCCGCCTTATGTGGAGATTTAGGAGGACATGGCTTCCAAGATAAAGCAGAAAATGCCAGAAAAATAAAAAAATCAAAAGAAATACTGCAATTAGCCAAGGACCTAGGAACATCCATTGTTACAACCCATATCGGTATTATTCCTGAAGATGAAAATGACCCAATCTATCAAACAATGCTGGAAGCTTGTGAAGAATTAGGACAATATGCTACATCATTAGATGCTTATTTTGCGATTGAAACAGGGCCAGAAACGAGTAAAACATTAAAAGAGTTTTTAGATAAGCTATCAACGAACGGTGTATCGGTTAATTTTGATCCAGCCAATATGGTGATGGTAACAAAAGATGATCCTGTAGCTGGAGTCAAACTATTAAAGAAATATATTGTACATACACATGTAAAGGATGGTATTCAACTGCAGTCAACGAATCCTAAAGATGTGTACGGGTACTTAGGATACGATTCTGGAACATCTCATGATAAAATAGAAGAAATGGTGGAAAATGGAGAGTTTTTCAGAGAACTTCCATTAGGTCATGGAGATGTCAATTTCGAGCTTTATTTTTCAGCTTTACAAGAAATCGGATACAATGGCTATTTAACTATTGAACGAGAAGTGAGATCAAATCCCGAAAAAGACATCAAAGAAGCTGTACAATTCATAGAAAAGTTTAAATAGGGGTTGAATCTAATTTGAAAAAGCAAGATCAAGTACAAATGCGAAGACAAAATAAATATATTGTGCTTGACGCAATAAGGCAGATGGCGCCAATTTCAAGAATTCAATTATCAAAATATACAAAAATGAGCCCTACGACTATTACTCGTATTGTGCAGGAGCTAGAAGCGGAAGGCTTTATTCTTGAAGGGGTATCGGAAGAAACAGCCATTGGTAGACGTCCTACGTTAATTCATATGCGAGAAGATGCTTTATATACGATTGGGATAGAAATTGACTGTTTTACTATTCGAATAGGTATACTAGATTTCTTAGGGAAGCTTATTGCCTTTCAGGAAGTCAAATGTAGCATCAAGCATCAATACGAAGAAGCTATATATCTACTTAAACGATCTATAGAAAATATCATGACAGAATATCAGATTGCTCAGGATAAATTACTAGGCATTGGGATAGGAATTCCAGGAGTAATCAATAACGAGGAAGGAATTATCGTTTCCTCTGAGCAATTGAAGTGGGAAAACTGCCATATAAGAGAAGATTTAAATGGTGTTTTTGGTTGTGAAGTCATCGTAGATAATGAATTAAAAATGCAAATCATTGCTGAAATTGGTGATATCTATACGCCACTGTATTCAAATTGTATTTTAGTCGGAATTGGAACGGGAATAGGAGCATCCATATTATTAAATGGAGAAGTGTATCGTGGCATTCAAAATAAAGCTGGAGAAATAAGTCATATAACGATTAATCCCTTTGGTGAAATGTGTCACTGTGGTAAAAGAGGATGCTTATCGATGTATGTTTCTGAAGTTACGCTGTTAAAAAGAACGCCTAAAAATCTTAATATTCAATCAATAGAAGAGATTTTGCAGTGTGTTGATCAAGGTGAGCAATGGGCGATCGATATTCAACAAGATGTAGCTACTTTTCTAGCTATAGCCATCAATAATCTAGTTTGTTTATACGAACCAGAGGCTGTCATCGTCAGTGGAGAAATTATTGAGCACAATGTGACATTTCAAAAACTACTTAGTGAAAAGTGTAAACAGTATATATGGAAGGAATTACAACCCTACTTTGATTTGCAGTTTTCCAATCAATTAAAAGAAGGGGTTGTTAAAGGAGCGGCATTACAAGCACAAAAGCAGTTGCTGTCTGTTTAAAGAAAGGTTGGTTGATTCGTGGCTTACTCAGAATTTTTAAAGGAGTATCGTTCAGGATTAATGGAAAATGTGCATTATGGACAAATGAGTGCTGTGAATCTAACGAAGGAAGAATTCGTCTCTGTAGGTCAAGACTATGAGCCTGTGTATTTTCGTTCTGCAGCAAAACCATTTCAAGCCATTCCCATTTTTATGACTGATTTTATAGAAAAATACGGAATTACTTCAAATGAAAGTGCATTATTTCTGGCTTCGCAAAGAGGTGAAATTTATCATCAAGAGGCATTAGTCTCTTTGCTGGAAAAACTCCCTATTAATGAAAGTGATTTAATTTGTGCAGCATCCTTTCCACTAAATGAGGAACCTAAAACACAGTATATTCAACAGGGATTTGAAAAGAGGAAACTCTTTCATAATTGCGCGGGCAAGCATTTAGGATTTTTAACTGCATGTTTAGCAAATGGCTATGATGTCAAGCAATATTGTCATCCAGAACATCCACTGCAACAGATGATAAAAAAATATATTGCCTATTTAAGTGAATATGAGATAGAGAGAATTCGTACAGGGATTGATGGCTGTGGTGCGCCTGTCTTTGCGATTCCGCTAAAAAACATGGCCATTGCCTATTTAAAGTTAGCACGACCAGAATTGATTGATGATGAACTAATTCGTGAAGCAGTAATAAAACTTACAGCAGTAATGAATCAAGAGAGTCATATCATTGCAGCGCAAAACTTTATTTGTACAGCATTATTAAAGGACCCTAATATTGTGGCGAAGGGCGGAGCACAGGGTGTATACTGTTTTGCTCTAAGAAATGAAGGAGTAAGTTTTGCCTTGAAAATTATGAATGGCTCCGAAAGTCCGTGGCCCAATGTAATTGCTTCTGTATTGGAACAAATGCAGTATACAAATCAAGAAACAATTGAGCGTATTAAAGCATTGTCTCCTGCATTTGTGCGTAATGATGCAGGGGTAGAGGTAGGAGAAATTGTATCTACAATTAAAATTGTATAGAGGTGAAGGCACTTGCATGTTTTGGCAATAGATGGCGGTGGAACGAAAACGATTGCAACAATCTCAACATGTCATGGGCAAATTATGGCGCTAGCAGAAACAGGCAAAAGTAATCCCACATCCATGAGCTTCGAGCATTTTACAGAGACGATAACAGAATTAATAAATAATTTAAAAAGACAACAGCCTCACGAATTTCAACACATTACAAAGTGCCATGCTGGCCTGTCTGGTGTAACAGAAAATAATAATGAGAAAATTACCTATGCATTATTAACCTCGCTTTTACCGAAAGACTGTCAACTATCACTATCGAATGATGGAATGAACGCGCTGTATGCGGGAACCTTGGGGCAGCCAGGCATTGTACAAATTTCTGGTACGGGTGCGATTACACTCAGTATAGATGCATCTGGAAGAATTGAGCGTACAGCAGGATGGGGTTATATTTTTGATGATGAGGGCAGTGGCTATGATATTGGCATTCGCACATTAAAAGCGGTATTTAAAGCATTCGACAAAAGAGGTCCTGAAACGCTTCTAACAGCAGCGGTATTAGAATATTTTCGATTACAATCCGTTCCGCAGATAATTGAAGTGGTATATGGCGAAGGACATCCGCGGGATACCATATCACCTTTAAGTAAGGTTGCAATTGAATGCGCTAAACGTGGTGATGGAGAAGCCAATACAATTATTGATCAAGTGTGCCATGTTTTTTATCAAAGTATAGACGCTTGTTACAAAAAAAACCCGTTTGCACATAAGCAAGTCAAAGTAGTGCTAGCTGGTGGCGTTTTTAATGAATTGGAGCTATTTACTAAAAAATTAATCGCTATTGATAAAAAGAATAGTAATCAGTATGACTTCGTGGGTGCTTATAGCTTACCGGTAGGTGGTGCCGCTTTAGCTGCTTTAAGATTACCATATAATGAGGCAAAGCTATTTATCGATCAATATAATGCAAGTATGAAGAAGTTTTTAACGAATTAATCCCCCTTAACTTAGCAAGTAGAGAATAGCATATACATGTCTCTACTTGCATTTTGTCAGTCTCCTACTTTAAACATATACCCCTTATATGAATGATGAATGATCATGACGATTCCGATAAGCATAAAATTGGATAATAACGAACTTCCACCATAGCTTAAAAAGGGTAGGGTGACACCTGTGACAGGTAAAAGCCCAATGGTCATGCCGATATTTTGAGTAATTTGAAAGGCTAGTAAGCTTGAAATACCTGCCCCCATTAAAGTCATAAAGGGGTCTCGCGCTACTACCGTAATAACGACAATACGATAGATAACAAAAAAAAGTAGCGCGATTACAAATGCTCCTCCAATAAAACCTAGCTCTTCTGCAATAGCAGAGAATATAAAATCGGTATGTTTTTCTGGTACATAGACATTGTTATGTAGATAGCCCTTGCCCACAAATTCTCCTGACCCGATAGCCATAAAGCCTTGGCGTACTTGAAAAGAAGAATCTGTATATTCATAAGGCTGAAGCCATCCATAAATTCTAGAAATCTGATGTCCTGATAGAGCACCTAAAACCTTCTCTGTAAAAAATTCATTAAATCTGACATAGAGCACTACCAGCGTACTGATGATAACTAGCGGAACAGCCGTAAATACGACAAGAAGCTTTCTATGAATACCTGAAAAGAAAATCATCGGTAAAATCATTGCCATATACAACATGACCATACCTGTATCGGGTTGTCTATAAACAAGTAGCGTAGGAGGAAGGACAATTAGCCCGATTTTTATAAGTAACCAAAAATCTGCTAGATAGGAGGGGCGGACATTTTTCTCTTGATGAGCAATAATGACCTTACTCACAACTATTAAAAAAGCAAACTTTAAAAATTCCGAGGGTTGGAGAGAACCTAAAAACGGGATTTGATACCATGATTTTGCCTGATTGATCGTTCGAGCAATGCTTTCAGGAGCAACAATAAGACCAGCCGTTAAAGCAACTATTAGGAAGTAAAATGGCCATCCAATCTTCTTCAACTGTTCAATATCAAGCAAGGATATTCCAAGCATGATGGTTAATCCGATGACATAAAATAAAAACTGTTTGATAATAAAGGAGCTTGCATACTGTTCAAAATTTACACTACTAGAATGGACAAAAAGGCAACTAATAGCGCCGAGTAAAAGAAGACTTATTACTAAACTCCAATCTAACTTCTTGAATTGCGTCAAATGTAACACCTCCATTCTCTAGTATGAACGCTTACAATGTATGGAAGGTTGCGAATGTTTTTCTAAAAATAGTATGAATAAGAAGCAATAATCTGGCTAATTTAGCGAGTTAAATTACCTAAATAAAACTAAATGATGGGTATAAATTCTTAATATTTCGATTAAAATTTACAAAAATATAACACTGGCTTTATATCTCTATACTATCATTATTGGTAAGAGTTGGAGGAGGAGCCAAGGATCATGCATTTTTTCCGTTTCATTAAGGTGAAGGACAAGTTACTTGTACTCATGATTGTTTGTGTATTATCGAATGTATTGCTAGGTGTATTCAGTGTAGATTATTTAAGGAAAATGTCGTGGCATGCAAGTGAGAGTTACACACAGGGACTGGTCCCAATTGGGTGGCTAAATGAGCTAGAAGAATCACAGCGTCGATTAGATTTTATAGTAGATTCGAAGGGTGACGATAAAGAAATGACAGCCATTTTACAAAACATGGCGCAGCCTTTAGATCATCTAGATAGCCAAGAAATTGACAAGAAGATGAGTCATCAAATTAAGAAGTATAAGTCATTGCTTAAGAAGCAGGAAGAAGCCATTGAGAACTTTAAGCAATTGAACCATGGTGAGCTAGATCAGTTTTATGTGCAAACATTTTTACCAATTAGTCAGGAGAGTCATGCATTATTAGAAGACACGCAAAATTATTTGGTTCAACGAGCAAAAGACCAACAGCAGGCTTATCAAAAAGATGTACAATTTGGCTACTGGTTACTAGGTGGCGTATGCTTAGCGGTTGTCTTGCTTGTTATCCTTATCGGCTTTATTGCAACGAAGGCAGTCAATGTGCCAACCCGTCAACTAAAGTCATTATTAAAACGAGCAGAACAAGGTGATTTCACTGCCAGTGCAAGTTATGTAGCTCATGATGAGCTTGGTGAAGTAGTTCTGTCATACAATCAAATGGTAACAGAGGTGAAAAGACTACTCCATACTGTCACAGACAGTGCTTATGAAGTAGAAGAAATGACAGGGAAATTGCAGAAATCCTCTGAGCAATCATCAACAACGACATTAAAAATAGCGAAGGATGTACAATCTATTTCAGAGTCAACGTCTGCTTCTTCTAGTAAATTAGCTTCGAATACTGCTTCCTTAGAGGAGGTTTTAAATGATGTACAGGTTATTTTAGAAAAGGTTCAGGTTGTAGAAAGTTTTGCACAAAAAACGGCCAGAGATGCAGAAAGTGGAACTGAAATTGTACAGGCTAATTTAACACAAATGCAAGCTATTAAGCAGGCGGTTGAAAAATCTAATACAGCTATCTTTAATTTAGTAGAGCGGGCTGCATCGATTGATCAAATGATTGAAGTAATAGAAAGAATAACAGCGCAAACTAACTTACTGGCTTTAAACGCTTCAATTGAAGCCGCTAGAGCAGGAGAGCATGGTAAAGGCTTTGCAGTAGTGGCTAATGAGGTTCGTAAGCTTGCAGAGCAAACTGTTCAATCGACACAAACGATTACATCCATTGTACAGAACATCCATCTAGATTCGAGTTATGCGGTACAAATGATGGAAGGGGTTTTAGTAGCGACTGAAAAAGGTGTAGCTGTTACAGGACAAACTGCGTCAAGTTTTGATCAAATTTTAGAAAAAGTACATACTATTAAGCCATATATTATGGAAGTATCTGCTACGGTTCAAGAGATTGCCAATCACACGAAGAAGGTAAGTGAGGATGCGGGTATGCTGACAGCCTTATCCGATACGAATGCCGTGTCTACTAAGCATGTTGCTACGTTAACAGCTGATCAATTAACAGCTCAGCAACAGTTCCATAATTATATTAAGGAATTGCGCAAAGTATCAAAAGTTTTGCAAATAGCTGTCAAACGTTTTTCGATATAATTTAATATTAAAGAATAATATTCAAAAAGGGTCTTCTTTGCAAAAAATAGCAAAGAAGATTCTTTTTTTGCATGGTTACAAAACTAGCTTATGAAAGTGTAAATGATTTGTGTTTTTGAGATGTACAAATGTGTTTTGTATATTTTTGTAGCACAATATTTTTCTTGTTCTCATATACTGTGAATAAGGGATTGTATGTTCTTTGTAAGGAATATTATTAATATAATTGTTGTATTTTCAAAACGAACACATTATAATGAATTTCATTGAAAGTGTTATTAAATCAATGTTTATTAATGTATTTTTGTACTTTCAGAAAGTACAATTGTTCACATGTGGAGGTTTTGGGAAATGAAAAAGATTATTGTTACTGGAGCACTTGGTCAAATTGGTTCTGAGCTAGTAGAAAAACTTCGTGGTATTTATGGAGAGGACAATATACTTGCTACAGACATTAGAAAGCTTGAACATACTAAGGGCCCATTTGAAATATTGGACGTGACAGATGGACAAAGAATGCATGATTTAGCAAAGGACTTCGGTGCAGATACGATGATGCATTTAGCAGCATTATTATCAGCTACAGCAGAGAGAAATCCATTGTTAGCTTGGAATTTAAATATGGGTGGATTAATGAATGCGTTAGAAGTTTCACGTGAGTTAAATATGCAATTTTTCACGCCAAGCTCGATTGGTGCGTTTGGTCCGTCTACACCTAAGGAAGATACACCACAGGATACTTTGCAAAGACCAACAACTATGTATGGGGTAAATAAGGTAGCGGGTGAGTTATTATGCGATTATTACTTCAATCGTTTTGGTGTTGATACACGCGGAGTACGCTTCCCAGGGCTAATTTCTTATGTAACACCTCCTGGTGGTGGTACAACAGATTATGCAGTAGAAATTTTCTATGAAGCCATTGAACAAGGCAAATATACATCGTATATTCAGGAAGGTACATTTATGGATATGATGTACATGCCAGATGCCTTACAAGCTATTGTAGATTTAATGGAAGCAGACGGTAGTAAGCTTGTTCATCGCAATGCTTTTAATATTACAGCCATGAGCTTCGAACCTTCGCAAATCGCGGCTGAAATCAAGAAACACTTACCAAATTTCACAATGAGCTATCAGGTAGATCCTGTTCGTCAAGCCATTGCAGATAGCTGGCCAAACTCTTTAAATATTGAAGCGGCTCAAAAAGAGTGGGGCTTCAAAGCAGAATATGATTTAGCTAAAATGACGGTAGATATGTTAGAAAAATTGAAAATTAAACTGCATAAAAAAGCAATTTCATAATAGATAGGCAACGGGTGAAGACTAGACTTCATCCGTTTTTTTATATATAAAAGAAAATTATTGGAATATATAGATTAAATTATGAAATTAAAATATAATAATATTCGGAATATTAATAGTATTCAGTTAAATAGGTGCTATGATAATTTCACAAGGGGAAATTCACAAATGAAGGGATGATGGGTTTTATGATGCAAGCACCATTAGTTTTAACTAGTTTTTTTAAACGAGCAGAGAGCTATTTTGCAAGAAAATCAATTATTTCACGGACAAGCCCACACAAAATACATCGTTTAACATATGGGCAGTGGGCAAAAAGAACGCGTCGTTTAGCAGATGCCCTTACGAAGCTTGGGATGACAAGAGGAACAAAAGTCGGCTCCTTTGCGTGGAATCAGCATCGACATTTAGAAGCTTATTTTGCTGTGCCTTGCTCAGGGGCAATCTTACACATGGTAAATATTCGTTTATCAGAAGAGCATTTGATCTATATTATTAATCATGCAGAAGATGAGATTTTAATGGTCGATGTAGATTTATTACCGATCATTGAAAATATTGCGCCAAAACTTGAGACAGTGAAACACTATATCATTATGACGGATGAACCAGCTTTGCCAAAGACTACATTACAAAATGTTTTATCCTATGAGGACATATTAGCTACTGCTGATGAAGAATTTCAATTTCCAGAGGATATTGATGAAGAAGCACCTGCCGGTATGTGCTATACAAGCGCCACAACAGGGAATCCAAAGGGGGTTGTCTATTCCCATCGGGGTTTAGTACTACACAGTATCATGCTGAGTATGTCTGACTCTATGGGAATTGCGGAAAGAGATGTCGTGATGCCGATTGTACCCATGTTTCATGCAAATGCATGGGGCTTGCCTTTTGCTAGTGTCAATGTGGGTGCTACACAAGTTCTACCAGGTCCGCAATTTACTTCAGCATTAATAATGGATTTAATCGAACAAGAAAAGGTTACATTAACTGCTGGTGTTCCAACCATTTGGATAGGTGCCCTACAGGAGCAGGAAAAGAAAGAACGAGATATTAGTTCTTTAAGAGCGATATGCTGTGGTGGATCGGCTTCACCAACTCGACTCATTCGGACATTTGAAGAAAAATATGGGATTCCTTATATTGTTGTCTACGGCATGACGGAAACTACACCAATCATGGCATTGTCTAATTATATGTCATGGATGGAAGATTGGCCGATTGAAAAACGTATTGAAGCTCGAGCGATGCAAGGGATGACAATGGCAGGTATCGAATCTAGTATTATTAATGAGGCGGGTGAGGTACCTTGGGATGGCGAAACAATGGGGGAATTACGTTTAAAAGGCCCATGGATTTCCAACGAATACTATCGTGATGAGCGAACAGCAGATGCCTATCGAGATGGTTGGTTATATACTGGTGATATTGCTGTACGAACAGCAGATGGCTTTATTAAAATTACTGACCGTACGAAGGATCTTATTAAATCAGGTGGGGAATGGATTTCCTCTGTTGATTTGGAAAACGCGCTGATGACTCATGATGCCGTTTTAGAAGCGGCTGTCATTGCCATGCCCCATGCTAAATGGCAGGAGCGTCCATTAGCTTGTGTTGTATTGAAAGAGGGACAATCAGTAACTGAACCAGAGCTTCTTGCTTTTTTAGAAAATCAATTTGCCAAATGGTGGGTACCAGATGCAGTTGTCTTTCTAGAAGAAATTCCAAAGACATCTGTCGGAAAATTCCTGAAAGCGAAGCTGCGAGATAATGTAGCAGAAATTTATCCTAAATCATTGGTATAGGTAAAAGAGCGATTTCCGTAAATGGAAGTCGCTCTTTTTTGAGTTATTTAGTTAGCATGTGGAAGACTTGTTCAACGTCTTTATCGCCACGACCAGAGATATTAATAATAATGCTTTCCTCAGATGATAAAGTTGGTGCTAATTTTAGAGCATGTGCGACTGCATGTGAGCTTTCAAGAGCAGGAATAATACCTTCAACCTTAGAAAGTACTTGGAAGGCATCTAAAACTTCTTCATTTGTCACGGTCACATACTCAGCACGACCGATTGTTTTCAAATGGCTATGCTCAGGCCCCGCACCTGGATAATCTAAACCAGCTGCTATTGAATAGGTAGGTAGTGGGTTGCCTTCTGCGTCCTGAAGTACTAAACATTTGAAGCCGTGTAGCTCTCCTGGTGTTCCTTCGTTTAAGGTAGCAGCTTTGTCTGGCTCTATTCCAATAAGACGAACATCTTCGTCTGCAATATAATCAGCAAATGCCCCAATGGCATTACTACCGCCTCCTACACAGGCAAGAACAGCTGTCGGCAGCTTTCCTTCCTTTTCTAAAATCTGTTCACGACTTTCGCGGCTAATCACTGATTGAAAATGTTTAACCATTGATGGGAAGGGGTGTGGTCCAACTGCTGAGCCTAATAAATAGAAGGTTGTTTCATAGTTTTCTACTAAGTCAGCGAATGCCTCATCTACTGCATCCTTTAAGCGTCCTTGCCCTTTATCGACAGCTACAACTTTCGCTCCGAGAAGTTCCATGCGAAATACGTTCAATGCCTGACGTTTTGTATCTTCCAAGCCCATATAAATCGTGCAATCCATTCCAAACATGGCACACGCTGTAGCTGTTGCTACACCATGTTGACCTGCCCCTGTTTCGGCAATCACGCGATTTGCTCCCATACGTTTAGCTAGTAAAATTTGACCTAATACATTATTGATTTTATGGGAGCCTGTGTGGTTAAGGTCTTCACGTTTTAAATAGATTTTTGCGCCACCTAATTGCTTTGTTAAATTCTCTGCAAAATAAAGAGGGGATTTACGACCGACATATTCACGGAAATAGTAATCTAATTCTTGCTTAAAATCATCATCCTCTTTATACTTTTGAAAATTCTCATCTAGTCTATTTAAAACATTTTGAAGCTCCTTTGGAACAAAGCTTCCACCAAATTCACCGAAATATCCCTTTTTTTCTACTACTGTACTCATCTTAACTCGACTCCTCTATGCTAATTTTTCCAAAAAAAAAGCCACTCCAATCCCTCATAAAAAGGACGAGTAACCGTGGTGCCACCTTCATTCGCAATTTTTGCGCGCTTTCCTGCTCCTGTAACGGGGAGCGAAACGGCCTTACATTTGATAAGGCTGCTCTGAAGTCCATTCACAAGTCTGTACTACTGGTTTGCACCAACCACCAGCTCTCTAAAAGTAACAATGCTTGCTACTACTCTTCTTCCTTGCATTTATTAGAAAGAATTGTAGAGTATTTTCAGAATAGTGTCAAGAAAAAAGACGAATCTAAAAAGATCCGTCAGTTAAATCAAATTTTTAAAGTGAAGGCGTTTGTTTAAAACATACATAATCGGTGCACCTACAGCTAATACAACAAATTCACCCGCCGCGACTGTTAGCCAAGTCCAGAAAAATGGCAACTCTAAAGCCAAGTTCAGCTCAAAGGCAATGATAAACATAGTACATGTAAAGAGCAATGTATTAATAATTAAACGTGCCCAAATATTTTTGACAAATTTACAGATTAAAATAAACAGGCCAAGAGTAATCATTGAATGACCTACACCAAAAACTAAATCGTAAATGCCAAGTGGTGAAAAGAGATTAGAGATCAATACACCAATAATAATCCCTACGGCAAAGCGTGGATTAAAGGCCACTAAATGGTTAAACATCTCAGATACTCGGAACTGTACCTCTGTAAAACCAAATGGGGCAACAAGCATGGTTACAGCTATATATAGAGCCGCAATGATACCACTTGCTGCTAAAAATTTTATCTTCATATTCATTTCTCCTTAGTTTTTTTTCGTGGGATGGTTACGAACCACGGTGCTTTCACACAAGTAAATATTCTATTATAGATATCTAGTAGAAGTCAAATGTCAGACTTTGTCTATAATGTCCTATCGTCGCAAAATTGTCATAAATATTTTTTACTATGTTGAAAAAAGAAATCGATTAACTAAAACAGCGTAGTTTAGCGGTTTAAAGCGCCAAATTGAATGAAAAACTAAAATATTTTGTCACTTTTAAAAGTCAGAACATTCATAATGTTGTTGACGGAGCTCGATAATAACGATAATATAGCGATACATTCACACTTTGTTTGGATAAAGTGCGATAGATATTCGAGAATATAATCGGGGGGATTATTTGTGAAAAGCAATGTAAAGAAGTTGTCATTCCTTCTTTTTGGATTAGTGTTGCTTCTTGCTGCTTGTGGTAGCGGTGGCTCAGGTACAGCAGATTCAAAAGGAAATGAAAAAAACAATGCAAGTGAGAGCGGAAATGCAGATGATAAAACATATAAAATCGGGATTACTCAAATTGTTGAGCATCCATCGTTAAACGCAGCAACGGAAGGCTTTAAAAAAGCAATTGAAGATGCTGGTTTAAAAGTTGACTACGATCCACAAATTGCACAGGGAGATAATAGCCTTAACACAACGATTGCTAACAATCTAGTAAGTGCAAACGTAGATTTAATTTTTGCAAACTCTACACCTTCTGCACAAGCCGCTGCAACAGCAACAAGTGATATTCCAATTATTTTTACATCTGTTACAGATGCTGTTGGTGCACAGCTAATTGACTCAATGGAGAAGCCAGGGAAAAATATTACAGGCACAATCGATTTACATCCAGAAACGATTTCTAAAACTGTAGCATTCCTAAAAGAACTTGGTGCGAAAAAAGTAGGGATGGTCTACAATGCGGGTGAGCAAAACTCAGTTGCACAAGTTTCAGAAGTGAAAAAGGTTATGGACGAACAAGGTTTAGCGGTGGTAGAAGCATCAGCATCTACTTCAGCGGATGTAAAACAAGCGACAGAGTCTCTAATTGGTAAAGTAGACGCTTTCTATATTATTACTGATAACACAGTTGTTTCTGCATTAGAATCGGTAATTGATGTTGCCGATACGAATAAATTACCATTAATTGTAGGAGAACTAGATTCTGTAGCACGTGGCGGTTTAGCCGCTTATGGTTTTGAATATTTCGATATCGGTTATGAAGCAGGTCAAATGGCTGTGAAAATTTTAAAAGGTGAAGCTACACCTGCTGATACACCAGCACAATATCCACAAAATCTAAAACTACTAATCAATAAAAAGGTAGCGGATGATTTAGGAATTGAAATTAAAGACTCTTGGGGTGCAGAACTTCTAGAAAAGTAAAACGAAGCGGGGGAGAACTATCCCCGCTTTATCTTCATTTATAAGCGGTATAAATAAAAAAGAGATTTAGGAGATGATTCAACGATGTTTTTAGCATTATTTGGCGCAGTGGAGCAAGGAATCATCTATGCAATTATGGCACTTGGTGTATATTTAACATTTCGGGTGTTAGATTTTCCGGATTTAACGGTTGATGGAAGCTTTGTAACAGGGGCGGCAACTGCAGCAACAATGGTTTTGCTTGGCTACCACCCAATCTTAGCGACTTTAGTGGCAATTGTTGCTGGATTTATTGCTGGATGTATGACAGGAATTCTTCACACGAAAGGAAAGATTAATCCGCTTTTATCAGGAATTTTAATGATGATTGCTTTATACTCGATTAATCTACGTATCATGGGGTTAACTGCAGAAAATACGATAGGTCGCCCGAATATTCCACTACTAAACTCTGAAACAATCTTTTCAAAGTTTCAATCTTTTTGGAGTAATTTAGGGATCGATGATGCTATCAATAACCTATTAAAAAGCATAGGCTTTCAGCATGTACCAGGTACATGGAGTGTGCTGATTGTTGTATTAATCATCACGATTTTAATTAAGTTAATAGCAGACTGGTTCTTAAAGACAGAGGTTGGGCTAGCTATCCGAGCAACTGGTGATAATAAACGAATGATTCGCAGCTTCTCTGCAAATACAGATACACTTATCATTTTGGGGCTAGGTCTTTCCAATGCGCTTGTCGCATTTTCTGGAGCTTTAATCGCACAATACTCGAAGTTCTCTGATGTTAGTATGGGGATTGGTATGATTGTGATCGGTCTCGCATCCGTTATTATTGGTGAAGCTATTTTTGGGACTAAAACTATTATCCGTACAACGTTTGCAGTTATTGCAGGAGCCATCATTTATCGTATTATATTAGCTTTAGCATTACGTGTAGATTTCCTTGATTCAGGAGACATGAAATTAATTACAGCGATCATCGTTATTTTGGCGCTGATCTTACCGCAATTTATAAATAAGAGTAAAGAACGTAAACGTAAAGCTAAACGTGCTGCAGAACTTTCACAAGTAAAAAAAGTAGAGCAGGGAGGTAATGGCCTTGCTTAAATTACATGGTATTAATAAGGTATTTAATGAAGGAACACCTGATGAGAAGATTGCACTTGCGGAGATAAACCTACATTTAAAGCCCGGTGATTTTGTGACAATTATAGGTAGTAATGGTGCAGGTAAATCAACGATGATGAATATGATTTCAGGTGCTTTAACACCCGATTTCGGTACAGTATTGATTGATGGTAATGATGTGACAAGTTTGCCTGAATATAAACGCTCTCAATACATTGGGCGTGTCTTCCAGGACCCAATGGCAGGAACTGCACCTACGATGACAATTGAAGAAAATCTAGCATTAGCATACTCTCGAAATAAGCATAGAGGGCTACGCAATGGTGTGGACAAAAAGCGTCGTGAATTTTTTAAAGAATCGCTAGCGATGCTTGGTTTGAATCTTGAGAATCGTCTTTCTGCTAAGGTAGGCTTACTTTCAGGTGGGGAACGTCAAGCTTTGTCGCTCTTAATGGCTACCTTTACAAAGCCATCTATTTTATTACTGGATGAGCATACGGCTGCACTTGATCCATCACGTGCAGAGTTAATTACTCGTATTACGAAGTATTTAGTGGAAAAAGATAATTTAACGACATTAATGGTAACGCACAATATGCAGCAAGCATTAGATTTAGGGAATCGTCTTATTATGATGGACAAAGGCCAAATCATTTTAGAAGTTGGTGAAGATCGCAAACATGAATTAACAATTCCTGATTTAATGTCCGAGTTTGAACGTATTCGTGGGGAAAAAATGAATTCAGACCGTGCTCTATTAGGTTAATATCGAAACGCTCATACACTTGTATGGGCGTTTTTCATAGTGTAAAAAATTTCATCAATAGTGTTTTTATGAATGGTGTAAATGAATGACCGTTGCAGGTTCCCTAATTTCACGTGTGGGGGGTGCCGATCTATCTTATGGGAGTCTAGTAGCCTTCCAATCCAGCACATTAATTTAGAAAAGGTCCTCACTACTCTTTATGGAGGAGCGTTGTCACACATCGTTTTTCCGCATTGTTAGTATGATAGAAAATGAAAGGAACAGTTTTAAAAGGGTTGATTGGAGAGGAGTTGCCCCTTAGGGGATTTAGCGGCTCATCAGAAGCCACCTGGACGCTGGCGGAACAGATATCAATCCCTCGCCTTGCCAGAATGTCTCTTTCCACAGACGATATTATTTTTTCAACATCATATAAAACGCTCATGCACTAGTTTTAATAATTTTTATTTAGGGAAATTAAACGATCGATAAACTTTATCGCATAAAAAAGCCTCACTTTCAGAGAAGTGAGGCTCTTCATTTTAAACGAGTAAGCCAAATAGTTGAATATCGTTGTTTACTTCTTTGTATTTGAAGCCGAATTCATCCATTCGGGCAAGTAGTCCTTCATATTCAGCACGATCACCTAACTCAATGCCGACTAGTGCAGGGCCACTTTCTTTATTATTTTTCTTGGTATATTCAAAGGTAGTAATGTCATCGTTTGGTCCAAGTACACTAGTGAGGAATTGACGTAATGCTCCGGCACGCTGAGGGAAGCTGACGATGAAGTAGTAAAGTAATCCTTCGTGTATAAGTGACTTTTCTTTAATCTCCTGCATTCGTCCAATGTCATTATTCCCACCACTGATGATGACAACGACTGACTTACCTTTAATTTCTTCTTTATAAAAATCAAGAGCTGCCACTGATAATGCTCCTGCAGGCTCAGCGATAATCGCATGTTTATTATATAGATCTAGAATGGTCGTACATACCTTGCCTTCAGGTACAAGAACAATATCATCTAAATAGCGACGACAAACATCATAAGTGTGGTGACCGACACATTTTACTGCAGCACCATCAACGAATTTATCAATCCAATCAAGAGCAACTGCGCCACCTTCAGCAAAGGCAGCCTTCATACTACCAGCACCAGCAGGCTCTACACCAATAATTTTACTAGCAGGAGAGAGATTTTTAATGTAGGCAGACACGCCTGACATTAAGCCACCACCGCCAATACTTCCGAATATGTAGTCGATTGGCTCCTCCATATCATTCATAATTTCTACCGCTACCGTTCCTTGACCAGCAATGACATCAAAATCATCAAATGGATGAATGAAGATTTTACCATGCTCTTCACAATAGCTCAACGCGCTTTCAGCAGAATCATCGAATGTATCTCCTGCTAAAATAATTTCCACATATTCACGTCCAAACATACGTACTTGGTCTATTTTTTGCTTCGGCGTTGTTTGTGGCATAAAAATGCTTGCTTGAATTTTTAATTGGGCACAGGCATAAGCTACACCTTGTGCATGATTGCCTGCACTTGCACAGACAACCCCAGCATTGCGCGCTTCATCCTCGATTTTTTTAATTTTATAATAGGCACCACGAAGCTTGAATGAGCGTACATGCTGTAAATCTTCGCGTTTAATATAAATATTAGCTCCGTATTTCTCGGATAAATAGTCGTTTTTTTGTAGTGGTGTGTGCACAACTACATCTTTTAAAAAATGATGTGCAATCAGGACATTCTCCACTTGCACGGTTCTAGTATCAGCAACTTCCATAGTATTCATCCTCCGTTATACGTTTAAAACATTTATCTATGATAGCACACTTTATTTGCTTTTTGTAATTAATTTTTAGTAAATTCTAAATTTTCCGTGTCTATTTTATGATGTAAGCGTTTTATCTTGATATAGCTAATTATTTTATAAAGAAGCAATGTCTCAGACCTAGAATTAGCTCAATTTAAGGGGAGAAAATCAGTTGTTTCAAATCTAAAAAATACTACTCTCATAACAAAAATGGTCAAGCATATACTAGATTAGCTTAGGACAAGTAGGAGGGTATGTAGTGGAAATCATTCAAGGAATTTTATCAACATATTGGAAGTTTTTTGATTTGGCGATGTGGCAAGAAGTACTAATGGACCCTGTCTCCTGGGGACTAATATCCTCATTAATTATTATAGAAGGTTTGCTGTCGGCAGATAATGCACTGGTTTTAGCGGTACTAGTGAAACATTTACCAGATAAACAGCGAAAACGGGCATTAATGTATGGTATGCTAGGTGCCTATTTTTTTAGATTTTTATTTATTGGCATAGGTGTTTATCTAGTAGAATTTTGGTTTATTAAAGTATTAGGTGCTTTGTATTTAGGTTGGCTTTGTGTAGCTCATTTCCTTCACATAGGGAATGAGGATAGTGTAAAAGAGGTAAAGAGGACAGGATGGATGGTGCGTCTTTTCGGCACGTTTTGGGCAACTGTCATTTCTGTTGAGCTAATGGATATTGCTTTTTCAATTGACTCAATCTTTGCTGCGTTTGCGATATCAGATCAGGTCTGGGTGCTTTTAATTGGAGGGATGTTAGGAATATTAATGATGAGGACGATTGCAGGTGTTTTTTTAATCATCATTGAAAAAATACCAGAGCTTGAAGCAACAGCCTTCATAATTATAGGTGTCATCGGCTTAAAAATGTTAGTAAGTGTTTTCAATATCCACATCCCTCATTATTTATTCTTCCTTTTCTTAGTGATTGCTTTTTTCATCACGATCATTGTGCATATGATGAAGAGAGTAAGAGCTGCCTAATTAAAAAGTACTGTTCTCCAAAAATGAGAACAGTACTTTATTTATTTTACATATTTATCTGGGTCAACAATATAGAACTTTTCAACATTAAGCCAGCTCTCGCTCATTGGTTCGCCGTCATCAATACGTTTTTCAGTCTCCTGCATCATCCAACCAGTCTGAGACGCATGGGCTTGTAATGCTTTTAATTTGTCCATTCGCATTTCCCGAATATCATAGACCACATGTGGTTCACCATTTTTTTCAATCGTATCATTGGCGAATGCACAACCGAATATTTGTGGACGAGCAGCCTTTGGCATACGACGTACAGCTTCAACTACAGCACGTGCTGTTGCTTCATGGTCTGGGTGAACAGCAAAGCCAGGTAAAAATGTGAAAATTAAAGAAGGCATTAGTTCTTCGATTAGCCCTTCCACTAGTTTTACCATTTTCTCATCATCTTCAAATTCTATTGTTTTATCACGTAGACCAAGCATGCGTAAATCTTGAATACCCATTGCCTCTGCCGCTGCAACCAATTCCTTACGACGGATTTCAGGTAAAGACTCGCGTGTAGCAAAGGGTGGATTACCTAAATTACGTCCCATTTCGCCTAATGTTAAACAGGCATATGTAACAGGTGTATTCATTTTCTTTGTATAGTAGGCGATGGTTCCCGCAACTGAGAAAGCCTCATCATCTGGGTGAGGGTACACAATTAAAATATGACGTTGTGGTTGTA
This sequence comes from Lysinibacillus capsici, assembly GCF_003367505.1. GTDB lineage: Bacteria > Bacillota > Bacilli > Bacillales_A > Planococcaceae > Lysinibacillus > Lysinibacillus capsici. Next base: position 33,266 of record NZ_PXXX01000019.1, read on the forward strand.
AATTCAAATAGTCGTCCCCCTTAGTAAGTAAATGGCGTTTCACTAATTTCAAGCGCAATCGCCAATTTTCCAGAGTAGTCTAGTCCAGCCATTAATAAACGGCCTAAATCATCTAATTCAAAATGTGTAATGCCTTGAGCATAAACCCAGCCATGAGGTAATTTTAAACCCACACGATGAGGTGCATTATCTACAACCTTAGCAAGCTCATAGTTAATTTTAGCATTGCGAATAAAAGCACCTGCATTAAAAAACTGTTCATCATAGTGTGCTGCATAAGATCCGTTTGTCGTCTCAAGATGAATATAAACGTCTTTGTTGGCGAAAGAATTCAGCAATTTTTGCAACGTCTCTACTTGTACTTCTTGCATCTTAACACTCCTCTCGATCATTTCTCCTTTAAGTATAGTAAAAAAAATTCGCAAAGGGAAATTGATTGCTTTGATAAAAAAATTGATGATTTATATTTACAAACCTTAGCGCCATTTTGTCCAAATTTTTGAGAGTGTGAAATTGAATCGTAGCATCCAGAGAAATAAATCATCATCTCTAAACCTATGACAAGTTCTTAAGCAATATTCTTGAAAAAATTATTGTAATGTATCAATATAGGGAGTGTGAAAATAAATATGTACAAACTGTGTCGTTTCGCATTGTATCCGTTTTCACATCTGAAAAGATATTGCAACCATGACTTCTTCCTAATTTGTGTGTGTAGACAGCTCCACCTGTTGAAGGTAGTATTATTTCAGAAATAATGAATTCTATCTTGGTACAATAGATGACGTTCCTTGAACAGGTTATGCAAGGTAGCTGTGAAAAAGGGAAGAAAAATGAAGCTCATTATCATAGTATAATAAAAACCGCGACTCTCTTTATGACGGAGAGTCGCGGTTTTTTTTATTAAAAATTAATGTAGGCTATGTATTTGTTAGTATCGATTGAGCTTTCGTTCTATTGTATCTAAACGATTATTAACATTTTGTAATTGTTTAAACATTTGCTTCATATAAAGATTTTGATCTTGGGTTTCAGTAGTTTTGGCTTGTGCCAATTCTTCCTCCTCCTGCAGAGCCAATATTGTGGCAAGGGTGGATAATGAGTAACCAAGTGTTAATATGATGGAGGCAATTACTTCAACTTTTGAAGAGGTGATTTCTCCAGCTAGTAAACCTGATTCTTCCGTTAAGTCTTCTACCTTGTTTTTTTTCATTTTTTCCCCTCCCATACAGCTAATATATGGGGTATGAGGCATTAACGTATCTTGTCCAATTTTAATCTTTATCGGATAAATACTCATCATTAAATAATTGTTTAGTATTTGTAATTTTCTAATAATTACATTGATTTTTCCATTTAAATATAGCATTATAGTAGGAATAAACAAGACGTTTAGAGGGGGAATTGGTGTGAATAAGGACTTTAAATATTGTAAGGAATCAAGAGTGATGCGTACAAGTCGTGTATTTCCAAACGATGTGAATAATCATAATACATTATTTGGCGGACGATTGATGAGCGATATTGATCAAGTTGCTTCCATTTCAGCTGCAAAGCATAGCAGAAGAGATTGTGTTACAGCCTCAACTGATTCAGTCGATTTCCTACATCCCATTCGCCCAACAGATTCGGTTTATTTCGAATCCTATGTAACTTGGACGGGAAGGTCTTCTATGGAGGTTTTTGTTAAAGTCATTTCTGAAAACTTGAAAACTGGGGAGAGAAAGGTGGCAGCGACTGCATTATTAACTTTCGTGGCATTGGATGAAAATAACAAACCAGCACTGGTCCCACGAGTAATACCTGAAACAGTAGAAGAGACAAAATTGCATGAAACAGCTTCAGAACGAGCGAAGGCCCGTGCTGAACGTAAAAAGGAAAGTAAAGCATTAGCGCAATTTATATCTATGAATGATCCATGGGATTATCGGCTAGAAATGATGGAGAATTATATGTAAAAAAAGAGGGATGTCTCAAATGACTTTGAGACATCCCTTTCATCCTTATATTTCTGTTACTGTTAAGTGTGGAGCACCAAAGCGTGATTTCGCTCCATGCATGACAGGACCTACATATTCATTTAGCGCCCAGCCATGTGCAATAGCTGCCGATACAAACTCTTTTGCTTCAATGACAGAATCTTTAATAGTAAGTCCATTCGCAAGATTCGCTGTGACAGAGGCAGCAAAAGTACAGCCTGCACCGTGGTTATTTGTAGATGCAACTTTTTCAGATTCTAATAAGTAGAATGTTTCACCATCAAAGAATAAGTCTATTGCTTTTTCAGTAGCTAGGGCTTTTCCACCTTTTATGACAACAGCTTTAGCTCCTAGTTCATGGATTTTACGAGCAGCAATCTTCATGTCGTCAATGTTTTTTGGTGTACCTGTGCCAGCTAATTGTCCAGCTTCAAACAGGTTTGGTGTTGTTACCGCTGCTAGTGGTAAAAGATGCTGAATCATGGCATCTGTGTTACCTGGATTCAGTACTTCATCGTCACCTTTACATACCATAACAGGATCGATGACCACATTTGTAGTCCCTGAATTTGCAATAGCCTTTCCAGCAATACGAATAATTTCTTCTGTTGAGAGCATTCCTGTCTTAATGGCATCAATTCCTGTGGAAAGTGCTGTGTCAATTTGTTTTTGTAGTAAATCAGTTGGCAAAGGTGTGACGTTATGTGTCCAGCCGTTAGGGTCCATTGTTACGACAACTGTTAATGCCACCATCCCATATGTACCGTGCTCTTGGAATGTTTTAAGGTCAGCTTGCATTCCTGCACCGCCTGATGTATCTGAACCAGCAATTGTTAATGTTTTTTTTAGAGTCATGTAAAGGATCTCCTTTATCGTTAAGAGTTATAAAATTAACATCTAGTATAGTCCGATTCTGATTCTATAAAAATAGCCAGAATACTATATTTTTATATGGTCAGTTTCAACTGATGCTTGAATTCATCTTTAATTTTTTGTACCGTTGTAAGAAGAGAAAGGGGCTTAATGAACGATGAAACAAGTATTCCCGAATGATTGGCAAGAAGTACTCAAAGAAGAATTAGAAAAACCATATTATCAAAAACTACGTCAATTTGTCGCAAATGAATATTCGACACAAACTATTTATCCACCAATCAATGATGTGATGAACGCATTCTATACAACAGCATATCATGATGTGAAGGTTGTTATTTTGGGACAAGACCCTTATCATGGGCCTAATCAAGCGCATGGGCTAAGCTTTTCTGTTAAACCAGGTATTCCACATCCTCCTAGCTTACGGAATATGTTTCAAGAGCTACAGGATGATTTAGGCTGTCCAATTCCTCAAAATGGAACGCTAACAAAGTGGGCTGAACAGGGTGTTATGCTATTAAATACGGTGCTTACAGTTCGAGCAGGACAAGCGAATTCCCATAAAGAACAAGGGTGGGAGCAATTTACCGATGCGGTTATCGATCTATTAGCTGCAAGGGAAGAACCACTAATTTTTGTATTGTGGGGCAAACCAGCGCAACGCAAAAAGCAATTAATTCGAAAATATAAAACACCACATGTCATACTCGAAGCGCCACACCCAAGTCCATTAAGTGCTTATCGAGGATTCTTTGGTAGTAAACCTTATTCAAAGATAAATCAACAATTAGTTGAGTGGGGCAAGCAGCCGATTGATTGGTGTTTAGAATAGATTGGCACAAATCGTTTGCTTTATACGCTTTAGCAATCATGTTACATTTAATATAGAAGAAAGTGAGGGACATTGATGAAGGTGAATTGTTTTAAGTGTCAATTTTTTAAAGTAACCTGGGACCCTCAAAACCCACGAGCATGTGCAGCTTATGGCTTTAAAACAAAGCAAATACCATCCGTTGTTGTGAAGCAATCCTCGGGTGTAGATTGTTTAAAATTCGTACCAAAAGTAGAAAGTGGGAGAATGTAATGATTTCTTATCAAGCCGTTATACAGCAACTTGAAAAACAATTATCTTACGCAAAAAATGCGGGAAATGATCAGCAAATTCGTGAGACACTTACAGCCATTCGAGCATTATGTGATGTGGTGTTAGATTCTTCAAGTGATGCACCATCTATCACTCCTCATAAGCATGTACCGCAAATGCTTGTATCAGAGTCAAAACCATCCACTTTATATACAGCAAAGATTGAAGAAGATGGAGCCAATGGCGATTCCATTTTTGATTTTTAATCCATTTTAAAGGTAGGGTAACGAAAATGAAAAGATTTATCGTGACAGGTGCTCTTCATGGCCTATTAGCAGTAGCATTCGGTGCATTTGGTGCACATGCTTTAAAGGAAATTTTAGATGAATATAGTCAAGGTATTTGGGAAACAGCTGTTCAATATCAAATGTTTCACGCTACAGGATTACTAATCATTGGTCTGTTAATGAGCTCTAAACTATTAGGTGAAGTGAAACAATTAAATCTAGCAGGTATTTTCTTTAACCTTGGTATTGTTTTCTTTTCTGGGAGCTTATATGTTCTGGCGATAAGTGGTATTAAAGTATTAGGAGCTATTACACCAATTGGTGGCGTACTATTTTTAGCTGGATGGCTACTTATTATTTTAACTGCTATCAAGCATGCTCGCTAATTTTAAGCTGACTCTCTTACATTATTTGTAGGGGGGTTTTTCTTTGTTATGAGTCATCTTTCAAAGATAGGGATTTAAATCCTATCCATTTTGTAAGAATTTATAGTACACTACTAATATTACTTGCAATATTTCGAAAATATCAAAAGTGAGGTTACGTAGTATGGAAAAACTATTTACATTACTGGATGCTAACTATAATGAGATGGTAGGGATTCGTCGCCATTTACATGAATACCCTGAATTATCCTTTGAAGAAGTCGAAACGCCATCCTATATAGCTACTTTTCATAGAGAATTGGGTCATGTGGTTCGAGAAGGAGTGGGAGGACGTGGCGTCGTAGCGATATTACGTGGCGGAAAGCCGGGCAAAACGGTGGCTTTACGAGCTGACTTTGATGCATTAGCGATTCAAGAAGAAAATGATGTACCTTACAAATCTAAAATAGCTGGAAAAATGCATGCATGTGGACATGATGGACATACAGCTACATTGCTTGGGCTAGCTAAGGCATTGAATGCGATGAGGGACCAAATTGAAGGCAATGTCGTATTTATTCATCAGCATGCAGAGGAAGTGGCTCCAGGTGGAGCTAAGCCGATGATTGAGGATGGTTGTTTAGAAGGTGTAGATGTTATTTTTGGTACACATTTATGGGCACCTACACCATTAGGAGAAATATTAGTGAAAGATGGGGCCATCATGGCTGCCGCGGATAAAGTAGAAATAACGGTACAAGGAAAGGGTGGTCATGGCGCAGAGCCTCATCATTCTATTGATGCAGTTACCCTAGCCTCCCAATTTGTCGTTAATGCTCAACAGCTTGTTTCAAGACGAATAGACCCATTGAAATCAGCTGTTTTAACAATCGGTCATTTTGAGGCAATTAATCCATTTAACGTTATAGCTGATCGGGTAGTTTTAGCGGGGACAATTCGTACATTTGAAGAAGAAGTACGCATACAAATGGAACAAGAGTTAGAAGCAGTATTAAATGCGACTTGTCTGGCATTTGGGGCAAGTTACGAATATCGTTACACAAGGGGTTATCCACCTGTTTATAACCATCAGAGAGAAACCGAGTTTTTGGAACAATTGGCGTCGACTGTACCAGGGGTAGATCAAGTAATAACATGTCCGCCATTTATGATTGGGGAAGATTTTGCGTATTATTTAGAAAAAGTACCAGGCACATTTTTCTTCACAGGAGCTAAAAAGCCAGAATGGGAAACGGCTTATCCGCATCATCATGCACGCTTTGATTTTGATGAACGTGCCATGCTAATTGCAGCAAAAACCTTAGGTAAAGCAACCTTAACGTATTTAAAAGAAAATTGAATATAGCGAATATAAAAATCCGCATACGCCCATCGACTTTTGGTCAGTGAGTGTATTGCGGATTTTTACTTAGAGATAGAATTATGGATTTTGATTAAAGTAAGCCATTTCCTCATCATACTCAGCAAAATCGAAATAAATCATAGGGAAAAGAAAACGATGATTAGACTTAAGCTCACGAATAATGACATGATCTCGACCAGCTGCTTCTACCACACCACGAACAGTTTTTGTGTTTTTTCCCTGCTCTACTGCGTGCTCAAAAGAAAAATGGAAGGTAGCTGGTTTTCCACGGTTCAAACGCAAAATATTTTCTATATAGGACTCCTCACGGCCAGGTGGTCGTCCGCTCGGAAGTGTGACTGGAGGAGGAGTCATTTGTTGTTGCGTTGTTGGTGTCCAATAATAAGGCATCATCAATTATCAACCTACTTTCTTTTTAAATTTGAGGACAATCTTGTTCAGTTGGCGAGAAAAAACAATGGGATTTGAACCTGCCAGTATTCCATTGGCCATACCATTGTGCAGGACAATCACCTGCTGGCATGAAAAACCACAAAGAGCGGGTAGCTGGATGAAATCTTTCACCCTGAATCACCCTTTTAGCTAACCGGATATCTTGATCACGTGCTCTTTGATAAAAATAACCCTTTTGTGTTGCCTCAAAGCCTCCCGGACGCTGATAAACCATTTGTTCAATTGTTCGAATATCACCAAAATCTAAACAATCACCTCTTACACGATTAACGCCAACATTCCCAACCATCAGCATGCCTAACTCTCCTTCGCCTTCTGCTTCGGCACGCATTAGTCTTGCAAGTAGGGCTGTCTGTGCATCATTCGTCTTAATAACAGCGATTTTCATACCTCCTCGCAGACAGTATATGCACGAAGGTATAGTAGTCATGTTCAATTTTGTTAAGAAAGACAATCACATATTAAAGTTACTATGCATATAGTAGTAATAACGACAAGTACGTAGAAAATACTTCAAATCCTGCAAGGCCCGATAGTTTTTATAGCAAAAAGGGTAAATAGAAAAAAATAGATTTAGGGGAACGTGAGATCAATGAATTGCATGTGTATCTAATACATGTGAGGTGATGGCTTATGGAAATTGGCGTTTGGTTTGGGATCTTATTAAGTGCAGTACTGGCTTTTCTATTAGGGGAGTTTTATGGACAGCCGCTCCACTGGTATCTCTTTATTGTTATTATAGTGATTGGTTTTTTTATTCAAACGGTTATCTTAATTTTAAAAGTAAAGAACGAGAGCTCTTAATGAGGTATATAGAAGAAACGTGTTGAGGTTAAGAAAGTGTCATCGCTAAAAGATGGCACTTTTTTATATTGTGAGTAATAGTGTGGAAAGCAGAGCATCAGGAAAAATGCCTTTACAATGCTTGTTTTAGCTGCTATCCAATAAGACATAATTATTCTTGCCTAGTAAGTATATTAAAAATATAGCGTGACATACTAAAATTGACTTTATTTTTGCTTTTATGAAGGAGCGTTTCCATGCGTATTTTTAGTATGTTTGTAGCGATCATCATCAGCGCTTTTCTGGCAGTTGGAATAGCAGAATATTATCATCAACCATATAATTGGTATTTAGTTTTTCTTATGATGCTAACTGGGATTTTTATTCATATTATTATTTTAATATTCGAATCTGAGAATGCAGAAGAAAACGAAATTTAAAAATGCGAGTCCGTCAATATGGACTCGCATTTTTAATTAGATATTAAACAGTTAAGAATTTAACCAATTTTTCTTTATCAAGTAGGTTGCCGACGAAGAATTCCCCGAACTCGCCATAGCGAGCTGACACTTCGTCAAAGCGCATTTCATATACTAGTTTTTTGAATTGTAGTACGTCATCAGCAAATAAAGTTACGCCCCATTCGTGATCATCGAAGCCTACAGAGCCAGTGATAATTTGTTTTACTTTACCAGCATAGCCGCGACCAATCATTCCATGTGAACGCATTAATGATTTACGCTCATCCATTGATAGCATGTACCAATTGTCGTTCCCTTGACGGCGTTTATCCATTGGATAGAAGCATACATAATTAGCCCGTGGAAGTTCAGGATATAGACGCGCACGTACATGTGGATTTTGGTAAGGATCTTCATTTGATTCGCCAGCTAAATAGTTTGAAAGCTCTACCACAGATACATAAGAATATGTAGGAATTGTAAAATCTGCAATAGCTAATTTATTGAATTCTGCTTCAAGCTCTTGTAACTCATCCATTGTTTCACGCAATGTCATAATCATAAAGTCAGCTTTTTGACCAACGATTGCATAGAAAGCATGAGCACCTGTTTTAGCTACGTCTGCTTCGTTCAGTTTTTCTAAATAAGCAATAAATTCCTCTACTGCTGCTTGACGTTCCTCAGCAGATACAAGTTTCCAAGATGCCCAATCAATTGAGCGGAAATCATGTAAAGCGTACCATCCATCTAACGTAATTGCTGCTTCATTCATTATTGAAAACACTCCTTTATAAGTGAATACCATTCAAAAATTAGTTTATCATAGTTTGTACAAAAACCCTAAGTTCATGATAGTAATTCACGAATTTGACACCATCTAAAGATAATGTATTCTAAAGAGAAGAGATGTAATAAGAGGAGTTCCAAAATGAAACATATTTTACAACAACCAATTTGGCGTTATTATGATCAATCCATTAGTGCGAAGCAAAGATCACCGCTTGAATCTTTTGCGACGGACGATACATTGTGCCAATTAGTTGGCCAATTGATGTCTCCTCCAACAATTCGTACATGGGTTCATGAGGCATCTGTTGTGCTAGGTATTCAAGACCATCGGTTACCTTATGTTCAGCAAGGTATGGAATTACTAGAATCTAGAGGCTATCATCCTATTGTTCGTAATTCTGGTGGACTAGCTGTTGTGCTAGATGAAGGGGTTCTCAATATTTCCGTGGTATTGTCTGAACAAAAAGAGTCGCTCAGTATAAATGATGGCTACGATGTGATGGTGGACCTTGTGAAGGGATTGTTCCCAGAAGTAGCTGAAAAAATTGAGGCTTATGAAATAGTGGGCTCTTATTGCCCAGGTTCTTATGATTTAAGTATTGATGGGAAAAAATTTGCTGGTATTTCACAAAGACGCTTACGTCAAGGGGTGGCAGTGCAAATTTATTTATGTATTGAGGGGAGTGGCTCACAACGCGCGGCACTTATCCGTGACTTTTATGAAGAGAGCTTGCAACAAGAGGAAACAAAATTCGCTTACCCTCAAATCGTGCCAGAAGTCATGGCTTCGCTATCGGAGCTTATAGACCCTCATTTAACAGTAGAAGCGGTTGTTATTCGTCTACAGCAACTACTTAATCAGTGGGCCGAGGAAGTACGTCCACAGTCCTTTTACGACGAAGAATTAACGTTGTATGGTTTTTATTTACAGCGCGTTTTTGAGCGCAACACCAAAATGCTTGAACGTAAGTAAGCTGGTTGATTATATGAAACAGAAAAAGCGATGCGGCTAATTTAGCGCATCGCCATTTTCTGGTTGATAAATAGAACTGCTAGTTACAAGATTTCCGTTCTTCTCCATTTTAAAAACAGGTGCAATTCGCTCTTCCTCTTCATCAAGCGTAACAAGACGTCTAGCACGATTCATAATTTGTACAAATTGCTCGTAATCTTTGCGAATCGCTCGATTTTCCTCTTCTAGTTTTGTAATGGTTTTCTCTAGTTTTTTATTTTTCTCAGATGTTACATGTACAAGTTGTCGCCATTTTGAAGATTCATTTCCTACTTCACCAGAATGCTGTAAACGTAGTAAATAAGCTATGACAATATCAAGAGAAAGGGCAGATAGCGGAATTGATTTTCCTTCTGCAGCACTATTATTTACGGTAAACATACTAGAAGCACGGCGTCTTGCTGGCGCTCCCAACACTCGCATTCTCTCTTTTCTTTCCTTTTTAGCTTCTGCTAATTGTTCCTCGTATTCTTTACGAACAACGGCATTCCAACGAAAACCACAGGCCGCCGCAGTACGATTTAATGCATCGCCCGCTTCTTCAAAGGCATTAAGCTGTGTGCTTCCTTCTGTTACATGACGGATTACAGCCTCTGCTAGTAATTCATCGTTTTCTTTTAACCAAGCATCTTGTCTTACTTTACTCATATTAAAATCCTCCCACCTTTATCTGGAACTTGTTATTTAAGACTAGCATGACCAATCTTTTAACCTTTTATTCATCTATGTAGAAGGAATTATGCTTGAATAGAAGGGGAAAAGTACGATACAATACCCGATGTAGGTTTGCGCACATGCTGCATACTTAAATATGTGAAGGTCATGTGTGCAATAAAGCGAGATTATGTTTGAAAAATACTATATAGAAAGGGTTGTTGACAAAATGGCAAACGAATTTAAAGTTTGCGATGAATGTCAGGCCGTTAACTTAAAAACGTTAATTCCAAAATTAAAGGAAATCGATCCTGATGCAACCATCGAAATTGGCTGTCATTCTTACTGTGGTCCAGGACGCAAAAAGACATTTACCTTTGTAAATAGCCGACCTGTTGCTGCATTAACAGAAGATGAACTAATGGAAAAGGTTTTAGCAAAATTAAAAAAGTAAAACTAAAAGCTATCTCTACTTGGGGGATAGTTTTTGTTTTGCTTTTTTTATATGTTGAGAAATTAGACCAATATAAATATAAAAATAATGATAAAGGTAATCGAAATAGGTTGTTAATATCTATAGAAAAATGGCAATAAGTATGCTAGTCCTAGATTTATCGCATATAATAGAACTATAACAAAATGGGGGTGCTATCCAAATGACATATGCAAACGCTAAATTAGAAGAAGAAAAGGTATTTAAAGATCCAGTACACCGTTATGTACATGTTCGAGATCAAGTGATATGGGATTTAGTGGGTACAAGAGAATTTCAGCGTTTACGTAGAATTCGTCAACTAGGTACCACATTTTTAGTATTTCATGGAGCAGAGCATAGTCGCTTTAGTCATTCTCTGGGGGTTTACGAAATTGTACGTCGCATAGTAGATGATATCTTTGTAGGGCGTCCAGATTGGGATGAAAGTGAAAGATTATTAGTGTTATGTGCAGCCCTTTTACATGATTTAGGTCATGGCCCATTTTCCCATGCCTTTGAAAATGTATTTGAGCTTGATCATGAATATTTTACAAGGCAGATTTTGTTGGGAGATACGGAAGTAAATGCGATCTTAAAAAAAGTGGCAGCTGATTTTCCTGAAAAGGTATCCCAAGTAATTGAAAAGACATATCCAAATAAGCAAGTAATTAGTTTAATTTCGAGCCAAATTGATGCAGATCGTATGGATTACTTACAACGTGATGCTTATTTTACAGGTGTAAGCTACGGTCATTTTGATATGGAACGGATTTTAAGAGTAATGCGTCCAAGAAAAAACCAAGTAGTAATCAAAGCAACAGGCATGCATGCGGTGGAAGACTATATAATGAGTCGCTATCAAATGTACTTACAAATTTATTTCCATCCTGTTTCACGAAGTGCAGAGGTAATTTTAAATAATATATTAAAAAGAGTAAAACAATTAAGCTTAGCGGGCTATACATTTAAGCATGAGCCTACTCATTTCCTAGCATTTTTCCGAAATGTTATTACATTAGAGGATTATCTTGCGTTAGACGAGAGTATACTTTTTACATATTTTCAGTTATGGATGCAAGAGGAGGATGCCATTCTAAGTGATTTAAGCCGCCGCTTTGTGAATCGTAAGCTATTTCAATACATTGATTTAGACCCTGGAGTAGAGCTCAATAAATATCAAAAACTCCAAGAGCTTTTCAAAAAGGCAGGATTAGACCCCGATTATTATCTTGTACATGATACAACAGCAGATCTGCCATATGATTTTTACAGACCAGGAGAGGAAGAAGTGCGTGTACCAATTTTTTTAGAAATGAAAAATGGTGAGCTACGGGAGCTTTCACGTGAATCCATTATTGTGGATGCTATCTCAGGGCGTATGAAACGAGATCATAAAATCTATTTCCCATTAGATTTCTTAGAGGACGATTCAACAAACTCAACTGTAAAAAAACAAATATTAATGTTATTAAGGAAAGACAATAAATAAATATAAATTTTAAAAATAATAAAGCAGTAANNTTACTGCTTTATTATTTTTAGATAATTGTTTAGAAACTGTTAAGTTGAATTAGATATAATTAATCAATAATTTTGAAATGGAGGTGGTGCAAATTGATTGTTGTGATACAAAAGTGCCGTGAAGATATGTGGAAACATATTTGAGTGATTCTAATGACCTATATTAAGATAATGGTTGAGTTTTATTTGAGATGTTTCCATAAAAATTAAAGGAAAGAGAGAGTGACCTATTGTTTGTTCATTCCTTTCCTAAAACTGAAAGGATCAATCTTTGTAGCAAACAGTATCAGGTATCTCTCTAACTAAAAAAGGAGAGAAACATGAAAAAATTAAACATAGCGATAATTATATTGCTACTTGTATTTCAAACAGTACTTTCACCAATTTCAGTGTTTGCCGACGAGAGTCAACCACCTGTGACTCCTCAAAATGAATCTAGCGAAAATACTGTGATTGATTCTAATGGAGAAGTAGGAAACCAAAATACTACAAGTGAAATACCAAGTGAAGATGCTGCTGAAGTGACAACTCCAGAAGATGAAACAAAATCAGAAGAGCAAACAGAAGGACAGCAAGAAGAGCAGCCAGAAGGACAGCAAGAAGAGCAACCAGAAGAACAGCAAGAAGGACAGCCAGAAGAACAACAAGAAGAAGAGCAGATAGAAAACCAGCCACAGCTAATAATGCCATTAGGTGCGCCAGTAGGTTACCCTGTTGAAAATATGCAAGCAGATGTGACGATGTCATTTAGTGGCTTAAAGCTCTTTTCACAAGGTGGAGCATTAATTACAAATGCTACAGATTTAGCAAATTATTCAGGGCCAAAACCGAAAAAGGGTGATGTAGTATATCTAAACTACACATTCTCTGTGGATCCAACAATTGATTATGGAATAGGTTCTACGTTCACATTCCAATTACCTGCCAATATGATTGAAGAGTACACAGCAGGTTCTTTTAATCAATCAAGAACATTAACAGAGACTGGTGATTGGTTAGCCTATTCGTCAAGCTATAACAGTGCTACAAAAACAGTAACAGTCACAATAGATAGTGAATTAGAACAAGGGCAATCAGGTAGTATGAACTTTGAGTTTATGGCGAAATTTGATAATTTTGCTGATGAAAGTGAACTTGAACAATCATTAATAATCCCTGTGCTTGGAGGAGCAGATGTTCAACTAGACTTTGAATTTGCACCTACAGGTAGTGGGCAATTACTAACTAAAAATGCTGGTTCTATTACACGTGACGCAAGTGGTGAAGTAACGATTCCATGGACAGTTTGGGTGAATACTGGTGGGCAAAAACTTGAAAGTGCAAGTTTGAATGATGTACCAGATACAAAGCATGAGCTGGCAGGAAATATTACAGTTGAGCGATATAAAATAGGTTTGAGTGGATTTAATCCAAACAGCCCAGGTGCTGTAGACGCTACAAGCAATGAAACCTCATTCCCTATCTCATTGACAGATGGATACTATGCATACAAAGTAACATATAACACTGTTGTAACAGCAGATCCAACTGCATCAAGTATGCCCTATACAAACGTAGCTACTTTGACAGGGACAAATATCCCTGCTAACACAACAGCCAATGGAACACAAACTGTACAGTATGGACCAAGCTTAGATAAAACAAGAAGTGGCGATAAATATAATTCGACATGGACAATCAAGTATAACTGGCTAGGTCAAAAAATACCTGCTGATAAAGCGAAACTAACAGATACACTAACAGGCTCGTCGCCAACAACTGGTAAGCATAAAATTGATTACAGTAGTTTTGAAGTATATCGTGTAACTTTATCGAATGACGGTCAAACGGAGCAATCTTCAATTCTGTTAAGTGAAGGTCAAGATTATAGCTTCGATTCACAAAATAATTATAATTTTATAATCAACTTTGATCATTCAACAAATACTACAGGTCCAGCTGGTGAGGTGACATCAGCGTTTAAAGTTGTCTATGATACAGAGCTGGAAGATGAATTTGTTACAGATGCAAATACGGGTACGATTACAAATACTGTAACAAGAGGAGATAGTGGTTCAGACACAGCAACTCTAGACCTGGCTTCAAACATCTTTAATAAAGCACGCGGGGCAATTGACTATGTAAACAAAACAATTACATGGACTTTAACCATTAATGCTGAGAAAGATTTGAAAAACTTTGTAATAGAAGATGACTTTACAACCACAAATAAAGCTGGAGAAACGTTAAAACACACTTTAACACCATGGAACGGTACTGACTTCTATGAGGTTACTGGTGCAAATGGTTTAACGTACACGATTACAGATAAGGGGGGGAGTGCCCCAACTATAGGCAACGAAGGTTTTAAAATGGAATTTTCAAGTGACATTCCAAAAGACCGCACAGTTACTATTCGATACAAAACAAAGTACGATATTAAGCCAAACGGAGGTGTAGCAACCGCGTATATTAATACGGCTGATGCAACATGGGATGGCGCAATAGATTCTCATAACCAAGCATTAGATAGAACTGCTAATTATACGCCAGATTCTACTTCTCCAACAAACAATAATGGCTACAAAAAAGTTGTCGTAGATAACCAGACACAAGAGTTTTCTTGGCGTATTGGGGTTAATATCAATAAACAAGATATAAACAGTGCTACCTTAACAGATACATTAGGTGCGGGTCATTATATTCCTGTTCCAGATGGTCAAACATTAAAAGATCAAATTACCATATCTAAGCTAAACTTAACAACAGAAGAGGGAACAAAAAATGGTACATTAGATCCTGCTAAATGGACTGTTACAGAAACACTAACAGATAACAAGGTTACAGGTTTTGAAATTACGTTTATTAACCTAGATCCAATTACTGATAACAACGAAGCGTATTTAATTGAATACAAAACAAAAGATGCTGACGATATTTATGGTCAAAACTCAACTAATGCTCCAAGAGATTACACAAATACAGCGACTCTAGATACTCCACACAATGGAAGCTATAATTATAATGCAACAGCAAAAATTAGTAATCTTGCAAATGAGTTAATTAAAAAAACAGCGACACCTGTTCCAGCCAGCGATATTATTAATTGGGCAGTTACAGTAAATGCTTCTAATTCAAAATTAGGAAATATTACATTAACAGACAAACCATCAAGTAACCAAAAAATATTAACAAATACGTTCAAGAAACAAGAGATTAAACTAAATGCAAATGGGACTTCTCAAAATATAGGATCCCCTATTACTGTGGATGCTAGCGAAATTGTCCTAAATCAAGATGGTAGTTTTAGTCTTAATTTGGGAGAATTAAATGGCAAAGGTTATGTTGTTACGTATTCCACATTCTTTATGGGGGATGGTAACGCGGGTGAAACAATTTCTAATAGTGCCTCTATTGGTTACGCTGGAGCAACAGCTGCAGGTACAAGTGACCACGGTGGCGATAGCAAAACATTTAAATATAGCTCATCTGATACAAGTGCATCAGGTGTTAAGGGTACATTGCAATTAAAAAAATATAAAGTAAATCCTTTAACAGGTAAACGTGAACAGTTTGCTGGTGTTAAGTTTGAATTATGGAATAAAAATAACACAATCAAACTTGATGAAGGAACAACAGATGCAGATGGTACATTGACATTTGAACAAGTGCGTTACGGAAAGTATACGTTAAGAGAGGAATCACCAGGGGGCTATATTGCGATTGCGCCAATCACGATTACAATGGGAGCAAATATAGATATTACTCCAGGTGTGGATGGTAAAGCATATGTTATTGATAACATTGAGGATGTTAATTTAACAAATGCCTGTCCAGCATTCACATTAACAGTGAAAGATATTGATGGTAATGCTATTGCTAATAAAAATATTAAATTAATTGATAGCAACGGCAATGCAAAATACACGGGCACAACAAATGCTGCGGGGCAAGTATCAGATATTAAGCGACCTGGTACAGGTGGTAAAGAAGTCCAAGCAGGCGTGTATACATTAGTGGACGAAAATGACATTCCTTTAGGTACTGTTACCGTTAAATATGGTACTGGAGAATGTCAAGATACAGTCCAACCTACAAATTCATGTCCTAACTTTAAAATTACTGTAAAAAATGAGAATGGAAATCCACGTCCAAATGTATCAGTTACACTTAAAGATCTAAGTAATACTGTTATAGCTACTGGCACAACAAATAGTGATGGTCAATTCATCATTGATAAAACAACTCCAGCAGGAAAATATAAGCTATATGAGGGTACCCAGTATTTAGGTGAAGTAAATGTTACGTATCACAATGATAATTGCCAAAGTGAAGTACAGTTATCACCAAAATGTGAAACGTTTGAATTAACTGTCTATGATGTTGATGGTAATTTAGTTGCAGATGGTACTTCAGTAACGGTTAAAAATAAAGATACAGGTAACATTATAGCTACAAAAACTACAAAAGACGGTGTAATTGAATTAAGTGATTTAGAGCCAGGTGTTTACACAGTTGTAGTTGATGGAGAAGAAATTGATGAGTTTGAAAGCAATATCGATTGTAAAGCGAGCGTTCAACCAACACCAAAATGTGAAAACTTCACAGTAATAATCAAAGATAATACTGGCATCATCAAGCCAGGTAACGATGTCATTATTAAAGATAAATCTGGAAAAGTAATCTCAACAAATAAGGATAAAGATGGAAATTTAACATTTGTATCTAAAACAACTCCTGCGGGTAAATATGATGTATATGATAAAAATATTTACTTAGGTGAGATAGAAGTTTCTTATGCGAGTGTTCCTTGTGAAATTACATTATCAATTGCACCAGTTTGTCCAGCCTTTACATTGACAATTAACAATATGTTTGGTCAACCACGTGTAGGCGTAAAAGTAACAATAACAGGTGAAGATGGTATACAGGTTGAAGATAATGGTTCAACAGAGTTTATAACAGATAGTAAGGGTCAAATTACGATCAATAATTCAATTATTAAGCCAGGTAAGTATATTGTAAGGGAGAATGGTAAGACAATTATTGGTACAGTTATCGTGGGTAATACATGCGAGGCTAAAATTCAGCCAAGTCTACCAGTAACACCTCCTACAACTAATCCAGGAAATCCAGATCCAGACCCAGAAAAACCAGTGGATCCGAACAAACCGAATCCTGATCCAGAGAAACCAGTGGATCCGAACAAACCGAATCCAGATCCAGAGAAACCAGTGGATCCCAACAAACCAAATCCAGATCCAGAGAAACCAGTGGATCCGAACAAACCAAATCCAGATCCAGAAAAACCGGTGGATCCGAACAAACCCAATCCAGATCCAGAAAAACCGGTGGATCCGAATAAACCAAATCCAGATCCAGAGAATCCTGTAGAACCAAACAAACCAAATACAGATTCAAATAATTCGGCCAATCCTGGAAAAACTGAGGGATCTAAACCTTCTGTTCAAGGTGTCATTGATCAAGGGAAAAACTTACCGCCTTATAATCCAACTAAAGCTACAAAAGATACATTAGATGCTTATAAGGATTTCTTGAATAAATATAGTCAATTAACTAAAGAGGAACAGGAAGCTGTTGCAGAATCACTTGATATTAACAAAATTAAATCGGATGCAAAACGATTAGAAGCTCAATTAAAAGCACAAGGTAAATTACCTCAGACAGATGGTGCCGATCAAACAGCACTAATGCTGATTGGAGTAGCACTTATTCTTGGTGCATTATACTTCTTACGTCGCCGCAACGCTGAAGTTAAATAATTACTTAAAAGAAGAAGCCCCTAAGACTCTTAAATCTTAGGGGCTTCACCTATTTCTAAAATGCTTCTGATAGCTTTTCAGGTGCTTTATCAAATGGATATTGTTGAACAAAATCAGCTTGTATGGCAAGACGCTTTGATCCATTATCAGCACATGTAATGAGTGTTAAAACAGTTTTATTTGGAATATCATCGATTACATAAATATCTGTTGCCGCAATGACTTTCTTAGAAGCTAAATGATATTCATAAATATTGGTTAAATCCGTTACATAGACTGTATCTCCTATACTTGCTTTATATAGAGGACTAAATAAGATATCCTTTTCTTCAAAATAATGTCCTGCTAAGGCGTAATTTCCCTGCCCGAGGCTTTGATTTGGCTTCATGGTACCTGCCCCTACGGCAAGTGCAGCATTTCCAACACCTTTGACAATCGGAAGTTGCATGTCAACACTTGGTATGGCGATACTACCAATTATGGGCATTTTATTGGCCTTTGTTTGAGCCTTTAATACCTCCGCTATGGACAGCGATTGTACATCCTCAAATACATAATCTGCATTAACCTGATTATTCTTTTCAATCTCTTCTACACTGATTTCAGTAGTATTTAATTGATGGCTTAAATGGGCAATGATCGCATTTTGAATGGGGCTGATAAATACAAGTATTAGGCCAAGGACGAGCATAGTGATGAGCAATATTATCTTCAGTTTATTCATGTCGTAGATCACATCCTTGTTTTTGAAATAGAAGGTTTTATTCCAGCAAAAGATGGTTAACTTATGACCATTTCAAAAAAATGGATAGAGCGTTAAGATGCTTGCTCTATCCATCTTACTACTATTTGTCGCTAAAACGCACGCCTGCAACGCCGTAATGATTTTTAGACATTTCTTCAATAAAAACTGTTACATTTTCTGCAGGTGCATTAACTGTGCGAGATACTGCTTCTGTTACTTCTTTTACAAGAGCACGTTTTTGTTCCTCTGTACGACCTTCAAGCATTTTCACTGTTACGTATGGCATAATATTGCCTCCTTTATAGAATAATGTTGTATAGTTAGTTTATAAGAAAGTATAAACTTCTTACTTGCGTTGAGGCATATACGCAATGGCGAAAATAGTGATTGTTTCGACAAAATATGCGTTGATATGCTTTCCTTTATAATAGCAGAATGGAGGATATTTAAGTATGACAAATGAAGAAAAACCAAAACAAAAAATGGGTTTTACCATTATAAAAAACGATCCAACAGATGGACATAAAGGGTTTGGTATCGGTTCACTTTCATTAGAGAATGTATCGCCTGTAATAGTGGACGTAGAAGAGGGGACGGCTTCTGTTGAAATTGGTGCCATGCATGCAAGAAGTGACGTAGAGCGTGGTATTAAATTTACAATGGACCGTGCTGATTCAGAGGGCGGGAAACTGTATTGGCTCGTGTGGGTGACGATAGACCATAAAGAAAATGGGCCATATTATGCAGGAGTTACAGCCTGTGAGATGGTTGTAAATCGTGAAAAACGACGTGGCTATAAAATTCTAGCTGATCATGTAAATAAAATGGATAAATCCATGAAACGTCATATTATTGTAGAGCATATGGATGCACCGTCTAAAAAAGTGTTAGCTTCTTTCCTTAAACAACTTAATCCAGAATTGTGGGAACGTAGTGAGGAGCAATTGCGTCAAGACTTATTTGTCGAATAGACTCGTAATGATTGAACAATCTGTGACATTTTGCAATCGCTTTCGATATTAGGTTGAAAGTGTGTTTGAAACAAAGTACACTTGATGCAGAGCTTACATTTTAGTAAGCTAGGACACTTGGTATCGCGAATGTGATGAGCGCTATGCGGCATTTGAACAACCCAAACCCAAGCCAAATGCCCCATGATGCTCATACTTCGCGGACCATAAAAAAAGAAAAGCTTTCTGTTCCCACGGACACGTCTCCGGGGAAGAGAAAGCTTTTCTTATTTTTAGTATATCAGTTACTTTGTCGAGAGCCTTCATAGCTAAAAACGTATTAGGATTAAAAAGGTTTCCGAAATTATCTTGTTTTTAGTCCTTAAATATAGAGAATGGTAGCATATTCCAAAATTCTCCCCATGTATTACTGTCGAGAATATCGAAGTTTGTACATTTTTCAGTAGGTACATCCTTCGACTCTACATAGACTAGACGTTGTTTAGGACAAGCGTCAGTCGCTAATTTACCTGTTTCAATATCAATGACAACGCCCTCTACACCTTTAGGTTTTTTGAAATCCTCATTTTTTGTACCTTTGTTGACAGTTTCCATAAAGTCAATCCAGATTTGCTTTGTTGCAGCAGTATCTTCCTTCGTGGTAAGGTTTTTACCCTGATCATAGCCATTCCATACACCAGCAGTTAGTTTTGGAGTAAAACCAATTAACCATTGATCACTATTCGTAGAACCTGATTTAGCAGCATATGTGTGTGTCATACGTGAACGAATACTGATTCCTGTAGCGGGTGAATAGTCACTGAAAACAGGATCAAAAATACCTGTCATCATTTCTGTTAAGATGTATGCATTTTCTTTAGAAATGGCTGTTTCAGCTTTGCTTGCTACATCTTTGTTTTCATAAATAACATCTCCATGTGCATTTTTAATGGATACAATGGTTGTTGGTGTTGTTTGCTGTCCTTGCGACGCCAAAATATTATATGCATTTGTCATTTCGTATAATGTCGTTTCAATCGTTCCTAGTGCAATGGATAAATTATCCTTCGCACCAATTCCTACATTAAAACGGTTTGCCATATCATGAAACTCTTTGAAGCCAATGTCCTCTAAGGTTTTTACTGCGTAAATATTATCTGAGATAGCAATAGCTTGTGCCATCGTCATATCATGATCTGCAAATTGACCGTTGACGTTTTTAGGTGCATAAGTGCCACGCCCATTATCATACGTAAAAGTTGTTTCACCAACATCTAAAAAAGTTAGTGGCGTGTAACCATTTTCTAGCGCCGCTGCATATAAGATCGGCTTAATAGTAGAGCCTGGTTGACGTTTGGCTTGTGTAACTCGGTTAAATGAGCTTACTGAATAATCACGACCACCGACTAGTGCAGTGACAGCTCCTGTTTTAGATTCCATACTTACAAACGCAGATTGCAGATCATTGGCAGGCATATTTTTGGCTACTGCTTCTTCAGCTGCTTTTTGATGCTCCAGATTAAGCGTTGTTTGAATTGTCCAGCCACCTTCACTAATATCAAGGTTTTTTGATTTTAAGATTTCACTGGCTTCTTGCCAAGCCACATCCAGGAAATAAGGGGCAACAGATTTGGTTGCAACCCAGCTATCATTTTTTAAGACGAGCTGTTCATTTTCAGCACGCGTTTTTTCTTCTTGTGTAATGGCACCTTGGTCTGCCATAAGTTTTAAAATAACGTGTTGACGATTGGTAGCCTTATCTAAATTGGCAATTGGTGAGTAAATACTTGGTCCTTTTGGTACGCCTGTTAGCATTGCTGCTTCAGCAAGCGTTAAATCACTGGCAGATTTTCCGAAATAAAAACGACTTGCAGCTTCTACTCCATACATGCCATGACCGTAATATACCGTATTCAAATAGCCCTCTAGTATTTCGTCCTTGTCATAAAAAACTTCTAATCTATAAGCATACAGGGCTTCGTTTAATTTACGTGTCCAAGACTTTTCATGGGAAAGATAAAGGTTACGAGCATATTGTTGCGTAATGGTACTAGCTCCTTGAACCTTACCACCAGCCTTAATGTCCACTAAAATGGCACCAGCAATACGTGAATAGTCGAAACCGCCATGTTGATAGAAATCTTTATCTTCAACAGCAACAACTGCTTCCTTTAAATAAGGTGACATCTCATCGAGGCCGACCCAATATCGTCGTTGATTTGTAAAGTGATCCCCAATTTGGTTCTCATTTTCATCTAAGAAAATAGAAGCCTTTGGTACGGTTAAAGGCGGTGCACCAGCCACTTGAACATAGATGCGGAGTGCGACAAACGCTACGACAATTGCAGATGTAAAGGCCACGAATAACGTAAGGCTTTTGCGTGTGCGCTTTACACGTTGTTGCTTTCGATGATAGCTTTTTCGTTTCATCCGACTTCACCTCGTTTTCTCACAACTTCGAACTTAGCTTTAGTATGTGTTCGAACATTCATCTTTAATCGAAATTCTAACTAAAAACTATTGCACTTTATTCAAAAACATCTATACTTTTTTTGTACTACTTGAAATGCTGGCATTCGACAAAAAAATTGCACCTTGTAGATTTTAATCGAAATTTGCTAGACGTTCCAATAATGTATACGAGGATAAAAGGATACAGGTTTCATTACAATCCTGTAAGCCATAATAGAAGAAGACGAAAAATGATGATTAATTATATGGAGGGCTAGCAATGAGATTTGATGAAGCTTATTCAGGAAATGTTTTTATAAAAAGTCATCCTACATATGACGACGCACAGGCAGTAATTTATGGTATGCCAATGGATTGGACAGTAAGTTACCGTCCAGGATCACGTTTCGGTCCACAGCGTATCCGTGAGGTATCCATTGGTCTTGAAGAGTACAGTCCATATCTAGATCGTGAGCTTGAGGAAGTAAAGTACTTTGATGCAGGGGATATTCCACTACCATTCGGTAATGCACAGCGTTCTTTAGATGAAATTGAGAAATTTATAGAGAAATTATTAGCAGATGGCAAGATTCCTGTCGGCATGGGTGGCGAGCATCTAGTGTCTTGGCCAGTAATGAAGGCTGTATCAGCTAAATATGATGATCTTGCTATTATTCACTTTGATGCACATACGGATTTACGTGTGGAATATGAGGGAGAGCCACTTTCGCACTCCACACCAATCCGTAAAATTGCGGAACATATAGGACCAAAAAATGTCTATTCATTTGGTATCCGTTCAGGTATGAAAGAGGAATTTGAATGGGCAAAGGAAAACGGCATGCATATTTCAAAATTTGAAGTACTTGAACCGTTAAAAGAGGTCCTACCAACACTAGCTGGACGCAATGTGTATGTAACAATTGATATCGATGTTTTAGATCCAGCACACGCACCAGGCACTGGTACAGTAGACTGTGGTGGTATTACTTCGAAAGAATTACTCGCTTCCATCCATGCTATTGCAGCAAGTGGTGTAAATGTAGTAGGTTTCGACCTAGTTGAAGTAGCACCGATCTACGATTCTTCAGAAATGACAGCAAACACAGCTTCAAAATTATTACGGGAAATGATTTTAGGCTGGGTAAAATAAATAAGATTGGTTGAATGGGGTTTAGCTATGAGCTAGCCCCATTTTATATTTTTGAAATGAAGAATGAGCCTTAGCATAAAATTGAAACTTATTTTACTTTGTAGCGTAGATAAGTTAGGTAAAATGTATGTTTCTTCAATTTTAATAAAGGGAGGAGGAGTATTATGATTTGGTCACTTCTCATGAATGATTTATTCATTTTTGTCAGTACAATGGAATACTTTTGGCTATTAGCATCTTTGGTTTTAACTGTATTAAGTGTTCATTTGCATCTGTATCTCGTCAATAAAATAACCGTTCAAGATGTGAAAGACGAGGAGTTTGAAGTTGACTATACTATCACGAATACTTGGACTCCACCTATGCTAACGTGGTTTGTTCTATGTATTAGAATATCCGAAGACAATGAGGAAGAAAGTGTATCTCCTAGTTTGATTTAAACTTTAAAACTAGGAGGACAACCATTGTTAACATTTTTAGCACAACCTATTATTACCCTCATTCATTTCATCCATTCTTTTACAGGTAGCTACGCACTTAGTGTCATTGGTATTACGATTGCAGTCAGATTAATTCTTATGCCGTTATTTATTCGATCGGCAAAACACCAAAAGCACTCAAAAGAATTAATGACTACCATTAAGCCTGAATTAGATGCGCTTACAGATAAATATAAGAATAGTCAAAGCGAATCTGAAAAAAGAATGGTACAGCAACAAATCCAAGAGCTAACTTCAGATTCATTGAAAAGCTCTTTACTAGGTTGTTTACCAATCATTATTCAATTACCGATATTATTTTCACTGTACTACGCGATTAAGCTAGATTCAGTGATTGCCAGTGAAAATTTCCTTTGGATGAATTTAGGGACGATTGATATTGGGGTTTCGATGATTGCTTGTTTGATTTATTTCATTCAAAGTTGTATAGCCCTAGAGAAAAGTCAACCATTAAATATGAAGATAATGGTATTTATTAATCCTCTCATGATCCTCATTTTTAGTCTGTTCAATCCAGCGATTATCCCGATCTATTGGACTGTTAGTGCTTTATTGTTAATAGTTCAACAATTGATTATAAGAAAATGGTATAGATAAAATGAAATCCTCTCTTTCCGTTATGGAAGGAGAGGGTTTTTATTTTCTCGAATAAACTTGTTGAGGAGCTTTACATCACTTCTATCTTGAAAAACCATAAGTATTCATCCTATAATAAAAAGGTTATAGTAAAAGACTAAAAAGGGGCATCCGTTATGGCGAACGAAGTAAGATCGCATGTGAACATAAAGCTCATTTCTACCATTCGTCCAAGTGATGGGGAGTCCGAAAGTTATGAAATGTGGCTCAAAGGGCAGCTACTTGAAAAGGCAGGAAGCTTGTATTTGAAATATGATGAGGTGCAGGAGGATAAAATCGTCCGCACAACGATGAAGTTAGGTCATGAGAAGGCACTAATTATGCGTGCTGGAGCGGTTAATATGCGATTACCGCTGAACATAATCGAACAACAAAAAGGGCATTATGAAAGTGAGTTCGGTTCTATGCCCCTCGTGATTGATACGAAAAATATGACGTTTACAAAACTGGCAACAAGCGGAGATTTCCATGTACAGTACGATTTACTAATGGGTGGGCAATCCGTTGGCAACTATACATTAGATATTACATTTACGGAGGTACAATGATGAACGCAGTAGAACAAGTACAACAGGCTATTAAAGCAGCGATCGTGCAGGCTGTTGAAAAAGCTGGTCTAGTTGAGGCTGGCACAGAATTATCGATTCACCTAGAAACACCAAAGGATAAAGCAAATGGTGACTATGCAACAAACATTGCGATGCAATTAACGAAGTTAGCTAAAAAGCCACCACGTGCTATCGCCGAAGCTATTTTAGAAAATCTTGATCCATCAGGCACTGATATTGAAAAGATTGATATTGCTGGCCCAGGCTTCATGAATATCACAGTGCGTAAAGATTTCCTAACAGAGGTAGTGACACAGGTGCTTGAGCAAGGTACGGACTATGGCCGCTCAAATGCAGGTGCTGGGGAAAAGATTCAAGTGGAGTTCGTTTCAGCAAATCCTACTGGAGATCTTCACCTAGGTCATGCTCGTGGCGCTTCTGTTGGTGATTCCTTATGTAATGTGTTGGATATGGCTGGTTACAGTGTCTCTCGTGAATATTATATTAATGATGCAGGTAATCAAATTAATAACTTAGCTTATTCATTAGAAGCTCGTTATAAACAAGCATTAGGAATGGAAGCTGAAATGCCAGAAGACGGCTATCATGGGCAAGATATTATTGATATTGCGGGTAAATTAGCAAAAGAGCATGGGGATGCAATTTTAGCAAAATCAGATGATGAGCGTTTTGCCTTCTTCCGTCAGCACGGTTTAGCTTTAGAATTAGATAAATTAAAAACAGACCTAGCAAACTTCCGTGTAAATTTTGATGTCTGGTATTCTGAAACGTCTCTATATGAAAACGGGAAAATCGAAGTAGCTTTAGATAAATTAAAAGCTAATGGACATGTGTTTGAAGAGGATGGTGCTACTTGGTTCCGCTCTACAACATTTGGTGATGATAAAGATCGTGTGCTAATTAAAAATGATGGGTCATTCACGTATTTAACACCAGATATTGCTTATCACGAAGACAAAATTGTCCGTGGCTTCGATAAATTAATCAATATTTGGGGAGCTGATCATCACGGATATATTCCACGTATGAAAGCAGCGATTCAAGCACTTGGTTATGATCGAGATACGTTAGAAGTGGAAGTTATTCAAATGGTTCAGCTTTATAAAAACGGTGAAAAATTCAAGATGTCTAAGCGTACAGGGAATGCAGTAACTATGCGTGAGCTTGTAGAAGAGGTTGGTCTTGACGCAGTTCGTTACTTCTTTGTAAAAACAGCTGGCGATTCTCATATGGACTTTGATCTTGACCTTGCAGTATCACAATCTAATGAAAACCCTGTGTACTATGCACAATATGCGCATGCACGTATTTCATCTATTTTACGTTCAGCAAATGAACAAGGCTTTGCTGCTACAACAGAACATCTCAATTTATTAACAGCAGAAAAGGAAATTGATTTACTGAAAAAGATTGGTGATTTCCCGAAAGTGGTAGCGGAAGCAGCGAAACACCGCACACCGCACCGTATCGCAAACTATATTCAAGAAACAGCAGCTGCATTCCACAGCTTCTATAATGCAGAAAAAGTATTAGATGCTTCAAATAAAGAGTTAACAGAGGCTCGTTTAGCATTAATTACGGCTGTCCGCACAACAATTGCGAACGCATTACGTTTAATCGGCGTATCTGCACCTGAAAAAATGTAATTAAACTTTAGGCTCCTAACATGAAAAGTGTTAGGGGCTTTTTTTAATGGATAGAAGGCTGAATATGAGAGATAAAGTTCCGAATGTGTTGGATAGAAAGACAAAAGAAACGGATAAACCGTGGGAAATTAGCTGTCCCAAACTTTATTTTTCTGTTAATTCCGAAAATTTTGTTGAAGTTTACGTTAACGTCAATGGTATACTGTTGCCAATTAGGAAAGGGGAGATGGTTTTGAAGACGATTCAGGAGGTAGCAAAGGAGTTTAATGTGTCTACGCGGACAATACGTTATTATGAGGAACTTGGGCTTCTTTGCCCCCATCGTTCATCTACCAACCAACGAACCTTTTCCAAAAAAGAATTGGCGAAACTCAAGCTTATTTTCAGAGGCAAGCGGTACGGATTTTCTTTAGAGGAAATCAAAGAGATGGTTTTACTATTTGATTTTGATCGCTCAGGAATTCAGCAATTAGAGCGAACGGTTGAATACGGGGAACAAAAAATTCAAGAGATTGACAGTAAAATAGCTGAGCTGACGCAGATGAAGCATGAGTTACAACAAATGCATGGCATGTTTAGCGAAAAATTAGCGACTTTAAAGGGAGAGATGCAAGATGAATAGTTCCAATTTATTAGCACGTAATGCCCGTAAGTATCCGAAAAATGAAGCCGTTATTTGTCATGGCAGAAGAGTAACCTACCAAGATTTAGATAAGCAGGTGACATGTTTTAGTAATGCTTTACTAGAGCAGGGAGTAAAGCAGGGGGATAAGGTTTTAATTTTTATGCCAAACGTTTTAGAGTTTGTTGTCAGTTACTTTGCTATTCAGCGTATTGGAGCGATCGTTGTGCCAGTCAATGCGAAGTTTACATTGCAAGAAGTAGAGTACGTGGCGCAGCATGCCGAGGCGAAGGCAATTGTCGTACATGAGGCTATTTTTGCAGCAGTTGAACAGCTAGCCGGTATTCCGTTAAAAATTAAAACAGGTCAAGAAAAAGTGGGATGGCATCAGTATGAATCAATGCTTCAAAATGCTAGTACACAAACAATTGATTGTCAGTTACAAGAGGATGACCCTTCCACGATTTTATATACATCTGGCACGACAGGAAAACCAAAGGGTGTGTTATTTAGCTACCGTAATATTTTAACAGTGGCGCAAATGATAGCTGTTGAAATGGAGGTAAAGCCTGAGAGCCGTATTTTGCTTATGATGCCATTAACACACTCTGCACCATTACATTTATTTTTAATGGCGGGTGTATTGGTAGGCTCAACAAATGTATTAACACCAACTTTTACACCCGATTTATTCATTGATTCCATTGAAAAGGAGAAAACAACACATTTCTTTGGTGCACCTGTTGCTTATTTATTAACGGCACAACTGCCAAGGCTACATTCGGCAGATTTGTCTTCTATGAAATGGTGGGTCTATGGTGGGGCACCGTTATCTCAAAGTGAGGTTCGGTTCATTCAGCAGGCATTCCGCACAAATAATTTGACTTGTGTATATGGATTAACAGAGGCAGGTCCAAGTGGCTCATTATTATTTGGCAAGGAGCATGAAGCAAAGGCAGGAAGTATTGGTCAGCGGGCGCCACTTGGTACAGAGTTGCGTATTGTGAATGACAGTGGAGAAGATGTAAATGTAGGCGAAGTGGGGGAAATTGTCTTGTTGGGTGAGGGCAACATGCTTGGCTACTATAAGGATGAAGTAGCTACTAATGAAGCCTTTATTGATGGTTGGTTAAAAACCGGAGATCTAGCTCGCAAGGATGAAGATGGTTTTATTTGGATCGTAGATCGTAAAAAGGATGTCATTATTTCGGGAGGTGTCAACATTTATCCGAAAGAAATTGAAGATTGTTTATTGAGCTTTGAAGGTATATTCGAGGTTGCGGTAATTGGTGTACCACATCCGCAATGGGGGGAAACTGTAAAGGCGGTGTATTCTGCTAAACAAGACATCCATGAGGAAGCTTTGAAAGCTTATTTAGAGGAGCATCTTGCAAAGTTTAAAATACCACGTATTTTTGAAAAAGTAGAAGCGCTACCACGCAATGCATCAGGCAAAATATTAAAACAAAATTTAAAGGGGCAAGAGGTGAGATAGCATGAAAGTATTACAACAAGAAGCAATGCGTACTACGAACTTTTTTACTGAAGATGACACGCTTCAAAAAATAGTGGAAATGATGTTAGATAAAGAGTTTTTATCCTATGCCCAACGAGAGTTAACAGATTTTGGTGAGCTATGTGCAGGTGATATTGATGCGAGGGCAAAGCATACAGATCGACAGGGTGAGCCTCGCCTTCAAAGATATGATGCCTATGGTGAAGAGATATCAGAGGTTTGGGTTAATGATGGCTATAAAAAAACGATTGAAGAGACATATAATACTGGGATTGTAGGTTATGTACACAAGCATATTCCGCAGCTAGGACACAAGGGGAATTATGTTTATAGCTTTGCACAAGGTTATTTGCTATCACATGCAGAGCCCGGTTTTTATTGTCCAGTAACATTGACAATGGCAACTGCCTATCTATTAGATCATTATGCAGATGAAGAGGTAAAGCAGCGTTTTTTACCACATGTGTGTGCAACAGGTGACACAGATTTATATGAAGGTGCGACCTTTTTAACAGAACGTCAAGGGGGCTCTGACGTAGGTGCAAATGTGGTGGAGGCGAGAAAGGATGGCACTGCTTATCGTCTATATGGTGAAAAATATTTTGCATCCAATGCGGGCATGTGTGGTGTAGCGATGGTATTAGCACGACTAGAAGGTGCGCCAGCAGGTTCCAAAGGCTTAACATTGTTTGCAGTTCCTTGGCGCAAAGAAGATGGAACAACAAATCATTTACGTATTCGCCGACTGAAAGATAAGCTAGGCGTTCGGGCAGTTCCCTCTGGTGAGGTAGAATTTGATGGTGCACTTGCCTATGTTGTAGGGGAGCAAAATAAAGGGATTTATTATATGCTAGAAGCACTAAATCTCTCTAGAATTTGTAATGCAGTCGCTTCAATTGGTATTATGCGTCGCGGCTTCTTAGAGGCAAAACATTATGTAAGCAATCGACATGCATTTGGCAAGCCCTTAACACAGTACCCTATGATTCAGGATACTTTAGGGAAATTTGCAGCTAAGTTGCACGTGGAAGTAGCGACAGTTTTTGACCTTATCCAATTATACGATAAAGTGACAAGTGGACAGGGAACTCAGCAAGATCTTATTATGAATCGTTTATATATTGCCATTATGAAAAAGGAAACAGCAGAGCAAGCTGTTCATTATGCTAGTGAGGCAATTGAATTACACGGAGGTAATGGCTATATAGAAGACTTTGTAACGCCCCGCTTATTAAGAGACGCCCAAGTGTTAACGGTGTGGGAGGGGACGGCTAATATTTTGGCCTTAGAACTCATTCGTTTAGTAGATAAGTTTCATGCTCATGAACTGTTTGTACAGGAGATGGAGGAACGATTAGACAAATTAGCTGACAGCTCACTAGTACAAATCGTTAAAGAACAATTGGCGAATATGTCTGTGAAACTGCAAATTTTTAGCGCTTTAGACGAGGCAACGAAAACTTTTGAAGCTAAAGGTATGGCGGAAAAAATGGCTCACCTTTATGAAAGTGTCATAGCGGTTGAGTGGGCACATAAATTTGGTGGGAAATATGAAAAACTAGCAGACGTTTATTTAGAGCAGACATGGTCATTAAGAGAAATGGGTGCACAAATGAAAACAGTTCAATACTTTTCTGAAATTGTATAATGGCCTGGGAGTCGTCTTGAATGGAGGCGACTTCTTTCATTTTCATGTATAATAAAATCAACTGAATATTATAAAGGTTCTTTACTTAAGTAAAGTGAAAAGGGAAATCGGTGTAATTCCGATGCGGTCCCGCCACTGTAAGTGTGAGTTTTTTCAAATGATGCCACTGAAGATTTCGGGAAGGCTTGAAAAATCGCAAGTAGCACTAGCCAGGAGACCTGCCTTTATAACGACATGACAACCTACGAGGATAGGGTGGTGGATTTTGTATCAGTTTTTTTGGTGCGATTTTGCCCCCTCATCGATCAAAGATGAGGGGTTTTATTTTGATGTAGAATAAAGCGAAATGTCGCACGGATCAACGAAGGAGGATTCACATGAAGAAATTTTGGAAAATAGGATTATCAGCATTTTTAGCAGTAGGCTTGCTAGCTGCTTGTGGGCAGGAAGCAAAAGATAACAAGCCATCTAACGAGCAGCAAACACAGCAAGAAACAGCACAGGTGGATGAAGCAACATTCCCAATGACGATAACAGATGCCCTTGGTAAGGACATTACACTTGAAGCACCTCCTGAGAAAATTGTTTCACTTATTCCAAGTAATACTGAAATCCTTTTTGGACTAGATTTAAATGATGAAATAGTTGGTGTTACGGACAACGACGATTATCCGCCAGAGGCAGCTGAGAAGGATAAGGTTGGCGGTATGGAATACGATATTGAAAAAATTATTGCCTTAAAACCAGATATCGTTTTTTCACACGAATCTAGCATGTCTCTTTCAGAAGAGGCTATTGCACAGCTTGAATCAGCAGGTTTGAAAGTATTTGTTGTAAAAAATGCACAAGACTTTAATGAAACATATACAACAATTGAGCAACTTGGACGTGCTACAGGGAAATTACCAGAGGCAGAAAAAATTGTCGCTAATATGAAGGCAAAAGTAGAAGAAGTTTTGTCTAAAGTCAAGGATGTTGAACCCAAAAAAGTGTTAGTTGAAGCATCAGATGAGCCAGATATTTATACAGCTGGCAATGGTACATTTATGAACGCTATGCTTGAAATGATCAATGCAAAGAATGTAGCTGTAGATGGCGATAATTGGTATAAAATTGATGCAGAACAAATTATCGCAAAAAATCCAGATGTCATCGTGGTGACATATCATTATGTACCAGATATTTTAACGAAAATACCAAAACGTGCGGGCTTTGATACGATTAATGCCGTAAAAAATAATGCGATTGTGCAGGTAGATGAAAGTACGACAAGTCGTCAAGGGCCACGTTTAGCTGAAGGTCTAGAAGAATTAGCAAAAGCAATCTATCCTGAGGTATTTAAGTGAAAAAAATAGCACTAGCCTATACATTAACATGTACGCTTCTTCTTATTAGCATCTGGTGTGGCGTAGCGATAGGCTCGGTTCATATTCCATTAGAAGTATTGTGGAATAAGGCGGTTGATGAAACAGCCGCCAATATCTTTTGGAAAATTCGTTTGCCTCGCGTGTTATTAGCGGGACTAGTAGGCGCATCTCTAGCTATTGCTGGAGCAGCTTTCCAAGGTTTATTAAAAAATCCATTAGCAGATCCATATACACTAGGGGTTTCATCAGGGGCTTCTGTTGGTGCTGTTTTAACGATCTTTTTTAGTATTTCTATACCTGTTGTCGGTTTGTATGCGCTGCCAATCTTCAGTATGATTGGTGCTATCATTACGATGGTAGTTGTTATGAGCTTTGCTAGACTCGTAGACCGCTCATTAAAAATGGAAACGTTGATATTAACAGGTGTTATTTTTAGTTCTTTTTTAGGTTCCCTTATTTCATTAATGATTGCCTTATCTGGTGAAGAATTACGTCAGGTAATAGGCTGGCTACTTGGTTCTGTTTCGATGCGTGGTTGGCCATATGTCCAAATGATCATTCCTTTTGTGATTGTTGGTTCAATTATGCTATGGACACAAAGACGAGAATTAAATGTCTTGTTGTATGGTGAAGAGCGAGCAAAACATTTAGGTGTTAATGTAAAGCGCAGTAAATATTTGATATTAGCAGGTGGCTCCATGTTAACTGGAGCGGCTGTAGCGGTTTCTGGCACAATTGGCTTTGTAGGATTAGTGGTGCCGCATATGACAAGGATGATTTGGGGTTCTGATCATCGCCACTTATTACCATTATCTTTTTTCAATGGTGCAACATTACTCATTATTTGCGACTTAGTAGCACGAACAATCATTGTGCCAAGAGAGCTACCAATTGGTGTTATTACGGCATTTATTGGAGCACCTGTTTTCTCCTATATTTTTTATAAGCAGCGAAGAAGCAAGGGGGTACGGGCATGATTGTTGTTGAACATCTATCAGGTGGCTATGAAGATGTACCAATCGTCAGGGACATTAGTTTTACTGTTGAAAAAGGAAAAATTCTTGGCATTCTAGGGCCGAATGGTAGCGGGAAATCCACATTATTAAAAGTAATGAGTGGTATTTTACCAGCTACTGCTGGAACCGTCTCGATTGATGGACAAAATATTCTTTCTTATAATGCTCGTGCTTTGGCGAAAAAAATGGCTGTATTACCACAGCTTCATGCAAATGCTTTCTCGAACAGTGTGAGAGAGGCAGTTTCACTGGGGCGCTACCCGCATCAAACAGGCTTTTTCTCGAGTTGGTCTGCACAAGATGAGAAGGCAGTTCAACATGCAATGCTTCAAACAGGTGTAAAGCGATATGAGCATACACCGATGGAATTTTTATCTGGCGGTGAACAACAAAGAGCTTTTGTTGCACAGGCATTAGCTCAAACAGCTGAAATCTTACTGCTGGATGAACCAACGAA
This sequence comes from Lysinibacillus capsici, assembly GCF_003367505.1. Lineage (GTDB taxonomy): Bacteria > Bacillota > Bacilli > Bacillales_A > Planococcaceae > Lysinibacillus > Lysinibacillus capsici. The sequence continues at coordinate 66,427 of NZ_PXXX01000019.1, forward strand.
TCATCTTGATATTGCACACCAACGTCAAATTTTAGATATGGTTCGGAAGGAAGCTATGGAGTGTGGTTTAACAGTCGTTATGGTACTACACGATATGAATTTAGCCTCTCTTTATTGTGATGAATTATTGCTGATGGAAAGCGGACAAATGAGAGCACTTGGTGCACCACATGAAGTATTAATTGCCTCCCAAATTGAAGAAGTTTATCAAGCACGGGTGACTACATATGCTCACCCTGAAATACCAAAACCCCAAATTACAATAATGCCCGCAGCTACAGACTATCAGCAGCGAGCTGTCATCAAAAAAGAGCACTTTACGATAACTGAACAATATATCCAACTTCAATCAGAGCTTCCTCTGAAGACCGTATCTTCTGCAGTTCATAACCCAGGTATTGGCTGGCATAATTGCTTATTAAATCGCTCAGTTCCTGGTGATTATGTCATTAGCGATGTGAAAAGAGAAGTTAAAGAATTTTTGAAAAGGGAAAATTTTTCATCTACAAATACTGTTGTTATGCTTACAGCAGTACCAACAGCTCTAGTGGCCATCAATGAATTTTCAGCACCTTTTGGCAGTATAATCGTAGCTGTAACAGCTGGCGTAGGCAATGCAGTTGATGTATCTCGAGTACACGAAAGACAAGATGATCCATATATTGGTACTATTAATACATGGGTTATCGTTAATGGTTGTTTATCGGAAGAGGCATTTTTTCAGGCATTGATGACAGCAACTGAGGCAAAAACAAAGGCGTTGCAATCAGAAAATATTCGTGATGAGCGGAGTGGAACAATTGCAACAGGTACTGCTACAGATAGTCTGTTAATTGCTGCAACTCAAAAAGGAGAAGAAATGCTGTATGGTGGCCCAATTACGGAAGTTGGTAAAATGATTGCAAAGGGTGTCTATGAAACAACAGTTCAGGCGATTAGGAATTATAAAAACCAGTTTTAGGAGATGAGAGAAATGAAGCTTTACACGAAAACAGGCGATACGGGGAAAACAAGTCTTATTGGAGGACGGGTTGATAAAGATAGTTTACGTGTGGAAACATATGGGGCAATTGATGAATTAAATTCCTTTATTGGGAAGGCCGTAAGTGAATTAGATCAAGCGCTTTTCAAGGATATTTTAACAGACCTAGAGACAATTCAGCATGAGTTGTTCGATGCTGGTGGAGACCTTGCTAATGTGATGAAAGAACGTCATTATAAATTAACAGAGCAACCGATAGAAGTACTTGAAGCTCGTATAGATGCTTTATCAGACGAAGCGCCACCTTTACAACGTTTTATTTTACCAGGAGGTGCACCAGCAGCGGCAACTTTACACATTGCACGCACGGTTGCACGTCGAGCAGAACGTGAAATGGTGACACTTATGAAAGAAGTTGAAGATGTACCCAAGGTTGTACAAAAATATTTAAATCGCTTATCGGATTATTTATTTGCAGCTGCACGTGTTGTAAATGCTCGCTTAAACGTAGCAGATGTTGAATATATTCGCAGTGGGAATGTTTTTAAAAAATAAAGTTTGATTTAAAAAATGTTTTTGTACAAAAAATGAATTCCAGATGTTAAGCTACGGGTCGGTATAGGTTTGTATGCAATTTAGCAGATGTTCAAAAGTCTACTGAATATGCGACATCCCCTAAGTATAATAGTTAAGGAAAGTAAAATTGCTACTTTGAAAAATTCAGGGTGGCTTTTTTTCTTGTAAAATGTAAGAATATAAAATTATCAGAAATATTTCCGTTTTATGTTGACTGAATGCTCACTCATTTATTAGAATAGGAATATAATGATAAAGTGAAGTACATTTCTGTTTGAACTAGCAAATTCGTCACAAAGAGAGAAAATTACGACAAACTAAAGGGGGGACCAACCATGAGTCCATTATTAATTGCTAACATTGTCTTAACAGTCGTGGTTGTGCTTTATGCAGTAGGATTGTTCTTCTACCTGTTGAAAACACGCTATAAGTATGTGCAATTGGGGAAAAAGGTTGAGTTTGATGAAAGTGTTAAAGAACGACTTCGTTATATTATGGTCAATGTATTTGGTCAAAATAAGCTATTAAAGGATCCAAAGAGTGGTTTAATACATGTTATGTTTTTCTATGGATTTTTGATGGTACAGTTAGGGGCCATTGATTTAATTTGGAAAGGACTAGCACCAGAGTCACATCTGCCACTAGGCATTTTCTATGGTGTCTTTACATTCTTCCAAGAACTGGTGGTTTTAATGATTTTAGTCGCGGTAGTGTGGGCATTTTACCGCCGCTATGTTGAAAAGCTAGTGCGTCTAAAACGAGGATGGAAAAACGGCCTTGTATTAATTTTCATTGGTGGGTTAATGGTATCTACATTAATCGCTAATGGTATGGGATTAATTTGGCATGGTGAGGGATTAACTTATACGGAGCCAGTTGCTTCAAGTATTGCTGCTATTTTTGGCTTCCTACCTACATCAGTTGCCGCTGGTGTGTTTTATGTAATGTGGTGGGCACACCTTTTAATTCTATTAACATTCCTTGTATACGTACCGCAGTCTAAACATTTCCACTTAATTGTCAGTCCACTTAATGTTTACATGAATCGTTTAGATCGTACGGGTACATTAACACCAATTGATTTTGAGGCCTTGGAAGAAGCTGGAGAAAATGCTGAAAGCGAAGAGGATATGCCTTCTATTGGGGTAGGACGCATACAGGACTTCACACAAAAGCAAATGCTTGATCTATATTCTTGTGTAGAATGCGGACGTTGTACAAACATGTGTCCAGCAACAGGAACAGGAAAAATGCTGTCTCCTATGGATTTAATCGTAAAATTGCGTGACCATTTAACATTTACGGGCGCAGTCGTAACAAAACAAAAACCATGGGTGCCTTATCAATTCTTTGCCAATACAAAGGGTAACCAGCTTGCAATTGCAGCTGGTGCTGAAGGTGCTGTAATTGAGGATATCTACAGCCCATCTTTAATTGGCGATGTCATTACAGAAGAGGAAATTTGGGCTTGTACGACATGTCGTAACTGTGAGGATCAATGCCCTGTAATGAATGAGCATGTTGATAAAATTATTGATCTACGTCGTTATCTAACAATGACTGAAGGGAAAGTAAATCCTGATGCTCAACGTGCAATGACGAATATCGAACGACAAGGTAATCCTTGGGGCTTAAACCGCAAGGAAAAAGAAAATTGGCGTGATCTAGATCCAACAATCCAAATTCCAACTGTAAAAGAGCTGAAAAAATCTGGCGAGGAAATGGAGTATTTATTCTGGGTTGGTTCGATGGGAGCTTTCGACAACCGCTCTCAAAAAATCGCTTTAGCATTATGTCGTCTATTAAACGAGGCTGGTGTGAAGTTTGCAATCTTAGGTAATAAAGAGAAAAACTCTGGGGATACACCTCGTCGTTTAGGGAATGAATTCTTATTCCAAGAGCTAGCTACAGCAAATATTGATGAGTTTGAGAAAAATGACGTGAAGAAAATTGTAACAATCGATCCTCATGCCTACAATATCTTTAAAAATGAATATCAAGACTTTGGCTGGAAAGGTGAAGTGTATCATCACACTGAGTTATTAAATCAGTTGATTGAGGAAAATCGTCTAGCTCTAAACTATGAGGTTCATGAAACGATTGTTTTCCATGATTCCTGTTATTTAGGCCGCTACAATGATGTGTACGATGCCCCACGTGAGATCCTTCGAGGAATCCCTGGCGTGAAGCTTGTTGAAATGGAACGTAATCGCGAAACAGCGATGTGCTGTGGAGCTGGTGGTGGATTAATGTGGATGGAAGAGCATGTAGGAAATCGCATAAACGTAGCGCGAACAGAACAGGCTCTTGCAACAAATGCATCAGTTATTTCATCAGGCTGTCCTTACTGCCTAACAATGCTAGAGGATGGTACAAAGGCTAAAGAGGTTGAAGACTCTATTGGAACATTTGATGTTGCAGAATTACTAGAACGTTCTGTATTCGGTGAAAAAGTAAAGGCAGTTAATCCTTCTTCCGAAGAAACAGAAGAAACATACGAAGAAGTGGTAGCGTCTATAGAAAATGTTCAACAAGACGAGAATACGGAAGCGAACGCAGAAAAATGATTGCTATTGCAGAAATATTTTAGTTATCTGAAAAATATAAATTGCACAATAAAAAATTGTTTTGTAGAATAAGATTAAATGGGAATGGGAGTTGAGATAGTAAACTCCCATTTTTCCTCGATAGAAGTCGAGCGAGCGTTCAGTCAATAATGCTTTGCATCTTCATCGAGAACGTAAAACAAAAGGGGTGTTTTACTTGAATAGAGCTGTAATTTTAGCAGGAGCAAGAACTGTGTTTGGTAAATTTGGAGGTTCATTATCAGCATTACATGCAAGTGATTTAGGTGCGATTGCCATTAAAGGGGCATTAGAGAAGGCAAATCTTGCACCTGAGCAAGTGGATGAGGTAATTTTAGGTTCTGTTTTACAAGGGGGACAGGGGCAAATTCCTTCTCGACAGGCTGCGCTGAAGGCCAATTTACCAACAGCAGTAAAAACAGAAACAATCAATAAAGTTTGTGCTTCAGGGATGCGTGCGGTGACATTAGCAGATCAATTGATTCGTTTAGGGGACGAAGAAGTGATTATTGCGGGTGGCATGGAATCTATGTCCAATGCACCATATTATCTTCTGAATGGTCGAAATGGTTTGCGTATGGGAGATTCTACAATGGTAGATGGCATGCTATATGACGGCTTAACATGTGCTTTCGATAAAGCAAGACCACATATGGGTAGCTATGGTAATGCAACAGCTAAAGAGTTCTCGCTAAGCCGAGAAGAACAGGACACTTGGTCAGTACGCAGTCATGAACGCGCGTTAGCCGCAATTGAAAAAGGTTACTTCGCTGAAGAAATCGTACCAGTGGAGATTCCTCAACGAAAAGGTGCACCACTTATTGTTGATACAGATGAGGCACCAAGAGCAGGGACGTCTTTGGAAGTACTGGCGAAGCTAAAACCAGCCTTTGACAAGGATGGCACGATTACAGCAGGTAATGCACCTGGGGTTAACGACGGTGCATGTGCACTTGTCGTTATGAGTGAAGAACGTGCAAAACGTGAAGGTAGAGAACCATTGGCAGTAATCATTGGTCACGAAGAACTTGCGCTTGAGCCAGAAAACTTCCCGCAAACACCAGGTCTTGTTATTAATAAATTACTGAAAAAGACTAACAAATCATTAGCAGATATTGATTTAATTGAAATCAATGAAGCCTTTGCAGCGGTAGCTTTAGTCAGCAAGCAGTTGGCAGATTTAGATGCAGAAAAAGTGAATGTTAATGGCGGTGCAGTTGCTTTAGGTCATCCGATTGGGGCATCTGGTGCACGTATAATATTAACACTTGCACAGGAATTGAAGCGTCGTGGCGGTGGCATTGGCATTGCCGCAATTTGTTCAGGCGGCGGCCAAGGTGATGCAATTATGATTGAAGTACCAAAAACAGGGGGACTGAACTAATGGGAATTCAAAAGGTAATGGTCATTGGTGCAGGGCAAATGGGCTCTGGTATTGCCCAAGTTTGTGCACAAGCAGGCTTTGATGTGAAATTGAACGATATCAAACAAGAATTTTTCGAGCGTGGATTAGGGGTTATTACGAAAAATTTATCACGTGATGTAGAAAAGGGTCGTAAAACTGAAGATGAGAAGGCTGCTGTTCTAAGTCGAATTAGTATGTCGCTAGATTTACAAGATGCTAGTGATGTAGATATTATCATTGAAGCAGCTGTGGAAAATATGGAAATTAAGCAATCCATCTTTAAGCAACTTGATAGCATTGCGCCAGCACATGCTATTTTAGCTACGAATACATCTTCACTGCCTATTACAGAAATTGCAGCAGTAACAAAGCGTCCAGAGCAAGTAATTGGTATGCATTTTATGAACCCTGTACCAGTTATGAAACTTGTTGAAATCATTCGAGGTTTAGCAACAACAGATGAAGTGTACAAAGCTGTCGAAGAGATGACGGTTAAATTATCGAAAACACCAGTAGAAGTGAATGATTTCCCAGGATTTATTTCAAACCGAATCCTACTACCGATGATTAATGAAGCGATTTACGCACTTTACGAAGGTGTGGCAACAAAAGAAGCAATTGATGATGTGATGAAGCTTGGTATGAATCATCCGATGGGGCCATTAACATTGGCAGACTTCATTGGTTTAGATACTTGTCTTTACATCATGGAAATTTTACATGAGGGTCTTGGAGACAGTAAATATCGCCCTTGCCCACTGCTACGTAAATACGTTGCAGCTGGCTGGCTAGGTAAGAAATCAGGAAGAGGCTTTTACGTTTACGAATAATCCTATGGGGATGGGGTTATTTAGATGTTTCGGGACAACTTAGAGGGGTGACATTATAGATGCATTTGCAATTTACAGATGAGCAAATTATGATGCGCGATATGGTTCGTCAATTTGCTCAGGAAAAAATTCAACCATGGGTGGAGCGAATGGAAGCGGGAGAATTTCCACGTGAGCTTCTACAGCAAATGGGTGAACTTGGCTTAATGGGGATTACGACTCCAGAAGACTTAGGTGGCTCTGGTATGGATTTTACATCTTATATTATTGCGATTAATGAACTATCAAAAGTAAGCGCTGTAATGGGTGTTATTTTATCCGTCCATACTTCAGTTGGAACGAATCCAATTATTTACTTTGGGAATGACGAACAAAAGAAACGTTATGTACCAAAGCTTGCAACAGGCGAATATTTAGGTGCATTTTGTTTAACAGAACCAAGTGCAGGCTCAGACGCTGGCTCTTTACAGTCAAAGGCAGTGCGTGATGGCAATGAATATGTGATTAACGGCTCCAAAGTATTTATTACAAATGGTGGAGAAGCTGATGTGTATATTGTATTCGCATCTACTAACCCAGCTGAAAAAACAAAGGGTATCTCAGCATTTATTGTTGAAAAGGGAACACCTGGTTTAATCATCGGAAAAGATGAGCATAAGATGGGCTTACACGGCTCACGTACAGTTCAGCTGACATTCGATAATTGTCGCATTCCAGCCGACAACCTACTTGGGGAAGAGGGAGAAGGCTTTAAAATTGCGATGGCCAATTTAGATGTTGGACGAATCGGCATTGCGGCACAGGCGTTAGGAATTGCTGAGGCGGCACTAGAGGCGTCTACTGCTTATGCTAAAGAACGCATTCAATTTGGTAAGCCGATTGCCGCACAACAAGGTGTTGGCTTTAAGCTTGCGGATATGGCAACGGCTGTTGAATCTGCAAAACTGTTAGTCTATCGTGCAGCCGATTTACGTGCAAAAGGTTTACCATGTGGAGCAGAAGCTTCAATGGCTAAACTTTTCTCATCACGAACAGCGGTACAAACGGCAATAGAGGCTGTTCAAATATTTGGCGGCTACGGCTATACGGAAGATTATCCAGTAGAGCGCTATTTCCGCGATGCAAAGGTGACAGAAATCTATGAAGGTACAAGTGAAATTCAACGACTAGTCATTAGTAAACATTTACTGAAATAAAGCCTGATATTGCGAATGGTACAAAGTGATGGAAACCGTTCAAGAGTGAGGGGAAAACGTTTATTAAGGGTGTGAACTGCTCTGAAATAAGGCAAACCCGCTCAATCCAACCTAACAATAATCAGGTAACACAAAACAGAGTCTAACTAAAAAGGGGAAATGGACAATGAACTTTCAGTTAACAGAAGAGCATGAACAATTACGTGAAATGATTCGTGATTTTGCTATAAATGAAGTGGCGCCAACAGCTGCTGAACGTGACGAAAATGAAGAATTTGACCGTGCGATTTTCGACAAAATGGCTGAGCTTGGGCTTACTGGTATTCCATGGCCTGAGGAATATGGTGGTGCAGGATTTGATTACCTTGCATATGTCATAGCTGTTGAGGAACTTTCACGTGTTTGTGCTTCGACTGGTGTAACTTTATCTGCACATACTTCACTGGCAGGTTGGCCACTTTACAAGTTCGGTACAGAAGAACAAAAACAAAAATACCTTCGTCCAATGGCTGAAGGCAAACATATTGGTGCATATGGTTTAACAGAACCTGGCTCTGGCTCTGATGCGGGTGGCATGAAAACTTATGCAAAACGTGATGGCGATGATTATATTTTAAATGGCTCAAAAATCTTTATTACGAACGGTGGAGTAGCAGATACATATATTGTATTTGCAGTAACAGACCCTGAAGCAAAACATGGCACATCCGCATTTATCGTGGAAGCTGGATTTGAAGGTTTCTCTGTAGGGAAGAAAGAAAAAAAATTAGGAATTCGTTCATCTCCAACAACAGAGATTATTTTTGATAACTGTCGTGTTCCAAAGGAAAATCTATTAGGGGCTGAAGGGGAAGGCTTTAAGATTGCCATGACGACACTAGATGGTGGACGTAATGGTATTGCGGCTCAAGCAGTAGGAATTGCACAAGGAGCACTCGATGCAGCAGTTGACTATGCCAAAGAACGTGTGCAATTTGGTAAACCGATCACTGCAAATCAAGGCATTTCCTTTAAATTAGCCGATATGGCAACTCAAATTGAGGCTTCTCGACTTCTTACATACCAAGCGGCATGGTTAGAATCTAATAACCTACCATATGGTAAGGCATCTGCAATGGCGAAATTAATGGCTGGCGATACAGCAATGAGTGTAACGACAGAGGCGGTTCAAGTTTTTGGTGGCTATGGTTATACAAAAGATTACCCTGTAGAGCGCTTTATGCGTGATGCTAAAATTACACAAATTTACGAAGGTACGCAGGAGATTCAACGTCTTGTTATCTCGCGTATGCTAACGAAATAATTGATGACTGATAAAGATAAAAGGCCCCAAGTACAGTCAACCGTAAAAGATGAAAATCTAATCGCCATTCGTCGTGAACAAATGATTCAAGGAGCTATTAAGCTATTTAAAGAAAAAGGCTTTCACCGTGCCACGACGAGAGAAATTGCAAAAGCTGCTGGCTTTAGTATCGGTACTTTGTATGAATACATCCGAACGAAGGAAGATGTTCTATACCTTGTTTGTGACAGTATCTATCACCATGCAATGGAGCGTCTTTCAAGTTATGAGATTAAAGCAGGAACTATTGATGAGTTAAAAGAAATGATTCGGGAATACTTCCTGCAAATCGATAGTATGGTTGATGAGCTAACAATCATGTATCAAGAAACAAAATCATTGTCAAAAGAAGCACAACGCTATGTTTTTAGTAAAGAGTTTGAAATGGTTGCCACATTTGAACGCTTGTTACAGCGATGTGTCCAGTCTGGCGAACTAACTATGACAGAGAAGCAAATCCATTTAGCAGCCAATAACTTAGTTGTTTCAGGACAAAGCTGGGCGTTTCGCAAATGGGCTTTACATCGTCAGCATTCAATAGACGAATTCATTGACATGCAAATCACCTTGTTCATTTCAGGCATAAAGGGGTTTTAATATTTGTAAGGGGTTTGTCGGCAATTGCATATAGCGATATTGCAATGCCGGCTTTTTTTATTCAATAAGGGGAGAAAGTGGGGATTTCATATGACAAAGGTAGAAGTATATCGTCCAAAAAATCACGTACGTTTTGTGACAGCATCGAGTCTTTTTGATGGACATGATGCTTCAGTCAATATTATGCGACGCATTTTACAATCGAGCGGTGTAGAAGTAATCCATTTAGGTCATAATCGTTCTGTTGAAGAAGTCGTGAATGCTGCGATACAAGAAGATGCACAAGGGATTGCGGTTTCTTCTTATCAAGGCGGACATATGGAATACTTTAAATATATGTATGATTTACTGCGCGAAAAAGGAGCACCACATATTAAAATTTATGGCGGTGGTGGAGGAGTTATTTTACCTCGTGAAATTAAAGAGCTTCATACGTATGGCATTGCAGGGATATTCTCACCAGAGGATGGCCGTGTTTTAGGGCTACAGGGAATGATTAATGAACAAATTAAAGGAACAGATTTTCCTACTGCAACAGGTAATTATTTAGAGAAATTAAAGTCTTTAACGACAGAGACGCCTGAAATTTTAGCCAATCTAATAACAGCAGCTGAGTCAAATGACGATGAAGCTACGAAAGAAATGCTAGCAGAGGCAAGAAAGCTTTCAAAAGGTACGCCAGTAATGGGGATTACGGGAACAGGTGGTGCAGGGAAATCATCCTTAACGGATGAACTGATTCGCCGCTTCCTAAAAGAATTCCCAGATAAACGTGTAGCCATTCTATCAGTCGATCCAACAAAGCAAAAAACGGGTGGAGCATTGCTTGGGGATCGTATTCGCATGAACGCTATTTTTAATAACCGTGTTTATATGCGTAGTTTAGCAACACGTGGCTCACGTACAGAATTATCTGCATCAATTGGTGATGTGCTAGATGTAGTACGTGTAGCAGGTTATGACTTAATCATCGTAGAAACAAGTGGAATCGGTCAAGGTGATGCCGAAATTACTAAATACACGGATCTATCTATGTATGTCATGACAAGCGAATTCGGTGCACCTACACAACTTGAGAAAATTGATATGATTGACTTTGCAGATGTTATTGCGATCAATAAATTTGAGCGAAAAGGCTCAGAGGACGCCCTTCGACAAGTACAAAAACAATATCAACGTTCCCGCGAGCTTTGGGATGAATCACTTGATAACATGCCAGTCTACGGTACAATAGCTAGCCAGTTTAATGACAAAGGCACAAATGCGTTATTCGCCGCCCTCGTTAAAATAATTAACGAAAAAACAGGTTTTAATTGGGAAACAAGCTATGAGCAATTTGCGAAAACGCAAAAGCAAGATGTTATCATTCCAAACGATCGCCGTTATTATTTACGTGAGATTACGGACACTGTCCGTGGCTATCATAAAAAAACTGAGCAGCAGGTGGCATTTGCTCGTCGACTATTCCAATTAGAAGGTGCTATTGCAGCTGTCCAAGAAAAAGCTCCAGATGATGTGCTTGTGGCATCGCTTACTTCTTTAGCAGAAGGTGTTAGAGATGAATTAACAGCAGAATCCAAGCGTATATTGGATAATTGGCAGGCATTAAAAGAAGCGTATGCTGGCGATGAGTTTGTGACTAAAGTTCGCGATAAAGAAATTCGTACCATCTTAAAAACAACTAGTCTTTCTGGCACGAAAATTCCAAAAGTAGCATTACCGAAGTTTGAAGACTATGGGGAAATCTTGCGTTGGGTTTATAAAGAAAATGTTCCTGGCGAATTCCCATATACGGCTGGTGTATTCCAATTCAAACGTGAGGGTGAAGATCCGAAGCGTCAATTTGCTGGCGAGGGAACACCAGAACGTACAAATAAACGCTTCCATTATTTATCAAAAGATGATGATGCAAAACGTTTATCTACAGCTTTTGATTCTGTAACCTTGTATGGGGAAGACCCAGATTACCGTCCAGATATTTACGGTAAGGTTGGAGAATCAGGTGTATCGATCTGTACACTAGAAGATATGAAAAAACTTTACGCAGGCTTTGATTTATGTGCACCGTCTACATCTGTATCAATGACTATTAATGGACCAGCACCTATTATTTTAGCAATGTTTATGAATACAGCAATCGATCAACAAGTTCAATTACGTGAGCAAGAGCTAGGACGAACTTTGACAGTTGAAGAGTTTACCGAGACACGTGAAAAAACATTGCAAGTCGTACGTGGAACAGTACAAGCTGATATTTTAAAAGAAGATCAGGGCCAGAATACATGCATTTTCTCAACAGAGTTTGCTTTGCGTATGATGGGCGATATTCAGCAATACTTTATAGACCATAAAGTACGTAACTATTATTCTGTTTCCATTTCTGGTTATCATATTGCGGAAGCTGGAGCAAACCCTATTTCCCAATTAGCCTTCACCTTAGCTAATGGCTTTACGTATGTAGAGTATTATTTAAGTCGTGGCATGAATATCAATGACTTTGCACCAAATTTATCATTCTTCTTCTCAAATGGACTAGATCCAGAGTATACAGTAATCGGTCGTGTGGCACGACGTATTTGGGCTATTGTAATGCGTGATAAATACGGTGCTAATGAGCGCGCTCAAAAGCTAAAGTATCACATTCAAACGTCTGGGCGTAGTTTACACGCACAAGAGATTGATTTTAATGATATTCGTACAACATTACAGGCTTTAATGGCATTACAAGATAACTGTAACTCATTGCATACAAACGCCTACGATGAGGCCATTACTACACCTACGGAGGAATCTGTAAGACGTGCTATGGCAATTCAAATGATTATTACAAAAGAGCATGGTTTAGCAAAAAATGAAAACCCACTACAAGGCGCGTTTATTGTTGAAGAATTAACAGATCTTGTGGAAGAAGCGGTTCTTGAAGAGTTTGATCGTATTAATGATCGTGGCGGTGTGTTAGGTGCTATGGAAACGCAATACCAACGTGGTAAAATTCAAGAAGAATCTATGTACTACGAAATGTTAAAACATTCAGGAGAGTTACCAATCATTGGTGTTAATACTTACTTGAACCCAAATCCACCTTCAGATGCTGATATAGATAATATGGAAATCGCACGTGCATCGACAGAAGAAAAAGAGACACAAATTCGTAATTTACAAGCTTTTTGGAAAGCCCATGAAGAGGAAAGTGAAGCTGCGATTGCACGTCTACAAGAAGTGGCTGTCAATAATGGTAATATTTTTGCTGAGCTGATGGAGTCAGTAAAAGTAGCGAGTTTAGGACAAATTACAAAAGCTTTATATGAAGTTGGCGGACAATATCGTCGTAATATGTAAGCAAGGTTGATCAAAACTTCTTGTTTTCTATTCAAGTATCATGCTTCTCTAATTTCTAGTGTCTAGTCTTAAGATTAGGCACTTCTTTTTATTTTCGTTATAATAGAAATGTAAAAAAAGGGGAGGCGCAGTAGAGGATGAAATCAGCTATTCACTACATAATTATATTAGCTTTAGTATTGGGAGCCTTTTTCCTGTATAATAAGCAAATTGGCGCTATTCCTTTACTACTATTATCTGTCTATTTGTTTTATCTTGGAATAAAAAAAATGCGTAATATAAAAAACAGTAATTGAAGCTAGCAAAGGGGCTAAAACTTTGTATATAATGGGTATTATGCTTATTGTATGGAAAGAACCTTTTGCGTGGCCTTTTTTGCTGCGCTTGGAGAATAAAGCACCATGTAATTTTAAAACGTCCATTGTGATGAGGGAAAGGAAGTGCACGAATTGAATTTTCGTGAAATGACAAAGGAACAATTAACAGAAGAATCGTTAATTAACTTAGCTTATGCAATTTTAAATGAAAAACGTGCCTCAGTGTCTTTTAATGATTTATTAAAATTAATTCAAGAGCTTGTGGGCTATAGTGATGCAGAAATGAAATCCCGTCTGTTACAATTTTATACAGATATCAATATTGATGGTCGCTTCTTATATAATCAAGAAGCAGGCTGGGGCTTACGTGAATGGTTTAAAGTTGAGCAAATCGAAGAAGAAACAGCTCCTTCTGTTAAGACTCAAAAGAAAAAATCTAAAGCTGCCTTTGATGATGAAGATCTTGATGAAGAGGTAGACTTAGATGAAGAAGATATCGACTTTGATGAAGACTTTGAAGAGTTCATTGATGAAGAAGAACTTGATGAAGAAGATGATGAAAAAGAAGATATCGACTTTGACGATGAAGAACTAGAAGAAATTGATGAAGAAATCGATGAAGAGTTTATTGATGAAGAGGAAGAAGAATTTGAGGAAGAAGAGGAAGAGATCTAATACAGTACACTTAGAATTTTCTTTCTTTTAAGCTAGAAGCAAAAAATCTTGACTTCTATCACGGTTACGTTTAATCTTTTACTTGGGCTCCTTAAAAGAAGGAGAAAGACCGTGTATATAATACGCTCCCCCTGCAAACCTATGCAGGAGGAGCGTTTTTTTGTTTTTAACTTTAATCATTTTAGTTCTCCCATACTTTTAATACCGATATGAATATAAATGTTTTTAATTATTCATGATGTATAGTAAACGGTGACTGAAAAGTTATTAGAGTTTTATGGTTTAAAGGAAAGTGGAAAAGAGATAGAACCGATTACAGCTTCGAATCGACTACATTTTGTAGACATTCTCGGCTTTTCTTTTTTTAGGGTATTAGAATGTAAATGGTTCTGATCCCCCCTAAACGCACTAATATTTTAGAACATCATAAGGAGGAATTTATTCATGACGAAGTATATTTTTGTAACAGGTGGGGTTGTATCATCACTTGGAAAAGGGATTGTTGCAGCATCTTTAGGCCGTTTATTAAAAAATCGTGGGTTAGAAGTGACGATTCAAAAATTTGACCCATATATCAATATTGACCCAGGTACGATGAGTCCTTATCAACATGGTGAGGTTTTTGTAACAGATGATGGTGCTGAGGCTGATTTAGACTTAGGACACTATGAACGTTTTATTGATATTAACCTAGGGAAACATTCTACAGTAACTTCAGGTCGTGTTTACCAATCTGTATTACAGAAAGAACGTCGTGGAGATTATAATGGTGGAACAGTCCAAGTAATTCCTCATATTACAAACGAAATCAAAGATCGTATCCAACGTGCTGGTCGTGAAACAAATGCAGATGTTGTGATCACAGAGGTTGGTGGAACAGTAGGTGATATTGAATCATTGCCATTCCTAGAAGCCATTCGCCAAATGAAAACAAATTTAGGGCATAACAATGTAATGTATATTCACTGTACACTTATTCCTTATATTAAAGCAGCTGGTGAACTTAAAACAAAACCTACACAGCATTCTGTTAAAGAATTACGCTCTTTAGGTATTCAGCCAAATATTATCGTAGTTCGAACTGAACAAGAAGTACCACAAGAGATGAAAGAGAAATTAGCATTATTCTGTGATGTTCAACCACATGAAATTATTGAATCTCGTGATGCTGAGCATTTATATGAAGTACCATTAAACCTACATGCGCAAGATATAGATGATATCGTTTTGGATCATTTTGGTATGGAAGCTCCAGAAGCAGATATGGAAGAATGGCGTGACCTTGTAGAAAAAGTGAAGAACTTACCAAATAAAAGAAAGGTAGCATTAGTAGGGAAATACGTAGAACTACAAGATGCTTACATTTCTGTAGTTGAGGCATTAAAGCATGCTGGATATGCATTTAATTCTGATATTGAAATTGACTGGATTAATGCAGAACACGTTGATGCTAACAATGTGGCCTCGCTATTAAAAGGTGCTGACGCTATTTTAGTACCAGGCGGCTTTGGTGATCGTGGTGTTGAAGGTAAAATCTTAGCAACACAATATGCACGTGAAAATAATGTTCCTTTCCTAGGCATTTGTTTAGGTATGCAATTAGCAACAGTAGAATTTGCACGTAATGTACTTGGCCTAAAAGGTGCTCATTCTACAGAGCTTGATGCAAATACGGTGTATCCAATTATCGACTTCCTACCAGATCAAAATGATACTGTAGATATCGGTGGTACTTTACGTTTAGGTTTATACCCATGTAAATTAAAGGATGGTTCAAAAGCTAGCCAAGCCTATGGTAAAGAGCTTGTTTATGAGCGTCATCGTCACCGCTATGAATTTAACAATGAATATCGTGAGGCAATGGAAGCAGCTGGCCTTGTCTTCTCAGGTACAAGTCCTGATGGCAAATTGGTTGAAATTATTGAGCTACCAGAAAACAACTTCTTTGTAGCATGTCAATTCCACCCAGAGCTAGTGTCACGTCCAAATCGTCCACAACCATTGTTCCGCGATTTTATCGGCTCAACATTTAAATAATCAAAAAGAGTTGTCTCGTTAAATACGAGACAACTCTTTTTAATTTGCTGACTACAATTCTTCTTCATCCAACCCAAGCATTTCATCATAAGCAATTTTGACAGCTTCATATACAAAGAGTCCTGCAAGCGCATGTGGTACAACAATACGTTGACCTAGATCATTTGGTATTAAACCGCCTTTAATGCGTGTAGAAACATACGTATAGGCTAAATCAGCAAGAGGGTTATCTACACTAGCTGCTTCACTAGCTATAGCAGCAAAGGGAATAAATTGCGTATTTAATTTTTGTGCTAAGACGAGTGCTTCTTCATCATATGCACTACGAGTAAAAATGCAAACCCGATCAGCTTCTGTTAAGCTTGTGTCTGTAGTCCAAGGTGCTAACTTGCTAAAGGGTTCGACTGCTTGAAGTGCATTTAATGCCACAACCTGCATTTCTCCAAAGCAAGCAAAATAGACATTTCCTTCGCCGATTGCGGCTTGTGCTAATAACCTTGCTGTTTCCTCGATAGCATCTTCTTCATTTTGTATAATTCTTTGTAATAATCCACTTAATTGTGTTGTTAGAATTTTTGACATGTTCCCACCTCTATTCATATTATAGGGGGTAAAAGGTAGAAAGCAAAAGCAGATAATTTATAATACTAGAAGGTATTAAGCTGAAAAAGGAGAATTATACATAATAAAGAAAGTTTTTGTGTAAGAATAAAACTAAAAAGGGCGGAATGCGATGTGAAACGATTACTAATTGTCGATGATCAGCAGGGAATTCGTTTACTTTTAAATGAAGTGCTGAAAAAGGAAGGATATATTACATATTTAGCAGCAAATGGTTCAGAGGCATTAAAGTATGCAGACGAACAAGAGATGGATTGTGTTTTACTGGACATGAAAATTCCAGGAATGGATGGTATTGAAATTTTGAGACGTTTAAAAAAGAAGTTTCCGAAGCTGCCTGTTTTTATGATGACAGCATACGGAGAATTGGATGTTGTGCAAGAAGCGTTAGAATTAGGAGCCATTCGTTACTTTACAAAACCGTTTGATATTTTCGAAGTGCGTGATGAAGTAAATAAAGCTTTACAAGTTTAAAAAGCAGGCAGTGGACACACGGCCTGTTTTTTTATGTTGATTAATAGCTCCTGCTTTTCAGGTGCGAGGACTTCGTTACGTAACACTTCACTTCGTCACCCCTGCCGCTACGTTACACTTCGCTTTCGGGTAGAAAATAATAGCCCCTGCTTTTCAGGTGCGAGGACTTCGTTACGCTACTCTTCACTTCGTCACCCCTGCCGCTACGTTACACTTCGCTTTCGGGTAGAAAATAATAGCCCCTGCTTTTCAGGGGCTATGACTTCGTTACGTAACACTTCACTTCGTCACCCCTGCCGCTACGTTACACTCCGCTTTCGGGTAGAAAATAATAGCCCCTGCTTTTCAGGTGAGAGGACTTCGTTGCGTTACACTCCACTTCGTCACCCCTGCCGCTACGTTACACTCCGCTTTCGGGTAGAAAATAATAGCCCCTGCTTTTCAGGGGCTATGACTTCGTTACGTAACACTCCACTTCGTCACCCCTGCCGCTACGTTACACTTCGCTTTCGGGTAGAAAATAATAGCCCCTGCTTTTCAGGGGCTATTATTTTTGCTATGATTGAGGAGCATGTTTATGTAGAAAGAATAGTCCTATGAGGAGGATTTTTAGTATGGCATTAGTATCTATGAAAGAGATGTTAATTAAAGCAAAAGCAGAAGGTTATGCTGTTGGTCAATTCAACATTAATAACCTTGAATGGACTCAAGCAATTTTACAAGCAGCTGAAGAAGAAAAGTCTCCAGTGATTCTTGGTGTTTCTGAAGGTGCAGGTAAATATATGGGCGGATTTATTTCTGTTGTTCATATGGTAAAAGGTTTAATGGAATCTTACGGTACTACAGTTCCTGTAGCAATTCACCTTGACCATGGTTCTAGCTTTGCAAAATGTAAAGAAGCAATTGATGCAGGCTTTACTTCCGTGATGATTGATGCATCACATCACCCATTTGAGGAAAATGTGAAAATTACTTCAGAAGTAGTAGAATACGCACATGCTAAAGGCGTTTCTGTGGAAGCAGAATTAGGGACAGTTGGTGGAGATGAAGATGGCGTAATCGGTGGTATTATTTACGCTGATCCAGAAGAATGTCGCAAAATGGTTGAACTAACTGACATTGACTGCTTAGCGCCAGCACTTGGCTCTGTACATGGTCCTTACAAAGGAGAGCCAAACTTAGGCTTTAAAGAAATGGAGGAAATCTCTAAATTGGCAAACCTTCCACTTGTTTTACATGGTGGTACAGGTATCCCAACAAAAGATATCCAACGTTCTATTTCGTTAGGTACGGCTAAAATTAACGTCAATACTGAAAATCAAATTGAAGCAACAAAAGTAATTCGTGAAATTCTGGACAACGACAAAGTTGTTTACGACCCACGTAAATTCCTTGGTCCAGCACGTGAAGCCATCAAAGCTACGGTTATTGGTAAAATTCGTGAATTTGGAAGTGCACAAAAAGCATAATTTTTGCATTTAATATGTTACAAAAGCATAGATAAATACACATAATAAGAGAAGTGTTGATGCTTTCAATCGACCTTCTCTTGTTTTTGAAATAAAGAAATTTTGGAAAATATTTAATAATATAAGAAAAATGATCAGGAGGAAATAATATGAAATTTTTCATTGATACAGCAAACTTTGAAGAGATTAAAGAGGCACATGCATGGGGTATTTTATCAGGAGTAACGACAAACCCATCGTTAGTGGCTAAAGAAGAGAATGTTTCTTTCCATGATCGTCTTCGCGAAATCGCTGAGCTTGTTGATGGCTCTGTAAGTGGGGAAGTTATTGCACTTGATGCAGAAGGTATGATTAAAGAAGGTTTGGAATTAGCTGCGATTGCGCCAAACATCACAGTAAAGCTTCCTATGACACCAGCTGGATTAGAGGCATGTCGATTCTTTGCAAACAAAGGAATTAAAACAAACGTGACATTAATTTTTAGTGCTAACCAAGCATTAATGGCTGCGCGTGCAGGTGCTACATACGTATCACCATTTATCGGCCGTTTAGATGACATTGGTCAAAATGGTGTTGAGTTAATTGAAACAATTGCAGATATTTTTACAATCCATAATATCGATACACAAATTATCGCTGCCTCTGTCCGTCACCCGCAACACGTTACAGCAGCGGCTTTAGCAGGTGCACATATTTCAACTACTCCGTTTAAAGTATTAAAGCAGCTTTTCCACCATCCATTAACTGAAAAAGGAATTGAAGGATTTTTAGCGGATTGGAATAAGAGAAAAGGCGAATAATAAGATTATAAAGTGTGCAAATTGCAAAAATACTACTTTCCAATCATGAGGGAGAACGCAAAATGGATGTTTATAAAATTACTGGCGAAAATCGTCTACAAGGTACAATTAAAGTTAGTGGCGCAAAAAATAGTGCAGTCGCCTTAATTCCTGCATCAATTTTGGCGAACTCTCCAGTGACTATTGGAGGGATACCCGAAATTTCAGATGCTTGGACGTTAAAGGCTCTATTAGAGGAAATTGGTGGAGAAGTTTCATTTGAGAATGGGAAAATGACAATCGATCCAACAGAGATGATTGCATTGCCCTTACCAAACGGCAACGTTAAAAAGTTACGTGCTTCTTATTATTTAATGGGGGCTATGCTTGGACGTTTCAAAAAAGCAGTTATTGGTTTACCTGGAGGCTGTTTTTTAGGACCTCGACCTATTGATCAACATATAAAGGGCTTTGAGGCTTTAGGAGCTAAAATTACTAATGAACACGGAGCCATTTATTTACGTGCAGATGAATTGATAGGGGCAAAAATTTATTTAGATGTGGCAAGTGTTGGGGCTACGATTAATATCATGCTTGCTGCTGTCCTTGCTAAGGGACGTACTGTCATTGAAAATGCTGCAAAAGAACCTGAGATAATTGATGTGGCGACACTTCTAACAAATATGGGTGCCAATATTAAAGGTGCAGGTACAAGTGTCATTCGTATCGAAGGCGTAGAAGAGCTACATGGTACTGAACATACGATTATACCTGATCGCATTGAGGCCTCTACATTTTTGATTATGGCTGCAGCAGTTGGTGATGGTATAACAATCGATAACGTTATTCCACTTCACTTAGAAGCAATTATCGCCAAGCTTCGTGAAATGGGTGTGAAAATTGAGATTGGTGAAGAAAGTATTTATGTACCAAAAACAGACCTCTCAACATTACAGGCAGTGGATGTCAAAACATTGGTATACCCTGGATTCCCAACGGATATTCAACAACCGCTTGCCGTGTTAATGTCACAAGCATTCGGTTCCTCAAAAGTAACAGATACTATTTACACAGCTCGTTTCAAGCATATTGATGAACTTCGTCGTATGAATGCAGATGCTCGTGTAGAAGGAAACACAGCAATTATTAAAGGGCCGAGTAGATTACATGGCTCAACTGTCACAGCTACAGATCTTCGTGCTGGAGCAGCTTTAGTGTTAGCTGGACTCTTAGCAGAAGGAGAAACTGAGATTCAGGATATCTATCATATCGAACGTGGCTATAGCTCACTTATTGAGAAATTACGTGATTTAGGCGCTGATATTCGACGTGAAACAATTGTGGCACGTGTAGCTGAGACAAAGGAATAATGAGAGCTAAAAGTTTTCAACCAATTATGTTACAATAGAGGTAATTTGAATGTTTTGGCACGAAAAGGTGCCCATAACGGGAGGCAAAGCAACAATGGAACGTAGTTTATCGATGGAAGTAGTACGAGTAACAGAAGCAGCAGCAATCGCATCCGGGAAATGGATGGGGCGCGGTTTGAAAATTGAGGCAGACGATGCAGCAACAACAGCGATGCGCAAAATGTTCGATACAATTCCAATGCATGCTACAGTAGTAATTGGTGAAGGCGAAATGGATGAAGCACCAATGCTTTATATTGGTGAAGAACTTGGTTTACGAAATGGTGGTCCTAAAGTAGATATTGCAGTAGATCCTTTAGAAGGTACAAACATTGTAGCAAAAGGTACAAATGGTGCTATGACAGTTCTTGCTATTGCAGATAAAGGGAATCTGTTAAATGCACCAGATATGTACATGGAGAAAATTGCTGTAGGACCAGAAGCGGCGGGCAAAGTGGATATCAATGCTTCCGTCACTTATAACTTATTACAAGTAGCAAAAGCTAAAAATAAAGATATTTCTGATGTTGTAGCTACTCTTTTAGATCGACCACGTCACCAAGCGATTGTTGATGAAATTCGTGAGGCTGGTGCACGTATTAAATTTATCCAAGATGGCGATGTTGGTGCAGCAATCAATACGGCTTTTGATGAAACAGGCATTGATATTATGTTTGGAACAGGTGGTGCACCTGAGGGTGTTATAGCAGCAGTAGCTTTAAAATGCCTTGGTGGTGACTTCCAAGCAAAACTAGTACCAGAAGATGAAGAGCAATTAGAACGCTGCACAAAAATGGGTGTGGATGTTGAAAAAGTTCTTTATTTAGATGACCTAGTAAAAGGTGACGATGCTATTTTTGCAGCGACAGCAGTAACAGATTGCGAGCTTTTAAAGGGTGTTCAATATAAAGGTGCTTATGCCTTAACTCATTCAGTAGTTATGCGTGCTAAATCTGGTACGGTTCGCTTTGTTGAAGGCCGTCACGCTCTTGAGAAAAAACCTAGATATTAATGTTATTTTCTTCTAAAATATACCTAGTACATCTATTGTGCTAGGTACCTTCTTCTTTAAATAACCATCCCATATTTTTAAGGCAATGTTTAGTTATATGGTGGAAGTATTTCAATAGATATTATTAAAGGCAACCATATAAGCGTTAGCAGAGCCAATCGTAAACTTCAATGATAACCCCATTAAATTGAATTATATTTTGAAAAAGACTGGAGTTGTGCATATGTCTGCATTGACAATCGCTCAATTAGAAAACATGACGTTAAAAGAGCTTTACGCCCTTGCACGCCAATATAAAATTTCTTATTATAGCAAGCTAACGAAAAAAGAATTGATATTTGCTATTTTGAAAACGCGTTCAGAGCAAGAGGGCTATTTCTTTATGGAAGGCGTACTAGAAATTGTTTCGCAAGAGGGCTTCGGCTTCCTTCGACCAATCAACTACTCACCAAGTAAAGAAGATATTTATATTTCTGCATCCCAAATTCGTCGCTTTGATTTGCGTAATGGGGACAAGGTGTCAGGAAAGGTGCGTCCACCGAAGGAAAATGAGCGCTATTATGGCCTATTACAAGTAGATGCTGTCAATGGCGAAGATCCTGAAGTAGCGAAAGAACGAGTTCATTTCCCAGCACTAACACCTTTATATCCAAATCGACAAATTAAACTAGAAACAACACAACGCAATTTATCCACACGTATAATGGATTTAGTGGCACCAGTAGGCTTTGGACAACGTGGATTAATTGTAGCTCCGCCAAAGGCAGGGAAAACGTCTTTATTAAAAGAGATTGCGAACGCTATTACAACCAATCATCCGCAAGCGGAGTTAATTGTCCTATTGATTGATGAACGACCTGAGGAAGTGACAGATATTGAACGTTCTGTCAATGCAGATGTTGTCAGCTCAACATTTGATGAAGTACCTGAGAACCACGTCAAAGTGGCTGAAATAGTATTAGAACGCGCACGACGTTTAGTGGAACATAAACGTGATGTAATTATTTTAATGGACTCTATTACACGTTTAGCTCGTGCTTATAACTTAGTAATTCCACCAAGTGGACGTACACTATCTGGTGGTATTGATCCTGCTGCATTCCATAGACCGAAACGTTTCTTTGGTTCGGCTCGTAATATTGAAGAAGGCGGCAGTTTAACAATTTTAGCAACGGCTTTAGTAGATACAGGTTCTCGTATGGATGAAGTTATCTATGAAGAATTTAAGGGAACAGGGAACTTAGAGCTTCATCTTGATCGTCAGTTAGCGGAACGCCGTATATTCCCTGCGCTTGACATTCGTCGTTCGGGTACACGTAAAGAAGAGCTTCTTCTGGAACCAGAACAACTTGAAAAGCTATGGGCAATTCGTAAAACGTTTTCTGATGCACCTGATTTTGCAGAGCGCTTCCTGAAAAAAATACGTACAACAAAATCAAATGAAGAATTTTTTGAAAAGCTAAACGAAGATATGAAAAAAGCAACAAAGGGTAAGGGACTTTTATAAAGGGCATCACCATTGACAATCAAATTGTCAGTGGTGATTTTTTTTTGTATATGTTTATTTTATAAATGTATATTGAAATTGATAATCATTATCAATATAATGGTAAGTAAATATGTGTTCTGAAGGAGACGAAGATGAATTATGATGCCTATATGCTTCTTTGGCAAAATGCATTTATCCAGTTGAAGCAAATCGATTACATAAATAAATCAGACATTCATGTGTCAAAGGTTTTAACATATAGCTCGTTTCTTATTGTCACAGCAGGCGGTGCACAGATTGTCATTGATGATCAATCTTATCATGTGCAACGCTTCAGTATTTTTCATCTAGGTAAATCTCAATCTCTTCACATTAAGGCACATCAGAGTGTTAGCTATTTTCTCATTAGCTATAAAGGAGATGTCATGTACAAAGATGCCTTTATGCAGCATTTGCACATGCACTATCAACCATTCCAAACACATTTCTCTTGTGTACCCGCAAATCCGATAGTCATTCACAGAATCCTTCAGGATATGTATAGCAAATGGCAATCTGGCTCTATACAGGAGCATTTATCTGTAAGGGCATCCTTCTATGAGCTTATCTATCATGTCTTTCGAGAATTAGCAGAAGGACAAGGGAAACCACATGAAATTGATAAGGCAGAAGCCGCACGATTATTTATAAAGCAACACATTCATCAACCATTATCTATCCAGACATTAGCAGATATGCTTCAGATTAGTACACGACATTTATTACGCATCTTTAAAGCTCGCTATGAAATAGGTCCACAAATATATTTACAACAATTGAGAATAGAGCAGGCTAAGCAGTATTTATTAACCAATCAATATGGCATAAAAGAAATTGCCATATCTCTTGGATTTGAAGATGAATATTATTTTAGCCGTGCTTTTAAAAAAGCAACAAAACTGGCTCCAAGTAGCTTTAGGCTGAAATATGCATCTAATATGTCCGAAATTGCCATTACAAATGAGAATCATTTTCAATACAATAATAATCAGCTCGCGCAAGCAAAACGATTTGAGAATGGAGAAAATGAAATCATGATGAAGAAGATGATTCACCATATAAAGCTACCTTTTTTATTAAGCCTGTTCGTTTTAATGGCAGCGTGTAATGAAGAGACAAGCCAATCTAAGGTTGATGAACCAACTTCGCCCGAGAAGGCAGAGACTAGAACCGTAACAGATGATAGTGGACGCGAAGTAGAAATTCCAATGCAGGCAGAGAGAGTCGTAACTGATTGGTATCTGGGGCAAATTTTAGCGTTAGATGTTGTACCAGTTGGAGGCGTAACGGCTAACCTTGATTATGCTGCTTTCTTAAAGCAACACTATAAGGATGGTGAAATTACGAATATTGGTACAGATGGTAAGGTGTCATTAGAAAAAGTTTTAGAGTTAAAGCCAGACTTGATTATTACTTGGAATATTGAAGATGTAGCGAAATATGAAAAAATTGCCCCGACAATTGTCTTCGCTGAAGATACCCATCAATCAGCGATTGAGGAGATTAAGGCAATGGGGAATTACTTAGGAAGACAAGAAGAGGCTAAGGCCTTTACAAAAGAATTTGAAGATCGGATCGCAAAAGCTAAAGAAAAAATCATGGATGTGATTCCAAAAGGATCTACATTTACTATTTATGAAATGTTTGAAAAAAATGCAACGATTATAGGGAAATCTAGTGTATCGGGCGGTAGAGCGCTCTATCAAATTTTGGGCATGAAACCTCAAGAAAAGGTGCAGGAGATTTTTGATACAAAGGAAGCAAGTAATGGACGTTATGAGATTTCCTATGAGGTAGTAGGTAACTATGTAGGTGACTATAACTTCATGATTAATTTCTTTAACAAAGATGGCCAGTTGCCAGCAACATGGACAAACTTAGATGTCGTTAAAAGTAATCAAGTATTAGAGCTTCCATCTGAATATTATTTTGCTTCTGATCCGCTCTCTGGCTTACACCAAGCTGAAGAACTAGCTGATAAAATAGTTGAATTTACAAAGGCTCATCAACAATAACTGAGATAACAGGAGAGCTATTGTAGATAGCTCATTTATAGATACGTAAAACGAGATCACGATAGGAGGCTACACCATGTTATTACGGCGATTTTTTTCATATTATAAGCCTTATAAAGGCTTATTTATTTTAGATTTTAGCTGTGCCATATTAGTGGCACTAATAGAGCTTGCGTTTCCGATTGTTTTAAATAAAGTAATTGATGATATTCTGCCAGATGGGGAATTGAAATGGATTATTATGGCGAGTTTATTGCTGTTTGGATTATACATTTTTAACTCCATTCTTCATTTTATCGTTTCATATTGGGGACATATGCTGGGCATTAATATTGAGACGGATATGAGAAAAGAATCCTTCAGCCATGTACAAAAGCTATCCTTTAGATATTTTGATAACAACAAAACAGGGCATCTTGTTTCTCGTTTAACAAATGATTTGATGGATATTGGTGAACTTGCTCACCATGGTCCAGAGGATATCTTTATTGCAGCGATGACGATTATTGGAACATTTGGTGTCATGTACTATATTGATCCAACCTTTACGATTCTTATTTTCTTACTTGTTCCGATTATCTTAATCTTAACCATTATTTTCGGGAAATTAATGTCCAAGGCATTCCGTCAAATGTTTGGAGATATTGCAGATTTTAATGCACGTGTTGAAAACAATGTAAGTGGTATTCGTGTTGTACAAGCTTTTACAAATGAAGATCATGAGATTAAACGCTTTAAAGTAAATAATGAAAGATTCCGTATGACAAAGCTGTTTTCCTATAAAGTAATGGCTTGGAATGAAGCTATTTCAGGCATACTCACGAAGGTATTATCACTCTTTACTTTATTTGTTGGGGCTTATTTTGTATTAAATGGGCATTTAACAAATGGCGATTTTATCGCATTTATTTTACTTTCAGGTATTCTCTTAGGCCCAATTAACAAAATCAATATGTTTATAGAAAGCTATCCTAAGGGCATGGCAGGATTTAGGCGCTATATTGAATTCCTCGAAACGGAGCCCGAAATTGCGGACCATCCAGAAGCGAAAACAATCGATGAAATTGATGGTGAAATTACTTTTTCTAATGTATCGTTTGGCTACGCTGCCAATAATCGTGCCTTACATCAAATTAATTTAAAGATACGTCCTGGTGAAACGGTTGCCTTAGTAGGCCCTTCTGGTGCAGGGAAATCTACGATCTGTAGCCTATTGCCACGTTTTTATGAGGTGAATGAGGGTTCCATTAAGATTGATGGTGTTGATATACGAGACTTTAAACTGCAATCTTTACGTTCGCATATCGGGATTGTCCAGCAAGATGTCTTTTTATTCGATGGTACCATTCGTGAAAACATTGCCTATGGTGATTTAAATGCCAGTGAAGAAGATATTTGGTATGCCGCACAACGAGCACAACTGACGGATGTAATCAATGCTTTACCAGAAGGCATGGATACTCTCATAGGTGAACGTGGTGTCAAATTATCAGGTGGACAAAAACAAAGATTATCAATTGCGCGTATTTTCTTGAAAAATCCAAAAATCTTAATACTAGATGAAGCAACATCTGCATTGGATACAGAAACAGAACAAGCTATCCAGCAAGCCTTAAACGAGCTTTCTATCGGTCGTACTACATTAGTGATTGCCCACCGTTTAGCAACGATTAAGGATGCAGACAGAATTGTTGTGGTATCGAAAAAGGGCATTATTGAAGAAGGCACACATGAGCAATTAATGGAACGCCAAAATGCTTACTATGGCTTGTATACAGCCCAATTTGGTTTACAAATTTAAAAGTAAAAGTCTCAAAAGTGAAAGGAAGTTAAAGATGTCAGTACTTGAAATAGATCATGTTGCGATTGGTTACTCTTCTGCGCTCATCGTCAATGATTTAAGTGTGGAGATTCCAAAAGGGGAGATCTCCACGATTATTGGTCCAAATGGTTGTGGCAAGTCTACTTTATTAAAGGCTGTAGCACGTGTATTACGCACACAAAATGGAGCTGTCTATTTAGATGGCAAAGCTATACATCAATTGAAAACAAAAGAAGTGGCCAAAAGAATGGCTATTTTACCTCAAACAGCAACAGCACCAGGAGGATTAACGGTTTTTGAACTGGTATCCTATGGTCGTTTTCCTCATCAAGTAGGGTTTGGTACATTGCAAAAGGAAGACTATGAATATATCCATTGGGCTATTGATGTTACGGGACTAAGAGAATTTAGTGATCGACCAATCGAAGCATTATCAGGTGGTCAGCGTCAGAGAGTATGGATTGCTATGGCATTGGCGCAAGGCACGGATATTTTAGTACTGGATGAACCAACAACTTATTTAGATTTAGCACATCAGCTCGATATTTTATTGTTGCTACAAAAACTAAATAAGGAAGAAGGACGAACAATTATCATGGTTTTACATGATTTAAATCATGCATCACGGTTCTCTCATTTTATGATGGCCATGAGAGACGGCAATTTAATGGTGAATGGCAGTCCAAAAGAAGTGATGACAAAAGAAAATTTACAAAGGGTATTTAATATTGATGCAGAAATGGCTGTATGTCCCTATAGTGAAAATCCAATCTGCCTATCTTATCAGTTGTACGATATGAAAAAATAAAAGCTAGTTGGAAGTTATGAGGAGGAAATAAAATGACTACGTCGACAGGAGTAGGAGAGCTCCACGATTTAGAAGAGCTACAGAAGCGATCTCATCCGATCCGTGGAGTAGTGGCTTTAATCGTAGGAGTAATTGGATTAATAGTTGCCATTGGCTTATCAATTTCTTTTGGTGCAGCAGATATTTCATTGGGTACTGTTTGGACAGCTGTTACCCATTTTTCACCAGAATTAACAACACATCAAATTATCCATGATATTCGCTTACCACGGGTACTTGGAGCAGCATTAGTCGGTGCAAGCTTTGCGGTAGCGGGTGCGATTATGCAGGGGATGACACGCAACCCTTTAGCAGACTCAGGGTTATTAGGCTTGAACTCAGGAGCTGCCTTTATGTTAGCCGTATGTTTTGCCTTCTTCCCTGGGTTGCCTTATATGTATTTAATTTTATGGTCCTTTGTAGGTGCAGGTCTTGGTGTGGCCATCGTTTATGGTATTGGCTCGCTTTCTAAAGGTGGCTTAACACCTATGCGACTAGTTTTAGCAGGAGCTGCTGTTAGTGCGTTACTTGGGGCGCTCGGAGAAGGAATTGCTCTTTATTTTCGTATCGGACAAGACCTCGCATTTTGGTATGCGGGTGGGGTTTCGGGCACAAAATGGAGCCATCTACAAATCTTATCTCCATGGATACTTGTTGCGATGATAGGAGCTCTTATCCTATCACGCTCCATCACCGTACTGAGCTTAGGTGAAGAAATTGCAGTAGGGCTAGGGCAACGTACTGCTGTGGTAAAAGTATGGGGAATGATCATTGTTTTAGTTTTAGCGGGTGCAGCAGTTTCTGTTGTCGGTGCGGTTGGTTTTGTAGGGTTAATTATCCCTCATTTAACCAGATACATAGTTGGTCATGATTATCGCTGGATCATCGCTTGTTCCTTGGTATATGGAGCATTGCTTGTTGTGTTAGCTGATTTAGTAGCACGTGTTATTAATCCACCATATGAAACACCCATTGGTGCGCTCATAGCCTTTATTGGAGTACCATTCTTCCTTTATTTAGCTCGAAAAGGAGGGAAAGAACTATGAGTAACAGCTATTTAACACCAAGTCAGCTAAAGGCGAAAAGGAAACATTTTTCCATTCTTGCTACGCTCATTGTGTTAATCGTTATTACCTTTGTCATAAGTATGAATACAGGTGTCATTAAACTGACACCAATGGAGGTTCTTCGGACTCTTTTTGGTCAAGGTGATGCACAACAGCAGCTTATCTTATATGAATTCAGACTTCCAAGAATTGTGATTGCTGTATTAGTAGGTATGGGGTTAGCTATATCTGGCGCTATTTTACAGGGCATTTCTAAAAATGCCTTAGCAGACCCAGGAATCTTAGGGATTAATGCAGGAGCAGGACTAGCGGTTATGCTCTATGTGTCATTTTTTCCAACTACGAAAGCAGCACCTGTTTATTTACTGCCTATACTGGCTTTTATAGGAGCAGGTTTGACAGCTGTACTGATTTATTCACTTTCTTATCGACGCCATGAGGGGATTACACCAATGCGTTTAATCTTAACTGGGGTAGCTGTGGCAGCAGGGATTAGCTCCGCTATGATTGTGCTAACACTACGTCTATCGCCAGAGAATTATCAATTTGTAGCAACATGGCTAGCAGGTAGCATTTGGGGCTCAAATTGGAGATTTGTTCTGTCGTTATTACCATGGTTAGTTATCTTATTGCCATTCGTCTATTCAAAATCACGTGTATTAAACATATTGAATTTAGGTGAATTAACAGCAGTAGGACTAGGTGCCTCGATAGAAAAAGAGCGACGCTGGTTGTTGGCTGCTGCTGTTGGTTTGGCTGGAGCTAGTGTTTCAGTAAGTGGTGGAATTGGTTTCGTTGGCCTTGTTGCGCCACACTTAGCTCGACAGCTTGTTGGGGCTAAACACCAGTTTTTATTGCCAACCGCAGCATTATTAGGAGGTTTCTTAGTGTTAATGGCTGATACAATCGGTCGTTCCATTTTAGAACCTTCAGAAATTCCAGCAGGGATTGTGGTAGCAGTTTTAGGAGCACCTTATTTCTTGTATTTACTAGCACGATTAAAAGAGTAAATGGCACTTTTGCCTTTGTGTGTGAATAGTATTACCATGAGGGGAAAGAATAGACGGTTATTAGATTAATTCTTGTCAAATAATTTACATTTGAATAGATTAGAAGGGGATGGAGAAGAGGAAATGTCAGAGGAACTATATGATGTAACGATTGTTGGCGGTGGTCCAGCAGGGCTTTATACTGCCTTTTATAGTGGAATGCGAGATTTAAAAACGAAAATTATCGAGTATAGCTCACAACTTGGTGGTCGTATGTTAATATATCCTGAAAAAATGATTTGGGATGTAGGTGGAGTAACACCTATTTTAGGTGGTCAGCTTATTAAACAACTTGTGGAGCAAGCTGAAACCTTTGATCCAACGATTGTCTTAAATCAAAAAGTGGAAAAGTTAGATAAGCAACAGGATGGAACATTTATTTTAACATCCTCTACAGGAGAAAAGCATTATTCCAAAACGGTTATTTTAGCAGTAGGCTATGGCGTCCTTTCTATGCAAAAGCTTGAAATTGAAGGAGCAGATCGCTACGAAGTAACGAATTTACATTATACAGTTCAGGAATTAGAAATCTTTCGAGACAAGCATGTGTTGATTTCAGGTGGTGGTAATTCTGCGGTTGATTGGGCTAATGAGCTAGAGTCAATAGCCGCAAGCGTCACGATTGTTCATCGGCGAGATGATTTTGGAGGACATGAAAAAAATGTCTTACGTATGAAAGAATCCTTAGTTCATGTAAAAACGCCCTATGAAGTGGTTCAATTGCATGGGGACGGTGATTTAATTCAATATGTATCTATTGTCAATAAAGATACCGATGAATTGGAACGAGTAAAGGTAGATGCTGTCATTGTAAATCATGGTTTAAAATGTGATTATGGTGCGCTTGAAGAATGGGGATTAAATATTCAGGATGGCGTAGCAATTGTTAATGAGAATCGTGAAACGAACGTAGCGGGTATCTATGGAGCTGGTGATTTTATTGATCATCCTAGTAAAGTTAGATTAATAGCTGGTGCATTTACTGATGGAATACTAGCATTAAATAGTGCAAAACTATACTTGGAGCCAGATGCACCGAAAGTAGCCTATGTATCTTCACATAATATTCGCTTTAAAGAACGAAATGAGAAAATTGGGTTAGTAGACAGTGATTATCGTGAAGTTCGCGGTTAGGTATTAGGGATGGTTTGCTTTTAATATTTTTTACTTGAAAATGATAAAATGTCTATGCTATACTTCAAAAGTATGCAACGTGTACATATGTAGCTGACGTTCCACTTCGACACAACTTTTGTAGTCGACATATTCGGGCTATGTAAGGTACAGTTCGATAATACTCTGTTCCAGATGGTTCAGGGCGAGAGGAGAAAACGAATATGAAACAAGGAATTCATCCAGACTACAAAGAAGCAACAGTAACTTGCTCTTGTGGGAACACTTTCAAAACTGGTTCAGTAAAAGAAAACATCGTTGTCGAGTTCTGCAACGAATGTCACCCATTCTACACTGGCCGTCAAAAATTCGCGTCTGCTGATGGTCGCGTGGATCGTTTCAACAAAAAATACGGTCTTAAAAACTAATGTTAGTTTAATACCTGCCAAGCATGCGCTTGGCAGGTATTTTTTTCAGTAAATAATACACGTTGATGCAAGTCTTTTCAAAATCCAGATTGACACAAAGAAAGGGAGAAGACAAAATGGCACAGCTATATTTTAAACATGGTGCAATGAATAGTGGGAAGTCAATAGAAATTCTAAAAGTTGCCCATAATTATGAAGAACAACAAAAACCTGTAATGATGTTTACTTCAGGTTTAGATACGCGTGATGAGGTGGGCTTCGTTTCCAGTCGAGTAGGTTTACGACAACAAGCCATTCCTGTTTATGAAGATACAAATATTTTTGAAATAGTGAAAACTAATGCTGTCAAACCTTATTGTGTGCTTGTGGATGAAGTTCAATTTCTAAAAAAAGCACATGTTTTACAGCTAGCTAACATTGTGGATAAATTGGACATTCCCGTAATGGGCTTTGGTTTAAAAAATGATTTTCAAAATGAGCTATTTGAAGGTAGCCAGTACATGCTTACATATGCAGATAAAATTGAGGAAATGAAAACAATTTGCTGGTTCTGTCATAAAAAAGCAACAATGAATTTGCGTGTAGATGAAAGTGGAAAGCCAGTTTACACAGGAGATCAAATTCAAATCGGTGGCAATGATTCGTATTATCCTGTTTGCCGAAAATGTCATGCAAATCCACCGCTTTAAAGCTAAGTAGCTTGTTAAAGCGCTAAGAAAAAGTAGCATACATGTGAAAATTTCCTTATACTAAGTAGTGGAAATAAGAAATGAAAAAACCATTACGCCTTAGCGTAATTTTGATGAAAGCGGCTTCTCTGTAAAAAAGGAGCAATTTAAAAAACTAAATAGAGGTGAAATCCATGTTTGATCGATTACAAGCAGTGGAAGATCGTTATGAAAGGCTTACTGAGCTTTTGAGCGATCCGGATATTGTTAATGATAGTAAGAAATTACGCGAATATTCTAAGGAACAATCAGATATCCAAGAGACAGTAGATACTTATCGTGAATATAAAAGTGTTAAAGAACAGCTAGTAGATACACGAGAAATGTTAGATAGCGAAAAAGATCCTGATATGCACGAAATGGTAAAGGAAGAATTTAACCTATTAAAAGAACAGCAGGAAGAGCTAGAAGAGCGATTACGTATTTTATTAATTCCAAAAGATCCGAATGATAATAAAAACGTTATTATGGAAATCCGTGGGGCAGCTGGTGGTGACGAGGCTAATATTTTTGCAGGTGACTTGTTCCGTATGTATTCTCGCTATGCAGAAACGCAAGGTTGGAAAATTGATATTATGGAAGCTACACCAAACCCAATGGGCGGCTATAAAGAGGTAATCTTTATGATTAATGGACAAGGAGCCTATTCAAAATTCAAATTTGAAAATGGCGCACACCGTGTACAACGTGTCCCTGCTACAGAATCACAAGGCCGAATTCATACATCAACAGCAACAGTTGCTTGCTTACCCGAGGTTGAGGAAGTAGATGTTGAAATCCATGAAAAAGATATCCGTGTAGATACATTCGCATCTTCTGGTGCGGGTGGTCAATCTGTAAATACAACAATGTCTGCTGTTCGTATGACCCATTTACCGACAGGTGTTGTGGTTTCGATGCAGGATGAACGTTCACAAATTAAAAACCGTGAAAAAGCAATGAAAATTCTTCGTGCTCGTGTTGCAGATATGTATATGCAGGAAGCGCAAAAAGAGATTGATGCTACACGTAAATCAGCTGTTGGATCTGGTGACCGCTCTGAGCGAATTCGCACATACAATTATCCACAAAACCGCGTAACCGACCACCGTATCGGCTTAACGATTCAAAAGCTAGATCAAATCGTTGAAGGCAGACTAGACGAGATTATCGATGCTCTTATTTTAGAAGAACAAGCATCGAAGTTAGAGCGTTTAAATGATGACTTATAAAAATGTGATGGAGGCCCTTGAGTGGGCTTCTTCTTTTTTAGTGGATAATGGTTGTGAACAAACAGCAGCGCGGATTGTTATGCAACATGTGCTTGGTACTAGTTATGGAGAAGTTATGTTGCATTTGCAAGATGAATTAACAGCAGCGCAGCAAATGAGATTTAATGAGCTCTTAGAAGAACATGTCAATGGACGCCCTGTCCAATACTGTGTTGGGTATGAGGAGTTTTATGGCCGTTCATTCTTAGTCGATGAATCTGTCTTAATACCACGACCTGAAACAGAGGAATTGGTGCTTGGAACAATTAATCGACTACCTAAATTATTTACAAAGCAAACATTGAAGCTGGCTGATATCGGTACAGGTAGTGGAGCCATTGCTATTTCAATGAAGCTGGAATGCCCAGCATTAACGGTCATAGCTACCGATTTATCAGAAGCTGCACTAGCAACTGCTCAAAAAAATGCAAAGCAATTAGAGGCAGATATTGATTTTAGATTGGGAGATTTAGCTGCTCCACTTGCAGGAGAAAAATTTGATATTGTTTTATCGAACCCACCGTATATCGCATTTGATGAGGCACAAGCAATGTCAAGCGTTGTGCTAGAGCATGAGCCGCATAGTGCCCTCTTTGCCGAGGAAGATGGTCTTATTTTATATAGAAAATTAGCCGAACAATTACCAGCTTATATGAATAGGCCAGCGTTGATTGGATTAGAAATCGGTTATACACAGGGGGAGAAAGTAGCCAAATTTTTTCAAGATAGTTTTCCACAGGCGACAGTTTCAGTAGAAAAAGATATTAACGGTAAACCTCGAATGATTTTTTGTGAGCTACATGTATAAAGTTTCTTATTCTTGCCAACAATGTTGAGCAAGGAGGGATTTTTATGTTGAACGAATACAAGATTATTAGATTACCTAAACAAAATATCTTTCTAGCTTTTGCTAGACTAGTATTAATTGCGATTGTTTTACAGTTATGTGTTTTATATATTCCAACATTAGTAGGTTTGGCGAAGGAATCTTCCGGTGATGTGCAAGAAAAAGATTTTCGTATACGTGTTATCGCAAACAGTAATACTGCACAAGATCAGCTAGAGAAACAGCAGCTTGTCCAAGATTTAAAGCCATACTTTCTACAACTGGGTACGGCTGGATTTGCTGGGAATGAGCAAATTCTTTCGTTAAAACAACAAATTGAAGCTAAACTGAGCGAAAATTATCCACAATTGGATGCACAGGTTGTTGTTGGGGATAATTTATTCCCACCAAAAAGACAAGGTGCTGTACTTTATCCACAAAATGTCTATCAATCAATTGTTGTAAAGATTGGTGATGCCCGTGGAGATAACTGGTGGTGCAGTATTTTCCCATCGATATGTGAGCCTGATAAAGAAGAGGTAAAAGAAGAAGTAGAAGTAGAAGAAAAAGAAAAAGAAAAAGAACAAGTTACATTCTTTATATGGGAATGGATTAAAGGACTTTTTGAATGAATTGTGCACAAATTCAGACAACTTATACACATTTTTTATTAAGTTATAAACAATATGTGGATAATTCAGTAAAAACGAATAATTGAAGGTAGGTATTAATCATGAAAACTGTTTGTAAGGTTGTGGACAGTAATGTGAATAGTCAGATTAATTATACACAAGCTGTGGATATCTTAAATGCAGGAGAGGTAGTCGCATTTCCAACAGAGACGGTTTATGGCTTAGGAGCGATTGCCACAAATGATCTGGCAGTTAAAAAGATATTTGAAGCAAAAGGTCGACCTTCAGATAATCCTTTAATTGTCCATGTTGGTACAAAAGAGGAAGTAGCGATCTATATCGAACATATTTCTGACATAGCTAAACAATGCATGGATTTATTTTGGCCAGGACCATTAACACTGGTGATGCCAGCGAAGCCAGATGTATTAGCTAAAAGTGTCACAGCTGGGTTATCAACAGTTGGGATTCGAATGCCTGATCATCCAGTAGCGCTCGCCTTACTACAACAGCTCCAAAAACCGCTTGCTGCACCGAGCGCTAATCGTAGTGGAAAGCCAAGTCCTACAGAAGCCGTTCATGTATTAGATGATTTAGAAGGGTACATACCTTATATTTTAGATGGAGGTTCTACAGGCATAGGGCTTGAGTCTACTGTACTAGATTTGACACATGAACCTCCAGTAATTTTACGTCCAGGTGGCATTACGAAGGAAATGCTTGAGGCTAAGATTGGTCCAGTGATTCAACCAACTAAAATAGAACAGAAGCTAGACGCAACGCCTAAGGCACCGGGAATGAAATATACGCATTATGCACCAAATGCTCCCGTGTATTTAATAGACTGTGATGTTGAGAAAGTCAACGAAGCTGTTCTGCATTTACAGAGACAAGGACATAGTGTAGCACTACTTGCACCTGAGAACTTTGAAGAAATTAAAGTGGATTTTTACTTCTCTATTGGTGAAGCAGGAAGTAAAGAAGAAATGGGTGCGGCCTTATATAATGCACTTAGAGCATGTGATAAAACTACCGCTACCGTAATATTAGCAACAACTACTTCAATAGAAGGAGTAGGTGCAGCTATTATGAATAGACTTGAAAAAGCCTCTGGAGGTAAATGGTATTCATTGTAAATAATAATAGAACAATTATAGGCAAAAGACATTGAAAAACCACATGTTTTTTGTCTTTTTTTGTCCAATTATTATATGTTAAAAATGAAAAACAATAGTAAACAGTTATGATAATAATGTATTTTCGAGCATAAAATGATAAAATATTAGGGAGCGAAGGAGTGCGTTCTTGCAGGGAATTCTTGCAGGTATATTAACGTCTGTTGATGTGATTGGTCTATATGTTTTGCTGCCAAATGTTAGATATCGATTATTTTTATCATTATGGACGGCTGCATTACATATGCTTTTTCCTTTATTAGGGTTTGAATTAGGAAGCTATTTAGTTCGATTTCTATTAGAATGGGGACAATGGATTTCAAGTATTTTATTATTTTGTATCGGGATGCATTTATTATTATTTTCGCACAGAGATGAAAAAGTAACGATTTCACCTGTACTTTTAGCAGTGACTGCAAGCCTAGACACCTTTTCAGTTAGTGTTTCTTTTGGTATGCTTAACTTAGAAAAAACGATTTTTATTATGAGTGCAGGCTTAAGTGCATTAATTTGTGCTTATGGGTCATTAGTTATAGCACGTAGGAGCCAAGTCTTTTTTGGCAATAAAATTCAAATCATTGCTGGCATTATATTTATAATCATGAGTATTCTAGCTATTCAACAATAGATAAAATTGGAGAGTGATAAGTGTGAAAATATTATTTGTTTGTACAGGCAATACTTGTCGCAGTCCGATGGCAGAAGCTATTTTAAAACATAAACAAATAAACAATGTAGAAGTGCGCTCAGCGGGTATTTATGCGATGCCTAATGCACAAATGTCAGCACATGCACAACAAGTGTTAAATGAAGCCCAAATGTCCCATCAACATTTTGCGACGCAATTATCACAAGCTGAAATGGCATGGGCAGACTTAGTTTTAACGATGACGACTGCTCACAAAGATACCGTCATTTCCAATTATCCAGAAGCTGAGCATAAAGTA
Source organism: Lysinibacillus capsici (assembly GCF_003367505.1). Lineage (GTDB taxonomy): Bacteria > Bacillota > Bacilli > Bacillales_A > Planococcaceae > Lysinibacillus > Lysinibacillus capsici. Next base: position 103,499 of record NZ_PXXX01000019.1, read on the forward strand.
TTTACATTGAAAGAGTATACAAATGAATGCAGTTTAGAAAATGTAGTGGATCCTTATGGTGGTAATAGAGCAATTTATGAAGCAACATTTGCAGAATTAAAAGAACTGGTTGATCAATTAATACAAAAACTAGAAAAGAATTGAGGGGTCCTATGAAAAAACAATTTGGTTTACGCCTAAAGTTGGTGTTATTTGTTAGTGTTCTTGCACTAATCACCTACAGTGTCAGTTTTATATTCATTGAGTTTTTACAACCTACCTTCTTCCCTGACACAAATCGAAAAGTTTTTGAAGTGATTACGTATGCGTTAGGCATAACTTGGTCAGGGATATTAGCTGCCTTTTTAAGTGTAATCCTCATCAAGCCGTTGCAGCAGCTTGAACACTCAGCAACACTTGTGGCAGAAGGAAAAATAGGACAGGATGTACAAATGCCTAATACAAATGATGAGATTCGATCTGTTGCAGAGGCATTCCAACAAATGGTGTTAAACTTACGTCAAATGGTGGAAAGTATTGATCATAACTTCCAACAAACGAATCAATCGATTATCCAGCTTTCAGATGAAGCAGGAGTGGCAACAAGAAAGGCAGAAGGCATTGCATCTACCGTAAAGCATATTTCTACAGGAGCAGAAGCATCTGCAACTGCTGTACAAGATACTGCTGAAGCGATTGAAGATGTAAGAACGCTTGCAACAGAGGTAAATAGTAGGGCAGAAGCATCAGCATCACAAACTAAAGAGATTCTACATAATTTATCGACAACAACAAAAGCCATTGAAACATTAGTGAATAGTATTCAACAAATTGCGACAGGCAATAATGAGGCATTAAAAAGCATTCATGCGCTAGAAGAGAATGCTGGACAGGTAGAACGAATAATTAGCTTAGTTGGTGACATTGCAGCACAAACCAATCTGTTGGCACTAAACGCCTCTATAGAAGCTGCTCGTGCAGGAGAACATGGAAAAGGCTTTGCAGTAGTAGCTGAAGAAGTCCGTGGTTTGGCTGATGAAAGTGCAAAAGCAGTGCAAGGAATTACAGCTTTAATTCAAACCATGCAGCAAAACGTAGAGGTAGTTGTGAAACAAATGAACGAACAAGTTGCCTTTGCAACAAAGGAAGCCGATCGAGTGTCTGAAACAACGACAGCAGTAGAAAATATGGCTTCTAATGTACATGAAATGGCAACATCAATTGTTGAGATTTCTTCTTTAATTGAACAGCAAATGCATAATATTGAAACGACAGCTCGACAATCACAGGAAGTTGCTGCCATTGCGGAACAAACGTCAGCAGGTGCACAGGAAGTTCGTAGTGCTGCTGAAGAGCAAGCCTATGCAATTGAACAAGTCGAGCATCTGGCTCAAAGTTTGAAAAAGCAATCGGAAGCATTGCATAAAATGATCCAACAATTTGATAGACAAGCATAGTCCTGAAGGTTATACATAAATCCCATGAAAAATCGGATTTATGTATAACCTTTTTTATTAAAGGACAATTTATGTCCACTGTAAGTAAAAAGCTAAAAAAACTTCAGTAGATGGAATATTACAACAAAAGACCATTATCCGAACTTATTAACATGATATTCACATTATCCACAAAAAAATAAGTTTAAAAGTGAATAATTTTGTGTTAACATACAATTAATGTTCGTCTTTCAGGAAAAATCAACGTAAAAACATAAGAAAAATCGTGTTATTCTTCAGAAAGAAGTGGTACACTAAGGTTGACTATAATTCGAAAAGAGGGAACCCAGTGAGAATAGCAATTTCTTCTGATCACGGAGGCAATAACTTACGTCGTGAGATTATGCAGCTATTAGATGAACTTCAAATTAGCTACGAAGATTTTGGTCCACAATCTGCGGATTCAGTAGACTATCCAGACTATGCAAAACCTGTATCTGAGGGTGTTGCTAACGGAGAATTTGATAAAGGCATTTTAATTTGTGGCACAGGAATCGGTATGTCCATTGCCGCTAATAAGGTCAAGGGCATACGTTGTGCATTAGTACATGATGTATTTAGTGCCAAGGCAACGCGTTGCCATAATGATTCAAATATTTTAGCAATGGGCGAACGTGTAATTGGCCCTGGCCTTGCACGTGAAATCGTACAAGCATGGCTAGAAACCGATTTTGAAGGTGGCCGCCATGTACGCCGTATTGAAAAAATTACTGAACTAGAGCAATAATAGTTTTGTTATTCCATATATGGCATGATTTTAATGGATATAGATGAAGGAGCTGAGCTTAATGGTTGTAAAACAAATACGAACACATTTGACTCAGTTACTCAGTGAATTTGAAGAGCAAGTAACATTACGACCCCATACAATTTTTGTAGTAGGGTGCTCTACATCTGAAGTGATTGGTCAGAAAATTGGCACAGCGGGAGCATTGGAGATAGCAGAAGCCATTTTTGAGCCGTTACAAGAATTTGCAGCAAAGCATCAATTGCTTTTAGCATTCCAAGGTTGTGAGCATATAAATCGCGCCATTACTATGGAAGCATCAACAGCTGAAAAATTTGGCTATGATCCAGTAGCGGTTGTCCCAGTACGTACGGCAGGCGGCTCAATGTCAGCATATGCCTATACGCAATTTGATAATCCAGTGATTGTTGAAACAATACAGGCACATGCAGGTATTGATATTGGACAAACATTAATCGGTATGCATTTGAAAGCAGTAGCTGTACCTGTTCGAACATCGGTAAAAATGGTAGGAGAAGCTGTTGTGACGATTGCAACAACACGTCCTAAGCTAATTGGCGGAGAACGTGCAGTATATAAATAATTACCACCCTATTTAGTGGTAGAGATGAATAACGATACTTTAGGAGGCTTTTTCAAACATGGCATATGAAAAATTAGCAGTACAAGACAAAGCAGTACTAGATGGAATTCTTGCAGAAAAAACACGTCAGCAAGCAAATATTGAATTGATTGCATCAGAAAACTTTGTATCCGAAGCAGTGATGGAAGCGCAAGGATCAGTACTGACAAATAAATACGCTGAAGGTTATCCTGGTAAACGCTATTATGGTGGCTGTGAGCATGTAGACGTAGTAGAAGACATTGCACGTGATCGTGTAAAAGAACTCTTCGGAGCAGAATATGCAAATGTGCAACCACACTCAGGTGCACAAGCAAACATGGCTGTTTACCATACGATTCTAGAACCAGGTGACACAGTTCTGGGTATGAACCTTTCACATGGTGGTCACTTAACACATGGTTCTCCAGTAAACTTCTCTGGTATTCTATATAATTTTGTAGAGTATGGTGTAACACAAGATACACAAGTGATTGATTATGAAGATGTACGACAAAAGGCTTTAGAGCATAAACCGAAACTGATTGTTGCTGGTGCATCTGCTTATCCACGTGAAATTGACTTCTCTAAATTCCGTGAAATTGCAGACGAAGTCGGAGCCTATTTCATGGTGGATATGGCACACATTGCTGGACTTGTAGCTGCTGGCGAACATCAATCACCAGTGCCATATGCTGATTTTGTTACATCAACTACACATAAAACATTACGTGGACCACGTGGTGGATTAATTCTTGCTTCAAAAGAATGGGAGCAAAAACTAAATAAATCTGTATTTCCAGGCATTCAAGGTGGCCCATTAATGCATGTTATCGCTGCAAAAGCTGTAGCATTTGGAGAAGCTTTACAACCAGAATTTAAAGACTATGCAAAACAAATTAAAGCCAATGCAAAGGCATTAGCAGAAGTATTAATTGCTGAGGGTGTTGAAATTGTTTCTGGTGGTACAGATAACCATTTATTACTGCTAAATGTTAAATCTCTTGGTTTAACAGGTAAAGTAGCAGAGCACGCACTAGATGAAGTAGGTATTACAACAAATAAAAATACAATCCCTTACGATACTGAATCTCCATTTGTCACTTCTGGAATTCGTATTGGTACTCCAGCGGTCACTTCTCGTGGCTTTAAAGAGGAAGATATGAAAGAAGTAGGAGCAATTATAGCGGCTGTTCTTAAAAGCCCTGAAGATGAGGCAGTTAAAGCAGATGCAAAAGATCGTGTGAAGGCATTAACTGATAAGCATCCACTATATGTATAATCAATAGAATAATAGCTGTATTTAAAGTACAAAATTTACTTTAAATACAGCTTTTTATTTTGGAAATGGAGGATTAAACTGTAAAAAACATCTTTTTTCTAATAAAGTAGAATAATCCTCTTATTTTTGAATAAATTTACATAAAAACGGTATAAAGGGATATATTATAGTAGGCAGAGGACAGATAGTGTCCTAGAAAAGAAGTTTTTTTTAATAAAAGTGAAAATTTAATTAAATTTTATGTACAATGGAAATGAGATGAAGTGATAGAAAAGGAGGGGTTGGATGGTCACTAAATCGTTAAACACAGATTATGATGTATTATTAAACAGCATTCGCAAATTAGGTAATAATTCGAAAGAAAGCTACGTTATTTTTGATGCGACGAAGCATCATTACATAGTAGAGTGTAATGATTCTTTTTGTATGCTTACTAATGCTGCACGTTCACAAATTCTAAATACTGATTATTTTTCATGGCTATCAATGGACGAAAAAATGACAACCATTGAAATGATTAAAGAAAAAATACATAACGGCATAATGGTGCAGGCGAAGCTATATCATAATGGCATCGATAAACCTCCCTTTTGGGCAGAAATACAAGCATTACCTTTTTGCAATGAGGCAAATGTAACGCAATTTGTTTTAGTATTAGTGAAGGATGTTACATATTATCATACGGAAGACTTCTTAATGCGTTTAGAAAATGATATGTACAGGGCAATTGAGAAGGAGTTTACTTTTGAGCAAAAGATGAAGCTTATTTGTCAAGGCCTCGATGAATTTTTCATGCCAAATATTGCAAGTATGGTGCTTATAAAAACAGAAGTAAACCAATTACAAGTTTTCATAGGAGATAATCAAACAGAGAGCGTACCAAAATGTTGTACAAACAATGATTTCTTTAATAAGGTCATGCAATCAGAAACGTCTACTTTCATAGAAAATTTAGATGAAGTGAATATTCCTAAAGAACATAAGCAATATGCTTCGCTAGCTAAAAAGCCGCATGGATGGTTTATCCCTATACGTAATCAACAGCGGCAAGTAATAGGTGTTTTCTCGATATTTAGCCAAAAAACACAAAGTGACCAAATGCTTAAAAATATGTTTCGAAAAATGGGTGCTCTTGTTGCATTGGCTTATTCATATGCAAGGACGCAGAAAAAAATTTGGGATTTAGCCTATACAGACATTACAACAGGTCTGCCTAATCGTCACAGCTTTGTTAATACGATTGAAAGGGAAGTCCAGCAGGGGCAAAGCGGCTTTATTAAAATATTAAAACCTAGTGAATTTCATCAAGTAGTTGAATTATATGGCCGTGAAATTGGTGATGAACTTTTAAGACAACTTGCCAAACGTCTTGAGCAAGACAAGTCAGAAAGTAATGAGTATGTTGCTAGATTCACTAGCTCTAGTTTGATTATGACTACAATATCACTTCATGAAGATTTGAATGATTATGAGATGAGAATAAAAGAAACGATTCGCCAGCCTTTTATTATAGGAGGAAAGCAAATCTATATTACATTAAAAACAGGCATTGCTTCCTATAATGATGACATAAATATTAATGATGCGATTCGTTTTGCAGATAATGCGTTATCCTTTGCAATCGATAGGCCAGGCACACATACTGAAATATTTACAACAGAGAAAAATGATGTGCTTGTACAGAAGATGACGGTTTTAAATCATTTGTCAGAAGCCATCAAAAATAAAGAAATAACAGTCCACTTACAGCCTAAAGTAGATTTACGCAATGGGGAAATTCAAAGTATTGAAGCACTTGCAAGATGGATTTCTCCAAAATTGGGTTTTGTTTCACCAGCAGTCTTTATTCCAGTAGCTGAGAGTGCTGGTAAGGTTCGAGAAATTGATGTACTTATTTTAGAGACGGTACTCTCATGGCTTTCAGAACGACAACACCTGGGAAGGAAATTAGTGAAAATAGCTGTCAATATTTCACCTGACCATTTTTACTACACGCACTTTGTTCAGGATACACTGAAACTTGTGCGGAAGTACAATATTGACCCTAGCTATATTATCTTAGAGGTGACAGAAAATATTGGTTTAGTAGATTTCCAATCAGCCTATAAGATCATTCAGGAGCTGAAGAGCTATGGCTTTAAAACATCCGTAGATGATTTTGGAACAGGCTTTTCTTCATTAAGCTATTTACAACAACTACCGTTTGCTGAACTAAAGATTGATCGTAGCTTCATCAATGCTATTGAAGATCCAGCAACACTTGCTATTGTTCGCTCTATCATTCAGTTAGCATTAAATTTAGGGATGATTTCAGTGGCAGAGGGTATAGAGACAGAGGAACAGGTTGAGATTCTACGTGCGCTAGGATGCACAGTAGGACAAGGATACTTCTATTTCAAGCCAATGCCAATTGAACAATTAGATATAATCCTTGATCAATAACTTAGTTTTGACAAAAGAATAGATGATAAATGGAGTTGTCCTAAATTTATTTTTGAGGCGACTCCTTTTTTCTGTTATACTAGTTGAGATAAAAATGAATCCGAACGGTGAGGAGAGAATCCCTTTGAGCAAAGTCTATGTATTTGATCATCCACTAATCCAACACAAATTAACTTATATTCGCGACAAGAATACAGGAACAAAAGAATTTCGTGAGCTAGTAGACGAAGTGGCAACACTAATGGCATTTGAAATTACACGTGATATGCCAGTAGAGGAAATTGAAATTGAAACACCTGTAACAATTGCAAAAACAAAAGTACTTTCTGGTAAAAAACTTGCAATCGTACCGATTTTACGTGCAGGTATCGGTATGGTAGATGGCGTATTAAAGCTTATCCCTGCTGCAAAAGTTGGTCATATTGGTCTTTACCGTGATCCAGAAACATTAAAACCAGTTGAATATTACGCAAAACTTCCTGCAGATGTTGAAGAACGTGATTTCATCATTGTAGATCCAATGCTTGCAACTGGTGGTTCTGCAGTGGAGGCAATTCATTCACTGAAAAAACGTGGAGCTAAAAACATTAAATTCATGTGCTTAATCGCTGCACCAGAGGGTGTGAAAGCTATTCAAGAAGAACATTCGGATGTAGATATTTACATTGCTGCACTTGATGAAAAATTAAATGACCATGGTTATATTGTACCTGGCTTAGGTGATGCCGGAGACCGTCTATTCGGTACAAAATAAAAATCCATACATGAAATTTCCTCATTTAGGAAACTAATAATTTGTGAAAGCGTCCTTCAAATTGAAGGGCGTTTCATAGTATGTGTAGGTAAGTAATCCCTCATCAACAGGAGATTGATCTTACTATACAATAACAAAAAGGACGGTGCAGATCGTTTTGACAAAGAAATGGAAAGTAATGACGATTTTTGGTACAAGACCAGAAGCAATTAAAATGGCTCCTCTTGTTTTGGAGTTACAAAAGTATCCTAAGCAAATAGAATCTATTGTAACTGTAACAGCACAGCATCGCCAAATGCTCGATCAAGTATTAGAGACGTTTAGTATTACACCAAACTATGACTTAAATATAATGAAGGATCGCCAAACATTAATTGATGTAACGACAAACGCATTACAGGGTTTAGATAAAGTAATGAAGGAAGCACAACCAGATATCGTTTTGGTACATGGTGATACAGCAACGACTTTCATTGCAAGCCTCGCTGCGTTCTATAACCAAATTGCTATAGGACATGTAGAAGCGGGACTTCGAACATGGAACAAATATTCACCATATCCAGAGGAAATGAATCGCCAACTAACAGGCGTGATGGCAGATTTACATTTTGCGCCAACTGAAGTATCTAAAAAGAATCTTTTAGATGAGAACAAAAATCCAGCGACGATTTTTGTTACAGGTAATACAGCAATAGACGCATTAGCAACAACAGTCAGTGAACACTACACGCATCCTGTATTAGATAAAATTGGCGAGGATCGCATGATTTTATTAACGGCACATCGTCGTGAAAATCTTGGTGAACCAATGCGCCATATGTTTAAAGCGATCACCAGAATACTCGCAGAACATGAGGATGTTCAAGTTGTTTATCCAGTTCATATGAATCCGGCTGTAAGAGAAATTGCTAATGAAATTTTAGGGAATAATAAACGAGTGCATTTAATTGAGCCTCTTGAAGTATTTGATTTCCATAACTTTGCGGCTAATTCATATATGATCTTAACGGATTCAGGCGGTGTACAAGAAGAGGCACCTTCATTAGGGAAGCCAGTGCTTGTTCTTAGAGATACGACAGAACGTCCAGAGGGGATTGCAGCAGGAACATTAAAGCTAGCAGGAACAGAAGAGGAAACAATTTACGCCTTAGCAAAGGAATTACTAACAGATAATAATGCCTATGAAGCAATGGCTAAAGCATCAAATCCATATGGGGATGGACATGCATCTAAGCGTATTGTTGAAGCATTGCTAGGATTTTTACAAAAAACTAATTAAAATACTATATTTTATATTAAAAATAAGTCTAATGTACCTGTTGAAATGGGTAAGCTAATTTACGAGCATAATCTTGTCGTAAATTAGCTTTTTTTATGCGTGAGAAGGTTGAGAAATTTTGAAACTATGAAATTTCATACACAAATTTGTCAACAATTTGACAAGAGTATAGAGGCTGTGAAGTTTTTCTCCTTTACCAATTGACTTCAAATATCACCTATTGTATGCTTACAAAGGGTAAGAATGATAAGGGTTTCTGTTCATAAATAGGACGTTGAAACACTTGTTATATCAACTTTCTACTAAATTGACAGTTCAAAATAAGACTGTCGATTTGCAACGTTTTGTGCGTTTCGGTTTTTACCGAGTCGGTAAGGGGTGTAAGTTATTTTTTTGGGCATTTACACCTGTAATTGAAATGACTCTCCCATTACTATTCCGCTGTGAGTAGTGCTTTTCACTGCTCTTTTCTGATTTCACATAGTGGTCAGCAAACGTTTTCATTACTCGAAAAAATGATTCAGGAGATTACAACCAATGCTAGATTTGCATCACATTTTTGCTGTGCAGAAGAGGGCGTTATTTTTTTTGCTTGCACTCTGCGCATTAGGCTGGGGATTTACCCCCTATCAAACTGTTTTTGCGGGCATCGCAGTCGGTGCATTCTTTGGTACGTATAATTTTTGGATTTTAGTTCGGCGTATGGAGAAGTTTGACAGATCCATTAGTGAAGGGAAGAAAATAGGCTCACTTGGTACAGCGCTTCGCTTTGGATCAGGTGTTGCGGCAGTCGCAATAGCCATTTCGTTGCCAAACTATTTTCACTTAATTAGCACGGTTATAGGGCTAATGATTCCGTACGTTTTTCTCTTTGTCGAGAGAATTGTGTCACATGTAAGGAACCGCTAATGTGCTTTAAATTAGAAAGAGAGGTGAAAAATAACAATGAATCATGAAGCTCCGTTACTAGAAGTCGGTTTTTTAACATTTAACTTATCAACAGTTATGATGTTACTAGTTGCAGCAATTATCGTATTTTTAATTGCCTTTATTTCAACTAGAAGCCTAAAGTTAAAACCTACTGGTATGCAAAACTTTATGGAATGGATTATGGATTTCGTTAAGAATATCATTAAAAGCAACATGGATTGGAAAACTGGTGGTCGATTCCACGTTCTAGGTATCACACTAATTATGTTTATCGCAGTATCTAACTTACTAGGTCTTCCTTTCTCAATTGTCTATGGGCATGAGCTATGGTGGAAATCACCAACAGCTGACCCTACAGTAACGATGACATTAGCAGCAATGATATTAGTCTTAACGCATTTCTATGGTGTAAAAATGAAGGGTACAGGTCATTATGTTGGTACATTCTTCAAACCAATGTCATTCATGTTCCCACTTAAAATAGTAGAAGAATTTGCAAACACATTAACATTAGGTTTACGTCTTTACGGTAACATTTACGCGGGTGAGATTTTACTTGGCTTACTTGCAGGTTTAGCATCATCAGGTGCTGTGGGATTCATCGGGGCAATCGTTCCTATGATGGCATGGCAAGGTTTCTCAATTTTCATCGGCTTTATCCAAGCCTTTATCTTCACAATGTTAACAATGGTTTACATGGCTCATAAAGTGAGCGATGACCATTAATATAAAGCATATACCCTATGCTTGAACAACAAAAACAAACAATTCCAAGGAGGAAATTTTCAAATGACAGGTTCATTAGGTTTATTAGCAGCAGCAATCGCAATCGGTTTAGGTGCACTTGGTGCAGGTATTGGTAACGGTCTTATTGTATCAAAAACAGTAGAAGGTATCGCTCGTCAACCAGAAGCTCGTGGCGTTCTTCAAACTACAATGTTCATCGGGGTTGCATTAGTTGAGGCCCTACCGATCATCGCAGTAGTAGTAGCATTCATCGTAATGAACAAATAATTCAGTTGAACACTGAATTTTACTAGTGGCGAAGCAGGATTCTCCAGATGAAACTTCGCCCTTCATTTTGGAACTGATAAAAGCTATGTGTAAATATAGCTTTTTAAAATAGGTAGTTTTTTAGTCATTAAATTATGTTGAAGTTAAAGCTCTTGAAGGGAGTGAAACAATCGTGTTTTTAGATAATCTTGTACTAGGTGCAGGCGGTGCTTCGTTAAATAGTGGAGATATCATCGCAACATTAGTTATTTTCATCGTATTAATGTTACTACTTAAGAAATTCGCTTGGGGTCCACTTATGGGCATTATGCAACAACGTGAAGAATTAGTAGCGAGTGAAATCGAAGCAGCTGAAAAAGCGCGCAAAGAATCGCACCAATTTTTAGAAGAACAAAAGAGCCTTCTTAAGGAAGCTCGTACAGAAGCACAATCGATTGTTGAAGGCGCTAAGAAGCAAGGCGAATTACAAAAAGAAGAAATTCTTACTGTAGCTCGTAATGAAGCAAATCGCTTAAAAGAATCGGCTTTACGTGAAATTGAGTCTGAAAAAGAAAAAGCTATTGCAGCTGTACGTGATGAAGTCGTTTCATTATCTGTACTTGCAGCATCTAAAGTCCTTAGCAAAGAGATTTCTGAGGCAGACAACCGTGCTCTAATTGAAGAGACGATTGCGAAGGCAGGGGAAGCTCGATGAGTAATTCAACTGTAGCAAAACGTTACGCTCAAGCGCTTTTTGAATTGGCGCAACAAAAAAATATTCTTACTGAAGTAGGAGCAGACTTAAGTGAACTAACAAAAGTAGTAAAAGAATCGCCTGATTTTTTAACGCTTTTAAATGCACCTAAGTTCTCCGTTGAACGAAAAAAACAAATGGTAGCTGATATCTTTAATGGTGCAACACCAGAAGTTTTACACACTGTTCAACTTCTAGTTGAGAAAAAACGTGTAAACGAGATGACACAAATTGCTAAGGCATATGCTGAACTTGCTGCGCAAGCACAAGGCACTGCAGATGCAACAGTATTTTCAACACGCGCACTTTCTGCAGAAGAAAGCGCTAATATTTCAGCAGCGTTCTCGAAACTTGTTGGAAAACAATCATTAAATATTACAAACGAAGTTGATCCATCTTTACTTGGTGGTATTCGTGTTCAAATCGGTAACCATATTTATGATAGCTCAGTAGCTAATAAACTAGAGCGTCTAAAACGTGAATTAATCGGTTAATAATTTAGAAATGTGAGAGGTGACATACATGGGCATCAAGGCTGAAGAAATCAGCAGTCTGATTAAACAACAGATTGAGAATTATGAATCTGAACTTAAAGTAAGCGAAGTTGGTACAGTTATCCGTATTGGTGACGGTATTGCTCTTGCTCATGGCCTCGACAACGCCATGGCTGGAGAACTACTAGAGTTCTCTAATGGTGTTATGGGTATGGCTCAAAACCTAGAAGAAGGTAACGTTGGTATCGTAATCTTAGGTCCATACACTGACATCAAAGAAGGCGATGAAGTTCGTCGTACAGGTCGTATCATGGAAGTACCAGTTGGTGAAGAACTAATTGGTCGTGTTGTAAACCCACTTGGACAACCAGTGGATGGACAAGGTCCTATCAACACTACAAAATCTCGTCCAATCGAAAGTCCAGCTTTCGGTGTAATGGCTCGTAAATCAGTACACGAACCACTACAAACTGGTATTAAAGCGATTGACGCATTAGTACCAATCGGTCGTGGTCAACGTGAGTTAATCATCGGTGACCGTCAAACTGGTAAAACATCTGTAGCTATCGATACAATTCTTAACCAAAATGACCAAAATATGATTTGTATCTACGTAGCAATCGGTCAAAAAGAATCTACTGTACGTGGTGTTGTAGAAACTCTTCGTAAACATGGCGCTTTAGATTACACAATCGTTGTGACAGCTTCTGCTTCTCAACCAGCTCCATTATTATTCTTAGCACCATTTGCTGGTGTATCTATGGCTGAAGAATTCATGTTACAAGGTAAACACGTATTAATCGTGTATGATGATCTTTCTAAACAAGCATCAGCTTACCGTGAACTTTCACTTCTTCTTCGCCGTCCTCCAGGTCGTGAAGCATATCCTGGTGACGTTTTCTACTTACACAGCCGCTTACTTGAACGTGCTGCGAAGTTAAATGAAACATATCAAAATGGTTCGATTACAGCTCTTCCATTCGTTGAGACACAAGCTGGGGATATCTCTGCATACATCCCAACTAACGTAATCTCAATCACTGATGGACAAATCTTCTTACAATCTGACTTATTCAACTCAGGTGTACGTCCAGCGATTAACGCCGGTCTTTCTGTATCACGTGTAGGTGGATCTGCTCAAATTAAAGCGATGAAAAAAGTTGCGGGTACACTTCGTCTTGACTTAGCTGCATTCCGTGAGCTTGAATCATTTGCTCAATTTGGTTCAGATTTAGATAAAGTAACACTTGCTAAACTTGAGCGTGGTAAACGTACGGTTGAAGTTCTTAAACAAGACCTTAACAAACCACTAAAAGTTGAAAAACAAGTTGCAATCCTTTACGCATTAACTAAAGGTCATTTAGATGATATTCCAGTACAAGATATCGTTCGCTTCGAATCAGAATTCTTAAGCTGGTTAGATTCAAACCACACAAACGTTTTAGATCATGTTCGTACTACTAAAGAGCTTGCTCCTGATGCGGATTATGAAGCAGCAATCAATGCATTCAAAAAAACTTTCGCTAAATCAGAATAAGTCTTAGCTAGTCACTTGATTAAAAAACAGAAGGTGGTGAAATACCAGTGGTAAACTTACGCGAAATTAAAGGTCGTATTACTTCAACAAAGAGTACGAAGCAAATTACAAAAGCAATGCAGATGGTTTCTTCTTCTAAGTTACGTCGTGCAGAGCAAAATGCTAAAGCTTACGTTCCTTACATGGAAAAAATTCAGGACGTAGTAGGCGCGATCGCTTCAGGGACAAAAGACAGCGGACATCCAATGTTAACTGCTCGTCCTGTTAAGAAAACGGCTTACTTAGTCATTGGTTCTGACCGTGGTCTTGCAGGTGCTTACAATTCAAGTATCCTACGTCAAGTACAACGTACGATTAACGAGCGTCATAAATCAAAAGACGAATACGTTATTTTAGCAGTAGGTCGTGTTGTTCGTGACTACTTTGTGAAACGTGATCATAATGTCATCAGTAATGTTGTCGGTCTACCTGACCAACCAACATTTGCTGATATTAAAGAAATCGCTCGTAATGCTGTTGGTATGTTCATTGATGGTACGTATGACGAACTTTATATGTACTATAATCACTTTGTCAGCGCTATTGCTAGCGAAGTGACAGAGAAAAAACTTCTTCCATTAACAGATATTGCCCCTGCAAGCGGTACTGCTTCTTATGAATTCGAGCCATCTGGTGAAGCAATTCTAGAAGTGTTACTTCCACAATATGCGGAAAGCTTAGTTTATGGCGCATTATTAGATGGAAAAGCAAGTGAACATGCTTCTCGTATGACGGCTATGAAAAATGCAACAGATAATGCAACTGATCTTATTTCAGACCTTTCTTTGCAATATAACCGTGCACGTCAAGCGGCGATTACACAAGAAATTACAGAAATCGTTGGTGGAGCTGCAGCCTTAGAATAGGCAAGCAGCTTCCCAATGTCGTATAAGAATACGATAGGAGGGTACACAGTAATGAATAAAGGACATGTTATTCAAGTAATGGGTCCAGTTGTTGACGTTAAATTCGACAATGGCCAATTACCAGCAATCTATAACGCTTTAACAGTTAAGATTGAACGTCCTAATGAAGAACCAACAATTCTTGCATTAGAAGTTGCGCTTCATTTAGGTGATGATTCTGTTCGTACAATTGCGATGTCATCTACTGATGGCTTACAACGTGGAGCAGAAGTAACAGACTTAGGAAAAGCTATCTCAGTACCAGTTGGTGAAGTTACACTAGGTCGTGTATTCAACGTACTTGGAGAAGTAATTGACTTAGGTGAAGAGATTCCAGCAGACGCACGTCGTGATTCAATTCACCGTGAAGCACCAACTTTCGAGAATCTTTCAACTACAGTTGAAATTCTTGAAACAGGTATCAAAGTAGTAGACTTACTTGCACCATATATCAAAGGTGGTAAAATCGGTCTATTCGGTGGTGCCGGTGTAGGTAAAACTGTATTAATCCAAGAATTAATCAACAATATCGCACAAGAGCACTCTGGTATCTCTGTATTCGCTGGTGTAGGTGAGCGTACTCGTGAAGGGAACGACTTATTCTTCGAAATGAGCGATTCAGGCGTTATCAAGCAAACAGCGATGGTATTCGGTCAAATGAACGAGCCACCTGGTGCACGTATGCGTGTTGCTTTAACTGGCCTTACAATGGCGGAATACTTCCGTGATGAGCAAGGTCAAGACGTACTTTTATTCATCGACAATATCTTCCGTTTCACACAAGCAGGTTCTGAGGTTTCTGCCCTATTAGGTCGTATGCCTTCAGCGGTAGGTTACCAACCAACACTTGCAACTGAGATGGGTAAACTACAAGAACGTATCACATCTACGAACAAAGGATCTGTAACTTCTATTCAAGCGATTTATGTACCAGCCGATGACTATACTGACCCGGCTCCAGCTACAACTTTCGCCCACTTAGATGCAACAACTAACCTTGAGCGTAAATTATCTGAAATGGGTATCTACCCTGCGGTTGACCCATTAGCTTCGACTTCTCGTGCATTATCACCTGAAATCGTAGGCGCTGAGCACTACGCAATTGCTACTGGTGTACAACGTACAATCCAACGTTACCGTGAATTACAAGATATCATTGCAATCTTAGGTATGGATGAGTTATCTGATGAAGATAAACAAACAGTAGAACGTGCTCGTCGTATTCAATTCTTCTTATCACAAAACTTCCACGTAGCGGAACAATTCACTGGTCAAAAAGGTTCTTATGTACCTGTAAAAGAAACTGTTCGTTCATTCAAGGAAATCCTTGATGGCAAATGGGATCACCTACCAGAAGATGCTTTCCGTCTAGTTGGTTCAATTGATGAAGTAGTTGAAAAAGCGAAAAGCATGGGCGTAGAGGTTTAATACTAGGGACGAGGAGGAAAAAATATGAAGACAGTTCTAGTCAATATTGTCACTCCCGACGGCCCAGTATACGATTCTGAAGTATCAATGGTAATCGCTAAAACAACTTCAGGAGAAATCGGTGTTCTTGCTGGCCATATTCCAATGGTTGCTCCACTTGCAATTGGTGCAGTGAAGCTTAAAAAAGAAAACGGTTCGACTGATATTGTTGCTGTAAGCGGTGGTTTCATTGAAGTTCGTCCAGAAAAAATCTCAATTTTAGCGCCGTCTGCTGAAATTGCTGAAAGCATCGATGTTCAACGTGCTAAAGAAGCCGTTAAACGTGCTGAAGGACGTCTTCAAAGTAAACAAGACAACATTGATTTCAAACGTGCTGACCTAGCATTAAAACGTGCGTTGAATCGTATCAACGTTCATGAGGGTAATATCTAATTCATTTTTAACGGGCAGATATCGCATCTGCCCGTTTTTTAAGGTGAATAAACATATTGAAGGAGAAATGGAGGATGCTACATGGAAATATATGAAGCGATCGGACAAGAAGCTTTATTGGGTATTTTATCTCACCTATTTTTTATTGCTATTACTTTTTACGCATTACAAGCTTTTATGATCGAAAAACTATTTAAAAAGAATCGAGTTTTTCAAATTCAGCTCATTTATATTTTACTTAGTATTGCGATAGGCTCAGCAGTATCTAATTTCTTTCTTCAAATATCTAGCTGGTCAGGCAAACTTCCTTATTTATTTTAAAGAATTCGTTGCTTTCTTTCATAAATTTATAGGTCTACATACTTCAAAGGACTTTATAATACCATTTGTGTGGCCCTTTGAACTATGTAAAAAGACGCTAATACATTAAATTCTTATGAATTTTACGCTATTAGCTACCAAGATACCCATTGATAAATGTACGATAATAGGGCCTGCCACTTCATTTTTTATAGAAAAAAGTGAAAAGTTGTTTTTTATTCATATATCTTTGGGTATGTATTAGAAGCGAACGGGTTATTGGTCATTCACAAAAAAAATTTAGCAGCGTACAATAAATAAATAGCAAAAAATCTAATAATGGCTTAAAATAGTGATTTGGACGCTTGAACGAGCGTTAGAAAAGTTGTACTATAGAGTTGTTTGTTTACTGATTATGACATTATACTTCTTTATTAAAATAAAAATTTGGTAGGTTAATAGATTGAATTCGGAGGGACATAGGGTGGATAAAATAATAGTGACTGGCGGCCAAAAACTACAGGGAAAAGTACGTGTAGAGGGCGCAAAAAATGCAGTGTTACCAATCCTTGCAGCAGCTTTACTTGCTTCAAAAGGAGAAAATGTAATTAAAGAAGTCCCTAATTTAGCAGACGTCTTTACAATAAATGAAGTACTTAAAAGTTTAAACGCAGCAGTTACATATATACCTGAAGATAATGCCGTATATATAGATGCAACAAAAGAACTTTCAAGTGAAGCTCAATTTGAATTTGTTAGTAAAATGCGTGCATCTATTTTAGTAATGGGATCTCTACTTGCTCGTAATGGCTATGCTCGTGTAGCACTTCCTGGAGGCTGTGCAATTGGATCACGTCCGATTGAATTACACTTAAAAGGCTTTGAAGCAATGGGTGCAAAAATTTCATTTGGCCATGGCTATGTTGAGGCGAAGACAGAGGGTCGCTTAAAAGGGGCGAATGTGTATTTGGATTTCCCAAGTGTTGGGGCAACTGAAAATATTATGACAGCTGCATCTTTAGCTGAAGGGACAACTGTAATTGAAAATGCAGCGAAAGAGCCTGAAATCGTGGATCTTGCAAACTTTATTAATAGTATGGGTGGCCGTGTAATCGGAGCGGGGACAAATACGATTCGTATCGAAGGAGTCGATACATTATATGGAGTAGAGCATCATATTATTCCTGACCGTATTGAAGCTGGTACATTTATGGTGGCAGCAGCTATTACGAGAGGAGATGTGGTGATTGAAAACGCAGTTCCTGAGCATATGACTGCTTTAATAGCTAAAATGCGTGAGATGGGTGTAGAAATTACTGAGTTGGATGAAGGAATCCGTGTACGAGTTCCTAAAACACTAAAAGCAGTTGATATCAAAACAATGCCACATCCTGGTTTCCCAACAGATATGCAATCACAAATGATGGCGTTAATGCTTACTGCTGAAGGTACGAGTATTATTACAGAAACGGTATTCGAAAACCGTTTTATGCATGTTGAGGAATTCCGTCGTATGAATGCTGGTGCTAAAATAGAGGGACGTTCTGTGTTTATCGAGGGGCCTGTGGATCTTCAGGGAGCTGAGGTAATGGCAACGGATTTACGAGCTGCGGCTGCATTAATTTTAGCAGGTCTTGTATCAGAAGGAATGACACGTGTCACAAAACTTCATCATTTAGATCGTGGTTATGTTGATTTCCATGGAAAATTAGCATCTCTTGGTGCTAATATTGAACGTATTACAGAAGAAGTAGTGACAATTGAAGATGTAACAGTTGAATTGCCTACAAACTAAATAGATTTTAAAACCCTTTGCTTTTTATGCAGAGGGTTTTTATTTTCTCATAACTACAAGAAATCTAGCATATTATTCCTTATGAAAAAATGGATGATTAGTATAGGTGTCATTTGCTTAATTGGGGCATTATATATGCTTCCTATAGTAGGGTTTAGTGAAAGACAAGAGGCTATCATACCTCAAACTAGTGATAAGAATGCTTGTGAAATATTTATAGAAGTGGAGGGGCAAGAAGAAAAAATCCCTTTGGAAACGTATATTACAGGGGTAGTTGCTGCAGAAATGCCCGTTTCTTTTAAAAAAGAGGCACTGAAGGCACAAGCTATTGCAGCACGCACATATGCGTTGAAAACGACAAATTACGGAAAAATTGCGATCGCCCCAACTGTGGCAAAACAAGTCTTCTATGATGAAGAACAAAGAAAGGCGAATTGGGCTAGCAATTTCCTGGGAAATGAAAAGAAAATTGTCGAAGCTATCAATGAAACACAAGGACAAGTTATTCTTTATAATAATGAATTGATTACAGCCATGTTTCATTCAACAAGCAATGGTAAAACAGAAAGTGCTTATGGATATGGTGGAAATGATATTCCATATTTGCAAAGTGTTGCAAGTATATCTGATCAAACATCTCCTAAGTTTGAGGCTGAGCAAGAATGGACTTTAGCTCAATGGAATAAGCTCTGGCCTATACAATGGCAACCTAGTGATTTTAATCGTATCCAGTTATTTTATAATGATTCTGGACGAGTAGAACGTTTACAGCTAGGGAATAACGTCTGGACAGGGAGAGAGGTAAGAACGCTCCTTGGTATACCATCAACTGATTTCACAATCATCTTTAATGCCAATAAAAGAAAAGTTCAAGTGAAAACTCAAGGTTATGGGCATGGAGTGGGCATGAGTCAATATGGAGCTGAGGCAATGGCAAATGAAAGGAAAACAGCTGCCGAAATTTTACACTATTATTATCAAGATATTGAAATAAAAAAAATAGATGCATGTTTAAAATAACTTCTAGTTGTTCACACTGCAACTAGAGGTGATGAAAATGAGAGAGGATAAAAATAACAAAGCTTCTCAAAACCAAGATCCAAATCAAAAGGAAAATGGCCAATTACAAAAGAAACCGTGGTTTTGGCCAGTAGTTTACACAGGTGGTGCACTTGTTCTAGCAGGATTGTTATTTGGTTACAATAGTCTCGTATCAAAAGTAGAAGAGGCTCCTTTACCAGATTTAGCTGAAGTAGATCCAGGTCCTGTAGTGGAAACTAATGCACGAACTGAAAACATGAAGTATCCATTCAAAGAAGAGAATTTTAGTAAAGTACAAGTCTTACAAGAATTTTACGAGTTAGAGGCAAATGAAGAGTCTCGTGAAAATGCACTAATGGTATTTAATCAAACATTTACTACATCTTCAGGAATCTCTATTGCTATGAATGGTGAAGAGTTTGAAGTACTAGCTGCTATGAGTGGTAAAGTACTAGAGGTAAAACTAGACGCATTTACAGGCAATAAGATCGTGATCGAGCATCCAAATGGTATGCAGACACATTATAGCTCTGTGAAGGATATCGCTGTTAAAGAAGGCGATGAGGTTACACAAGGTCAAGCATTAGGAAAAGCGACTGACAACGAGTGGAATCAAGCGGCTGGCGTCCACATGCATTTCGAAATTCTTGAAAACGGAAAATATATCAATCCGAAAAAATTACTAGCTTTTTAATGAGAAAAGCTAGTAACGCATAAAAAGTCAGCATTTTATCAAGAAAATGCAAAACGTGTTCTGAATAGCTTTGTCCTCACATAAGGTGAAGAAATGCGCAAATGTGCATCTGATTGCCAAAGCATTTTGTGAAATTGTGTGGAAAGGACGAAGAACGTGCATGAGCACATTCGGAAGCGCTGCATACGCCTCGGTGAATTACTGATTGAGACGCGTGAGACTGTGCGTGTCCTCGCGAAAATGACTGGTTATTCAAAAAGTACGGTGCACAAGGATTTAACAGAGCGATTACCAACAATTCATGAAGGATTAGCTGACCAAGTGAAAGAAATACTCGCCTACCATAAGGCCGTACGTCATATTCGCGGAGGAGAAGCAACGAAAAACAAGTGGAAAGAAAGAGCGAGTCATGAATGATTCGTTCTTTTTTGTTGTGTTGGACAAGCATAAGTGATGATTTTCTAAGAATAGTAATTCTATATTATAGCCGTTCACTGCCTAAAAAGAAAACAGTCTTATTCACTAAATTTAGGTGAAATTACCAATAGAATATGATAAAATATTCTAGATAAAGAGATAAAATGAACGTTATGTAGTTGGAACTGGCGGGAAGGAGAAATTATAAAATGTTTTCGAAAGATATTGGCATTGACTTAGGGACTGCGAACGTATTAATCCACGTTAAGGGGAAAGGGATCGTCCTCAATGAACCATCTGTTGTGGCGATCGATAAAAAGACAAATAAAGTATTAGCGGTTGGGGAAGAAGCCCGCCAAATGGTAGGGAGAACGCCAGGTAATATCACAGCTATTCGTCCACTAAGAGACGGAGTCATTGCAGATTTTGATGTGACAGAGGCGATGTTAAGACATTTCATCAATAAATTAAACGTAAAAGGATTTTTGGCGAAGCCACGCATATTAATTTGTTGTCCAACGAATATTACAAGTGTTGAACAAAAGGCAATTCGTGAAGCTGCTGAAAAATCCGGTGGTAAAAAAGTATATTTAGAGGAAGAGCCAAAAGTTGCAGCAATAGGTGCTGGAATGGATATTTTCCAACCAAGTGGAAATATGGTAGTCGATATCGGGGGCGGAACGACAGATATCGCAGTTCTATCAATGGGTGATATCGTAACAAGTGAATCCATTAAAGTAGCAGGCGATGTGTTTGATAACGATATTTTGCAATATATTAAAAAAGAATATAAATTGCTGATTGGAGAACGTACTGCAGAGGCAATCAAAATGACAATTGGTACAGTTTTCAAAGGTAGTCGCAATGATACAATGGATATTCGTGGCCGTGATATGGTAACAGGTTTACCACGTACAATTACAATTGAGTCTGAAGAAATTGAACGTGCACTACATGAGTCAGTAGCCATGATTGTCCAGTCAGCTAAAAATGTCTTAGAAAAAACACCACCTGAATTATCAGCCGATATCATTGATCGTGGAGTGATTATAACTGGTGGTGGTGCATTGTTACATGGAATGGACCAGCTATTAATAGAAGAGTTGAAGGTACCTGTTTTCATTGCAGAGAGACCTATGGATTGTGTAGCCATTGGTACAGGTATCATGCTTGAAAATATTGATCGTGTGCCAGCATCCTTATAAAAATAAAATGAGGTGATTTCTTTGTTTAAAGGATTTTATACAGTTGCAACAGGTATGATCACGCAACAAAGAAGAACAGAATTACTTACCAATAATTTATCAAATGCGAATACACCAGGATTTAAGGCAGATCAATCTACGATTCGCTCATTTCCAGATATGCTAATGTCTAGCATTGGAAAAACAAATGCTCCTGCTCACCAACAAGCTGGCGCTGAATATATGAGTCAAGTAGGAGCTTTAAATACAGGGACATATTTACAAGAAACATTGCCAAATTACATACAAGGCCAAATCTATAATACTGATTTTACAACAGATATGGCATTGATTAATGGAAACTTACCACAAAATGAAGATGGGGTTATGGGTTCAATTTTCTTCCGACTAGAACATCCTGCTGGTGGTGAGGCTTACACACGTAATGGTAATTTCACTTTAGATGGGCAAGGCTATTTAGTTAACGGTCAAGGATTATATGTACTAAATGATGCTGGGCAACGTATCCAGCTACCAAATGATGATTTCCGATTAGATGAAAGTGGCGCTATCTTTGTAAATAATCAACAAGTAGCTCGTGTTGGTGTATCATTTGCTGCTAACCCGAACATGCTACAAAAACAAGATAATGGCCTTATTCGTACAGGAAATGGTGAGAACTTGCCAACAGCTTATGGAGCGAATGGTGTTTCCTTTACACTACGTCAAAACTTTTTAGAAGGGTCAAACGTAGATTCTGGTCGCACAATGACAGATTTAATGACTGCCTACCGTGCATTTGAAGCAAATCAAAAAGTATTACAAGCTTATGATCGTAGCATGGAAAAGGCTGTAAATGAAATCGGAAAAATTTAATGGGCGAACAGGAGGCTTTTATCAATGCTACGTACAATGATTACAGCTACAAACACAATGGGGCAATTACAAAACAAACTGGATACCATTAGTAATAACATTGCTAACAGTAATACAACGGGCTATAAAACAAAGGAAGCATCCTTTAATGAATTACTTTATCAGCAATTTAATAATGATAAGCAGGATCGCGCAGAACGACAAACACCTGTTGGTATTCGCTATGGATCTGGCGCAATGATTGGGCAAATTAAATCCAATGAAAAGCAAGGTTCATTACAAACAACTAATCGTGATTTAGACTTAGCTTTCACAAAAGCGAAACAATATTTCAATATTTTGATGCCAGATGGTGAAAATGGAACTGAAACAGTGTATACTCGACAAGGTGACTTTTATTTATCTCCATTGAATAATGGAACAGTTATGCTTGTAACAGCAGAGGGTTATCCAGTAGCTAATGCTGCAGGACAAGCTATTACATTACCAGACACGGTTCAAAAGTTTGCTGTTCGAGATGGTGGCGTATTAGAAGCATCTTATCCAAATGGGGATATTATTCGTACGGATTTAGCTGTAACAGAATTCCAAAAGCCGCAATTAATGGAGCATGTTGCCGGTTCTTATATGGGATTACCTAATAATTTAGCTGAACTTGGCTATACGCAGGCAGAAGTTTTGACAGAGCTTGTGGGAGCCAACCGTCAGCAAATTGGCATGCAAAGTGGTACACTAGAAATGTCCAATGTTAACCTCTCGAAAGAAATGACAGAACTCATTCAAACACAACGTTCTTATCAATTCAACGCAAGAGCGGTGACATTAGCAGATCAAATGCTAGGACTAATTAATGGCATTCGATAGGAAGTTATCCAAAAACGCATAGTAAGGAATGAAGAGGAGTACAATCTATGACAAACGATTCACGTCGACGTTCTGTGCCGACACAAGAAACCGATACGCAACCGCAACCAGAAAAGAAAGAACGCCGCTCGACTGGAGAGCAACGCGAGGTTCGATGGGTGCAAATCCGACTGATTCCGATTTGGTTACGCATTGTAATTGTTCTCATTTTAGTCGTTGTTGCCGCAGCATTAGGCGCAATGTTTGGCTTTAGCGTTATTGGAGAAGGCAATGCTATGGATATTTTTAAACGAGAAACATGGCAGCATATATTTGATATTATGAATGGTAAAGAATAACATTATTCTTTACCTTACTTTGTGTATACATACTTAATTTTTGAGGGGGAAATGACATGTTAACTGCAGAACAAATTCAAGCAATTTTACCACACCGCTATCCTTTTTTATTCGTCGATCGCATCATTGAATTAGAAGAAGGGAAACGTGCAGTAGGATTAAAAAACGTTTCAATTAACGAAGATTTTTTTAATGGGCACTTCCCAGGTTATCCAGTTATGCCAGGTGTGTTAATTGTGGAAGCTTTAGCTCAAGTAGGTGGAGTGGCTTTATTAAATGCTGAAGAATTTAAGGGTCGTTTAGCGTTTTTAACGGGTGTTGATAATTGTCGTTTCAAGCGTCAAGTCGTACCTGGCGACCAACTTAAATTGGAAGTAGAATTTGTAAAACTTCGTGGCGCAATGGGTAAAGGTCATGGTGTAGCAACTGTAGATGGAGAACTTGTATGTGAAGCCGATATTCTATTTGCAATTGGGCCTGAACAGCCTAAACAAGCTTAATTTGCATTTGTAGACCAAAAGATATAAAATAGATAAAGTCAAGTCAAAAATTGATTAGTAGGTTCTTAAATTGCGATGGTAAATAAGCGATTGTGAATTGAAATAGATGTAATTTTTAGGTTTTACAAACGTAGGAGGATTATTAAGATGTATAAGGAATTGTCTTCAGGTATTAAAATTAGCATTACTCGTTCGATTTCAACATCTTTTGAAACATACTTAGCAAGTATTGGTTGGGATGAAGAGCGCTTTTCCATGGAAGACTTCATTGCAAACTGGCAGACTTATTTTCAGGAGAATGCCGCGTGGATCGAAAAAATCCCTGCTGATACATTGATGAGCGCACAGTTTCATGAAGAAATGGCACAAAAAATCGATGAGGTTATTGCCAAAATTTTAAATGAAGAACCAACAGCACAGCAAGTCGAAACAATCGAGGCATTGCAAAAAGAGCTAGGCACAAACTATAGCTACGACTGTAAAGCAGAGGCAGCATATATTGAACAGTTATTAAAAGAAAAACAAAAATAGTTTGTACAAAAATCGGATAGTTCCCTCCTTTCTCGGGCAATCTATGTAGGATCACAAATACAGTAGATGTATTTGATGACATAGTACCCAAGAAAGGAGGTTTTTTACTATGTGGAAAATGTCATTTTTAACCATCATTCTTGCAACTGCATTCCTTGGAGGTTGTAACTGGGGAAATAATGCAGTAGAAGATCACCCTGTTCGAGAAGTCGAGAATGACGTACGTCGAGGAGTCGACGATGTTGAGGACGCATTAGATCCGAATAATCGTGACGATGCATACGATCGCAATAATGTAAATGGGAATGGTGTAGATCGAGGTACTGTTAACGATAATACAACATTACCTGAAGCAACAACACCTGGTTCAAATGCCGATATCAACAGCACAAACGGCTATGATAACACACCAAATGCAAACGGTGTAAATGGTGTTGAACGTAATGACAACATGAACGGTAACAATAATAATGATGTTGTCGACGATAAAGTAAACAACACTGAAAAATACCGTGATGGTATGAATAACCGATAACATAAAAAGAGTGTTTCCTCTGCGGAAAACACTCTTTTTTATACCCATGTAAGCGGGAAATGCCAGAAGCATAATAATACTCATGAAGAGTAACTAATCACTAATCAAGCATGGCCCTAAGAAAATTCCTATACTCCTATAATGACAAAACGAACATCTCCAACAGCCTTAAAGGCCTCCCCCTCATAGCAACCACCAAATGAAACCCTCCTTTTTCAAATTGTATTGTACAAAAAAATTACTGCTTGTCCAATAAAAAAAACGATGCAAAAATTCGCATCGTCAGTCATTTTTTAATTTTGGTCGCTTTTTCATATCTTGTGTAAAGCGATCCAGTAAATCCTCTAAAGAAACACCCTCAGCAAGTAGCTCGGAAAGTAATTGTTCTGCATATTTTGATCGTTTAATTTTAAGCGTACCTTTTAATAGAACTGAAACATGATTACCGATTTCTTCAACAGTATGTACGATCACCTGAAAAGGAGCGGGTTCATTATCTGGGAATGAAATAACTGCACGTACATTGAAGACTGTAGCATTCGCTAAGAGCTCATCAAAGGTTGAGCGATATTGTTTTTCCATAAACAATTCAAGTACCCAAGATTGATGACTATTTTCCTGATTAATAATGATGCCATCGATTAAAGGGAATGGTTGCACGCCATCTTTCGTGACAAGGTCAAAGGAAAGCATTTTAAAGGTTTTCAATATGTATATTCCTCCTAAGTCTGTCATTCTTTTAGTATAACACATGAGACAGCTGTTGTTTGTGATGCGCACCTGTGACGGTTTTTCAAAAACTGCGAAATTGCAGATTTCATGGAATAGCATTTGCCATTACAGCCTAAAGCATTCAGCTAGAAAATTAATAAAAAATAGAAAAATAAAAATGCCGATTTACCCAATTTATGCACAAAAACTGAAGGAAATTAACAATATTGATTTTTGCGAATACCGGAATCATTTTGTAAGATGAGAGCAATCAAAAGCAAAGGAGGTGAATGAATGAATCAAGTCGGATTGGTTGGAAGGTTTACAAAAGACCCGGTGTTACGTTACTTATCTGGAAATCGTGTGCAAACTCATTTCTCACTAGCCATTAATCGTAATTTTAAAAACAATCAAGGGGAAGTAGATACAGATTTTGTTTTCTGTACAGCTTGGGGAAGGCTTGCAGAGAATATCGTTAAATATTGCGGTAAAGGTTCATTAATCGGTGCCACTGGCCGTATTCAAACAAGGTCATTTGTAAATGAGGAAAGCACAAAGATTTTTATGACAGAGATAGTGGTTGAGGATGTTAGATTTTATCAACTTAAACAAAGAGATAGTGACGAAGCAGTTACTATACCGCCACAGCCACCGAATGAACAGGAACACTTAAAGGATTTTGTTTTACCTTAGCAAGTATAGCTTACATACGGGGCAAGAGAACATTCATTGTCTGATCCGCCATTCTCCTTATATTTCTTGCACCGTAACAAACAGAAAGGAATGATGTGGAACACAAATAAAAAACATTGCTGAAGACCGCACAGCAATGGAATTTTCAATACAACTAAATACAAATGATGAAGTAAGTAGGGAAAAGAAGTAGCAAGTTCCACTAAATAGCGCCAAGAACTATTTGCTCTTGGCGCATCTCATTATTATATATCTAATGTTATTAAATCGCGGAGTTCTTGATCTTCTAACTCGGTCAACCACTGGCTTGATTGAATAAGCTCTTCGGATAATGCAGATTTCTGCACCAGCATCTTATCAATTTTTTCCTCGATCGTGCCAATTGTCACAAACTTATGGACCTGCACAAATTGTGTCTGTCCGATTCGATATGCTCGATCGGTCGCTTGGTTTTCAACAGCAGGATTCCACCAGCGATCTGCATGTAAAACATGATTAGCTGCTGTTAAATTAAGTCCTGTTCCACCAGCTTTCAAAGAAAGGATAAATATAGGGAAATCTCCTGCCTGGAAAGCCTCTACTAAGCGGTCTCGTTGCTGCTTAGGCATGGCACCAGTTAAAAATGGTGCATCCACATTATATATTTCACTAAAGCAATGTTGTAGCAATTGTCCCATTCCGATATATTGTGTAAAGATGAGACATTGCTCGCCATTGTCCACAATCTCAGCTGCCATTTGTACAATGCGCTCTAGCTTAGTCGAACGTGCAAGCATTGTTTCGGCATCCTCGAAAGATTCCTTTAAATATAAGGCAGGATGATTACATAGTTGCTTTAATTTACTGAGCATCTTTAAGACGCGACCCTTTTTTTGAAAGCCTGTTAACTGCTCCAGCTGATCAAGCGTCTCTAAAATATAGCCCTCATAAAGTGAAGCTTGCTCTGTTGTTAATGGACAATATTCATTCGATTCTAGCTTATCTGGTAAGTTAAGCTGTAAATGTGGATCTCGCTTTGTACGACGCAATAAGAATGGCTGAATTTTAGCTCGAAGCTTCTGCTTATGCGACTCTGATTCGTCTCGTTCAATAGGCAAAATAAATTCTTCATTGAAGCGACCAAAACTACCTAGATAGCCCTTATGAATGAAATCAAAAATAGCCCATAGCTCAGATAAACGATTTTCTACAGGTGTCCCAGTAAGAGCTATGTGATGGTCACCTAGCAATTTACGAATGGCTTTCGATTGTAATGTTTGCATATTTTTAATGTTTTGTGCTTCATCAAGTACTACCGTTGCCCATTCGATATCCTGTAAAAATTCAGTATCCTGTGAAACAGTACCATAGGTTGATAAAATGACATGTGGCCTTTCTGCTGTCACTAGCTTTTTAAACTCTTCATCCTTTGCTCGATTTGCTTGATAATGTGTATGCACAATCAGGGACGGGGCAAATCGAGCAAGTTCTTTTTGCCAGTTCCCAAGTACTGAAGTGGGACAAATAATGATGGATGGCTTTGTGTAAGTTGATGACTCATAAATATGGAGCAAATAGGTAATCAATTGAACCGTTTTTCCAAGTCCCATATCATCAGCTAGACATGCACCGAAACCTTGTTGGCGCATAAAGACTAACCATTCAAAGCCTTCTAATTGATAAGGGCGTAATTCGGTTTGTAGGGACAATGGAATCGAGACGGCAGGTAAGCCTTTCTTCTCCAAAAGTTGCTCCATGTATGCTTTTAATGATTGTTGTATTTCCAATGCAAAGATTGGATCATCTCTCAGTGCATCATCTACATCTTCTTCCTCAACAGGAGCAGACAGGTCTTCTGGTAACTCCCTAAATAATAATTCTCGAACAGTCCAACTTTCATCTTCTGCCTGTTGCATCAATTCACGCATTTCTTGCATCCAATTAGCATCTACTCGGAACCATTCAGTACCAATACGAATAAATTCACGTTTCTCATCCACAAGTTTTTTAAATTGCTCAGCTGAAATCGTTTGTCCGTTCATAGAAAACTGCCATTTAAACGTTAAAATATCATCTAAACCTGCTACCTTCCTTGTGGAAACATTGCTAGTTGTAACGCGTACTCGGATTTTGGATTGTTTTAAATCCTTTAGCCATGCTGGCAGCACAACATCAAAACCAAGTGCCTGCAATCTAGCAAGATCCTCCCGTAAAAAAGAGCGAACTTCTAAATCTTCCAGTGTCACACGAATAAAGATATCACTATTGATCGTATCGGTGGATAGAAGTTCTACAATTTGCTGTTGTTGCTGTGTAATTTCAGTCGCAAACATTCTCCACTTTGTAGGTAGTGCCTCTTCAATAGGTAAGGATTGTTTACGAATAGCAGGTGTCCAGTAGTTTTTCGTTGTAGCAGTGCTTAGCACCGTTTCTAATAACCATAAATCGGCATCTTCTTCTGGCTCACTTAACCGTAAAGAAACGGAAACAGCTCCAGCTTGACGAGCTTGATCCAATGGCCAGCCTCCACGTAGGAAAAAGGGTAGTAACTTTGGTAAATCAGCTAGTATTAGCCCAACCTGTGAAAGCTTCTGCTGTACAGCCGTTTCCAATAATGCTGAATCGATATGATCAATAGGGAAAGTTAATGATGAAAAATCATCTGCAATCACAGCATGTGACCAAAGTGATGGCTCTTGCCAGTATGCTTGTAATGCATAAACTTTATTTAACCATTTTATACTTTCTTCATTTGCACCAATCCAATTAATGAAGGGGTGCTGGAAGCTTGTTGAAAAAATATCGAGTAATTCAGCCGTAGAAACTTCAATCGTAAAATCAGCCCGATTTGTTAATAATCCATAAACATTTGCCTCATAAGTAAAGAATAGCGAAGAAATTAATGTATCAACATCGATTGCTGTACCATTTGCAGTAAAACCCTGCAACGTAAAATATCCTTCCCGAGCTACTTCGATACGGAGCTGTTGTGTTTTGGAAAAAGGGGAAGGAGCATTTATTGTCATCATACTAAGTTTCCTTTCTCAATTTCTTCTTGTAACGCACGTAGTCGTTTATATTCTGCACGAATGGTTTGCATATATGTTTCAAAATAAGCTGCTTTACCAGCTCGCTTTGCAGCGCTACGCATACTTTTCCAAATACGCACAGCCTGTTTATAATTTAAGCGTGATTTTTGCGCAATTTCAGCCATTGCATAGACATGATATAAAGGTAAAACAGTTGCAGGTTCAACCTGTAATACATCCTTTAATCCACACATTTCTAAGTAAGAGAGGGATGATGGGTTAAGTTGATGTAGAGCTGCCCATTCCCGATAGCGACCTTTTTTAATTAAAAAACTTGAGAACGGCTGTAGTCCATACACACCAAAGGCACTATACAGCATTGCTTCCTCTTCCTCCGAAAGCTGAATCTCGTCAAATAAAAGTTGGAATTGCCTTACGTATTGGGCACGCTGAACGACTGGAACGACCTCCTGTAGAAACACTTCAGTCAAAGGTAAAATTGCTCGTAAAATGACTGCTAATGAATTTGACTCTCCAGCACGTTGAGCAAAAGTAGCTAGTTCAAACAAATCCTGCATTTGTGGTAAATCGACCTGTGCCAACTTTTCAAGCAGTAAATCCTCTTTCTGTAATAGCACATAAAATAATAATTTTAGTGATTGTAGAGAAATTTCTGCTGAAGAGTGAACAAGATTATTTATAAATGCCAATTCCTGTTCACGACGAGGCTTCTCATAAAAAAGTACTGCCCATAGTAGCATATATAGACGAAGGCGATTGGCAAAAAGCCCTTGTCTTTCTAATAAAAATTCTCTTACTAGCTCTTGGATGGCATCATAAAATGGATCTGTCGCAAATAGTCGTGATCGATTAGAAAGCTCTGTAAGAATGCTCTCAAAAGATTGCGTGCTTTGTTCGATAAAATATTTCATATAAGGTGAATCTAACGAATGTCCAGGTGTTTCATTTAAATGTCGCCATATCGAATTAAAAATGGCTAGCTCCATATAGAGCTTATAAAGAGGTTGCCATTCACGCTCAAAGGGCATATGTCGACGAAGACGCTCCAAAGCATCGGTTCTTACAGCGGAAAGCCCATAGCCTTCTAGTATGCGCCCAGGTGGTAATAATCGTTTCATCACCTCATCCACCATCATCGACCAGCTTTGCGGGCTGCGTTCATCTGCTAAAGATTTTAATTGAACAGATTTTTGTGCACGCCAAGCACTCGACCAATTTTGAACAGAATCAAAATATTGGTAGAGAGCGAGTAAAGCACCTATTTGATGTCGACACCATTTTGCTTGAGGACAGCTACAATGTAGCTCTTCCTTTGAAAAATCAATTTCAACAGAAGCGGGTCTGACATCTTGAACACTTGCATATAATATAGAACTTGCTCCATTAAATCGTTCAAAAACAATGGACTTATTCCTTACTGAAAAGACAGCACGGCGTACTAGTTCCTCATCTTCGGTAGAGGAAGGATGTAACCCTTGTTCAGCTTCTTTTAATTTAGTCAGCACAAATGTTTGATGTTCCTTAGCTAATTGCGATATAGACAATGCCATAACCTCACTCCTTTCATCATGTATGGCTATAGTTAACATTGTTAATTGTAAAAAGGAAAAAAAGACTGTCCTTCCATTATACGATTAAAATGCAGTAATGATAAGCTGAATGATCAGCTGAATGATCAGAAAGAAAAAAATGAGGTAAAGATAGTTAACAAGGCTTTTGATTTGTGTTAAAATCTGAATAATCAGATAACTAGGGAGGGATGAAGGATGATGCAAGTTCAATACATGAAGCCGTTTTACACAAAAGTTACTGGAGATAAATTACGTCTCGTATTTGCTTATCAATATTTCTCTATTTTAAAAGAGAATGAGATTTTCCATTTCATTCCCATAGAAGGTAAAGAGATGATCATCAACATGAAGACACAGCAGATTGAAAATTTATCTGAGGTTTTTGTTTTCCAAAAAGGAAATCGCTTTATTCGGTTACCACTTTATCAACTATTGCTTATTACTAATGTTCATGAGCATCTAGCACCAATACTTGAAAGCGCTACACCAAAGCAACAAATTCCGATGGTTTCTACTGTGACGGTTGGTGAAATCGATCAGCTTATTGCAGAGTTAGAGGAGAAAAATTTGGATCATTTGATTGATCAGGCATTACTAGAGAATAATAAAGAACTCTTTTTCGAATTGCTACAGCAAAAGAGCCATCAACTTGGGGGTTTCAAAATTGAATAGATGGAATGTCCAGTAAGCACCTACTTATCATAAATGACAAGCAGGTGCTTTTATTATGTAGTTAATCAACTATAAAATGTTAAAAAAACATAAAAAATTAGAAACGATTTCCAGTATTAAGGTCAATAGATGAGATGTTGGACCGATATAAAAACAAGAAGGTGGTGAAATCATGCTTGGTAAGTGGTCAGCGACAGGGATGGCAATCCTGAATAATATGAATCGTCATTATGGGGCGATGAGTAAAGCTATGCTACGAATTTCTTCCGGATATCGAATTAATAGTGCAGCAGACGATCCAGCAGGACTGGCGATTTCTGAAAAAATGCGTGCTCAAATTCGTGGCTTGAATATGGCAGCTAAGAATATACAGGATGGTATTTCGCTTGTGCAGACGGCAGAGGGGGCACTGAATGAGACACATGCCATGATTCAGCGTATGCGTGAGTTAGCAGTGGAGGCAGCCAATGATACATTAACAGATGATGATCGTAAAAAATTAGATTTGGAATTTCAGGAATTAAAAAAGGAAATCCAGCGCACATCAACCGATACAGAATTTAATACGAAGACATTACTTAATGGGGATTATGAAACAAATGGCATCAAGATTCAAGCAGGCGCCAATGAAGGACAGAGTATAGAATTATTTATTAATGGGATGGGGTCCGAGGCACTTGGGTTGAAGGATGCTTCTATTGCTACTCGTGAGGATGCGGAAAAAGCTATGTCTTCAATGGATGAAGCCTTAAAACGTGTTTCCAATGAGCGCTCACGTCTTGGTGCCTATCAGAACCGCTTGGAACATGCCTATAATGCTAATGTGAACACGGCAGAGAATTTACAAGCAGCAGAGTCTCGTATTCGAGATGCAGATATCGCAAAAGAGATGATGAATATGGTGAAGGCGCAAATTTTAATGCAAGCAGGTCAATATGTTTTAGCCATGCATATGCAACAGGCCCAGTCCATTTTAAAATTATTAGAAGTAGGAAAAAAATGATGAATTTCAATTAACATTGAAATTCATCATTTTTTAATGTTTATTTTGACAAAGCATCAATTGCTAATTTAGCAGTTGCAGTTGCTTCATCTTGCAATGGGATGACGGCCTGGCGCATTTTTTCTTGAACTGTTGTATAGGATTCAAGAATTGCTACAGCTTGTTCAAACAATGTTACACCATTCCAATCATCAACCTCGACATGACCGATGACAGGCTGATCAACGATATCAGCAAACGCATCAATTTTCGGATCATACGAAATGGCAATAAACGGTGTCGCATAGATTGCTGAGAAAATTAAGGAGTGCAGTCGCATACCTATTAATAGTTGAGATTGACCAATCACTGCGATTTTTTCTTCAATAGATAAATCAGCAGGAGCAATCAAGCTCTTTTCCTTCATAAGTGCTGCTACTTCCTGTGAAGTAATAAAATCATGCTCACCATGCATAGGCAGGAAAACGATTTGCTCACCCTGACGTACTAATTCATCTAGGCTGTGTGCAATTTTTTCCTTGTAGGCAACAGAGGATGGCCAATCTCGAACGCTTACAGAGATATAGCTATCGGCTGACAAAGAGACATTTTCTAGCCACTCACAATGAAAGTCATTACCGTTAAGTCCCATAACAGGATCTGGTACGATCTTTGTTTCTTTTCGCACACCGATCTCTGTTAAAAGAGCTAGAGAGGCTCTATCTCTGACTGTTATTTGTTCGACCTTATTAAAAACTGTACGAACAATAAATTTACTAAGTGGGTGATTAATCGGGCCCATACCTTGGGCGTAAACAAATACTGGCTTCTTCAACCATTTTGCGATTTGAATAACGCCCGCATAGTAAGGAATCGTTTTCATGCCTGTTTGATCCTGCATGAGACTACCGCCACCACTAATCAGTCCATCTGCTGTTTTAAGTAATTGACGAATTTCTTTCATTTTCCAACGGTTAATGGCTTTGACACCATATGTTTGCTCAGTAGCTGCTGGATTATTAGATAATACCGTGATTTCTATATCACTTTGCCACTTTTTTAAAGATTGGATAATGGACAGTAGAATGGCATCATCTCCGACATTATCAAATCCATAATAGCCAGATAAAACAACGTGCATTATGACCACCTCGCGATTGCCTTAGAAACCCAACGATAACCGATTTTGAAGATTAGGATAAACAAAAGTCCTACTACAAGACCTAGAGATACACTGTATAGTGTACGTAATACAGAAACAGCTACTGGGATGTGTAGATGAGTAAATGTATTCATGATGGATAAGAAACCGATAACACCTGGTACTAGGAGAATACTTCCCCATTTGCGATTAATCCCCATTACATAAAGCGCTAATATGAAGAATGGGAAACCAATTAAAAATTCCTTTGTTCTTGGTCGAACATACAATGTATTTTCTAGCCATTGTCTAAAGGCTAATTCCATATCACTTACAGAGCCAGAGTTACCTGTTCGGCTAATGTAAAATAATCCGACACCTGCCAACACAACGAGTAGTAGCACATGCCAATATTTTAATTCTTTATTTAACAATGTTACCGTATTTGATAAAGAGTTCTTAATGTTTTGTTCAGCTAGTCGGTTTATCTCAATCACTGTAAATAGTAAAACACCCATAATTGGAATAAGATAAACAAGCTTAACCCCTTTAAATACAGCAAAGCCTGTCATAAAGGCATTACCATTCAATAAGCCAATAACAATTACAATGCCAATAACGCTAATTGCTACTGCCTTTAAGTATTGGACCAATATGTTAGACACCTTCGTAGAACCTTGCGCTGATTTAATGACTGCATAGGTTGGGGCAAGGACTGCAATAATGAGTGCAAATGCTTGTAAAAATAGAGTAATTTTCAGGATAAAGTACGCAATCGCTAGTATAGCCATAAAGCCAGCAGCTGCGATACGAAGAGGCATCCATTTTACTAATTCTGAAATGATAAAGGTAAATAAAATACCTGCTACTAATACGGCTGCTGTGACCCAAGCTGGCACGACTACTTTATCAAATAGCTTAGGTTCACCTGCTTTGAAATGATCTGGCATTGTGTCATGCACACCATTTAAATAATCAATCGTTTCTTCTACATTTTCTTTGGCATTACCTGTTGTTTTAATATGATAGAAAATAGAGCGAATATTACGCTCTTTGACAGCTCGTGTTGTACGGTCAATACTTGCATTTAGCTTTAATTTAGTCTCTCTATTGACATTGATGCTATGCAAACGAATCATATTGTAATCCGTCATTTGAGCGATTTTACTTTCGCCTTTAAGTGGGTTACTTTCAATTGTGTAGAAGTAATAGCCAGCATCATTTAATTTTTCAACTAATTGATTGCCGTCTTCTTGTCCAAAACCAATAGCTTCATCACCTTGACCAAGTAAGCGGCCTGCTGAAGCCTCTTTTAAATCGACTAATTGATTGACCAACTTTTCGTTAGCTACTTCATTATCTGCATTTTCCACCTTAAAGATGTGAGCTAGTCCATGCTTACTAATCATGTCAATAGCAGGCTGATCATAGCCAATTGGAGTTTTTAAATCAAAATTGTGGTTAGAAGCAGGAAGGAAATAGAAAGCTTCTTCTCCTATTTGTACTTCCTCTGGTTCAACGCTCTCCATGATCAGTTTTTGGTAGCTTTCGTTTTCAGGCACTCGAATATAATAGCCGCTATTAGTGATATCAACAGCATCTTTATAAGGTGTAAACAATAATTGGGCTGCTAACTCACTTTCTTTATAAACGGTAATTAGGTTTTGCTTTTCCATTTCCTTTAATGTTAAGGGCTCTAGACTCACAGTATTCAGCCCAGCATCCTTTAAGGAAGAAAGAATTTCATCCATTGTTAGGTCGCTATTTTTTTCTGCGGTTTGTATTTCATCATAGGGAATAACAATCTCATAAGCATCATTCGATTGCTCCGCATTCCACCTCTTCATAATACCTGTAGAGGAAACGACGAGTAAAAGAACAATGATTCCCCAAAGCCATTTCTGTTTTGACATAAGTGTCCTACCTCTCTTATTTATGAAAATCTTTTTCCGATAACAGGGATTTTCTTTAAATCTTGTTTATGAATAGCTTTCATCAGCCATAGTAGAAGGAAGTAAAGAGCTCCACCAACTACGATTGCGACAGTTAGATAGCCCATTGCCGACATTCTTGACCAATGTGTAAAGTCAAGCCAAAGTGTTGGTAATCCAACTGCTGCTCCCATTACAATTGAAGACACAATCATTTTCACCGTATCTTTTCCAAGGACAGTAAAGCGAATCGTACGATAAATTAAGACAGAATTCACAATAAATAACACAAAATACACTAGCAAAGTTGCATAGGCAGCACCATCTAAACCAAATGCTTGAATAAGGAAGATGTTAGAAAACACCTTAAGGACAACACCGCTCAAAATAATGAGAGCTCCTGTTTTGGCAGCATTCATGCCCTGTAGAATACCTGTTCCTAGCAAAGTCAGTGATGTAAAGACAGAGCTTAGATTGATGATGGCTAACATTAAGCTTCCCTCTAAGTCTTTAAAAAGAGCTAGATTTAAAGGCAAGGTTAAGGCTAGTAGCCCAATCGCAGCTGGCCATGAAATAAGATGTGTCATACGATGAGTTTGCTCAATAATAGTGCGTGTTTCATCCAATTTACGCTCAGCTAGCTTCGTTGTAATTAACGGCACAAGCGGCAAGATAATCGAAGAAGCAAAAACAGTCGTAATTTGAACTAATGTTAGTCCTCGACCATAAATACCATAAAGGTAGCTAATCTCACTCGCATCTGCACCAGCACTTCTTAAGCCATATGTAACCGTAAAGGAATCAACAAAGTTAAAGAGTGCCATTGTCACAGAACCGATCGCAATGGGAATAGAAATCTTTAAAATGGTTTTACTGTATTTAGAGAAATCCTTACCAGAATATTTCTCCTTACTCGTCACTTTTACCGAAGAACGGAAATATTTAAAGAGTAAATAGAAAAGTGACCCGAGGGCTCCTAATACAGAGCCTGCCATAATTCCACCAGCTACGATATCATTTGAATAATCCATTGCTACTAGGAAATACGCAACAATTAAAATTAATGCAACACGTACTAACTGCTCAATCACTTGAGAAATGGCAGTAGGTCGCATATCCCCAAAACCTTGGAAAAATCCACGATAGACAGCCATATAGGGGGCTACCAGTAATGTAAGGGCAACAATAATTAAGGCAATCTCTGTTGAAGGTCCACCAAGTGCATTCGCTATCTGATCTGAAAAGCCGTAAATGATTGTAAAACTAATGACGCCAAAGGATAATGCAAGGATTCTTGCAGTCACATAAATTTTCTTAATTTTGGCAGTATCATGACTCGTCCTAGCTTCGGCTATTAGCTTAGAAATAGCGATAGGGATACCCGCAACGGATAAATAAAGTGCTACCATATAAACAGGGTAGACAAGACTAAAAATACCAAGTACTTCATCACCAGCAATATTTTGAAGTGGTATACGGAAGATACTTCCGATTACTTTGGAAAGTAAGGTGGCAATCGTCAGGATGAGTGTGCTTTTAACAAATGTTGACTGACTCATTTTGTTTTGCCCTGACCTTTAAACTTTAATGCAAATACCTTTAAAGCAAAGCGAGGGAGTACAAGCATTCTTCCAAACCGACTTGGCTGGCGTAACAGTCGATAGAGCCATTCAAGATTTAACTTTTGCCAGAGTACTGGTGCACGTTTTACAGTACCAGCGATGACATCGAAGGAGCCACCTACACCGATAAATACACCCTTTGAAAATTTTTCAAGGTTTTCTGTTATCCATTTTTCCTGTCTTGGTACACCTAATGCCACAAATACAAGATCAGGCTGTAAAGTTGCAATTTCTTTTGCAAAATCATTATTATTACAGTCGAAGTAGCCATCATGATAGCCAACGACATCAACGTTTGGATAGTTCTTATGAATATTGGCAACCGTCTTTTCGATGGTTTCCTTTTGAGCACCTAGTAAATAGATTTTAAAATGCTTTTGCTGACCAACCTCTAACAGACGTACCATCGTATCATAGCCAGTTACGCGCTCTGGAAGTGAATCTCCAAGGATTTGTGCAGCCTTAACGACACCAATGCCATCTGCACAAATGTATGTTGCCTGCTTTAAGTAATTCATGACAGTTGGATTTTCATTTGCCTGCATGACAACTTCAGGATTGGCTGTCACAACGAAAGTTTTTTCTTGCTGTTCAATACGATTAACGAGTAAATCAACAAACCCTTGCTGACCAATATGTAAAAAGGGTACGCCCATAATCGTTACATGCCTCATATAGTGTTCAAACCTTTCTGTAATTCCATTTTCACTGCAATCTATCATACCACAAAAGCAATATTGACAGGAAATTTTCGATAATGGGTTTAACGATGATTACCTAAAGTATAGCTCTTATTAGTAACGATTTTTACATGGTATAGCAATTGTCCTATTAAGCTTTTTTAGGACAGTATTTTGACGTAGAATTTACTAAAATTTAGGGGGATAGTATGAAAATTATATCCTAAAATTTCGAGTTTCTTCTATTATATAGCGTTTTCATCTCGGTGATAAAAAATGACTAACAAAAAGAGTGCGAATCATCATCGCACTCTTCTTTTGCGCATCCTATTAAAATCATTTTTTTACAATATAATCGCCATGTACCCAGCCTGTTTTTCCGTTGTAAAGCACCTGATACCAGGCACCATTTTTTATGAATTCACCTTTATCGTCTACAACACCGATAATAAAGCCATTCGGTTTAACAGTACCTAAAATAGCACTTGTCGTAGATGGTTCACTTCGAACATTAAGTGTAATGTTCATATTAACAATTTGTAAGCCATTTTCAAGACTCACATAATCATCAATCACCCAGCCCTCTTGTCCATTGACACTTACTTTCAACCAACCACCATTTTCACCAAGAACTTTAAAGGAGGTATCCTTTGGCAAATTCGTAATAATCGAAGCATTATCTGCTGTATTTGGATATGTTCTCATATTGAGATTAATCGTCGTTTTACCAGTTGCTCCAGCTAACCCTAAATCCAATGCGTATTGCTTCGATGGACTCGGTAATGAAGGAGCGGAAGATTGACTTTGATAGGCAGGCACATCAAACACTAGGTTTGTTGTCGTATGAGCACCAATTAATTCATAAATATCATAGATCTTTTTCGCTTGAATGACAGCCCACATCACATGTGTTGCATACTGGTGGACTGTCGGATTATCAGGATTCCAACGCATTTTATAGAGCGTATCCTGCCCCCTGCTAATATACTGATCCTTTACAAATTGGGCACCGCCGATAATGGCATCCTGAACAGTGAACCAGCCATTTGTATAAGCGCGCTCCGCACCATACTTATTAGCATCGGCATCAATAGCGCCAATACCGTAAGCATTGTAGGTTGTCTTAATAGCAGTTAATTTATCGCGATTTTCTGGTGTTGCTACCATTGGCTTGCCATTTGTATCTAAGCCAACCTCGATCCCTTTAATTAGTGCAGAACCACCATTGGCTGTTTCATGCAAGGCATGCGAGACTAAATAAATAGCATTGATTTTATTGTCTACACCAGCTTGAATAAAGGCATCAGCTGTACCTGCTAAGCTTCCTTTATTGGCAAGTACTTTATCATTTAGCTCTTTTGCACTCAGATTATTGACGACAGTAGATAATTTTAGGAATTGATAATAAGATGGGCTATCCTGCATAAAGCTTTTTGGGTGTACATAGTATGACACTAGTGCCTCGCTAGCCGTGAAAATGCCAGCACCATCGACCTTTGGATTATTCATTGTTTGTTTACTTACTACAGAGGAGTAATCATATGAGTAATTCGTCGTCATATATTGCTTACCACCTGTCCCAGGCGCCTCTAAATGGATTAAACGATAGAGCACGGTAGCTGCCTCAGCACGAGTTGTTTGAGCAAGAGGTGCAAATTGATTATTTGGCTTCCCAACAAGTAGTCCTGTTGTGACGACAGCTTGTACATCTGCATAGGCCCATTTGGCAATGCGCGCATTATCACTAAAAGCAATAGGGGAGGAAGATGTATTGATGTTTTGATAAGTGAGAGCTCTTTTTAACATAGCCGCCATTTCCTGACGATTAATGTGATGATTCGGATGGAATTTGCCTTGCTCGTCACCTTTAATTAGCCCGTGATAGCTTGCTTGCTCGACTACTCCGTAATACCAGTCACCTTTTTTAACATCTGTAAAGGTTGCCTGACTAGAAGCTGCTGGTAAGTTCAGTGTTCTAACAAGAAAGGCTGCAAATTCAGCACGAGTGACAGCATCATTCGGACGATAATGGCCGAATTCATCACCCTTCATTAAATCGTTGGTAATAAGATAGTTCATTTCATGGTAGGCCCAGTGCTTCGAAATATCTTCTGCTGAAGCGGTAGTTGGCGCAAGATATAACATGCCTGCTAGCACGGCCCCGTAAAGAGGAAATTTACGTTTCATTTTTTAAGCTCCCTTCAATAGCTGATATGTTCTATCAAACTATCAAAAGTGTAGCATAAAAAGTGGCAATCTATTATTACAACATGGGGACAGATAGATTTAGCTTTTTACTTAATAAAGAAGAAACTCATAAAGTTGGTGGGGGAGAGGCGGAATTCGCTAAGAAACGCCTTCTATATTTCGGTTTCTTTACAATTATAACTAAAATATTACGGGAGTCTTTAATTTTTGACAATTTAGTAACCATTCCAGAAAATGCTTGGTTATTATTGAGAGTAAGGTATAATAGGTAACGGAACTATATGTTACCAATCCAAATGAGGATATAATTAGTTGTAATTTTAATGGTTTCTACTAAATACCATATTAGGTATGGTAAAAAAATCTTCTATAACTAAATTTATGTCCCAATGCTTGAATTTCGGAAAAGATAGTGTTATATTATTGTAGAAAGTGAATAAACTTACTAGAATGGTATTCTACTACGCTTTTTCTAGTAAATTTACTAACAAATTTGCTTTAGTTTTGTATTATTCAAGAAAGCTATAATACATACATTTAGGTAACTAGGCGGTACTATAGTTTTCGTTGGATTAATATCAATTTAAGGAATTTTAGGGAGGAATACATTAATGGCAAAGCAAAACAAAGGCCGTAAGTTCTTCGCGGCATCAGCAACAGCTGCATTAGTTGCATCGGCAATCGTACCTGTAGCATCTGCTGCACAAGTAAACGACTATAACAAAATCTCTGGATACGCTAAAGAAGCAGTTCAATCTTTAGTTGACGCTGGCGTAATCCAAGGTGATACTAACGGGAACTTCAACCCACTTAACACAGTAACTCGTGCACAAGCTGCAGAAATCTTCACGAAAGCTCTAGAATTAGAAGCTGACGGCGATGTAAACTTCTCAGACGTTAAAAAAGGTGCTTGGTACTACAACTCAATCGCAGCAGTAGTAGCAAACGGCATTTTTGAAGGTGTAAGTGCAAACGAATTTGCACCGAACAAATCTTTAACTCGTTCTGAAGCAGCTAAAGTTCTTGTAGATGCTTTCGGTTTAGAAGGTAGCGAAAGCCTAAGCCAATTCGCAGACGCTTCTCAAGTTAAACCATGGGCTAAAACTGCTCTAGAAACTGCTGTAGCAAACGGAATCTTCACTGGTTCTGAAGAAAACGGTAAATTAAACTTAAAACCAAACGCAGCTATCACTCGTCAAGATTTCGCAGTAGTATTCGCTCGTACTCTTGATTTAGTTGATACTGAAACTCCAGTTGATGCAGCTATCAAAGCAATCAACAACACAACTGTTGAAGTAACATTCGACGAAGAAGTTGAGAACGTTCAAGCTCTAGATTTCAAAATCGATGGCTTAGAAATTAAAAATGCTTCTGTAAAGCAATCTAACAAAAAAGTTGTAGTTTTAACTACTGCAGCACAAGAAGCTGGTAAAGATTACACTGTAACTTTAGATGGCGAAAAGCTTGGTTCATTTAAAGGTATCGCAGCTGTAATTCCAACTAAAGTTGAATTAGTATCAACTGCGGTTCAAGGTAAACTTGGTCAAGAAGTTAAAGTTCAAGCTAAAGTAACTGTAGCTGATGGTCAATCTAAAGCTGGTATTCCTGTTACTTTCAACGTACCAGGAGACAATGATGCAGTTAAGCCAACATTAGTAGGGGAAGCTGTAACTAACGAAGAGGGTATTGCAACATATTCTTATACTCGTTATAAAGATACTACTGATGAAGTAACTGCTTACGCAACTGGTGATCGTTCTAAATTCTCACTTGGTTATGTATTCTGGGGCGTAGATACAATTCTTTCAGTTGAAGAAGTAACTACAGGTGCTTCAGTTAATAATGGTGCAAACAAAACTTACAAAGTTACTTATAAAAACCCTAAAACAGGTAAACCAGAAGCAAACAAAACATTTAATGTTGGTTTTGTAGAAAACATGAATGTTACTTCTGATAAAGTAGCAAATGCTACAGTTAATGGTGTAAAAGCATTACAATTAAGCAATGGTACAGCTTTAGACGCTGCTCAAATTACAACAGATTCTAAAGGTGAAGCTACATTCACAGTTTCTGGTACTAATGCAGCTGTAACGCCAGTAGTATATGATCTACACAGCACTAACAATAGCACTTCAAACAAAAAATATAGTGCATCTGCTTTACAAACAACTGCTTCTAAAGTAACTTTCGCTGCACTTCAAGCAGAGTATACAATTGAGTTAACTCGTGCTGATAATGCTGGAGAAGTTGCTGCAATTGGCGCTACTAACGGTCGCGAATACAAAGTTGTAGTAAAAGATAAAGCTGGTAACTTAGCTAAAAACGAAATCGTTAATGTTGCATTCAATGAAGATAAAGATCGTGTAATTTCAACAGTTACAAATGCTAAATTCGTTGATACTGATCCAGATACAGCAGTATACTTCACAGGCGATAAAGCAAAACAAATCTCTGTAAAAACAAATGATAAAGGTGAAGCTACATTTGTTATCGGTTCTGATACAGTAAACGATTATGCAACACCAATTGCTTGGATTGATATTAATACTTCTGATGCAAAACAAGGCGACCTTGATGAAGGTGAACCTAAAGCAGTTGCACCAATCTCTTACTTCCAAGCACCATACCTTGATGGTTCAGCTATCAAAGCATACAAAAAATCAGATCTAAATAAAGCTGTAACTAAGTTTGATGGTTCTGAAACTGCAGTATTTGCAGCAGAATTAGTAAACCAAAGCGGCAAAAAAGTAACTGGTACTTCTATTAAGAAAGCAACTTATACAGTTTACAATACTGGTGCTAATGATATTAAAGTAGATAACCAAGTTATCTCACCTAATCGTAGCTACACAGTAACTTATGAAGCTACTCTATCTTCTACAGGAACTGTTATTACACCTGCTAAGAATTTAGAAGTTACTTCAGTGGATGGTAAAACAACTGCTGTTAAAGTAATTGCTACAGGTATTGCTGTTAATACAGACGGTAAAGACTATGCATTTACTGCTAAAGAAGCTACAGCTACATTCACAGCTACGAATGAAGTTCCAAACTCTTACACTGGTGTAGCTACTCAATTCAATACAGCTGATTCTGGTTCAAACAGCA
Organism: Lysinibacillus capsici; assembly: GCF_003367505.1. Taxonomy (GTDB): domain Bacteria; phylum Bacillota; class Bacilli; order Bacillales_A; family Planococcaceae; genus Lysinibacillus; species Lysinibacillus capsici. Next base: position 147,015 of record NZ_PXXX01000019.1, read on the forward strand.
ACTCTATTTGGTTTGCTGGTAAAAACCCAGTGAAATATGCTGGTGTATCAGGCAAAACATATAAATACTTCGGAGCTAATGGTAATGAAGTATTTGGTGAAGCGGCATGGGAAGCATTATTAACTCAATATGCAACTGATAATCAAAAAGTAACAATTTCATACAATGTAGATGGCGATAATATTACGTTTAAAGTAATTAGCGCAGTTCTTGCTAATCCTCTTACTGATGCAATTAAACCAGTTATGCCAACTACTCCTGTAGCTCCATCTACTGGCGTATTAACATTAACACCAGTAGCAAATAGTGTAGTTGATTTAACATCTGCAACTAATACTTTAGGAATTTCATTAGCTGATGCAGATCTTAATGTAAGTGCAACAACTGTTGATACTGCAACTGTTTCATTAAAAGATAGTGCAAATAATTCATTATCTCTTACATTAGTTGAAACTGGTGCTAATACAGGTGTATTCGCTACTACAGTTCAAGCTGGTACTCTATCTACTTTAGCTGCTGGTACATTAACAGTTACTTATGCAGATGCTAAAAATGCTGCAGGTGTAGCTGAAAATATTACTGCTAGCGTAACATTAAAGAAAACTACTGGAGTAATTACTTCTGGTACATTTACACAAGGTGTATTACCATCAGCAGCTACAGCAGCTGAATATACTTCTAAATCAATTGCTGCAGATTACACATTTGCAACAGGTGAAGGATTCACTTTAAATATTGATAATGCTGGTGCTCAAGTAATTAGCTTAGCAGGTAAAAAAGGTGCACAAGGCGTAGCTGATGCTATCAATGCTGCATTTGCAGGTACTGCAACTGTTTCTGGAGACAAAGTAGTGATTAAATCAGCTACAACAGGTGTTACTTCTGAAGTTGCTGTTACATTAACTTCTGTTGATCAAGTGTTAAATGCAACAGTTAATGGTAAAGCTGCTGTCGCTGCAGGTATTGCTGCAACAAAAGAATTTGCTATTACTAATGCATTATCTGTTGGCGAAAAAGTAGTTATTGATGGCGTTGAATATACTGCTATCGCACATACTGCTACTGCAACAGCTACTACATTTGTAGTAACAGATGCTTCTGGTGCACTTTCTGTAAATGACCAAGCAGACAATCTTGCTACAGCTATTCAAACAAATACTGCAGATAAATTTGATGCGTCGGCAACTACTGGTACTATTAAATTAACTTCTACTGTAACACCAGTAGGTACTACAATTACTGAACCAGTAATTACAATAAAATAAGCAATTAACTTAAAATACGTTTAATTATTTGCTATTTTATAACTATGACTCTATGAGGTAACAATCTCATAGAGTCTTTTTTATTTTTAGAACCTCTAATAGAAAGAAATTTGAAATACAAAATGTATAAAGAAGTCTTGTAACCTTTTATAAGATAACTAGTCTAATTAAGAGAGTTATGTAAAAACAATATTATATACCGATTTACATTAGATAAAAGGTCTAAAATCATTGTTTTAACTCAAACGATGATGGTAACAAAAGTTAATCAAGTAGCAAAGAGTTTCCTAGAAAATATTCATAGAATTATGGAAGTCTTTTTTGTATTATATGAAGCTTTCGAAGGAGAAAGACTAGCACTCAAGTACCGTATTCTACTCTTTTCGATATAAATCCCACATTTTAGGGGTTTTTCGTGTTAAGATGATAAAGACTATTGAAAGAGGAAAAAGGAGATTAAGATGTTTAAGAAACTTAGGACTACATGTATTGTATCAGCAGTTGCGTTGGCTACGATTTTGCCAGGACAAGCGTCTGCATCAGTGACTAGTAACAATGGAATTCAGATAAAAAACAATGTTTCGATTACGATTAATGGAGAGACGATTCAAGTCAATGATCCTATTTTAAATAAATCGGATTTCTTATTATTACCAATGCGTGCATTGTATGAAGCAATTGGTGCAAGTGTGGATTGGGATAAGGAAACGTTGACGGCATCGGCGATTCGCAATGGTAAAATGGTTGATTTAACGATCGATTCGAATACGGCTTTAGTAGATGGTCAAGAGGTTGCAATGGATGTTGCGCCATTTATGTATAAAGATCGTACCTACATGCCATTACGTTTCGTCAGCGAAAACTTTGATGGAGTTGTTAATTGGGATGAGGCTACTCAATCGGTGGATATTACATTATCAGATGAAACAACAGCACCACCGCAGGAAGACCCATATATCTTACATATCAATAACAAACGTATCGTTATGAAAGATCCGATTGTTTCAAAGGATGGAAGAACCTATTTACCTGCTAGCTATATTTATGATTATTTAGATGATTCATCTGGTACTTGGCAACCTGATGGTTCCTTTGAATTGTTAATTGGTGGGATGAGCTTTATTTTTAATGATAACAGCAATCAGGCTTTGGTTAACAATGAAGCAGTGACAATGATCGAAAAGCCATTTATACAAAAAGGCAAAATGTACATTCCTACCAAGTTTCTTGTGGATGCATTAGGCGGAAATTTACGCTATATCACAGAAAAAAAAGAAATGTATATTTATGTTTACCGTTATATGTTCACAAGCCCCTTCCTAGATAAATCATTTGGCACGACGTCATCACCCGAGGCTGTTCCTTCTGCTCGTTTAGAGGGGGATCGTGATTTATTTATTAGTGATAATCCTGAAACGTTAACACGTAAGCTTGTACCAATGAATAATGCGACGCTCGCCCAATATGATGTGAAACCAACTGCTGCAACGAATAAGCATCGTGTCTTTGGCTGGCATTACAACACATTAGGTACGGACGTCAATCTTGGCATTACCGTTCAAAACAAGTCTACGACAGAGAGCATTAAAGTAACTGACTCGAAGGGCATTAGCCAAAAAACGGGTAATAGCTGGGTAGGTCATGACCTTGGCTTGACAATTGCGGACGCTACTTTAAATAACAAGCTTCAAAAATCAGAAAGTAGTGGTATTGTCATTGCACCAGGGGAAACAAAGGTCATTGAAACATACGATTTACACTATGATTATATTATCGGCTTTTTACATGATTTAGATATTCAAGCAGTCAATGGTGGAAAGCCAGAGTATACAATTCGTACAGTGCTTTCGAAAGATGATACAGATTTAACAACTATCCAATCGGAACAGGTTGCTGTGGATGAGTATGCGAAGCATCCAAGAGGTGCGTGGCCTAGTGCGACAATTCTAGCAGAGCTACCAGCCTATACAGTAGATACTCCTGAGGTAGGCTATAACATTTCTAATGGCCGTACAGACCATTTACAAACGGCTGAAAATTCATTTTCTCAAATCAATGGTGCTGTAGGAAACCCAGGTCACTTCGGTATGAACTATAAAGTATCCATTCCTGTTGTCAATCCAACAGGCTCTACAAAAACGATTAAGCTGAAGTTAGCTGGTCGAGGAGGATTATACAGCGGAGCGATTAAGGTGAATGGCAAAGTGTATTTAGTGCCTTCTTTAAGAGTCGGGGCAGAGTATGTTGAATTACCTGATTTCAAAATGAAGGGTTCAAAAGATACGATTGAATTAGAACTAATGCATGCTGGTGGTGTCAACCTTCCAGTAGCAATCTATGTAGAAACAAAATAAAAAAGTCACTGGCACGGGTCATGTGACATGGTACGTGCCATACTTTGAATTAATTCGGAGTGAAAAATGGCAAGAAAACTAATAACGATTATTGTAGTCCTACTCATGCTTACACTAACAGTTAGCCCCATCAATGGACAAGCTGCTGGTTTAGGCAATAAAGTCAGTGAAGTTAAAACAGAGGTTTCACCACAGGTAATACATTCACAGCAAAACTATACGTCAGGTTCGATACGTCAGTTTGTAAATGTTTTAGATGTCAATTTAAATAATACATATACAAAACTAGAAATTGGTATGCCAAATCCTATTAATTCATTAAAAACAACATCAGCGATGGCCAAGCAAAACACATATGATGGGCATCGTGTGGTTGGGGCTGTCAATGCCTCTTACTTTTTAGGAAATGGTATGCCTGCGAACTTGTTAGCAGAAAACAATGAAATTGTGAACTATGGTATTTTGGGAGATACATATGATAGCCCAACACAAAAGCCAGTTGCATTTGGTTTATCGAAATCAGGGAAAGCTATTGCAGATTATTATTCTACGAATCTAACTTTCCAAGTGAATGGCAAAAGCTATCCTATTGATCTTATTAATAGTGAAAGAGGAACAAATAAAAACGTTTTATATACACCTGAAAAAAGATCAACAGGGACAAATACATGGGGGGTAGAACTCGTTGTGTCGGGCGCTAGCCAAGATACAAGTACCTTGCATTTTGGTGATCAGTTCTCAGGTACAGTATCTCATGTAACAGCTTACGGAGCAGAAGGTAACTCTTCTGTACCAGCAGATGGCTTTGTTATCTCTGTACAAAATAAAGAGTTAGCAGCTGAATTAAGTAGTATTACAGCAGGTACAAGCGTGGATGTCAGCTTATCAATCGATCAAAAATGGATGGATGCACAGTTCATCTTAGCTGCTGGACCAATGCTTGTGCGTAACGGCAAAGTGGATATTTCTATGCCAACGAATTCAGGGTTTGCTTCTACACGTAGTCCACGTACAGCAGTAGCTATAGATGCTACAGGTACAAAGGTATCTCTTGTAACGATTGATGGTCGCATAAGTGGTCATAGTAATGGTGTTAATTTATCAGATTTAGCTGCTCATTTAATTTCAGTGGGTGCTTCTTCGGCTATTAACCTAGACGGAGGCGGCTCTACAGCAATGGTGGCGCGTAACCCAGGAGGTTATTTCGCCAACCTAGTGAATAGACCGTCAGAGGGTAGTGAACGTCGTGTATCTGCCATTTTACAGGTAGTGAATACAGCGCCACCAGGGAAAGTAAAATCAATTACGTTAAGTAGTGTTGGTCAGGTAATGAAAGGTTCTTCTGTAGATATGCAGGTTGTAAGTGCCTATGATCAATACTTGAATCCAATGACCATCAACCCAGCAAATATGAGCTGGACAGTTGAAGGTAATATCGGCAAAATGGATGGTGCAACCTTCACAGCAACACAAAAGGGTGAAGGGAAAATTATTGGAGAGTATGAAGGAATTCGTACGTCTACAGCTGTGAAAGTAGTAGATCTAGCAGAAAAACCTATTGTACTAGATAGCTTTGATAATACGTCATCTTGGACAACAGAAGTGGCGAAAGCTAATGCTTCATTAGCAAGCTCTAAAGAGTATGCAAGACAGGGAATGGCTAGCTTACAATTAAACTATGATTTCACAACAGCAGGTACAGGTACAAAAGCAGCCTATATGGTTGCGAAAACACCAATTGCTATTTCAGGGCAGCCTAAAAATATCGGTCTTTGGGTATTTGGCGATGCTGGTAAGCATTGGCTAAGAGGCGTTGTCATTGATGGTGCTGGAGCTAAGCACACAATTGATTTTACAAGCCAGGGTGGTTTAGACTGGAGTGGTTGGAAGTACGTGACGGCGAATATTCCGAGTGACTTACCACAGCCATTGAAATTCGAGCGTTTGTATGTTGCTCAGCCAACAGCATCTCTTCAGAAGAAAGGACAGCTGTATTTCGATCAATTACAAGCTGTTTATAAAGATAATCATGAGGAATTAGTTTATACAGATGTAACAAAAGGACATTGGGCATTTTCCGAAATCCAAAGTCTATACGATCAATCCCTTATTAAAGGATACTCAAATGGAACGTTCAAACCAGAGGCATCCATTACACGTGCTGAGGCAGCTACGATCATTGCCAGAGCTTTAAATCTAACTACAACGAAGGATTCTAGCTTTAAAGATGTGAGTAAGAGCCATTATGCATACAGTGCCATTGCTGCAGTTGAGCAGGCTGGCATTATTAAAGGGCAAGAGGCAGGGAAGTTTAATCCAAACGGACAGCTTTCACGTGCAGAAATGTCTGCCATTTTAACAAGGGCCTATAAATTAACGGGTACAAGCAAAGTAAGCTTCTCTGATGTGAAATCAACACATTGGGCATACAGCCATATCCAAGCACTTGTGGCAAATGATTTAACTGGCGGCTTCCCAGATAACACATTTAGACCAGATGCACAAATTACACGTGCTCAATTTGCAAGCTTCTTAAATAGATGTTTATCATTAAAATAAAAATGACGAATCCCCTGTAGTAATCTACAGGGGATTTCTTTTGTAAAAAAAAACCGCCTTGTCCATAAAAAGACGAGGCGGATTTAGGTTAGAAAACGATATATTTCACATATTGCTTCCAAGTTAGCTCTTTAAAATGGCTCCATTGGATTTTCTCAACAGGTAATGTTCTGAAGGTATAAGCTTCGAGATTACGTTTCTCATTCGAGAGCATTGGCGTACCTTCATCAAGATAATCCATAAAAATAGCTGACTTAGCCGTTTTAAATTGTACATTGACATCAATTAGCTGAATTTTACCGTCCTGATTGATGATATACAGCTTTTTGTTCCCTTTTTTAGCTGTGGCTAGCCACGATTTATCGACTTTATAGGAATCGAATGCTTCGTTGACAATAATAGAGGCCTTACCAGTTGTCGAAAATGGGATGTCCTCGAGTGGGGCATCCTGCTGTAAGGTTACTTCATAATTAGTTGGTTGTGGTAAGGTTGCAGTTTTGGCTAGCTCATTTGCCCAAATTGTCTGATCGTCAGTAGCAATCGTTTGTTTTTCTAATACGATGCCAGATAGATCATCCTTGACATGTTTCACCTCGAAATCTACAGTTTGCCCTTCCTCCACCTTTTGCCATTCCTTTTCTGATAAATAGGCAAGCATTGCTTTTTCATTCGAATAGATTTCAAAAGTTAGCGCACCAGCTTCTTCCTTAATCGCTGCCACAACACCATCAATAGGGCTGACAATACCCTGACGAGATTGAATTTGTGTAATTTGGGCTTCAAGTAACGCAATTTGACGATTTGTTTCAGCAATATGTCGATTTAACAGGGCAACCGCTGTAGATGCTGAATTTTGTTGAGCAAGCTCTAATTTTAGCGTTACGGATAGCTTGTCATTGATTTGATCCGTATTAATGGAGCTTTTTGGATTAGAATCGTCTCCATATTCATCCTCAATTTGATCAAGTGCATCCTGTAAATCTTGTAATTCTGTTTCATATGCTGTGCGTTCAGATTCAAGCTTTGTTAACTCCTCATCCACCTCATCCGTTTTATAGGTAGCAAGTACATCATTCATCATCACTTCTTGGCCACGCTTTACATTCACAGCTGATAAGTTAGTTGCATCAGCAGTAATCGTGTATGTCTCAGCAGGCGCTACAATGGTATCTTTATGAACACGCTCTGTATTCGTGCCGATATAAGCTTTTTGAAATTCATCGATAAAGTAGGATCGTGTCACGTTGCTATTATCTTTAAAGACAAAATAAGCATTTATGCCGATTACTAGCATTGCTAACACGATGGTCGTAGTTGTCCATGGTCTTGTTTTGATAAATGCCATCATCCTAACCCCCTAGCAATCCATTCTTTAATTGGTAGTACACTAATCAAACCAACAAATATGGCCATAAATAGCTGTATACCAATCAATTTGACTACTAACATTTTTCTACTAGCTTCTTCCTCCCATTTTGATAGGAAGAGATACTGTACAATAATGATTAAAACAGTTGTTACCGTCAACTGATTGAGGGTAAATAATACGAAATCTGTTTCAATCACCTGTAAGGCAGCAGGAGCTAAGGAGAAGAAAGAAAACATGGTTGTATAGCCTACAGCATAGAAAACAGCAAAGAGGATTGCTTTTTCAATTAATAGAAAGGCTACAACATAAAGCTGCACTCTTTTTATCCAAGTATAAGGAATGTCCGTTAATAGATGTAAAAGATAGGTAACACCATAATAGTGGAAGCAAAAATAGACGATTGCCCATAAAACGGCACCAAGCATCGAAAGTATACGTGCTACATAGTATTCATTTTGTAAATCCTTTGCGAATAAGGACGTTAAATTTTCTGTCCCCATTCCCCAATATTCGCGAGCAGCAAACAACAGGATGAAAAGAATGAACACCGTTAGTACTCTTTTTTTATATCCGATGACCTCGCCTTCCTCTACGATGCTAGTAAAGTAGGTAGGATTTTTTAAGCTATGCCAGAACTTATAATGGTAAAACATAAAACAGCGTCCTTTCTTCCAAAATAGGATATCAAAGTTGTAGTATACACCTTGTAAAGATATTATGACATATGAAAATAGCTGTTTTTTTCCAATAAATTCATTGAAAAAACATAATCTCTTATTATATGTCAATTGGTGAAAACCTTATATAACACCATTGTATAGTATAATTGAAATAACTTCCTGTTTTTCTAGCTAGTAATTTAGAAAAATTACTTTTGATATGTCTCATTTTGTAAATATATTAGAATGGCTTGAAATCAAGCAATTTACACCGATACTAAAGTCATAAATTCTAAATGAAAATGAACACAATCATTTTCCTATACATAAACGATGAAAGGGTGGTTCGATTGAATCGAAAATTGACAGCAGGGGTCATAACGGGTCTTTTATTGGCACCTACGGCTATAGCGAACGCACACGCACAGGACAACGAAGGACAGTCGCACATCTCAATACAATCAGAAAAGGTAGCTTATGCAAATGAGGTTGCAGCAACTATAGCAAGGGAACAACTTATTGCACAATTTGGCAAGCTATCAGAGAATTCATCAGATAATGAAATGGTTATTGCAGATGGTGATATAACGATTGTACAAAATTCAGCTGATTTTAATGCCGATGAAAAAGCTTTTATACAAGCGAAATATGACTATGTAGTTAAGCAACGACTACTATTAAAGAAGCTTAAGGAAATTAGCGATAAGATGGGTACTATTTCATATACCAGCAAAACATTTATTAACGATGTGAAAAATGTACAAAGCCAATATGAAACATTTTTAGGAGATGAATCAACAGCGACATCCTATCAATATGTGCAAGACCAATTCAACCAAGTTGTTCTTGCTGCACTTAATAATGGGGCGAAGGATATTGCCTCAACAGTTCGTGGCACAGTGTTGCAATATGGCTATGATGAAACAGCACGCAATGTCTATTTTAAAGGCAAGGGAATGGATGTTGACAAGTTAAGTAAGCTGAAAGTGGACGTAGCAAAAGTAGAACCGGTCATTACAGAATTAGATCAGTTAGTTGAGTTATTGGAGAAATCTACGGATTATTCAGCTATTTCTCCTGGAATGAATAGTTTTACCACGAATTATAATGCGCTGACAGCAGAGCAAAAGAAAGTGGTCGAAGCTTATAATCCAAATGATGATAAAATCACACCTTTTAAGAAGTATAAGGATGCCTTGTCAGGTTTATCTGCTTTAGATAAAGTGACTTCCAGCATTGTACAGTTAAAAGGTAAGCAACCTGCAGATTTCACTTCAGCCTCAAGCTTTATTAGTGCTGTGACGGCTGTTGAGAAAGCCTACAATAGTCTGGATGCAGCCTCCAAACAATTATTAAAAACGGAATATGAAAGTATTGCACAATATCTTAAAGCAGCAAATATTTCGAAAAGCATTTCAGGGTTGCGTGTATCCAAAGAAGATGTATATCGTACAACAGTCAAAGACATAAAAGCGGAATACGATCTCTTAACGGATGGTAAAGGTTTTGTTAAAAACATAGGGGATCTAGATCTGGCGTTAGCAAATATTGCATATGCAGAGGATATTGAAGGAAAGATTAAAGCCATTAATGTTGTAGAAGAAGCTAATAAAGTAGCTGCTATTAAAGCTGCACGCGAAGCCTATAATAATCCTTCAGGCACAAATATCAATGCGTCCAATGTGAAAAAAATCGTCAATAATCTAGCAGAGCTCACAGCGTGGGAGAAAAATTTAGGTGCTGCCTTAAAGGTAGATAAGTTAATTGATAGCCTTGATCCTGCCGCCAAAACATTTGAAAGTAAAACTTTATCTGCGTGGACTGCCTTTAATAAGCTCACTGAAAATGATCAGAAGCTAGTGCAGGGAGCGACAAAACTAAAGCTGTTTCAAACATACGCAGAAGCATCGAAAACGATTAATACATTAAAGCCGACAACTGACTACGGTACACAGCTTACCAAGTTGAAAGAGACAGTGGAGAAATTAGATACGACTTTGCAAGGGCATGAAACAGCTCTTACTAATTTGAAAACACAGCTGCAAAACAAAATAGATGCTTTAGTTAAAGAGGAAGAAGCGGTACAGGCTGTTACAACGGAAATTGATCTGTTAAATAGCAATATAGCTATTGAAAAAATATTGGATGCACGAGCTCACTATAATGCGTTATCATCAACAGCTAAAAAGCGTGTAACAAATATTAAAGCGTTAACAGATTTAGAGAAATCCTATAAATCAGTCGTTAATGTTATCTCTCTCTTTGAAAAACTAGATTCTAATTCAAAAAGCTATATTTCTAAAGCAAAATCAGCTTATACCGCTTACGCGAAGCTAGATGATAAGAATAAGACGTTTGTCCAAAATTATAAAGATTTAAAAGATATAATTCCTGCGATTGATGTAATGGTGCAAATTAGTGCATTAAATCCATCTAAAAAAACGTATAAAGATGATGTGGTAAAAGCAGATGAAGCGTTTAATAAATTGGGTGAATCTCTTAAGGCAAAGGTAGTAAATAGCGAGGACCTAACAAAAGCACAAGGCTTCATCAATACGGCCAAAGCATTTGATGACCGTATTCTAGCCTTAGCAAATGAAGGCCCTGACACATTTGTCAAAAAGGTAGCCGAACTTACATTAGAATATAAAGCAATGGATAAGAACGCACAGAAGCTAGTGGAGCAAGCCAAAATGTTAAGCTCCTATGAAAAGGATAACAAGGCGGTAATCAAGGTGATTCAAATGATCGATGCCTTAAATCCAACAAATAAGGATTATACAAAAAAGGTTCTTGATGCACGTAAAGCCTATAATGCACTTGATCAAGTTTCCCAAAAACGTGTAACAAACTATGCTAATCTCACAGCTGTAGAGGATGTTGCTTCCTTGATTGGTCTTATTGCGTCGTTAAAACCAACAAGTAAAACTTTCTATCAAGATATGAAAACAGCGCGTGAGCTTTATGATGCCTTGCCAGCAGAGAAGCAGCAAGCGATCGTAAACTATGATGCACTGGTAGCAGCAGAGAATGAACAAGGATTAGCACAGAGTGTAGTCGAGCTAATTAAATTAACAGAAGTGCAAGATGCTGACTATTTAACGAAGCTGATGAATGCGCGTGTAGCATACGATAAGCTGTCATCTGACCAAAAGAAATTAGTGACGAATATTAAAGATTTAACAACACGTGAAAAAGCAGTGAAACCAATTTTAAGTGTGATGGTTCAAATTAATGAACTAGATCCAGAATCAACAAGCTTTGTTAGTAAGGTAAATTCAGTACGTAAAGCGTATGATAAATTATCGAAAGATCAAAAGAAATACATCGATAATATTAATATTCTCTTAAAATTTGAGCCTGTCTCTAATGTGATGGAATTGATTAGTAAACTTAAATCTTCAAGTAACACATTCCTTCAAGATACATCACGAGCACGCTCACTTTACGATGCACTACCTGACGATATGAAGCAATATGTGACAAACTACTACTTATTGCAAGCAGCGGAGTCTAGTATTTTAGGTGCTGGTAATGTCATGCAAATGATTGATGACTTACCATCCGTTGACCCAAAGCAATATGTGAAACGTATTCAAGAAATCCGTGCTGCTTACAATGCTTTACCAAAGGATCAACAACGGGCTGTTCAAAATTATAAAGTGCTACAAGATCAGGAAAAGCTAATAAAGCCTGTAATGAGTATTGTAGAAGATATAGACCGATTGCTAACGGCAAAAGATATGAATAGCCAATACCAAAAGATTTTAAAAGCCTATGATAAGCTCAATGCGGATCAACGTCGCTATGTTTATAACGACCAGCTATTGCTTTCGCTAGATAATGTTATAAAGGTTTATAATAATATTGCTAAATTGAATCCAAAGGATAAATATTACTTTGGCATGGTGGAAGCGGCGCGTAAAGAATATGATAGTTTGAATACGACAGATAAACAACGTATCTCCAATTATGCTCTTTTACTCGAAGCAGAGAAAAGTTTAGCTGATGTGAAGAAGGTTGTGGAGATCATAGCGGGACTGTCTCCAAGCTCTTCAACGTATATTGAAGATGTGGCGAATGCCGTTGCTGCCTATAAGGCATTGGACTCTAAAATTAAAGGACAGGTCATTAATGAGGATGTCTTAAAGCAGGCAGAAAAAGATGTGGCTGCCGTTCTCAAAGTTGTTCAAGCGATTGGAAATATTGATCCAGACAGCTCCTCATTCGAGAAAAAAGTGTTAGCTGCTCAAAAAGATTATAGTAATTTGTCAATTGAGCAACAGGGCTTAGTGTATAATTACCGCATTCTAGAAGACTATCTTAAAATGATTCAATAGTATGATAAAAAAGGAGTTTTCCCAATCAATACAACGGGAAAACTCCTTTTATAAGTAAGAAAAATGAATCCTAATATTAATTTCCAAAAAAGTGAAACTATATCATCTGAAATTCGTATCTTATAGTATAAATGGTCGCTTTGATTGGGAGGTACCATTTGATACATTTTCATTTTGCCAACGTGAGGAGGTCGCCCTGTTGAAAAAATTATTGAGTATAATGGTACTTTCAATAGCTGCAACCGTAGGAAGTTTAACTAGTTTTAGTCAAGTAGAAGCAGCGTCTGCTAAGGCAGTAGATGTGACAAATTCATACTGGGCAAATGCCTCGATTCAACATATGCTCACAAAACAATATATGACTACATACAACGACAACACTTTTAAGCCAGAGCAAGCTATTACAAGGGCAGAGGCTGCTGCTGCCATTGCTCGCTCTCTTCAAACAAACATTGACATTGAGAACCCTGTAAAATTCAAGGATGTTCCTACAACACATCCATATTACAAGGAAATTTGCCAGCTTGTTAAACTGGGAGTTATTCAAAAAAGTGATGCCTTTCATCCAGAAGAGCCTTTAAAGCGTATGCAGGTGGCAAAAATGCTAGCACTAGCTTACCAAATTAAAGTAGATGGCAAAAATAATAGCCAGTTTGCGGATATTACGCGTACGCATTGGGCAAAAGACTATATTGAATCCTTAGCAGATATCGGCATTATTGGTGGAGTGGATGCTAAGCATTTTGCTCCTGACCAATTGGTAACACGTGCACAGTTTGCTGTTTTTGTTGAGCGAAGCATGATTTTTCAACAAAAAATTAAGGCATTGGAAGTAGCCTATGACTATCTAGCAAAGGATTATATCCCAACTGTAAACCTTTCTTCTGAGTGGTCTAAAAAGGTGATTGAATTAATAAATGTTGAAAGACAGAAGAATAAGCTAGAACCAGTTGCTTATGATTCGAAACTGACACAAATTGCAATTATCAAAGCACAGGACATGGTAAATCGCCATTATTTTGAACACGTTTCCCCATATTATGGGGCACCTTGGGATTTAGCGACATTATTTGATTACAACTATACAAGTTTTGGAGAGAATATTGCTAGAAATATTAAAACACCTGAAATTGCTGTTAAGGCATGGATGGCTTCACCTAGCCATCGAGATAATATTTTAAAAGAGCACTATACGAACACAGGTGTTGCAATAGCACAGGATAGCAAAGGAAATTACTATTGGGTCCAAATGTTCTCTAGTCAATAAGTTGTTGTGTAACAAAGAATCGCTAATATTACAGAAATGTTACGAAAGTTCCAAATTACGATAAAAAAATCCCCTTTTTAACGCTGGAAATACCACCAAACGTTGGTATTACAGCGTTTTTTTGCTGTCTAAAACCGTTACACAATTGAAAAATAACATTCGCCTCTTTTGTGATAGTCTATGTATAGGCAAAAAAGTTTTGAGAGGGGTATAACAAAAGTATGAATAAGAAATGGTTATTACCGATTTTTGCATCATTTATGTTATTTTCAACTACTAATATTAATACTGCTGAAGCAGCGTCTAAAGCAGATTTAACTGATACAGCTTCTAAATATTTAGGTGTTCCATATAAATACGGCGGTACAACAACAAGCGGTTTTGATTGCTCTGGCTTTACTTCTAAAGTATTTTCAGACTTAGGCATTCAATTAAACCGTACGTCAGGATCTCAATATCAACAAGGTACTGCAGTTGCCAAGAGTGATCTTCAAGTTGGCGATTTAGTATTTTTCAATACAAGTGGTAGTGGTATTTCACATGTGGGGATATACATAGGTGATGGTAAAATGATCCACTCTCAAACTGGTCAAGGTGTAAGCTACTCAAATGTTAATGACCCATATTATTGGGGCGATCGTTATGTAGGTGCTAAACGTGTAGCAACATTTGATGCTCAACAACAGGCTGAAGTAAAACAAGCAGCTATTGACTTTTCCGTATATGCTTCTCGTGCAGAGGTAGCAGTACAAATTGCAAAAGCTTTAAACTTAGATACATCTGATACTACTACTAGTTTCGTAGATGTAAAACCTACATATGCTCATGCAGGTGCTATTGCAGCTGTAGCAAAATTAGGTATCTTTGAAGGCGATGCAAACGGTAAATTCAACCCGTCTTCACCAATTACGCGTGCACAAATTGCTAAAGTATTAGTGCTAGCATTTGGTCTTGAAAATAATGGTGGAAGTGTAGCTTTTAGTGATGTGCCTCAAAAGAGCTGGGCTAATGAATATGTTTCTACTCTAGCGTCAAATGGCATTACAAATGGTGACGGAGACGGTAGCTTCGGTTCTGATGAATTACTAAAAATCGAACAATTAAAAGTATTTATTGAAAGAATTCAACAATAAGTTCATAAAGTTAACACTTTAATTGTGTCATAGATTGCAAGAAATGATCTTTTGAATAGCGTATAATGGAAGAAGGGTTTGCAATAGCAGACTCTTCTATTTTTATGATAATTTTGTAGGAAAGGATGTGAATTGGAAAATTAAATTTTAACAGTTCTATTGTATGATGCTTTATTTAGCTAATTTTGTTAAAATGGACACGTTAAGAGAACAAGAAGGGAGGAAATAAGACATTGAACATCAAAAAAATTAGTCTTATCTTGTGCGTCTTATTCATTTCGGCTTCTATGTTTACGATACATAGTGCAAGTGTCAGTGCAGCTAACAATTCAAATATAACATTTGAAGATGTTACTAAAAATCACCCAGCCTATGAAGAAATCAATTATTTAGTAAATTTGGGGGTAATTCAAGGTTACTTTGTGAATGGTAAGAGAGTCTTTGGCCCAAATAATAGTGTTACAAGAGGACAAGCAGCTAAAATGGTTGTTGTTGCCTCTGGTAATAAACCATTAGTTGTAAATAAATCTAGCTTTTCAGATGTTACAGTCGGCACTGAAATGTCAGGTTATATAGAACGTGCTGTACAGCTAGGATTTTTCGACAAAAATATAAAAGGTCAATTCTTACCAAATAAGCCTCTAACTCGTGGAGAAATGAGTTATGTATTAACAAAGGCTTTTAATTTAGATACTAGTGAGTATGAGGGGATCGACTCACCTTTTACAGATGTAGGAATTACACATGAATATGTGAAATACATCAATACAATCTATTATAATGGCATTACCAACGGAACAGGTAATACGTATTTACCGAATAGCACTGTAACACGTTCTCAATTTTCATTATTCGTTGCACGTGCAAACAGTGAAAAATATCGATTAGAGCTTCCTGTAAAAGGTGTACAAGTTCCAGATACATCACAAGTCATTGGCTTAGTGAAGGTCACTACAGATGGGTTAAACATCCGTAAGACAAAAGATTCTACTTCAAGCACGAACATTGTAGGCAAAGTCAATACAGGCGGTAAATTATCAGTCTACGCTGTTGAAAGTAATTGGCTAAAGGTTACTTATAAAGGCGCATATGCCTACATCTATAAGCAATATGCAGAATTTGTAGATGCAGATGGTAATGCGTTAGGAACAGTCGAAAAAGAAGTAACGACAAAAAATGCTGTCAATTTATATGTGAAGCCTACATCTTCAGCAAAAGTAATTTCATCGATTAAAGCGAACGAAAAGCTTCCCGTTTACAAAACAACTGGTGGCTACTACTTAACACAAGTAAATGGTTTACCAGGTTATATTGTAGCGAATAGCACTACGGATATTGTGGAGGAAGAAAAGCCAAATCCAAATCCAAATCCAACACCACCAGCTTCTGGTGATGTGCTAGGAAGAGTAACGGTAGCTAATTTAAATGTTCGCAGTCAAAGTAACTCTACATCAGCCGTGTTATTTAAGCTGAATAAAGGAGAGTATGTCCAAGTTAATAACATCAATGGTTACTGGGCAGAAATCACCTATAATGGCCAATCAGGCTATGTTCACAAGTCTTATTTGAAACTATTAAATCAAACAGCTAAACCTTTACAAAATCGTATTATCATCCTAGACCCAGGTCATGGTGGTAAAGATCCAGGTACAGTAAAGGGCTCTGCTTCTGAAAAGAACATTACATTAAAAGTCAGCACACAAGTGAAACAATTACTAGAGAATGCTGGTGCAAAAGTTTATATGACACGTACTGGTGATACGTATCCATCCTTACAAGATCGCGTAGACTTTACTCAAGCAAACTATGGTGAAATTTTTGTAAGTGTTCATGTCAACTCTGCTGCTAATACGTCAGCGTCTGGTACTGAAACATATTATGCAATATCTACAGGAGATATGTATCAGGAAGACATTGATTTAGCGACATATGTTAATAATCAAATTGTCAACAATTTAAATATGAAAAATCGTGGTGTCAAGCAAGAGCAATACTACGTTATTCGTAATATGGTGATCCCTTCTATTCTAGTAGAACTTGGTTTCTTAACGAATGCAGAGGATAACAGTAAAATGACAAATGATCAATACGTTAAATTATTTGCAGAATCTATTTATAATGGTATTTTGCAATATTATAAAAAACAATAATTGATTAAGAGACGATTCCAAAGGTGTACTAGCCTTTAGGATCGTTTTTCTTATTCTCTATATACCCACATAAGAAAAAGACAAACTAATTGATAAAAATGGCTATAAAATTTTTCTAATCATACAAATAATGGGCTAGTTTGATTGCTACGGCTGGCTAGTATGAAAGATAAGGAAAAGACACTTTTGCACATGGGTGATTGGAGTGGAGCTAGCGTCACAGAGGAGAGCCTAGAGCGAACATAAGTAAGTGAAGTGCTCATCGGACGGCCCCTGGAAAGGTGGCTGGCGGAACGGAAATCAATCTCCTGCCTTATAAAAAGGCCTTTTTGCCAGTGACTTTATCTTTTTTCAACAACAGTAAATGGCTGTCTCATTTATTAAGAGACAGCCATTTACGTTATTTCACGGTATTGATGAATTTAATATAATCCTTACTTATATATCCAGGTTCAGTGTTTAGTTTATCTGAAACAATTTGATACCAACCATTTGAGCTTGTATCTGTAACGATGACAGGCATATTACTTTTACTAAATGTGAAAAGTGGACTTTGACTTGTTGATGCATCTGCACGAACATTTAGTCCAGCAGTTGTTGTGAGAGCGATTTTATAGGGATTATTTGCATCTTTAAAGCCTAAAGCTTTTTCTGCACGATAGTAATGTCCTGCAATTTTTGCCCCCCAGAATGGATCTGAAGCGTATTTTACGTTGAAGCCGATAGCCTTAGAACCAACAACTGCGCCATTTGTATAACGTCCACCTGGCGTAATATAATTTGGCTGAAGGAATTTTTCAACTAGCTCATTAATATTGGCTTCCACACTATCAAACTTCTTGTTTAGTGGATTTGTATCATAGACATATAAGCCAAATAGATTGTTTAGATTTTGAGCGTGATCACTCATACCATAGGCACTCTCATGCTGTGCTAGGGATAAAATAAGCATAGCATTGATATGAGAATTGGCTTCCACTTCTTTTAATACAGAGCCTAAACCAAGCAGTTTACTTTTAGTTGTGGCATTTTTATAAATCGAAGCACCTGAGCTTTCAACCTCTGCTAATTTTCCCACAATATATTGATCTAGCTCATCTGCTGTATATTGAGTTGCTGCACGAGCTGGTAAGAACTGATAGTAGTTATAGGCTTCTCCCTTTGAAGAACCATCAGCATTGGTAAAGTTGATGCCATCCCAGCTAAAGTATTTCTCACCCTGCTTCATAAAGCTAGGTGCCTTACCATACACGTAACTAGCAGAATATTTATTAGTTTTATAATCATATAAGGTATGTTTTATTTCACCGTACTCATTTGAGTAATAAGAACGGCCTTTCACTAAAGCAGAAGGAATTAAGGTAACGTCAGTCTGCTTTAAATAGCCAGTATGACCAGCTAAGCGTACTTTTACTTGTGTGGCATCACTACCTAGATACTCCATTTCTGTATTACCCGCAACTGCGATTTGATCCTTAATCGTTTCAGAATTTAGAGCAACATAATTATTCGTTACAACATAACCTGAAGTCATTTTAATAATTTTATCATTTTGAGTAATCACTAAGGAACTAGTCGTCATCGCCTTTTCAGCTGCTTCAAAGCTAGTAAAGGTTTGTTTGTCTACCAAGTTACCATTGGAAACTTCTTTGACGATATATGCAGTAGTATTACCGTTATTACCAGTATTATTGTTGTTCCCATTATTAGTATTACCGTTATTTTCGGAGTTACCATTGTTTTCATTTTTACCAGCGTCAAGCTGATCAGCAAGAAGAATTAATCGTAGAATAAATGTCGATGCCTCACCAATTGTGGCATTGTCTCTTGGTAAAAACATGCCATTGGAGCTTCCTTTAATAAGTCCTAATTGTGCACCGATTGCAACATCCTCACGGAAATCTTTAAAAATAGTTGTATTGTCTTTGAAGGTAATAGAAGAAGTACCTTTTGGTATTTTTAAATAATCAACTGCTCTGATTAGCATCACTGCCATATGCTCTCTTGAAATACGGTCATCTGGCTTAAATGAGCCATCCGTATAACCAGTAATAATCCCAGCAGTAGCGGCAAGCTTAATTTCATTTGCAAATAAATATGTGTCTGACACATCTGTAAACGTTATCTCGTTCTTTGTGTCCAAATTTAATGCTTTTGCTATGTATGTGGCGAATTCACCGCGTGTAACCGTAGCATTTGGACGATAGCTTCCATTTGCATCCTTTAGTAATGCATCTTTCTGAATTAAATAGCGTAGACCACTTTCATGCATATGTCCTGATAGCTCGTCTGCATAGACAGATTGAGGCTGCCAAATGACTAGACTAACAAGCATCATGAGCAACATAAAAATTGATAGTTTTTTCATAGTTTTACCCTCCTAAACTGATATCATTTTAACAAAGTTATACAATCAAGATAAGGGTCAAATGTTAGAAATGCCATAAAATATACCAGCGTTTTATAGGCAATAAGTATGCTTTTATAATTTGGTGTGAAAGTTAGTTTTAAATAGGGGAAGGAAAGTGAACCGAAATTCACATGAGTTTCTTCTATTATATATGTCATTTGTGTCATCCCCAAAAAATAATGCCGTACATTGCTTACTAAGAAACAATGTACGGCATTTTATTGAAGTAAAAATTAAAGCATTTCTGAAGTTGTTTTTGCTTGCATATGCAGCTGTAGGTAGTCTGGGCCACCTGCTTTTGAATCTGTACCTGACATGTTGAAGCCACCAAATGGTTGGTAACCTACGATTGCACCTGTACAGCCACGGTTGAAGTAAAGGTTTCCTACATGGAATTCTTCACGTGCTTTTTCTAGGTTCATACGATTTGTTGTGATAACAGCGCCTGTTAAACCGTATTCTGTATCGTTTGCAATTTCAATCGCATGGTCGAAATCTTTTGCTTTTGCAATGGCTACCACTGGTCCGAAGATTTCTTCCTTCATAATACGAGCAGAAGGATCTACGTCCGCGAATACAGTTGGTTGTACGAAGTAGCCGACTGAATCGTCTGCTGTACCACCAGCTACTAAACGACCTTCGCCTTTACCGATTTCGATGTACTCTGTAATTTTATTGAATGCTGCTTGGTCAATTACTGTTGCCATGAAGTTGCTGTAATCAGTTGGGTCACCCACTGTTAAAGCGTTTGTTAACTCTTCTACGCGATTTACCACTTGCTCATATACATCTTCTACGATGACAGCACGAGAACATGCTGAACATTTTTGACCTGAGAAACCAAATGCTGATTTTACGATGGATTGTGCAGCTAATTCTAAATCTGCTTCTTTATCCACTACGATTGTATCTTTACCGCCCATTTCAGCGATGACACGTTTAATCCAAATTTGGCCTTCGTTTAATACAGATGCACGTTGGTTGATACGTAAGCCAACATCACGTGAACCTGTGAAGCTGATGAAGCGTGTTTTTGGATGATCGACTAAGTAGTCACCTACTTCAGCACCAGAACCTGGTACGAAGTTCACCGCACCTGCTGGAAGACCAGCTTCTTCTAATACTTCGATAAATTTATACGCTACAACTGGCGTTGTAGAAGCTGGTTTTAATAACACTGTGTTCCCTGTTACTAAAGCAGCTACTGTTGTCCCAGCCATGATTGCAAATGGGAAGTTCCAAGGAGAAATGACAATACCGATTCCTAATGGAATGTAGTCATAACGATTATATTCACCTGGACGGCTTTCGACTGGCTGACCGTTTTTAATGCGTAGCATTTGGCGACCATAGTATTCCATGAAGTCGATTGCTTCCGCTGTATCTGCATCAGCCTCTGCCCATGGTTTCCCGGCTTCTTTTGTTAATAAAGCTGAGAATTCATGTTTACGACGACGAACGATTGCTGCCGCTTTGAAAAGAACGTCCGCACGAATGGCTGGATCAACTTTTTTCCATGTTTTGAATGTTTCATCTGCCGCTTGCATCGCTTTTTCAGCTAAATCTTTGCTTGCTTTTGAAACGCGACCAATGACTTCTGTTTTCTTTGCAGGATTGTACGAAACGATTTTATCTTCTGTTGTAATGCGCTCGCCACCAATAATTAGTGGGTAGTCTTGACCTAAGTAACCTTCAACTTTATTTAAAGCCTCTACATAAGCATTGTAGTTTGCCTCTTGTGAAAAATCTGTGAATGGTTCGTGTTTGTATGGAATCATGTCAGTTTCCTCCCAGGTATAAGTAGTGCCAAATGATTATGCACCTTTTAAGATTGTGTTAATTATATAATGCAATATAATTTGGCATTAATCAACTCAAATTTTAAAACTTTTTTAATTTTTGCATCTGCTTTTCATATTGGTGTTAGAATAAGCTTAATGGACTACAGGAGGACAAAATGGATAACAATGTACTACTAAGTATTTATAAATACGTCATTGAAAAAGGCGATATGGGAATTTGCGTTGTAGACACAGAGGGCAAATTGCTTATATACAATAAAAAAATGAGAGAATTAGAAGGCGTTAATGAGGATGAATTTGAGGAGAGGCGAGCCTTAGAGATTATTGATTTTGAAATCGAAAAAAGCGATATTTATAAGGTCCTCAGCTCTGAAACGCCAGTGTACAATATAAAAAAAACGTATTGGAATAAAAAAAATCAAGAAGTGACCTACATAAGCAATATTTATCCGTTGCACTATGAAGGCTCTTTAATAGGCGCTGTGGAATTTGCCCGAGATATTACACAGCTTGAATACATGATGTATCAGCCATTGAGAAGGTATGGCGCTCCATTGACATTTGACATTATCACGGCTGTATCACCAGTCATGAAGGATGTCATTGAAAAAGCAAAAATTGTGGCACTAAGTAGAATGCCTGTTGTGTTAATAGGGGAATCAGGTACTGGGATTGATATGGTTGCAGAGGGAATACATCATGATCTAAAGGTACAAAATGATATGTTTATTGCTTTAATTTGCCGTCGAGATGAGAAAACGGTATTAAAACAATTTGAAAAATATATTGTGGAAAAGGAGAAAATAACCTTCTTTGCTGAGCGCATTGAATATTTATCTTTAGAAGCACAAGAAAAGATTGTTGAACTTTTTAATAATCATCCTAATCATCAGCATGTTTTAATTGCTAGTGTTGGCAAAGATCCAATTGATTTGATTCAAAAGCATGAGCTATCCAAAAAGCTTTACAGACTTTTTTCAGGTATTACGATTTATGTACCTCCTTTACGAGAAAGAAAAGAAGATATTATGCCCTTTATCGATGATTATTTCAAAAGACATCGTGATAGCTTTGGCTCATCTATTCACGGGCTTTCAGAAGAAGTACGAGATACCTTTTTAAAATATGATTGGCCAGGAAATTTAAAGGAATTAGAAGTCCTGCTGGATGAAATAACCTCATTAATCACCAATGAAACGATAGTTGAATCACATATGCTGCCAGTGCATTTCAAATGGAAAATCCAAAGCTCTTGTGAGGAGACGGAAAAAGAGGTTTCTACGAGTGACTTGTTTGTCATTAAAAATCAACAGGATATTCGACCATTAGATGTCTATATGAAAGAGGTAGAGGAGTACTATATCTCGAAGGCGTTGGACTTTCATCAAGGCAATATCTCCAAAACGGCTGCTGCGTTGGGGATTCGTCGACAAAGTTTACAGTATCGAGTTAAAAACTATAAGCTCAATAAAAAAAGCGAAAACATTGATTAACAATGTTTTCGCTTTTTTGGATAGTTTCCCGAAAGTGAAGGATAGAACGATCTAACTGAAGGATAAAAACACAAAACTGATGGATAGCTTCAAGCTTGTATAATTATTTTCCTTTTTTCGAAAGGCGACCAAGCGCAAATGCAGCTGCTCCTAAGCCAATTGCCATGTTCGTTTTTTTGTTAAACACTTGTTTTGTCACAAGTGCAACATTTTGTGGACGCTCAGCTAAACGACGCATAAAGTAACCGTACCAGTCATTACCGAATGGTAGGTATGTGCAGAAATTATAACCTTCACGAGCAAGGTCTAGCTGCATTTCTTTACGGAAACCATATAGCATTTGGAATTCGAATTTTTCATTTGGAATATTATGTTGCTTCACAAATTGTTTTACATGGTTGATCACATTATGATCGTGTGTCGCAATCGAAGTAAATTTACCATGTAGCAAATGATATTCAATTAGTTTTAAGTAATTATGGTCAATATCAGTTTTAGATTGATAAGCCACATTTTCAGGTTCTTTATAAGCACCTTTTACAATACGTAAGCGGAAGTTTTTATATTTCTCAATATTTTCCTCTGATTCGAAGAAGTAAGCTTGAATAACTGTCCCTACGTTATCATACTCTTTGTGTAATTCCTCTAATAATTCAAAAGAGCTATGTAAACGCTCGTAGTTTTCCATATCGAAATTCACGAAAATATTATATTGATGTGCAAGAGCTACGATTTCTTTTAAGTTTTCATAGCAAAATGCGTAATCAATATCTAAACCTAATTGTGAAGGTTTAAGAGAGATGTGTGCATCAAGCTGTTCATCATGAATAGCTTGTACAACAGCTAAAATGTTATTTTTGGCAGCAGTTGCCTCTGATTTTTCGTAGACGAACTCGCCTAGATTATCGACTGTACAAGAAATATTGGCCTTGTTTAATTCTTTAATCGATTGCACAACTTCTGGTAAACTTGTGCCAGCAACAACACTTTGAGCACCCATTTTTAAACCATATTTTTGTGCAGCGCTGTTTAATAATTTGTTCTCTGATAAGTAAATGAAAAAGTCACGTAATACCATCATATGCCTCCAAAAATGAAAATTTTAAATTCTTGGCGATTATAACACTTTTTTTGAAAAGTAAAATGGTTTGATTTTCAGAAAAAAATTTTTCGAAGCCAGTTAGTGAGATAAAACTATTGCAGTCATTGACTTTTTCATGATAAAAATTTAAATTAAAAAATTTTTTCAAAAAAAAAGGACTTTTCAAAATAAAAGATTTGCTTTATGTTAATTAGTATATGTCTAAATTTGCGAATATGTATAATATTGGACTTTTCGAGAGTGAATTACTTGAATGGCATGATAGTATTTCAGAATTATTTATATTTTAATATAATTTATTAGTGGGTATTCTTAGAAGTGATTCTTAGATATCCGCTTTTTCATTTTTCAATTTAAATATCATATTAATAGTAGTTTATAGTAAAAAAAAACAGGGTGTATTATAATAAAATGGTATATAATCAAGATTAAATTATGTACGTTTTGTGAATTTGTAGTTACTTTTGATTTAGAATAGTGTGTCTATATAAGCAATACAAAAGGGAATATGACTACTCTAAACTAAGATAAGGTGGAAAGTATGGCAAGAGGCAGAAAATTTAATTCAAATGGCGAACAAAGTAAACAACTATTACTTGAAAAAGCGATAGAGCTATTTTCTGATAAAGGTTATCATCACACAAAAATTAGTGACATTGTAAAGGCTGCCAATGTAACTCAGCCTACTTTTTATCTCTATTTTAAAAGCAAGGATGCCCTTTATAACGATTTGAATGCGCAATTTCAAAGCGGATTCTTGGCAGTAATGAATAGTAAATCAACTGACATTATTGAATATGGATTACAGGGTTTTATCACGCTCTTAGAGCAAAAGTTATTGAACTTGTTTGTATACATAATTGAAAATCCTGAATTAACAAAAATAGGTTTTATTGAATCCAAGCAAGCACATTTGGTGAAAAACCAAATGACACAGCAATTGATCCACCTTATTTATCTGCATGATTGTGACAAAGATCTACAATTGTATAGTGTGGATATAAAAATCATGATAGATAGTTTAGTAGGCTCAATAGAAAGACTCATCATTACGAATTTATTAGAAGAAAAAAGGTTACCTGCAGAACTTGCAAATGATATTGTACAATTATATTTTTGGAAAACCAAAGAAGTGATATAAAAAACTGCCATCGATACTTATTATCGATGACAGTTTTTTTAATTGCTTATTCTTATATGCTGATAGTAGCCTTTTTGATCTTTGCTCTTTGGGTGAATAAGTAGCATATATTCCTGATTTGGTGATAAAGCACTCTTAGGTGTAACAGTTAATGTACGACCTTCAATTTTAACTGCTACGGGTACTTCCTTAGCTCCTAAAGCAGCCAGTTGAATGTTACTTTTAGCAATTTGAGAAGTAAGCCCAGCAGGAATTTTTACTGTAAATTTTTGTGTATCAGCAATATTTTTTACCGTGGAAAGTTGTTTATATTTAGGATATTTCTCCTTCAATGCATCATAATGTGCCTGGAAAATAGGTGCTGTTGTGGTTTGAACATTTGGCTTAACGCCTACTTCATGAATAGTATGACCCGCAGGACCTGTAAATTTACCAACTGTAAGCTTTAAATAGCTTCCATCCTGTAATGTGTAAAAGCCTTGCATAGCGCCTTTCCCATAGGTTGTTTCTCCGTATAAAATAGCAGCTTTCTGGTCTTTCAATGATGCGGAAAGCATTTCAGAAGCACTGGCACTATAGCGGTTTACAAGAATACGGGTATCTTTAGGAAACTTTGTATCTTGTTGAACTGCTGGGATGGTATAAGAGTTATGTGCTTCTTCTAATAAATACGCAACTTTAGCAGATTGGAATAATCCTGTTAGTTCTTCAGCTGTTGTCACATAACCTCCACCATTATTTTGTAAATCTAAGATGAACGATGTTGCACCACGTTTTTTTAAGTCTATCAGCGCATTTTTAACAAGCTGTGCACCATCCTCTGAAAAGGAAGCCAACGAAATATAGCCCACATTTCCAAATAGCAGGTCAGTTTGTACATTTGGTAATGTGAATTTTTTACGTGTAATAGTTTTGGTAGTTTTTGAACTGTCACTATTCTTTAATGTAACCTCCACCTTAGTCCCTTCATTGCCGATTAAAAGGGAAGTGGCCTCTTGTGTAGAACGCCCGATAATGGATTCACCATTAACCCCAATGATGATATCTCCAGCCTGAACACCAGCCTCAAATGCCCCACTGCCTTCGATTACTTGTAAAATATGAATTCCATCTTCGTGTTCTTCAATCACCACACCTATACCTATAGTAGATAGGTTGATGCTATTCATATAATTTTCAAATTCTTGCTTAGTGAAGTAGGTTGAGTAAGGATCAAGCATACTCATGATTTCTGAGATGGATGTAGCCTTCTCTAAATTTCCATTAATTGTTCCAACGTAAGTATCTTTCACAATCTCCTTAATTTCCTTAATAAGCTGTTGATCATTTTCAGCAGCGTGAGTAGTTGTAAAAGGGAGAAGGAAGAAACCTAGAACAAATACGAATGACCATATTAACTTTTTCATTGGACACCTCTTTTCTAGAACTCAAAATAGAATGTATCATTATTAGGTATTAAATGGATGGTTACATTATGCAATTGAGTATCTGATTTTTATTATACATGAAGCCATCGCTATAGTGGTGGACTTATATGAGATAGAAAAAGAATCTACTTGTCGCTATGGGCAAGTAGATTCTTGTAAATTATTTTTTTATCACTTTATGAATAATAAAACCAATTGATGCGCCAACAATAGCTGGTAAAAGCCATCCTAAATTTTGCTCATACATTGGCAATGCTTTCAGAATTGTTTCATAAGGCGTAATTTCAACTTTCATTTGTTTTAAGCCATCATATAGACTGACAAGGAAAGTTGGAACGAGCGCTAAAATATAAACAATTTGTCCACCTTTAAAGAAGTGATCTGCTAGTGACAAGACCATCAATACCATAGCTAAAGGATAAATGATTAAAAGTACAGGTAGTGATGCACTAATTATTGTTGAAAGTCCCACATTTGTAATAGCTGTACTAAAAATAGTAAAGACAACTAAAAAAGTTTTATATGAAATTTGAGGGAATAGCTTATGGAAAAATTGTGCATTAGCAGTTAATAAACCAACAGCTGTGGATATACAAGCTAGTAAAATAGTCGCAGACAAAATAATACTTCCAAGGCTTCCAAAGAGCACCTCAGCTGATTTTGCAATAATATTTCCGCCATTATCAGAAATACCGATTGCATTGATACTTGTATTACCAATATGCCCTAGAGAGATATAGACAAAGGATAAACCTATTGCAGCAACGACCCCCGCAAAAATCGTTGTTTTTACTTGTTTTCTCGTATCTTTCATACCCATATCACGCAAGGCCTGTAAAATGACGATACCAAAAACAAGAGCACTTAGAACGTCCATCGTTAAGTAACCTTGTACAAAGCCTTCAGCTAAAGGTGACACTTTATAGTTACCTACGGCTTCTCCTGGTTCTCCCATAGGAGAGATAAAACTTTTAACAGCAAGCAATAAAATAACAAAAAGCAGGGCAGGTGTTAAAATTTTACCTACACGATCAACGAGCTTCGAAGGATTAATAGATAAATATAGAATTAACGTGAAAAACAAAATAGATGTGATAAAAAGTGGTGCCCAATGATCACTCATACCTTCAGAGAGAAATGGCGCAATGCCTATTTCATAGGACACAGATCCAGTACGTGGTACAGCAAAGAACGGTCCAATTGCTAAGTAGACAATGGAGGTGAAAATCACCCCAAAAGCAGGACTAACACGGTTAGCGAGAAGTTGTAAATCGCCTCCTGCTTTGGCAACAGCAACAATCGCTAATAGTGGTAGACCAACACCTGTTATAAGGAAACCAATCATGGCTACAGTGATGTTTTCACCTGCTTGTTGGCCTAATAATGGTGGGAAAATAATATTACCAGCACCCAAGAACAAGGCAAATAGTAGTAATCCTACTGCTAAATTTCCTTTGATGAAATGCAAGATGTTTTTCATAAGTATAATAACTCCTTTAAGATTGAAAAGCTAAAACTTTCTAAAAATTTTAAATACAGAAGTGTATGTTATCATAGGAACACTAATCTTGCAATGAAAATAGTATTTCAATATAGTCGGATTTCGTCGTATTCTATAAGTTTCCTATAATGTTTGAAAAATAGTCAGTTTTTCCGATTTTTCATGCAATAGTTATCTAGTATGATAGACACACAAGGGAATATTCTAGCACGAACGGAGGCACTTTGGTATGCAAAAGACAAAAAAATGGAGAATTCTTGTTCTAAGTACTTTAGCAACTTCATTTTTAGCATTACAAACAGCAGAAGCAGCAACATATACTGTACAAAAAGGAGATACTTTAACGAAAATCGCCCAAAATCATCAAGTCACGATAGGGGATATTATGAAGTGGAATAATCTATCGAAAGATACGATTTATGTAGCTCAAAAGCTTGAGATTCCAAAACATTCAACGAATGAGGGAGTAAAGCCCGCCACTCCATCAACATCTGAAAAACCAGCAACTAGTTCTCATACAGTAGTAAAGGGTGACACATTATCAAAAATTGCAAAGCTATATAATGTGACAATTAAGGATATAATGGATTGGAATAAGCTTGAAAGAGACACAATTTTTGTTGGACAAGTATTGAAGCTTTCTTCAGCCGCAGTGATACCCGGTGGTGAGACTATACATAATAATGTGACTTCAGGTACGGGCACTCCATCAAAAGTAACTGCGAAAGATCCTACAGCTAATGGACAAGCGATATATAACAAAACCGTTGAAGTTGCCAATACATTGGTTGGAACACCCTATCTATACGGTGGAAATACACCTGTAGGGCTTGATTGCAGTGGCTTTATTTTTTATGCCTTTAATCAAGGTGGTTTAAAAATAGGAAGAGCAAGCAGTGAGGGCTATTTTTACGGTAATACTACCCATGTAGAAAATCCAGTACCTGGCGATTTAGTGTTCTTTGAGAATACGTATAAAGAAGGTATTTCTCATATGGGAATTTATCTCGGAGATAATAAATTCATTCATGCGGGGACAGATGGTGTAGAAGTTTCGGATGTTACGTACTCTTACTGGTCTTCTAAATTAGTAGCCTACAAACGTTTTGATAATGTGAAATAAAAAGTAGCGATTTTTGCCTAGGCAAAAATCGCTTTTTGTTTTAACAAAACCCTCTTTCTACTAAAAAAGAAAGGGGGATTTAGGTTATTGTGTTACACGAGCTGTCCAACGAGAAAGGTCAGCGTCTTTAGCATCAACAAGCTCTGCTGGGAAAATAAATGTCCAAGGCTTTGTGGAGTTTGGTTGGACAGTTAAGATTGGATCCATTTTAAAGGAACCTTTGGCAATTTGTTTACCTGTAGCATCGACAATTTCTAATGGTAATTGTTCTAGATTGATTGCTTTATTATGTCCATTACGAATAAAGATAGATACGTTTAAATTACCATTGTCAGCTAGTTTGGCCTGTAAACCTGTGAAATTCACTTCTGTCTCACCTAGCTTTGGTAATGTTTTAACGATTTTCTCAAGTTCTTCTTTTTGTTCTGCTGGTAACTGTTTTTCCCATGACGGATCTAATTCTAATTGATGACCGCGAAGGGAAACAAGATTAAAGGCAATTTTCCAGCCATCTTCAGGAACTTCATCTACTTTAATTGTAGACTCTTCAAATTCAAATACCCATGGACGAGCACTTTCTGCTGGGATTGTACCAAGTGCTTTAAAATCGAATTTTTTAGATGCAACAAGCTCATCATTTTTATCCATAATGAAAAGCTCAATTTCACCTAGCTCAATAGCTTGAGGTAGAGAGGAACGGAAAAATGCACGAACTAACCATTTTCCACCTCGACCTTCTTCAATACTAATTGAAGAAAGCGATAATTGATTTGGTTTCAACGGCTCTAGCTCATTCGCTAGGAAGTTAAAAATGTATTTTTGCTCTTGTGGGACATCCCATTCAGGATGGAATGATAACTTTGTTTCCACATCGCGATTATCACCTGTATTTTTCGTTGTATTCCCTAGTAAATCTTTTGAGTCAATTGTGTTTTCCTGAACAACTTTATCTGATTTTTTAAAAAATGAAAATAAGCCCATTATTGTTCCTCCTGTTGTGCCTCAACTGTTTTCATGAAGCCTGTAATTTCTATAATAATAGAACGACGTAATTCTTGGAAATTTTTACCGAATAATTCTAGCCCTTCACGTTGGTAAATTCGCATTGGATCTTCTTGCTGATAATGACGTAGACCGATTCCTTCTTTTAAATGCGTCATGGCCTCTAAATGCTTAATCCAGCCGCTATCAATATGGCTAAGCATAATTTGAGGAAGTACTTCTATGACTCTTTCGTTTTCAGCGAATGTCTCCATGCGATCAAGCAGTTCTTGTTCAGAAGGTTGAATTTCAGCAAGAATTTGTTTTGTTTTTCCTATTTCTCGGTTGATTGAAACAGGTGTGATGAATAATGAGTTAAGCGCATTCTCCATTTGTTCGTAATCCCATTCAATTGGAGATACATCTTCTGGCGCGGCGTCATGAACAGCAAAATCAACTGTTTCACGTAGCATTTTCTTCAGTTCACCCATTAAATCTTCACCAGCTAAAATTTTGTCGCGAAGTCCATAAAGAACGGTACGTTGGTCATTGATAACATCGTCTAATTTTAGGTTATATTCCCGCATGCCATATTGGGAACCTTCAACAATTCGTTGTGTTCGGTCAATAAGCTCTTGAACCTCTTTATTTTGAATAATACCCTGATCATCTACAATCATTTTTGCAGAGAATTTTTCTACTTCTTCTTTTGCGTAACGGCGGAACATATCATCTTCAATAGAGAGAATGAAGCGACTTTCGCCTACATCACCTTGACGGCCTGAACGCCCACGTAGCTGATTGTCTACACGACGGCTTTCATGCTTTTCTGTCCCAATTACATATAAACCACCAAGCTCGTGTACATCCTCACCTAACATGATATCCGTACCACGACCAGCCATGTTTGTCGCTACTGTAATACGACCTTTTTGACCTGCCTGTGAAATAAGTTCAACTTCTTGTTCAACTGTTTTTGCATTAAGTAATTGGAATGTTAATTTTTCCTTTTTCAGATAGTCAGCTACAGTTTCAGACTGTAAAATTGATGTTGTCCCAATTAAAATTGGCTGACCTTTTTCATGACGTTTTTTAACCTCTGCTGTAACATACTTATATTTTGCTTCCTGTGTGTTAAAAATAAGATCAGGCTGATCAATACGCTTACGCGGACGGTTTGTTGGGATTTGCACAACTTCCATGCCATATACTTCGCGAATTTCTTTTTCCTGTGTTTTCGCTGTACCCGTCATCCCGGAAAGCTTTGGATACATACGGAAATAGTTTTGAATTGTGACCTGGGCCATTGATTTATTTTCATCTGTAATCGTTACGCCTTCTTTAGCTTCAATCGCTTGATGTAAGCCATCAGAAAGTGAACGACCTTCTAAAATACGACCTGTAAACATATCAACAAGCTCGATTTTGTCTTCTTTGACAATGTAATCAACATCGCGCTTAAACATCACATGTGCACGTACTGCTTGGATTACGTAATGGAAGAGTGTTTGGTGTTCTAAGTCATATAAATTATCGATATTGAAGGCAGCCTCAACCTTTTCAATACCTTTATCCGTTAGAGAAGTAGCCTTTGTTTCATCGTCAAAGTCATAATCTTCATCTTTCTTGAATCGTTTCGCTAACATAGCAGCAATTCGGTGTAATTCTTCGTTGGAAGGCATTTTACCTGCGATAATTAAAGGTGTTTTCGCTTCGTCGATTAATACACTATCCACTTCATCAATAATGGCGAAGTGATAAGGACGTTGCACTTTATCTGCAAGGCTATAAGCCATATTATCGCGTAAATAATCGAAACCAAACTCAGTACCAACACCATATGTAATATCGGCATTATAAGCTTCTTTTTTCGCATCAGCTTCCATCATCGGTACATTTAAACCAACAGTTAAGCCAAGGAAACGATGAATTTGACCGACTAGCTCATAGTCACGCTTTGCTAGGTAATCATTAACTGTGATGACATGAACACCTTTACCTTCTAATGCACGTACATAAGAGGGAAGGGAGGCAACTAGAGTTTTACCTTCACCTGTTGGCATTTCAGCAATATTGCCTTCAGTTAATACCAGGCCACCGATAAGCTGGACATCAAAATGACGCATTCCTAATACACGCTTTGAGGCTTCGCGTACAACAGCAAATGCGTCCGGGATGATCGATGTAAGAGGCTCACCTTGTTCTAATTGATCTTTGAAAATAAAAGTCATTTCTCGTAATTCGGCATCTGACTTGTTAACATATTTTTCTTCAAGATTGTTAATTTGATCTACTATTTTGTAGTAGCGTTTTAATTGACGAGCACTAGTTTGCTCTTTATTACTTTTGAAAATTGAGAACATGAAATATACGCTCCTTTAAAGTTGTCTACATGCTAGACACTCCATTATTCTATCAAATTTTGCGAATGGTGACTACATTTGACTGTATAGGAATCTATTAATGCTAAAATGTACAAAATATTTGTGAAATCGTGGAAAATGTTTAGAAAAAGTATATTTCAATGCTTGTTCATGCTATAATCAATTTGGATTTCAATGTAGATTATATATTTGAGGAGGAGAGACATGCTTTACGTGTCTTTAATAGCAGCGTTCGTTGCATCCATTTTGTTAACTCCATTAGTGAAACGTTTAGCGTTTAGAATAGGTGCAGTTGATGCACCAAACTATCGAAAAGTACATGCTCGAATTATGCCAAGACTTGGCGGTTTAGCCATTTTCCTTGCCTTTATTATTGGCGTGACGATTTTATACTCATTTTTAGTTCATACAAAACATGGTAGTAATGAGGCTTTATTAGCTATCATTATTGGTGCTTGTATAATCGTAATCACAGGTGTTATTGATGATATGCGTGAGATTTCTGCTAAAGCAAAAATGCTTGGTCAGCTAGTTGCTGCACTGATTGTTGTTTTTGTAGGTGGTATTGAAATTGAAATGGTTAATCTACCTTTCTTAGGTACATTAGACTTTGGTTTATTGAGTATTCCATTAACGATTATTTGGATCATCGGTATTACGAATGCCATTAATTTAATTGACGGCCTAGATGGTCTAGCTGCAGGTGTTTCTACGATTGCACTGATTACATTAGCTGTCATGGCATTTATCATGAGCAATGTGTTTGTTTTAGCGTTAGCAGCCATTTTAGCTGTAGCTTCACTTGGTTTCTTATTTTATAATTTCCACCCAGCAAAAATCTTTATGGGTGATACAGGGGCATTGTTCCTAGGATTTATGATCTCTGTGTTAGCGTTACTTGGTTTTAAAAATATTACATTCGTAGCTTTAATCATCCCAATTATTATCCTTGGTGTTCCGATTTCGGATACATTCTTTGCCATTGTTCGTCGTGTCCGCATGAAGAAGAAATGGTCTGACCCAGATAAATCACATTTACACCATCGATTACTCGATATGGGCTTTACACATCGACAAACAGTCCTAATTATCTACGGAATTGCAGTAATGTTTGGATTAGCAGCTATCATTTTCTCTATGGCAAAGGTTTGGGGAGCTATATTACTTGTAGCGGTCATCCTAACAGCTATTGAAATCTTTGTAGAGGTCATCGGATTGGCTGGTAAAAACTATAAACCATTATTAAATTTTGTACGGATATTTAGTAAATAAAATATAAGCAATCATACAATTTGTATGATTGCTTTTTTGTTGTTAAATAGGGTTACTATTAAAGTTAGACACTGAGAAACTCTTTTAAACCGATTATATATAGGGAATGGAATAGAAGGTAAACTTAAATAAGCTTGTTTATCGATTACTAGGAGGGGTAAATGAAAAGGGTAGTCAATCAATGGAGAAGCCATATAAAAAGACCATAGACAAGTTGTTTGTCTATGGTCTGAAAGCTCTATTCAGTAACTGAATTGTCATCGCTACTAGCAGCACTATCTGTTCCTGTATTGCCACTTGTTAGACTTGATGATTGTTCATTTAGGCCAAGATGGTTTTTGAAAATCTCCTTTGTTTCTTCAACAGAATCTTGATTTAACTGGTAATAATAAATACCAGTAGATGTATCATCCGTGCCATCTAATGTTAAGGAATCGATACGTGGTGCGCCTTTTGATAAATAAGATAAGAAGGACTTCATTTCAGTGAATGTCATATCTGTTTTCATATTATCACCAAGAGCTTTAATGACATCATCATATTTCGTAACGGACTTAACAGAAGCGACTTTTTTAATAATCGCAGATAGAATTTCCTGTTGACGTTTACCACGCTCAATATCATTATCTTGTTTACGTGTTCTTGCGAGTGCAAGTGCCTCACTACCATTTAAATGTTGTAAGCCTGGCTGTAAGTTAATTGTAAACTTATCAAACTCATCTAATTCATGCAATGCATATGGTACTTCAGCTTCAATACCACCTAATGCATCTACAACATCTATGAATGCATTAAAGTTCATGCGTACATAATAGTCAATAGGAATATCAAATAGTTCTTCTACAGTTTCGATCGTAGTAAGTGTTCCACCCATAGCGTGTGCATGAGTAATTTTATCTTTATAACCTACTTTAGGAATATAAACGTAAGAATCACGAGGAATGCTTAGCATTTTAATTGTATGAGTTTTGTTATTTAATGTAGCTAAAACGAGTGCATCGGAGCGTGAATGATCCGAACCTTGCCCTCGATTGTCACTATCATCAACACCTACAAATAAAATAGAGACATTGTCTTGTACAGGCTCTACTTTCTCTACACGTTGCGTTGAAACCTCTCGACCTTCTAACTCCTCATATGCTGAGTCTGCAGCATGCTCTACCTGTTTAGTAAGGTAAACAGCATAAGCCGTTACACAAATTACCAAACTGGCAACTAATAGTAGTGTAACTTTTATAATTAATGAAGCTTTAGAAGACCTCTTTTTAGTCGGACTAACAGATCTTTTTTTCATAATAGATATATTCTCCTCTAATTATTGGGAATAATAATGCGATAAAGCTAACTTTTATTCAATTTTAACTAAGCAATTGTGTGGACAATAAAATAGCTTAACAAAAAAATTATACTATGCATATTTAGTTTCGACAATTAAAACTATTTAATTGACAATAAATTCTACAAATTGAGCATCTTCGAAAGTGATGGTAGCCTGTCCATTTGTCATTTCTGTTATCCAACTTCGGAACTGTTCTTCTTCCTCTTTTAGCACAGAAACAATGATTTCAACACCCTCCAAATAACGTATTTCCTCTAAAGAATATGATGAACTTCTTATTTCATTTTCGACTTTTCCTAGCCATGTATAATCAATAGCTACTTTCATGACATGATGCAATTTACGTTCAACTATCTGTGCAGCAGTTAATCCCTCTGTAGTTGCTTTTCCATAAGCACGAATAAGGCCACCACCACCGAGCTTAATGCCTCCAAAATAGCGGGTCACAACAACGACCGTATCTTTTAACCCTTGTTTTTTTAAGACCTCTAACATAGGGACGCCTGCAGTACCACTAGGTTCCCCATCATCATTTGCCTTTTGAATATGATCATGCTCTCCAATAATATATGCAGAGCAGTTATGTGTTGCATTATGATGCAATTTTTTTATACCATCTATAAAAGAAATTGCATCCTCTTCCGTTTCTGCACGTTCTATATAAGTGAGAAAGCGAGATTTGGAAATGACAATTTCGCTTTCACCATATCCTTTTACTGTTAAATAGTTTTCTCTCATTCGTATCAATCTCCTTTTAACTAGAGTTCTATTCTATAATTTTCATGAAGAAAAAGCATTAAATTTTAGCATGGTAATGCTATAATAGGTGTAGACTATGGAATATGTGATTTTAGTCTATTAAATTAGTAAGTAATCATAAGACATTAGACTGGGGAGTATACTATGTTTTCAAATGATACCTTCGATTTAAAGTCGCTTGATGACATTTTTAATCGAATGTTAGATACAATCATGAGCTCAAAGGATGATATCTTTATTATAAGTGAACAAAGCCGCAGAAGCTTTGAAGATATGCAAAAAGAGCTTGAAATTGTTCGAAAACAAATATCAATCGTAATTGATGATGGCGATGCATTGGAAAAAAGTACGCAGCTTGCTAAGCAACGACTTGTGCTAGTGAGTAAAGCTTTTGATAATTATACCGAAGAACAAGTTAGAGAAGCCTATGAAACTGCACATGATTTTCAAGTAAAGCTCTCCGTTATTAGAACACAAGAAAAACAGCTACGGGATAAAAGAGATGATCTAGAGAGAAGATTAAGAGGATTACTCGATACGATTGAACGTGCTGATCATATTGTTAATCAGGTAAATGTCGTTTTGAATTACTTAACTTCAGATTTAAGAAATGTTGGTTTAGCCCTTGAACAAGCAAAAATGAAACAGGATTTTGGGATACGTATTATTGCAGCTCAAGAGGAAGAGCGTAAGCGTTTATCAAGAGAGATTCATGATGGACCTGCTCAAATGCTTGCAAATGTCCTTATGCGCACTGATTTAATAGATAGAACGTATCGTGAAAAAGGTATTGAAAAGGCTTTGGCTGAAATTGCCGATTTAAAGAAAACGGTACGTAATGCCTTATCTGAGGTGCGACGTATTATTTATGATCTACGACCAATGGCACTTGATGATTTGGGAATTATTCCGACATTAAAGAAGTATTTATCGACAGTGACTGAATATAATCCAGGTGTTGAAATTCATTTCCAATCGAGAAGTACAGAAAAACGTATACCTTCAAATTATGAAGTATCCATTTTCCGATTAGTACAAGAATGTGTAACCAACGCCATGAAGCATGGAAAGTGTAAAGACATTTGGGTAAAGCTTGAATGGTTAAAAGATGCCGTCAACATTGTTGTAAAAGATGATGGCATAGGCTTCGACCCACAAGTAGTGAAAGATCATTCCTTTGGGATTTTAGGAATGAAAGAACGTATTGAAATTTTAAATGGTACAATCACCATTACGAGTGAAATCAATCGAGGGACAACGGTGTTATTTAAAATACCGTTAGAAGTAGAATGATGTAACTGTCGCAGAAATCTAGGGGGTAAAGACAAATGACAAAGATTATTATTGTAGACGATCACCAGCTATTCCGCGAAGGAGTAAAACGCATTTTAGATTTTGAAGATACGTTTGATGTAGTAGCAGAAGGTGACGATGGAACAGATGTGGTTACGTTATACGCTGAAAACGAACCAGATGTAGTGCTTATGGATATTAACATGCCAGGTAAAAACGGAGTAGAAGCAACGGCAGAGTTAATTACTGAATTTCCAGATGCAAAAGTGATTATGTTGTCTATACATGACGATGAAACATATGTTACGCATGCATTAAAATCAGGTGCTCTTGGCTATATGTTAAAAGAGATGGATGCAGATGAAATCGTTGAGGCGATTAAAGTTGTTGCCAACGGCGGTTCTTATTTACACCCAAAAGTAACGAAAAACCTAGTAGCAGAATTCAAGCGACTTTCAGAACATGAAAATAAAGGAAACTTCCATCAAACTGAAATTCGTCGTCCATTCCATTTGCTAACTAAGCGTGAATGTGAAGTATTACAATTATTAACAGATGGTCAATCAAACCGTACAATCGGTGAGACACTGTTTATCTCTGAAAAAACAGTTAAAAACCACGTATCAAGTATTCTACAAAAAATGAATGTTAATGACCGTACACAAGCAGTTGTAACAGCCATTAAAAATGGCTGGGTTGAAGTACGTTAATTGCTAAAACTGTTTTTAAAAGCTACTTTTTATTGAAGTAGTTTTTAAAACAGTTTTTTATTGTTTTTTGGTAATAATTTGTATTGGGCTTACATGATGAAGAACAGGTCATTCACAATTTTGTAACATTACTAATCATTAGTATGAATATGATAACTAGCAATTCATGCAACATTTTACAGCCTAATGCGTCATAAGGAAGATGTAGCACTTAAATGTTGAAAATGCACAACAAAATTCCTACGAAAGCATTTATATGCTACAATATGCGCGGGAGGTTTTTTGATGTTAAAGAAAAGTTTTCTAGCAGTTCTAATCTTATTAGTGTTAACTGCCTGTGGTAATAAAGATGAGAAGATGAGTGATGAAGAACGAGATAAAGTAATAGAGGATGGTACAGTTGGCTTTGAAATGATGGGTGGAAACGTAGAAAAGGCTGATAATGTACCAGCGGAAGATGAAAAGGCAATTTTAGCATCTTTTGATGAGTATATTGCTGCATTAAATGCTGAAGAAATTGATCGTTATATGAATACAATCTCGAAAAATCCAAAGGGTTTTAAATACGATGAAGAAAAAACATATGCATCAGAAGTATTTGATCAATTTGATATTAAGCGTGAAGTAGAAAATGTAACAATTGCAAAGTATGAATCAGAAGAGGCGCAAGTATTTGCCAACATGAAAATGCACTCACTTCAGCTTGAGACAAATGTCGAACATGAAAGTGCAGGACGTCAGGTAACAGTCTTTGTGAAAGAGGACAATGATTGGAAAGTAACAAGTGTCTTTTATATTGGTGACGACTCACAGTCAAGTACAGGAAATTAACAGAAGCTATCTTCATTCAACATAACAATTGAGTGAAGATATGCCTATTTATACATAGACAATGAATGTGAAATGGAAGCTAGCTTACTAGCACGACTCTAGAAGGGCGAGAACGGGAATCCGACGTTCGTCATTCATTTCACATTCATTTCTTTTTGTTTTCCGTCATTTATGCAAAAGCGAAGCGCCAGCAATAACAACACAACAACAACAATTGCACCAAGTAGAAATAGATTGTAAACTAAAAATTATAGGAGAGTGGACATGGATGAGGACGGCAATCGTAACAGATAGTACTGCATATATTACAGCTGAGGAACGTGCACGCTTAAACATTCACATGATACCTTTAAGTGTTAATATCTCAGGTCAATTATTTGCAGAAGAAGTAGATATCACAGCATCTGAATTTTATGATAAGGTGCGTGGAGCTAAAGAATTTCCTAAAACAACACAACCTCCAATTGGAGAATTTGTTGCTCTTTTTGATGAGCTAGCAAAGGATTACGATGAGATAATTTCTATCCATTTATCGAGTGGTATTAGTGGAACATACCAAGGTGCAGTGCAGGCCGGTGAAATGGTGGAAGGTATTAATGTTTATGCCTTTGACAGTGAAATATCCTGTGCTGTTCAAGGCTTTTACGTATTAAGAGCAGCGGAGATGGCGAAAGAGGGCCATTCAGCAAAAGACATACTTGCAGCATTAGCGGACATGCAACAGTCTATTCGTGCTTACTTCATCGTAGACGACTTAGCACATTTACAACGTGGTGGGCGTTTATCTTCTGCAGCTGCATTAATCGGTGGCTTATTACAAGTAAAGCCTGTTTTACATTTTGTGGATAAGGTAATTGTACCTTTCGAAAAAATCCGAACACGTAAAAAGGCATTAAAGCGTGCGGAAGAATTGCTAGCAGAGGATGCAAAAAAGTATGCAGCGATGGACGCTGTTGTCATTCACGGAAATTGCCCTGCTGAAGCCCAAGAATGGCTAGAGCAATTAGCCGCAACGTACCCAAACGTAAACTTTAAATTGAGCTATTTTGGTCCTGTTATTGGTACTCATTTGGGTGAAGGGTCAATGGGATTAGGATGGACAAAAAAATAACGAATTGTGAGAAGTCTCTACAGCAAAAGTAGAGGCTTTTTTCTGTGAAAGGGGAGGTTTTAATGAGATATAGGGGTTGGTTGATGCCCCCAGCATTACGTGATTTTCATGAAGGGCGCATTTGGTTAAAAGAACATTCGCCATTTTCATCTGAAGATATTGAGAAAGAAATAAAGCGAAAATACGTCAGTATAATAGAAGGAATTCAAATAAAGCCAGCTATTAAATGCAATCGTTGTCACAATACAGACCCGCACTTATTCACAAAATTCGATTGCTCAAAATGTCAGCAACAATGTGTGTACTGCCGACACTGTATTAAAATGGGGAGAGTAAGTAGCTGTACAAAATTGATGAT
The DNA here is from genome assembly GCF_003367505.1 of Lysinibacillus capsici. Classification (GTDB taxonomy): domain Bacteria; phylum Bacillota; class Bacilli; order Bacillales_A; family Planococcaceae; genus Lysinibacillus; species Lysinibacillus capsici. The sequence goes on from NZ_PXXX01000019.1 coordinate 187,148, forward strand.
TTGGACAGGTCCCAAGACGATTAAAATTAACAAGCATTCATTAAAATGGGCAGGGCAATACACCGAACTCCAGCAACAGGCTGCTAATGAAACCTTGGCAAGTGTGAAAGCAAAACGCTCCCATTTAATTCATGCAGTTTGCGGTGCAGGCAAAACAGAGCTGCTTTTTCCTACTGTCTATGATGCATTAAAGAGAGGGCTACGTGTTTGTATCGCTACACCACGGACAGATGTAGTGTTAGAACTGTATCCACGTTTTCAAGAGGCTTTTCCTGATACAGTTATTCATGCTTTATACGGTGGAGCACCTCACCAAAAGGGCTATGCGCAGTTTATTATAGCAACGACGCATCAGCTCTACCGATTTGACAAGGCATTTGATGTCATTATTGTAGATGAGGCAGATGCTTTTCCTTATACATTTGATGAAACTTTACAAAGAGCAGTAGATAAGGCTAAAAAGGAAAATGCTCCTCTGGTATTTGTGACAGCAACCCCATCAGCATCATTACTCCATACCTTCCAACAAGAAAGCTACTCTTTTATTCCAAAACGCTATCATAATCATCCATTACCAGTCCCACAAGTTCGTTCTTTATGGAGCTATAATAAATGCTTTAAGCGAGGTAAAATCCCTAAAAGGTTAAAAAAGTGGGTGGAGGAGCGCTTACGCCAAAAGGAACCCTTTTTACTATTTTTCCCGACAATTGACTTAATGAAACGTGCAACTCCTCTTTTTCAAGGGTTAAATGAAGACATACTAGCTGTGCATGCAGCTGACCCAGAGCGGAAGCTGAAGGTGTTAAAGCTACGAAATAAAGCAGTTCCGGGCTTATTAACCACTACGATATTAGAAAGAGGCATTACAATCAGCAATGTACAGGTGGCTGTTATAGGGGTAGAGTCATTGATTTTTACTGCAAATGCTCTCATTCAGATTGCAGGTCGAGTTGGGCGAGATGTTCAATTTCCTGATGGGGACGTCCTATTCTTTCATCACGGTATTACGGCAGAGATGGATGAGGCATGTGCAAAAATTCATTTTTTTAATAAGAAGGGATTTCTGAATGAATAAAATAGAACCTCGTTGTTTAATATGCGCACAGCCGTTAAAAATAACTATTTCCTGGAAAATGATTCTAACCAAGCAATTCTCACTGAAAATATGTGAAAGATGTGCCGCTCGTTTTGTACCTTCACAATCTGCTACATCCCTTTATCAATATAATGAGGCGATGAAGGATTACTTACACCAGCTAAAGTTTCTTCAAGATGTGGCTCTTGCCAAGGTATTTCGACAGGAGCTCTATGATCGTCTCAATAAAGAAAAAGCAATTATTCTCCCCATTCCAATGCATCCTCTCAAGCAACAGGAGCGTACTTTCTCGCATACTGATGAACTATTAAAAGCGGCTCATATTCCCTTTATTCAATTATTAGAAAAGACAACGACAGAAACGCAAAGCTCCAAAAATAGAGAGCAGCGAATACAGGCAGCTCCACTTTTTTGCTTAAAGGAGGGAGCACAAGTTGAACATAAAAATTATCTTCTTTTTGACGATATAAAAACTACAGGGACAACTCTACAGCATGCTACAACTGTTTTAATGCAGGCGGGTGCTAAAAATGTCCAATACTTCACATTAATTGAAGGATGAAAATACCAATGCATTATGTATAATAGTTAATGAGACAGCATTCGTAGATAAATTTGCTAGAAAGAGGAGGAAAGGCCAATGGCAGAGGTTCGTAATTGTCCGAAATGTAATGAGTTTTTTAATTATACAGGAGTCCGAGAAGTGTGTCATAAGTGTGCACAATCAGAGGAGGAGCTTTATCAAATCGTTTATCGTTTCTTACGTAAACGTGAAAACCGTGCGGCAACTGTAGAACGTATTGTGGAAGCCACGGGAGCGGCAGAGGAGCTATTGTATAAATGGGTTCGTAAGGGTCGCCTGCAGCCAGCCATGTTCCCTAACCTTGGCTATCCATGTGATAACTGTGGTCATCTGACAACAACCGGTAAACTTTGTGCAAAATGCCAGGATGAATTAAAGGCAGACTTACGTACATTTGAAGCAGCTAAGGAATTCCGCGACAGTGTAGAGCAGCGTGATCGTGTAACCTATCACTCAGAGCGTAAACGTTAATTACTCCAAGTGTGTTAATTTTAAACAAAATTAGCACACTTTTTTCTATGTGAAAACTTAACATTATGTGAGACAATCCGAAATAATAGTAAGATAGGATTTAGAGATGGGGGGTATTGAAATGAAAATTACATCTTATGGTATTAATGCAGTTAACGCCTATAAAAACCAAGTGCGCAATGTGAAATCAGACGCAAACAAAGCATCTTTTGCTGATAAAATTGAAATTTCCAAGGCTGCACAGGAAATGCAGGGTGTTTCAACATACAGTACAGAGCGAGCGGAACATGTTCAACAGTTAAAAAAGGATATCGCTTCTGGTGAATACAAAGTAGATGCACGTAAAGTGGCAGAGGATATGCTGAAATATTATCGTTTCTAGGGAATAGCAGAAAGGGTGTATAACGATATGTCTGTAGAAGCAATTAGTTCTACACTAACAATGCTAGAGAGAATGCATAAAAGCTTACTTGAACTAGCCTATAAAAAAACAGAAATCATTAAAGCTGGCGATATCGAAGCGCTAGACCAATTGCTCAAGGATGAACAGGCGCATGTAGCAGCCATCGATAAGCTCGAGCAACAGCGTCAGAAACAGGTAACGGACTACCTTGAAGCAAATGGACTTGCTTCAGCTGACAAAACAACTGTCGCGGATGTCATCGAGGCTGCTGACCAACAAGCTGACAAAGCAACACTCTCAGCAGTTCGCGAACGTTTAATGCAAATTATTAATGACCTACGAAAACAAAATGATTTAAATCAAAAACTCGTTTTCCAATCACTACAAATTGTTAACTTAACACTAGACGCCGTAAGACCTCGCACAGAGCAAATCAACTACTCTAGCAACGAGGTTCTCGGCACAAACAATATAGCTAAAAAATCATATTTCGATTCACAAGCATAAAAGGAGGAAGAAACATGCGCTCAACATTTATGGGCTTAGAAGCTAGTAAACGCGGCCTCTTTGTACAACAAACAGCGTTATATACAACAGGACATAATATTTCTAATGCAAATACTCTAGGCTATTCTCGCCAACGAGTAAACATGCAAGCAACACCAGGCTTTCCAACGGCTGGGTTAAATCAACCTACTTATCCAGGGCACCTTGGTACAGGGGTTGAAGCAAGTTCGATCCAGCGTATACGCAGTGAATTTATTGATCGCCAATATCGTCAAGAAACGAATAAATTTGGCTATTGGGAATCTAGAACAAATGCTATTGCACAAATGGAAGATGTCATGAATGAACCTTCGGAATTTGGCTTAGATAAAGCTTTTGAACAGTTTTGGAAGGGACTCGAAGATGTTGGGACAAAACCAGCAGACGCAGCTTCACGTCAAGTAGCTATTAGACGTGCTGAGCACTTAGCCGAATCTTTTAATTATCTTGATAAACAATTAAAAATGATTCAGGGCAATCTTGGAAATGAACTTAATGTTTCGACCACTCAAATTAATACCATCCTAAAACAGATTGCAGCTGTTAATAAACAGATTCAAGAGGTTGAACCTAGTGGACATGTACCAAATGATTTATATGATGTTCGTGATACTTTAGTTGACAAATTAAATGAATATATCCCAGTATCGATTGAACGTATTCCTTCAGGTGGTTTAGCATCAGAGGTTGCAGAGGGAAGCTTAAAAATTACATTTAAAGGGACAGATGGTGTTGTCAGAGATCTAGTAAATGGCAAAGACTTTGCTCAATTTACAGCAATGGGTACCACTGGTACTAAAGTGACAGGCGACGATATTACAAATTCGTTCTCTGAATTACGATTAACAGGATTGGAATCTTTAGATGCGCATGAAGCAGGTGCTGTCACTAGTACACAAGCAGCTATTAAACAGCAAGACTTTGAAGCATCAAAAGGAAAATTACTATCATTAATTAATTCATATGGTTATCAAAGTGCGGGTGGCGATATTAAAGGATATTATCCAGAGACATTAGAAAAATTAGATCAATTAGCCAATGCATTTATTAAAGAATTCAACGCGCAGCACGCAAAAGGTTATACTCTTGAAGAGAAAGATGCAAATGGAAACATCATTAATGCTTCTGTTGCAGGGGGCGTATTCTTTGAAGGAACTGGTGCTGGTGGAATCAAAGTTAATGAAAATATATCTAAAAATCCAAACCTTTTAGCCGCATCATCTGATCCAACAGAAGAAGGAAATGGTAAGAATGCTTACGAACTTGCAAATATGCAACATAAATTATATGCAGATATAGATAACGCAAGTTTACAATCTTTTTATCAAGCAATGGTTGGAAAAGTTGGTGTAGACGGTGAAGAAGCTTTACGTTTAGCCGCTACGTCTGAATCCCAACGCCTAATGGTATCTAATAGTCGCGATGCTGTAAGTGCTGTTTCTTTAGATGAAGAAATGACAAATATGATTACGTTCCAACAGGCATACAATGCAAATGCACGTATGATTACGGTTGTCGATGAAACATTGGATAAAATCATTAATGGTATGGGCCGAGTTGGTCTTTAACAATAATATATAGAGACATTTCTCTTAGACTATCAAGAAGGAGGGTTTTTTCAGAATGCGTGTAACACAATCTATGCTTTCAAATAACATGCTACGCAATTTAAATAACAGCTACGGTAAAATGTCAAAGCTCCAAGATCAAATAAACTCTGGTTCAAAAATTACTCGTCCATCAGATGACCCAGTAATAGCAGTAAAAGGAATGGGGTATCGCCGAGATTTAGCTAAAGTAGAACAATATACTCGTAATATGATTACAGCAAGTAGCTGGTTAGATTCAACGGATGAATCACTTAACCAAGTTGGTGAGCAAATGAAACGAGTTCGTGAACTTGTTATACAAGCTGCTAATGATACAAACACACCTGAAGAACGTGAAAAAATGAAAATGGAGATTGACCAAATTCGTCAGCAACTTCAGGATGTAGGTAATACGAATATTGGTGGTAGTTACATATTTAGTGGAACCAATACAAACCAGCCACTGTTTATATCTGGAGGAAGTGGTAAAGTAATTGATCCTACTATAAACAATAACACTGTGAATATTGAGATATATGATGGTATTCAAATCCCAGTTAATACACCTGGAAAAGATTTGTTTAAGAATATAGATGATATGATGGGGAAAATTTCTGACTTATTAGGTGACCCAACAAAAACAGGTGTGGAAATTGGAGATTTGCTTGGTGGCGTATCGTCCTCCAGTACAAATGATGATATCTTAACAATGCACAATAAAGTTCTAGAGGCACAAGCTGATATAGGTGCCCGTCAAAATCGTGTTGAGATGATGGAAAATCGTCTAGGTATCCGTGAAGTAAATGTTACAAAACAACTAAGAGATAATGAGTCTGTCGATTATTCAAAAGCTATTACCGAAATGGTGACACATGAATCAATTCATCAGGCTGCACTTTCAGTAGGTTCTAAAATTATTCAACAAACACTAGTGGACTTTATTCGCTAATATAATTTAGGCGTTTGAACATTTTGTTCAGACGCTTTTCTTAAAGGAGAAATGTTAATGAGACTCCCTCAAATCCAAATACGGACAACAGATGCAAAAATAGATCTGCACATTGCAAAACCACAACAGCATATTGAACAGCCTAAAGCTACACAGCATATCAAACAGCCTTCTGCTATTTTAGATATAAATACAACAAGAAGTGTTTTGAGGATTGACTCTTCACAGGCAAGAAGAGATATAGGGATGATTGGCCCTTTGGAATCCAGTAAGAATTATGCTGAAAAGGGTAAACAAGAGGCATTGAAAGGTATGGCACGTAGAGCAAGAGAGGGTAGACAAATGATGGATAGTGCTGGTAAAGATCAAGGTGGATCTATAATTCAAAATATTGCAAAACAAAATCATGGTCCACATCGTACTCCGTTCAATATTAAATTTGTCCCTTCAATAGGTTCTGTAAAAATCGACTTTACGCCTGGCACAACTGATGTCAATATTCAGCGTAGGGAACCAATAATCGACACAAAAGTGAACAAACCAATTCACGAATACAAACCAGGGAAAGTAACTGGTACAATGGTACAAAGGCCAGAAGTTGACATTGATGTCATCATTTAAAGGAGTGTAGGGAAATATGAAAATAGCTACTAAATTTTTAGGAGAAGTCGATATTGCTGAACAAGATATCCTGACATTTGAACAGGGCTTACTAGGATTAGAGGAAGAAAAAGAATTTGTATTGCTACCAATCGATGCAGATCTGCCACTTGCACTATTACAATCTGTTCTACATATGGAAATTGGTTTTGTTGTTGCCTATCCTTTTGCATTCAAAAAAGATTATAGCTTTGATATTAGCGAAGAGGATCGCGAACAATTACAGATTGAAAAGGAAGAAGATGTACTTCCATACTCCATTGTCACAATGAAGGAAACTTTCCAAGACTCTACGATTAACTTATTAGCTCCCGTTATATTAAATATGGCTAAAAAACGAGGCAAGCAAATCGTTCTCCAAGACAATAAAGCCTTTCCTCTACGCTATCCAATGCAACCATTGGAAGGAAGTGCGAAATAATGTTAGTACTCTCACGTAAAAAAGATGAATCGATTATGATAGGCGATCAAATCGAAATTAAAATATTAGCTGTCGAAGGTGACCAAATTAAACTTGGTATAGTCGCACCCAAAACAGTTAAAGTACATCGCTCAGAAGTTTTTGAAGCAATTCAAGCTCAAAATAAAGAAGCACTTGCTTCATCCTCAAACTTTTTAGAACAGCTAAAGAAAAAATAAATTAGTACTATGAACCAATTACATAAAAAAAACTTTTAAAAAACTATTAAACTTTTCCAACTACTAACGATATATAGGTTGTAGGGGAAGGGAAGTACATACATACAACCTAAACCGACTATATTCCACAAGGAAGTGGAATAAAAAACAAACATTCAAGGAGGAATTCCAAATGAGAATTCAACACAACATTTCAGCTTTAAACACACACCGTAACCTTACTTTCAACAACGCTCAAGCTTCTAAAAACCTTGAGAAATTATCTTCAGGTTACAAAGTAAACCGTGCTGGAGATGACGCTGCTGGTTTAGCAATCTCTGAAAAAATGCGTGGACAAATCCGTGGTCTTGATATGGCTACAAAAAACGCACAAGATTCAGTATCTTTAATCCAAACTGCTGAGGGAGCTCTTAATGAGACACATGCAATCCTACAACGTATGCGTGAACTAGCAGTTCAATCTTCAAACGATACAAACGTATCTTCTGACCGCGCTGCACTACAATTAGAAATTAACTCTTTAGCAAAAGAGATTACGCGTATTTCTACAGATACTGAGTTCAATACTCAAAAGTTATTAGATGGTACTTTTGGTGGTCAAGTGACATCTGGTGCAGGATTTGATATTAATAATGCAACAAATGCTGGTGGTAAAGTATTCCATATTGGTGCTAACTCTGGTCAATCTATCAACCTAAGTGTTGGTAACATGTCAGCGAGTGCACTTGGTGTAAATGCTGCAGATGATGCTAGTACTGTTGCTGAATTAGGTGCTACAGATAAAATTGGTACAACTGGTATTAACATTTCTACACAAACAGCTGCTGATAATTCAATTTCAATTATCGACAAAGCATTAAACCGTGTATCTGAAACTCGTGCATCTCTAGGTGCAGTACAAAACCGTTTAGAGCACACAATTAACAACTTAGGTGCAACTTCTGAAAACTTAACAGCTGCTGAATCACGTATCCGTGATACAGATATGGCTAAAGAGATGATGGGCTTCACTAAAAACAACATCTTAATGCAAGCTGCACAATCAATGTTAGCTCAAGCTAACCAACAACCACAAGGCGTTCTACAATTATTAGGTTAATTTTTAAACGCTAAACCTCTAGCTTTGGCTAGAGGTTTTTTAAATTATTCAATAAGGTAAATAGAGGTATCGGGGTGATATGATTTGAATATTAATATTGAGTTCTTGCCAAGTAAAAATGGTGAGGAAACATTAAAATTAAATGAGTATTTTGTACATAGTAAATATAATCCCAATAAAGAAGCGGAACAATTAATTCATAATCAATACACACCTCATCACACTCATATCATTTTTGGTTATGGGTGTGGTTATGTTGTAGAGGCTTTATTAAAGCGTAGATCATTTGAAGAAACTATTATTGTGATAGATCCCTTATTTGATAATCAAACATTAAGACCTAAACACAAAGCTTCTAATTTATTTATGTTTGATAGTACAGCCATTTCAGTACTTGAATTGTATATAAATAAAATTGCTACAAATACACGTGTAGCCTTCAAAATGATATGTACTTCAAATTATGATAAGGTATTTCCTAATCAGTATAAAGAATTACTAAAAAAAATGCTTGATATACAGTATAAAAATAGAACAAATGATTATACGTTATTACGATATGCTAAGGACTGGCAGCGTAATTTCATAGAAAATTTACAAAATCTTTCTGTGGACTCCTCTATTGAAGGGTTACATAAAAAATATAATTGCCCTGTTGTAGTAGCTTCAGGAGGTCCATCTTTAACGAAGCAAATTCCATTAATAAAAAAATATAGGAAATATATAATACTAATTTCAGCAGGCTCTACTATTAATTCATTAGTAAGTAATGATTTAGAACCTGATTATGTTGTCACTATAGATGGTGGTGAACCTAATTATTTACACTTTAAGCAATTATTTTTACGAAATGCAGAAATAATTTATAGTATGCAAAATCACTATATGGTTAGAAAATCTTTTGAAAAAAAAGGCTTTGTCATGGGGACAAACGGTTTTGGAAAATTGAAAAAATATCTTGAAACTGAGATAGGAGTAAAATACCCTATTTTAGAATATGGAGGGAGTGTAGCTCATTCGGCCTTTAATGTTGCCCATTATATTACAACTGGACCAGTTGCTTTAATAGGACAAGATTTGGCGTATACTGATAATTTAACTCATGCTTCAAGTAACAAAAATGCTAGAGGTATCGATGAAGCATTTATTAAAGAACGAGAGGCGTTTCAAATCGAAGGTTATTATGGGGAACTTGTTTGGACAAATCCTGTATTCCAATCAATGAAATTAGATTTTGAAGCTCTTATCTCAGTGAAAAAACCAGATGTACCATTTTATAACTGTACTGAAGGTGGTGTTAAAATAAAAGGTTTTGAACAAATGTCATTTGAAAATTTTTTAAAACAATCTGTAAGTAAAATAGAGGAATCTAAAGTAATAAAAGTAAATGATATTAACCTGAATTTAGACATCAATAATAATTTAAAACATATGCTTAACAATTTAAATGAGTTAAAAGTATTTTTAAATAAAGGGTTAATTATAATAGAGAAAATTGAACTATCTAAACAAATTGATAAAAAAGCTCTTAAAAAATTAGATGATTTGGAAATAAATGTTAATAAACTTCTTGATAAAATTCCCATTGAACCAATGACTAATTCAATTACAATAGATATTTTAAGTAATTATTTACCAGCGGAAAATGAAACTACAGTTGAAACTTATAAACGAGTTAATAGGCAAACTAAGGCCTTATATACACAACTACAGAGTGCTATAAATTATACTGAGCAGTGTATTAAAAATGTATTTGAAAATAGGGAGGTTGAGAACAATGAATGAGGTAATTGATGTAATTAGTAGCTACAATAAGTATATTTTAAAGGTAACTAAAGGTAGTGTTCAAATTGCAGAACATTTACGTAAAGATGAAGTACCTGAAGCAATGCAAATGATTTTACAATTTTCAGAAGGAATGGGCTGGCTAGTAGAAGCTAGTGAGCTACTTTCTAAAAATAAAGTAACAGTTCACTTACCAGTTGAACAAATTCATGAATTTTTAAATGAAATTAATAGTGGGTTAGAACTCCAAGATTATGTATTAGTTGCAGATATGTTTGAGTATGAAATTGCACCATTTTTTGAACAATTATTACCAATTGAAGGGTTTGAGAACTGATGAACTGGGAAGTTGCTACTGCGAGAAATGGAGAAGCAACGTTAACTTTAAATAATTATGCAATCTATAGTAAATATAGACCTAGGGAAGATGCATGGAAGTGGATAGATAGTGAGTATGAAGAATCGATGGAACAGTATTTCTTAATTGGTTTAGGTCTTGGATATCATGCCGAAAGATTAGCTCAATTAGCAAAAGGTAAAAGAGTAATTGTATATTTCTTTGAAAAGTTAGAATACGAGTTATTTTTGAGAAATAACGAATCCGATGAATTACTACTAAAAATAGATATTGTTCATGATTTGGAAGATGTTATCTTAAATAAAAAAACTCAGGTACTAATTTATGGAAGTTGGATAAAAGCCATTGGACAAAATCACCCACTATTCATCTTTTTGGAAGATATAAAAATTAATCAAGTTACCTATAAAAAATCTGCTGAATTAATGGAAAATAATTTTAATAGCAATATGCAAATTGCTTCGCAAAAAATCTTAAATTACCCAGAATATAAAAAGAAAATTGCATGTCTTGTAGCATCTGGTCCAACACTTAATACCACAGTAAGCTGGTTAAAGGAAATACAAGATAAAGTGGAAATATTCGCAGTAGGTTCAGCATTAAAATTATTATTGTTAAATGGAATAACCCCCACAGCAGCTATAATTTCAGACGCAAAACCTAACATCGTTAAACAAATTCAAGGATCAGATTATTTAGGAACATTGTATTATTTAAGTACTGCCAATACCGAAACTATTTTGAAACATTCGGGTGATTCATATATTTTATTTCAGCAAGGATATCCTTTAGCGGAAAAGGCTGCAAAGAAATTTAATATGCCTCTACTAGAGACAGGAGGCTCTGTATCTACCGTTGCTATTAGCCTACTTGAGTATTTCGATTTTGAAAAAATTATTTTATTTGGACAAGATCTAGGTTTTGTAGGCAACCATACTCATGCGAATAATTCTACCTCTGGACGTGCTGCTAGTGATGATTTGAATATAAGAGAAGTTCTTGCTAATGATGGTTCTTTCATTCATACAACACCAAATTTGCAAGTCTATGCAAGATGGATAGAAAATAAGGCCAAACGAATGTCAAAAAAACTTTATACTACATCTGAACAAGGTGTTTTTATATCTAAAGTACTGTTTATAAATAAAAAAGAACTGAATAGTATTGTTGGTACAAATTAAAAGCCTACTGTAATGTAGGTTTTTATTTATGATTGAGGAATTTTGTCGATATATATAGATAGAAGTTGGTTATATAATAAAATATATAAAATGAATTAGAATGGAGATACGTACTATGAACGTATTAAAAAATAAAACTATTCTTGTCACAGGAGGAACAGGGTCCTTTGGGAAGAAATTTATACATAAAGCATTGACAATGGGTGTAAAAAAAATAATTGTTTTTAGTCGTGATGAACTAAAGCAGTATGAAATGAAACAAGAGTTTAATGATAATCGTCTACGTTTCTTTATCGGTGATGTTCGTGACCAGGAGCGACTACATAGAGCGTTTGACGGGGTTGATATTGTCATTCATGCTGCGGCAATGAAGCATGTCGATGCCTGTGAGTACAATCCTTTTGAAGCAGTTAAAACAAATATACAGGGTGCTCAAAATATTATCGAAGCTGCTATAGATTGTGGAGTAGAAAAAGTGATTGCATTATCAACAGATAAAGCCTGTGCTCCTGTTAATTTATATGGAGCGACAAAATTAGCCTCTGATAAATTATTTGTTGCAGCTAATGCTTATGTAGGTGAAAAGAAAACGCGTTTTGCAGTAGTACGCTATGGCAATGTTGTTGGTAGTAGAGGAAGTGTAGTGCCATTTTTTAAGAAAATAAAAGAAACAGGTATATTACCCGTTACAGATGAACGAATGACACGTTTTTGGATTACCCTAGATCAAGGAGTTCAATTTGTACTAGATAACTTAGAGCGTATGCATGGAGGTGAAATTTTTGTACCGAAAATTCCAAGCATGAAGGTTATAGATTTAGCACAAGCCATTGCACCTGAATGTGAAATAAAAGTTATTGGTATCCGTCCAGGTGAAAAGTTACATGAAGCAATGATTATGGAGGACGATGCACGTCATACGGTGGAATTTGATGACTACTATGTTATTCAGCCTGAGTTTCCATTTTGGTCATCTAAATTTGCAGAAGGCGGAAAAGAATTACCGGAAGGATTTTCTTATACAAGTGATGTAAATGATGAGTGGTTAACGGTTGAGGAATTACGTAAATTAGCGGGGGAGATATAATTGATTGCGGTTGTTGGGGGAGCTGGCTATATAGGCTCACATACAGTTAAATATTTAATAGAACAAGATGAACAAGTTGTTGTATTTGATAATTTAAGTACAGGGCATCGCGAATGTGTGCCAGTTGAATTACCATTTGTTAAAGGTGATTTGGCTTCAATTGAGAACTTACACAATTTTTTTGCACAGTATCCTAATATCCATACAGTTATTCACTTTGCAGCATATGCCTATGTAGGTGAATCTGTGGTAGAGCCAGCGAAATATTATCGAAATAATTTAATCAATACAGTTAATTTATTAGATGCAATGTTAGCACATAATGTGAAAAACATTGTATTCTCATCGACCTGTGCTACATACGGTAATCCAATTTCCTTACCAATTACTGAAGAGCATCCACAAAAACCGATTAATCCTTATGGTCGTACGAAGTTAATGATGGAGCAATTAATGGAGGACTACTCAGCTGCATATGGGTTTAACTATGCTGCATTACGCTATTTTAATGCAGCTGGGGCATCAGAGGATAGCTCTATTGGTGAATGGCATGAGCCAGAGTCTCATTTGATTCCTTTAGTGCTTGATGTAGCACTAGAGAAATCAAATTCTATTAATGTGTTTGGCTCAGATTTTGATACACCAGACGGCACATGTGTACGTGATTATATTCATGTGACGGATTTAGCGGACGCACATTATAAGGCTGCACAATATTTAATGAAGGAACGAAAAAATATTAAGTTGAATTTAGCAAATGGTGAAGGATACTCCAATTTGGAAATTATTCAAATGGTTGAAGAGGTAACTGGAAAGCAGGTTACATATCAACTAACAGACCGACGACCTGGTGACCCAGGGCATTTAATTGGTTGCGCTGATAAAGCAATGGAAGTTATTCAATGGAAACCGAAATATGAATTAAAACAAATTATTGAATCTGCTTGGAAATGGCATCAGAAGAAATTTGGAGGCACAGTATGAAGAAGCGTATTTTAGTTACAGGTGGAGCAGGTTTTCTTGGCTCACATTTGATTGATCGCTTGTTAGAGCAAGGGCATGAAGTTGTGTGTATTGATAATTTGCAAACAGGCTCATTGGATAATATAAAACAAATTATGAATGAAATCACATTTATTCAGCATGATATTACAGAGCCATTGCCCGAGTTAGGACAGATTGATGAAATTTATAATTTAGCATGTCCAGCAAGTCCAGTTCATTATCAAGCAGACCCAGTGCATACATTCAAAACGAGTGTAATTGGGGCTTTATACTTATTAGAACTAGCTCGCCATTCAGGAGCGAAAATCTTTCAAGCTTCAACATCCGAAGTATATGGTGATCCGTTAGTGCACCCACAGCCAGAACAATATTGGGGACATGTCAATCCAATTGGCATTCGTAGTTGTTACGATGAAGGAAAACGTGGTGCAGAAACATTATTCTTCGATTATGCAAGAATGTATGATATTGAAATTAAAATTGTACGTATCTTTAATACATATGGTCCTCGAATGGATGCCAAGGATGGACGAGTAGTAAGTAATTTTATTGTGCAGTCATTGCAAAACAAGCCATTGACAGTTTACGGTGATGGTCAGCAAACTCGCTCATTTTGTTATGTAGATGATTTAATCGAAGGATTTTTAAGATTAATGGCTACTCCTAAACAAATTACTGGTCCTGTAAATCTAGGCAATCCGAATGAATTTACAATGCTTGAGCTTGCAGAAAAGGTAGTGAAATGGACTGGCAATAAAACGCCTTTACAATATGAGCCACTTCCACAGGATGACCCAAAACAGCGCCAGCCGATTATAAATGAAGCAAAGCATTTATTAAATTGGGAACCGAAAATTATGTTAGAGGAAGGGCTTCAAAAAACTATTGCTTATTTCAAGGAGCGGGTGTAAATGCAAAAAGTACGTAAAGCTGTTATTCCAGCTGCTGGATTAGGAACTCGTTTCCTACCAGCAACAAAGGCACAACCGAAGGAAATGTTACCGATTGTTGATAAGCCAACGATTCAATATATTGTAGAAGAAGCAGTTGCAGCAGGCATTGAAGATATCATTATTATAAGTGGACGAAATAAAAGAGCAATTGAAGATCATTTCGATAAAACATATGAACTAGAAGAGTTATTAACGAAAAAAGGAAAATGGGATGATCTTGAGGAAATTCGAGCAATCTCAAATTTAGCCAATATCCATTATATTCGTCAAAAGGAAGCGAGAGGGCTTGGAGATGCTATTTATTGTGCTCACCGCTTTATAGGAGATGAACCTTTTGCGGTGCTGTTAGGGGATATAATTTTACAGGCTGAAAAACCAGCATTAGCGCAATTAATTGAAACGTACGACAAAGAGTTAGCATCAGTAATCGGTGTACAAGCTGTCGATATGAGCGTGGTACATCAGTATGGAGTGATTGATCCAAATGGCGAAATTGAAAAAGGAAAAGCAATTGAGGTAAAAGGTTTTATAGAAAAACCAAAAGCCGAAGTTGCCCCTTCAAATTTAGCGATTATGGGACGTTATATACTAACACCGAATATTTTTAATGCTTTAAAAGTTACACAACCAGGAGCAGGTGAAGAAATTCAATTAACAGATGCCATTGAAATATTGAATCAATCTGAGCGTATTGTTGCACATGATGTGCAAGGGAAGCTTTATGATTGTGGTAGTAAGGTTGGGTTTGTACAAGCTACTATAGACTTTGCATTAGAACGAGAAAATTTACGAGATGAGATTTTGACCTACATAAAAGAAATTGCAAATAAGGAGGAAAGTTAAGTGTCAAATATAGCGATAATTGGAACAGGATATGTAGGACTTGTGACTGGAGTTGTTTTATCAGAAATCGGCAATACAGTAACTTGTATTGATATAGATGAAAATAAAGTACGAATTTTGCAAAGAGGTCAATCACCTATTTATGAACCTGGTTTAGATGAGTTAATGGTAAAAAACATTGATGCAAAACGATTATTCTTTACTACAAATCATAAAGAAGCATTAGCGAATTCAAACATAATTTTTATTGCAGTTGGTACACCACAAAGTGAAAGCGGTGCAGCAGATTTAACATATATTAAACAAGCTGCAAAGGATATAGCATTAAATATTGTGAAAGACACTATTGTAGTTGTGAAAAGTACTGTACCAGTAGGGACAAATGATTTAGTAGAATCAATTATTAAAGAACACTTGATAACAAATAGAAAAGTAGATGTTGTATCTAATCCCGAATTTTTACGAGAAGGACACGCTATTCAAGACACTTTTTACGGTGATCGTATTGTGATTGGTGCCGAAAATAATGAAGCAGGTAATACAATTAAGAAATTATTTAAACCATTAAACTTACCGATTGTACAAACAAATCGTCGCAGTGCAGAAATGATTAAATATGCAGCTAATGCTTTCTTAGCTGTAAAGATTAGCTATATTAATGAAATAGCAAATTTATGTGAGGCAATGGATGCAAATGTATTAGATGTAGCAGAAGGTATGGGATTAGATCATCGTATAGGGCGGGCTTTTTTAAACCCAGGTTTAGGCTATGGCGGTTCTTGCTTCCCAAAAGATACCGAGGCAATTGCATATTTAGGTAGAGAATATTGTGCACCATTAACGATTGTGGAAAATGCCATTAAAGCCAATTTCCGTCAACGTGAGATTTTTTTACAAAAAGTGTTGAATTACTTTGATGGTAATTTAGAAGGTAAAATCATTGGTATGTTAGGTTTATCCTTTAAACCTAATACGGATGATTTACGAGAAGCTCCCTCAGTGTATTTAATTGAAGAATTAGAAAAACGTGGAGCAATTGTGAAGGCATATGACCCAGTAGTTAAACATTTGCCTCAGTGTGTAGAACACTTTGATGAAGTAATTAATAATTCTAATATAGTGTTACTTGTAACTGAGTGGGAAGAATTTAAGTCATTAGAAATCCCTGCAAATAAACTATTCGATGGGAGATACTTCTTGAAGAAATGAAGAACAAAGAAATGATAAGAAAAATGGATATTCTTATAAAGATAAATCAAAAGATAATTGACGCATTAAAAGTGATTGATCACAATGCTAAGGGATTTTGTATTGTTATAAATGAGAATAATCAAGTCATGGGCACGATAACTGATGGAGATATACGGAGATTTTTACTTGAAGAAAAATCTATATATAGCGATATAAATGAAGTGATGAATACTGATTTTGAATATGTAAATGTGTTAGATGAATTTGAAATAGTAGTAGAAAAGTTCAAAAAACATAAAATAAATTTTTTGCCCATTTTGGATAATAGGGGTAATTTAATTAATGTTATTACAAAAAAGCAGTTACATGTATTGATTTTAGAAGGAAGAAATTGGTCTACTGATATAATCTTTGATGATTTAGATATTAATCTGTTAGAACATGAGATTTATAATAGACCATGGGGTTATTACAAAACAGTTTATTTGAATGATTATGCAAGAGCAAAAGTAATTATAGTAAATCCTAAAGGGAAATTAAGTCTACAGGAACATAAATTTAGAGATGAGCATTGGGTAATTATAAAGGGACACGGAGAGATTACCATAGGGGAAAGTATTAAAAAAATTGCTGAGGGTCAGTATTTTTTTGTTCCTAAAGGATGTAAACATCGAATAGAAAATATTTCCAAGGAACTACCATTAATAATTTCTGAAGTTCAATTAGGCAGTTATTTTGGAGAAGATGATATTATTCGATACTCCGATGTATATGGAAGATAATGTTTGAATTTTGGGAGGAAAAATATGCGAGCGTCTAATATTATATATCCAATTTCAGTACCTAAATTATTTGATGAGGAAAGAGCAAATTTAATCGATGCATTTGATTCTAGTTGGATTTCAAGTAATGGGAAATATATAAGAGATTTTGAAGAAAAGTTTGCTCGTTTTATAGGAGTAGATTATGGTGTAGCAGTTTCCAATGGTACAACTGCTATTCATTTGGCATTAGAAGCTCTAAATATTGGTGAAAATGATGAAGTTATAGTACCAGATCTAACATTTGCAGCGACAATTAATGCAATATTACACTCAGGTGCAACGCCAGTTATTATAGACGTTAATGATGAATGGTGTATTTCTACAGAAGAAATAAAAAAAGCTATATCCCCTAAAACCAAAGCTATTATTCCTGTTCATATTTATGGTCAGCCTTGTAATATGATAGAAATATTAAAAATAGCGAAAGAGCATCAACTATATGTAATAGAAGATTGTGCAGAGGCACATGGTGCACATATTGATAACAAGAAAGTTGGAGCGTTTGGTGATATTAGTTGCTTTTCCTTTTTTGCAAATAAAATAATTACAACAGGAGAGGGCGGAATTTGTTTAACAAAGGATGCGGGAATTGCTGAAAGATTGAAAATATTGCGGGATCATGGGATGAATCCAAAGCGAAAATATTTCCATGATTTTGTTGGTTATAATTACAGAATGACTAATCTTCAAGCAGCAATAGGATTAGGGCAATTAAATAAAATAGTTTCGTTTCTTGAAAAAAGAAAAAAAATAGAGGATTTATATAAAAAATATTTAATAAATAATCCATTTATTGATTTCCAACCTCAAAAAGAAGGAAAAGTTTGTTGGTTAGTTAGTGTATTAGTTAAAAATATTAGCAGGGATAAATTAAAAAAATTACTATTAGAAGAAGGAATTGAAACTAGACAGTTCTTCATACCTTTGTCAAAAATGGATATATATAGAAACTATAGTCAGGCAGATAATATAAATACGCTTAAATTATCTGAAGAAGGTATGAATTTACCTACTTATTTAGACTTAAATGAGCAAGATATACAGTCTATTTGTGAAAAAATTAATCAAATTGTCTATAAATTAGGAGAAAAACGATGAAGATTGCATTAATAACAGGTGTGACTGGTCAAGATGGTGCATATCTGGCTAGGTTTCTATTAAATAAAAATTATGTCGTACATGGTCTAGTAAGACGTTCATCTTTAGAAAAGTTTGATCGAATTGAAGAATTATTGGAACAACCAAATTTTAAAATACACTATGGGGATATAAGTGATTCAACCAATATTATTCGTATTATTTCTGAAATCAAACCGGATGAAATTTATAATTTAGCAGCACAAAGCCATGTACATGTTTCTTTTGATACTCCAGAATATACTGCTAATACAGATGGAATTGGCACATTAAGAATTTTAGAATCAATACGTATCCTAGGACTGGAGAAAAAAACAAAATTTTATCAAGCTTCTACTAGTGAACTATATGGAAAAGTGATTGAAACACCTCAAACTGAGAACACACCATTTTATCCTAGAAGTCCTTATGCTGTGGCAAAGTTATATGCATACTGGATTACAGTGAATTATAGAGAAGCGTATAATATTTATGCTTGTAACGGAATTTTATTTAACCATGAGTCACCCTTAAGAGGAGAAACTTTTGTAACACGTAAGATTACAA
This sequence comes from Lysinibacillus capsici, assembly GCF_003367505.1. Classification (GTDB taxonomy): domain Bacteria; phylum Bacillota; class Bacilli; order Bacillales_A; family Planococcaceae; genus Lysinibacillus; species Lysinibacillus capsici. Next base: position 206,093 of record NZ_PXXX01000019.1, read on the forward strand.
TTGCAGCAACCAAAATTAAAGAGGGATTTCAAGATTGCTTATATTTAGGGAATTTAGATGCAAAGCGTGATTGGGGATATGCTGAAGACTATGTTGAAGCAATGTGGCTAATGCTCCAACAAGAAAAACCAGAAGATTTTGTTATTGCAACAGGACAAACTAGAACTGTAAGGGAATTTGTAGATGAGGTTTTCAAGTTACTTGATATAAATGTTAAATGGGAAGGTCAAGGGCTTAATGAGGTAGGCATTAATACTGATACTGGTAAAACAATTGTAGCAGTAGACCCTAAATTCTTTAGGCCAACAGAAGTAGATTTATTATTAGGCGACAGTACTAAGGCTAAAGAAAAGTTAGGATGGGCGCCAAAAACATCATTTACTAAATTGGTTGAAAAAATGGTTATGGCAGATTTAATTAAATAATTTTAAAGGTGATTGATTTGAAAAGACAATTAAATATTCAAAATAGAAAAGTAGATGAAAATTCTCCTTGCTTCATAATTGCAGAAGCAGGGGTAAATCATAATGGTGATATGAAGTTAGCTATTAAGTTAATTGATGAGGCTAAAAAAGCAGGAGCAGATTGTGTGAAATTTCAAACGTTTTCAACTGAGTTTTGTGAAAGCCAATATTCACTAAAGCCTTCATATTTCAATGGAAGAGATTCAGATCAAAACAAATTAGATTTTTCAAAAGGGCTAGAGTTCAATAAGGATGAATTCAAGATATTAAAACAATATTGCGATGAAGTAGGAATTATTTTCATGTCTATGGCTGCGGATCTTCCTTCTCTAGAGATACTGGTGGATATAGGGACTCCAGCTATTAAAATTGGCTCCTCAGACACTTTGAATTATCCTCTATTTAAATATTTAGGGCAAACAAAACTTCCAGTAATTTATTCTACTGGTATTTCTACAATTCAAGATGTCGAGCAAGGCATAAATTATTTGACAGAGAATGGAGTCACGCAGTTAGCAGTTTTACAATGTACGTCACAATATCCTGCGCCTATTGAGGATATTAATTTAAAAGTAATGGATACTTACAAGGCTCTATTTAATGTACCTATTGGTCTTTCAGATCACTCCAAGGGTTTACATATTCCATATGCGGCAGTGGCTAGAGGTGCAAAGATTATTGAGAAACATTTCACTCTTAGTAGAAACTTACCAGGAGTAGATCATATTGCATCGATAGAACCCTTTGAGTTAGCAGAAATGGTACAAAATATTAGAGAGATTGAAAAGGCATTAGGCACAGGGATTAAAGAAATTAAGAAAAGTGAAAGTGAACATTTACAAAGCATGAGAAAAAGTTTGTTTTCTCTTAGGGACATAAAAAAAGGTGAATATTTCACGTTAGAAAATTTAGGTGCTAAAAGACCTGGTGGGGGAATTCTACCTACAGAAATAGATAAATTTATCGGGAAATATGCGAAAGTAGATATAAAAGCTGATGAATTTCTGGAATGGGATATGATAGACTATGATCTTTAAAATATTTGATTTATCGAGAGAAGATGAATGGAAAAAGCAGTTAGACCTTATTCCAGATCAATTTAAAGATATCTATTATTCACCAGCTTACTACAAAACATGGAAAGAACATGAGCAAGCAGAGCCTCTTTGTGTTTATGCTGAAAAAGAGGGAGTCAAATTATTGTATCCTTTCTTTAAAAAAGAAATTCAGGGCTACAATTTAAAAGAGAAGTATTATGATATTCAATCTGCTTACGGTTATGGAGGAGTTATCTCAAATACAAAAGAAATTTCCCAAACATTATTAGTAGATTTTAATAAAAAGTTTGACGGATGGTGTAAAGATTCAAACATAGTTGCGGAATTTATTAGAGAAAATCCTTTCTTAAATAATAAAGAACAATATATCAGAGATGTTAGTTATATACTTGTTAGAAAGAATGTATATGCAGATTTAACAAATAAAGTTGATTTTGATTTTATAAATAAAAATGCGTATAGAAATATAAAAAAAGCTCTAAAGTATGGGTTAATAGTTGAGATAGATTCTAATTGTGATAATATTGAAGATTTCCAAAGATTATATACTAAAACATTTCAACGATTAAATATGAGTAATTTTTATAATTTTCAAGAGAATTACTTTCAAAAATTAAAACCCTTGTTAGGGAACAAAGTGAAATTATTAAATATTAGATATGAAGAGGGAATTATAGCTAGTATAGTTCTTTTGGAGGATTCAAATAAAGCTACTTATCATTTGGGAGCATCTGACTTCAATTATGCTAAATATTTCCCCAATGATTTGTTATTTCATACAATGATTGAATATTCAATTGCAAACAATATTAATTACTTAAGCTTCGGTGGCGGTACTACTAATGATGAACAAGATAGTTTACTCCGTTTTAAACGAAAGTATAGTAATTTGGAAAAAGATGTTTATATAGGTAAAAAAGTTCATCATACAGAAATTTATCAAGAGTTATGTAGATTATGGGAACAACAAACCTCTAGCAAAAATAATAATAAATATAAAAATTTCTTTTTAAAATATAGGATGGATAAATAATATGAAATTAGTGTTCGTTGTTGGAGATAGCGGTGGAGATTATTTTGCAATTGAGCAAGCAAATAAAAATAATTTAATTAAAACTGAAATAGTAAAAGTTCTTACAAACAGTATTAATTCAAAAGCTTTAAGTTATCACTTAACAAATTATTCCTCTCAGGATATATTTGTAGAAAAAAATAAAGAAGAATTTTTTCATAAAAGTATTGAAATCTTAAAGAAAGTAGAATTCGATTATATTATTTTAAGCGGTTTTAAATATATATTACCGGATTATTTTGTAAAAGAATATGAAGATAAGATTTTGAATTCTCACCATTCAGTACTTCCATCTCATCCTGGATTATTTTTAAAAGAAATGCTTGTACAGTCAGATGACTTATTTCTTGGTGCTACAATACACTTTGTTGATAAGGGAGTGGATACTGGGAAAAAAATATCACAAGCAACATTCCCTAATTATGGAATGAATAAATTTGATGATATTTTAAAACGATATCGTTTTGTACAAGATGTATTAATTGTAGATACTATAAAAAAATTAATGAAACATGAAAATAAGAAAGAATCAGTGAGATATTACAATGAGATTTTATTTAACCCCAAGGTAGATAAAGAAATTATTGAATATTTTTGGAGGGTGAATTTTGGATAAACTATATGTTAGTAGTGGAGCCTTTAAAAGTAATGATATCCATGAAATAATAAAAAAATTTAAAAATACAGGGTTAAGAAATTTTGAAATGACAGCAGGTTTAAATTATCAGGAGGACTTAATTGATATTTTACTACAGCAAAAAGATGATATGAATCTCTTAGTTCATAATTATTTCCCCCCCCCAGAGGTTTCTTTTGTATTGAACTTAGGCTCCAATAATGAAACTATCAAGAATAAAAGCCTTGATTTATGTAAACAAGCAATCATGTTAACTGCAAAACTAGGTGGCGAATTTTATGCAGTTCACTGTGGCTTTGCATTCGATGCTGATGGAAGACACTTGGGGAATAAATCTCAGATGGAACTTCCCAGAATCCCATTAAACGAGGCATTAACTAATTTTGTTAATAATTTAAGAGAATTAGTAGAATTTGCAGCTATTCAAAATGTAAAGCTTGCCATAGAAAACAATGTTTTAGCGGAATTTGGATTAATTGATGGAGAAAACCATTTATGTTTAGGGACAGATTCAAAAGGATTAAAAGAAATCTTTGATCTTGTAAATCACGAGAACTTATACTTATTACTTGATTTAGGTCATGCAAAAGTAAATGAAAATACATTAAACGCGCCAATTCAAGAAATAATTGATGAACTAGGGGATTATATAATTGGTATACACGTTAGCGATAATGATGGGTATTATGATACAAATTCAAAATTAACTGAAGTATCTACTGTTTTACAATTTTTAAAACCATTTAAAGATAAGTATATTGTTTTAGAAGTATATAATTTAGAAAAAGAAGAAATTTTTCAACAAATTGATCTTATTAAATCCTTTTTAGCAGAAGAGGTGAACCGCAATTAATAAAGTTAAATATATTGCAATTATTCCTGCGCGTAAAGGAAGTAAAAGGTTGCCCAATAAAAATATTAAAAATTTGAATGGTCGCCCATTAATTGAGTGGACAATAGAGGCTGCAAAAAATAGTCGATATATCGAAGAGGTTCTTGTGTCTACAAATAGCGAAGTTATTATGGAAATATCTGAGAAAATGCAAGCATCTGCACCTTTTAAGAGACCAGAGGAACTAAGTACAGATGTAGCGACTACTGTAGAAGTTTTAGAACATGCTATCAAATTCTATGAAAAAAAATATATGAAAGAAATAGAGAATATAATTTTATTGCAACCCACTTCTCCTTTGAGAACTTCTCATGATATTGATAATGCAATTCAATATTATGAGGAAAAAGGTGCTAATGGAGTCATATCTGTTTCAGAATGTGATCATTCTCCATTGTGGGCTAATAAACTCCCAGAAGATATGTCTTTAGATAATTTTATGAATGATAAATATAAAAATATTAGAAGTCAGGATCTTCCAACTTATTATCGTTTAAATGGTGCGATATATATTTGGAATAAAAAATGTTTCTTAGAAGAGAAACAATACTTTTTAAAAGAGAAAACATATGCATTTTTAATGAATAAAAAAAATGGAATTGATATCGACGATGAACTAGATTTTTTAATTGCACAAACAATAATGAAACATAATTCAAATCATTAAAAGGGGGTAAGTGAAATTTGAAGTTTGTATTGCTTTCTGGGGGGTCAGGTACTCGACTTTGGCCATTGTCTAATGAAGATAGACCAAAACAATTTGTGAAAATATTACCGGCTGAAAATGGTCAATTAGAATCGATGTTACAAAGAACGTTTAGGCAATTATCAAAACTTGTGCAGAGGGAAGATATAATAGTTGCAGCAAATGAAAAGCAAGTGGATTATATTAACGAACAAATTGGACAAGTAAATATCGTTGTAGAACCTTGTGGAAGAGATACATATGGTGCTATTTTATTGGCTAGTACATATGCCTTGGATTTAGGGGCAAAAGAAGATGAGTATATCGCTTTTATTTCGGTTGATACTTATGCAGAGGATCGATTTTTTAAAGAAATTGTTAAGATGCCAAATAAGCTTGAACAAACTGATGGAAAGTTAGGTTTGATTGGAGTGGTACCACAATTTCCAACATCAAAATACGGTTATATTGTACCTGATGAAGAGGAGAATTTCTTTAAAGTAAATAGTTTTGCCGAAAAACCTGCTAAAGACCTTGCTGTAGAGCTCTTACAAAAGGGAGCGGTATGGAATAGTGGTGTGTTCGTTATTAAAATTCAAGAGATATTAAAAAATATAGAAATCAATCATTTTCCAACATCCTATCAAGAATTGAAGAGTAGTTTTCATTTATTACCAAAAAACAGTTTTGATTACGAATTCACAGAAAAATGTAGTAGCATTTATTGTAAAAAGTTTGATGGCTTATGGAAGGATATTGGTACTTGGGAAAGCTTATTAGAGGAAATCCCCCAGTCAATCATAGGAAAAGCTCAAGTCAGTCAGGATACAAATAATACATATATTATTAATGAAACGAAAATTCCTATAAATGTAGTTGGAATCTCAAATGCAATTATTGTTGTAAATGAACATGGTATTTTTATAACTGAGCAAGGAAAAAGTGAACAAATAAAGAAAATGCTATCGTTTTAATTTTCAAATTACATTAATCAGAAGGTTCTTAGACGATAAGGGAAATAGATTATGGATATATATATGGCTGTTAGTGTTCTCTGTTTAGATTTTGAAAAATATGACCATACGTTCTTTAACTTGAGAAATTTATATAGTCTTTTAAATGTAAATAATCCAAGGAGTACGCAGATTTAAGCATATAGGGTTTAGTTTAGTGGTAATGGGGAATTCATATAAATGACTCTCTGGAATTCTTTGAATTAACTTAAAACAAAAGAAATTATTATGACTGAAGGCTTAATTATTGAAAGAATGTATTCCTTCTCTTTTGCCTATAATTAATAAAAAAATGGGGTCATTTAAAAGTAATGCAGTCGAAAAAAGCCGTGAACTGTATAAGAACTCCCTTCACTTCAAATGAATTAAACGTAAGACTGAACTAAAATACAAATAGATAGGGGTCTAATACATAATGAGTTTAAAAAGTACAATTCATATTGAAAAAGAAACCAGTAGTATCATTTGTTTTCTGAGAAATAGCGATAAAATAAATGTTTGGGGTACGGGTAATTTATTTAATGTTATAAACGAGTATTTTGATTTTACTTTGTTAAGTAAAGTGAATTGCTTTATTGAAACGTCTCCAAACAAGACCTCTTTTCTAGATAGACCAGTAATTGATATATATACTTTCATAGCAAATAAAAGAGAAATAGAAATTTTGATATGTTCTTCTTATAAAGATGAAATAATCGAGAAATTAAAAAGTATTAATGCTGAAGTCTTAATTAAAGTCTATATAGCTGATGAATTACTTAGTGAAATTCCACTTAGTAGGTATCAAAAAGGGTTTTACCAATTTTTAAATAATGATTCTACTTTATTGCAAGAAACAATAAATGGTAAAAAAATAGGGATATACATCCATCATTGGAAAGGATGGATAGCCCCTTACTATTGTTTAGCACTGGGAATTCTTTTGAAGAAAAAGGGTATGGATGTACGATTTATTTTTGAAGATATTAACGATAAATTATCAATCGACTTTGAGAAATACGAAAGAGAAATTAGGATTCTATTGGAAAAGATAAAAATTGACTGGGGTATACCATACGATTCACTAAGTGAAATAACTGGAGAAAGTCTAACTGTCCAACAAACTGAAGAAATAAATAGTGTTATTGATTTTAGCATGATTTCTTATACACGAAAAGTATTGGATTATAATGAAAAAGAATTGGAAGTTTATAAAAAAATAAAAATTAATTTATATACTTTAGCGGAGAAATTTAACCATTACTTTGAAATTAACAAATTTGATACTGTTTTTGCGATAACTAATTTACATTATTCGTTAGGGTGTATTGAAAAAATTTGTTCTGGTAAAAATATACACACTACATCTGCTGAATTAATGAGGGGCGGATTTTCTTATTCTATAACGGGACCAGCAGTTCAACAAAATGATATTTCAATAGTGATAAATTTATTGAACGAAGAAGAAAAAAAACGTTTGTTAAGGGTTTCGGAAGAATATTTAAGTATTGAAATTGGTAATGAATTTAAAAGAATAATAAAAAACGAATATGTTTTAATACCTTTAAATATTTTTTGGGATAGTGCAGCATACGCTAATAACGATATTTTTAATAACAATATTTGGGAATGGTTAAATAAAACTATTAGTTTTATTTTAAAAAATACAAATTTAAGCATTGTAGTGAGACAACATCCACATGAGGAAGTTTTTCAAACAGGAAATGATTTAAAGAAATATTTAATAGAGGAGTTTGGCGAGGAAGAACGTTTTATTTTTATTGGTTGCAAAGAAAATATTTCCTCGTATAATTTGGTTAAATTTTCAAAAATTGTACTTCCGAATACTTCAACAATCGGTTTGGAATCGATTTGCATGGGGAAAACAGTTATTACTAAATCGTGTGTTTATTATGCCGATTCAAATTTTTGTGTTGTCTCAAAATCTGAAAACGATTACTATAGTAATATTCTGGAATTTTCCAATAAAGATATTCAATTTCCTGATGACAACTTAAAGCTTGCAAAGTTATATCTTGCTTTAAGTTTATTAAATCGCATAAAGACTAAATTTACTCATCATTATTCACATATGGACTCATGGTTGAGTAAAGAATCATTAGAAACATTGGAAAAAGAATGTGAATATAACGGGGTTTTTGATGTATTTTTAAAAAGAATTCCAGCACTTTATACTCAAATCAATAATAATATTATTGATAATAACTACAAATGAACATTTTAATTACAAATATTCCTAAGATATTTCTTCATTAAATCTATTTAAAGACCATAATAAAATATATATTGTTTGTTGTATCTGCATAGAGAATCCTTACCCCTCTAATTTTTTTACAAAAGCATTGCAAGCGTAAAAGAGATGCCATATAAATAACATAAAAATAGATGTACAAATAGCACAAGTCTCTGGTACAACCAATCGTTTCAGAAGTACTTTATAATAATTTAAAAACCGTTTGATTGATAGTTGATGATTATCCAAATAAGAATTTTCTCTTCTATTAGCCCCCTATGTGTTTTAAGATACAGTCCATATGCTTAGAATTTTAGGATTAAAGATGTCAATACTGCAAGACGACACATTTCTGCTTTTTCAAATCTTCAAGGCGAAACACTATATAAGTTTCTCAATATGATTACATTAGAAAATCTTTCGCTTACTAATGGGTGCCGTGAGGATTCAAAAAAGAAAGGACTCTTTTTGAGTGTGTTGATGACATGTAAATATCAAGTTAAACTTTTAATGATTGTGTCCAGATTTTAATGTATATAATTAGGAATGGATTTTGTCTCGTTGGGCCAAATTTAAATAATATAAAAATTTTTCGGAGGATAATATGCATTTAGCATGCTCAATAAATAAAAAATATATAAAATACTTTTCGGTTATGATTCAATCAATTTTAAACAATTCGAAATGTAGAAGTATAACAATTCATGTATTACACAGTGATTTAGTAAATGAAGATCAGGAATTTATTAGATCAATTTTCAGTGAATTTGATTATGTTGAATTCTTTTTCTACAAAATTGACCAAGAAAATGTACAGGTATTTCCTGTTGTAGCAGATCATTTGACAGTTGAAACGTTATATAGATTAATGTTAGCAAAATTACTACCTCAAACTATCTCAAAAGTTTTATACATTGATTCAGACATGTTGTTTAAAGCTGATGTAATGGAAGTTTGGAGTACTGATTTGGGAAGTTATCCTATAGCTGCAGTCGCTAATTTAGAAGGTATCATGTATCAAAAATTAGATTTAAATAGTAAATTTGATTATTTTAATGCAGGATTTATTCTTATTAACTTAACATTATGGCGAGAAAAAGAATATTTTGAATTATTTGCGGAATACACAAAAGAAAATAAGGAAAAAATTATATTTGGTGATCAAGATGTTTTAAATGGTTTTTTTAAAGGTAATTGGATTCGTTTACATCCTAAATGGAATGTACAAAATTCATTATATTTTACAAAGGAAAATTTTTGTGAGTTTTATTCGGAAAAAATATACGAAGAAATTACTGAAAGACCTTTTGGAATACACTTTTCTGGAAAAAACAAGCCTTGGAATTTGTTGAATAATCAGGTTAATTATAAAGAGTTTTTCGATGTTTTATTTGAAATGAAAGTTTGGGAGAGCAGTATTATAAATAACAATCTATTAAATAATAATGAGGACATATATATATTTGGAACAGGAGAGTTTGGAAAAACAGTATTTAATATATTAAAATATTTTAACGTGAAAGTAAGTGGTTTTCTAGATAATGATAAAAGTAAGTGGGGTTCTAATTTAGAAGATTCTAAAATTATAGCACCTCAGCAATTATTTATGGAAAATAATAATATAAAATTATTAATTTGTAGTATGTACTATCAAGAAATATTGAAAAGTTTAAATGAAATAAAATTTGACTTTAGTAAAATAACAATTTTAACTCCTGATTCGGAAAATCTTTTAATATAATTTTTGAGGAAATAACAAAAGTGAGGTATAAAAATGAATCTTGCGTTTGCTATAAATAAACAATACATTCCGTATTTTTTTGTGGTTTTAAAATCTATAGAAAAAAATTCATTACCTGGTGAAGATTTTACTATACATATTATGTTTATTGATTTAACAGAATTAGAACTTAATCAATTAAAAATAGAATTCCCACATTTTAAATTTATTTGGCATAATATGAATAATTTTGAATTTGGTAATTTTTTCGTAAATGGGCATATTAGTTATGAAACATATTTTAGAATTATACTCCCAGAAATAATTGATGTAGATAAAGTTTTGTATTTAGATAGCGATTTAATTGTAAGGCGGCCATTAAATGATTTATATAATAAAAACATTGAGTCTGTAGCTATTGCAGCAGCTTATGATTATAAAGCACAAGAGCGAAAAAAGGAATTAGGCATACCAGATGCTGCTTCTTATTTTAATGCAGGTGTATTATTAATGAATCTTGAATATTGGCGAAATTATAACTTAACAAATATTCTAGAACACTATATACAGGAGATGGGGAGTAATCTTAAATATTGGGACCAAGATGCTTTAAATGCTCTTTTATATGATAAGGTTTTGATAGTGGAAGACACTTGGAATATTCAAACAGCAAATTTTGAATTAGAATATTACGACAAAAATAATCTAACAAACCCGGCAATAGTACATTTTACAGGTGCTTCTAAACCTTGGCATATTTCTTCAGAAAATCTTTTTAAAAATGAGTACCATGAATATTTACAATTAGGACGTTTTAGGGATAATGGAATGGTTTCTGAAAATACCAAAAAATTAATAAATACTAAAGAAGAGATTTATATTTGGGGTGCCGGTTCGACTGGGGAAAAAGTCTATGAACATCTTGAAATACAAATAAAGGGATTTATTGATTCAGATAAACGCAAAGTAGGTCATTTATTAAAGAATAAACTAATCTACTCTATAGAACAAATTCAAAGAAAAGATAGAATAGGTATTTTGGTGTGTAGCGGTTATTATAAAGAAATTGCTAATATTTTGAAAGAATATAGATATCAAGAAAATATTGATTTTGTACATCAAATGTAGAAAGGATATACATTTTCATCCAACGGTGCCGGGACGAGTTGCTGTTTATATTTCACGGGATAATCGTTATTTCTAAGATAATTATCAAGGCATACCGAAGTATGGTTATACAGAGATGTATAAAAAGATGTTGGATCATCTGAACATTCAACTGATGTTGAATACAAAATATTAAGATGTTGTGACAATTTCAAAGGATGGACATACTTTGTTTGGACAGCCTTTTGAAGGACAAATTATTAATACAGGTAAGATTGATGAATTATTTGACTTCAATTATGTTGAGCTTCCATAATGTTGGACAACTTAACTCGCCAAATAGCTATGATATTACACGAACTACAGAATTTAAACAATTAACAGGTCAGCAACATTGAAAACTTATAAGAAGTTAATAAATTAGATTAGTATCTATGGGGTATGTTGGGAAAAGGAAATCTTAACATAACCTTTTGTGTTACTATATATTTATGAAAGAGATAATATGGAATGGGGTAAATAAATGAATATTTCTGTAGTAATCCCACTATATAATGCAGAAAAGTACATAGTAGAAACATTAGATAGTTTAATAAATCAAACATATCCAATAGATGAGATTTTAGTTGTAGATGACTGTAGTTCTGATTGTTCGGCTGAAATTGTAAAAGAATATAGTCAGCAATATCCTATTGTTCGCTTAATTCAGCAGCCATATAATCAAGGTGTTTCAGCGGCACGTAATCAAGGACTACTAGAGGCTAGAAATGAATGGGTGTTGATGATGGATGCAGATGATACAATTCATCCTAATTTGTTAAATAGTCAAATTGAAAAACTGGCACAATATGAAGAGGTACATCCTGAACCTGTCTGTGTGCATCCAGCATATGTACAAACCGATGCAGAGGGCAATATTTTACCTAATAGTGAATTTCTCGGAAAGCAACTACCATTTAATGAAACATTTGGATCGTTATTAATGCGCAATTATATTATTACACAATCGGGGTTGTTATTAAAACGGGATGCAGCATTGGAAATTGGTGGTTATAAAATAGATTTTCTAATATCCGAGGACGCAGAATTCATGTTACGTTTATCACGAACAGGTACGTTTGTATATTTGGATAAGCCTTATGTATATTACCGTCGTCATGTGATGAATACTTCTTCAGACTTGAAAAAAATTTCAGAGGCAGGAAAAGCAGTTTTAGATGTGTATTCGATTGATGATGTGAAAGAAGCAGTATTTTGCCGAAACTTTAGTGAACAAAAGAATTTAATAGATTTTGTGACCCTTCTTTATCAGTACCGACAATACGATGAAGGATTCCGATATTTGGAAGGTGTTACGGATGAAGAATTTAAGGAGAGCAAATTATTTTATCAGGCACTGTATTATATAGAGAAAAACTTAGAATTGGAAGCAATAGTTTGTTTAGATCAACTACTTGTTATGAATGAAAGACATGGTGCAGCGTTAAATAATCGTGCAGTGTTTTATGCTAAAAAGAGTAATCTAATAGCAGCACAAAAACTATTTGAAAAAGCCTTATTGCAATTTCCTGGCTATATGGATGCGACAAATAATTTACTAGTGTTAAAAGAAGGAAAAGGTGAGTACCGTTTTACAAAGCGAGAATTGCGTGAAAATTTATTGAGGTATTTATAAAGCTTATTTTTATAAATAAGATATACTAAAGAATAACAACTGAAATAGGTGGGATGAGTGAAGAATGAGCAGAACAATTTTCATCACAGGCGCCACACGTGGTATCGGTTATGCAACAGCTGTACAAGCAGCAAAACAAAAGTTTACGATTATTGTAAACGGTCGTGATGAAGAGCGGCTGATAGAAATAAAAAATGAACTAATGGCATACGGTGCATCGGTTCATATATTAAGCTATGATGTTTGCGATATTGATGCTATAAAAAAAGCATTTATGTGGATTAAGAAAAATGTTGGGCAACTAGATGCTGTTGTTAATAATGCAGGCATTTTAGATGATGCACTACTTGGGATGGTCAATGAAAAGCAGGTGTCTCATACTTTAGCTGTTAATACTGAAGCTGTTATTTACCATATGCAATATGCATCACGCTTAATGATGAAGCAAAAATCAGGGACAATTGTCAATGTGAGCTCGATTATTGGTCGAGTTGGTAATGCTGGGCAAACAGTGTATGGTGCAAGTAAAGCAGCGGTAATTGGTGCGACGTATTCTGCTGCTAAAGAGCTAGCACCTTATAATATCCGTGTAAATGCAGTAGCACCAGGGTTTATTGAGACAGATATGACAAAGCAATTATCACAAGAGAAATATGAGCAACGTTTATCAGAAATTAAAATGGGTCGTATTGGTACCGCTGAAGAAGTAGCTAATGTCATTTTATTTTTAGCTTCAGATTATTCTTCTTATGTAACAGGACAGGTTATAGGTGTAGATGGAGGCATGGTGATTTAAACCATGCCTTTTATATAGGAGTTGAGATTATTGATTTCATTTCGTAAATTAGAGGAACGCGATTTAGAGCTTGTGCTAGAATGGCGTACAAGTGAGCATGTGACACAATATATGTATACGGATATAGAAAAGGATTTAGCGAACCAATATAAATGGTTTGAGAGAATTTCCAATGATGATACACAATATTACTGGATAATTGAAGTTAAAAATACGCCAATTGGTTTAATTTCACTAAATCAGTTGGATCGAACGAATAAAAAATCATCATTTGCTTATTACATTGGCGATTTAAATTATTCGATTATCGCGGGTCGTATTCACCCTTATCTTTATAATTTTGCCTTTTTTGAACTTGGTTTAAATAAGGTATATGCAGAAGTCATGCAAGAAAATGATGGCATGATGAAAATGCATAAGCACTATGGTTTTACACATGTTGCAACATTTAAAGATCATATTTATAAATACGATCAATTTCACAATGTAGAGTACTTTGAACTTTTAGCTTCTGATTGGATGGAGTGTACAAAATTCCATAAATTTAAATCAACATTTGTATTATAATTAAATAGAAATAGCCGAAATACTATATATACAATTTGAAGTAGGTAGGGATAATTTATGACGAATGAAGAGAAATTACGTGAAATTTTTGTAGAAGCACTTGGGATTGATATTAATCAAGTTACAGAGGACCTAGCTTATAATACAATTCCAGAATGGGATTCAATTGCTCATATGGCATTGATTGCAGAAATTGACGATCAATTTGATACAATGCTAGATACGGATGATGTATTAGATATGAGTACTTTTGCTAAAGCGAAGGAAATATTAGTTAAATATGATGTAGAGTTTTAATTGAGGAGGGTGTGGTAGAGACTATCACGCCTTTTTCAATGGAAGGAGAGATTGAATGAGTTTTTTTAAACTGAACAACGATAAAGTTGCAGTCATTACACATGAACGTACATATACGTACAATGAAATTTCTAGAGTGGAATTTAAAAGTACACAAAAAGAATTAGTATTAATTTTATGTGAGAATACCATTGATATACTATCAACCTATGTTTCAGCTATGAATAGTCAGCATGCCGTGATGCTACTTTCGGCAGATATTAATCGTGAACTTTTAGAAGATATTATAATCCGATATGAACCAAAATGGATTGTAGGTTTAGAGAGTTATGATGGCTATGAGAGAAGTAGTGAGTATTTAGTAAGAATCGAAAATATTAACATGAATATACATCCCGACCTAGCGATCTTATTGAGTACTTCAGGCACGACTGGTAGCCAAAAGTTTGTCCGTTTATCGTATGAAAATATTCGTTCAAATGCAGAATCTATTATTAAATATCTTGATATAGATGAAAAGGAACGTGCCATTATGAATCTACCACTTTCTTATTCATATGGTATGTCCATAGTAAATAGTCATCTTTATGCTGGTGCTTCTATATTATTAACAGACGAAAGTGTCATGGAAAAATCCTTTTGGAGTTTTGCGAAAGATCAGGGGGCTACATCTATATCAGGGGTTCCTTTTACTTATCAAATGTTGCAACGTATAGGTTTTACTAAAATGGAATTACCGACATTAAAAACTTTGACACAAGCTGGTGGACGACTAAATGAAAAGCTTGTGAAGTTTTTTGCAGAGTATGCAAAGGAAAGAGATAAACGGTTTTACGTGATGTATGGACAGACTGAAGCAGCACCACGTATCAGCTATATTCCTTTTGAAAAAGTGCTAGAAAAAGCAGGAACAATTGGTGTGGCGATTCCTGATGGACATTTGGAAGTTAACGAATCAACAGGAGAACTTATTTATAAAGGTGCAAATGTCATGATGGGATATGCTGAATGTCTTGAAGACTTAGCAAAATCAGATGAGCTTGGTGGCGTGCTTCATACTGGTGACACTGCAACTGTTGATGCAGAAGGATACTTTACGATAACGGGGCGAATGAAGCGCTTTATTAAGCTTTTTGGTTTGCGTATAAACCTAGATGAAGTTGAGAAAAAACTCGAGTCCTCCTTTCACATACCTTTAGCTTGTACTGGCTCTGACGATAAATTAATTATAGCCATTGAACAAGAAATATTTGTTGAACCTATAAAAAAAGCAGTAGAGGATTTATACAAACTGCATAAAACTGCCTATAAGATAAAAGTGATGGATATACCACGCTTTGCAAATAGCAAAACAGATTATATGAAATTAAAGGAGAGCTGTTTATGATTGCCCCTTATCATTTGGAACGAGAGCAAAAATCAGCGCAGCTATTAGATAAACTAAATGATTTAACAAAATGGCATATTGGAAACTGTTCAGATTATATGGCAATGCTTGAAAAAAGTGGTGCTCTACAGCAGGCAAGCTCATTAGAAGAAGTACCCTACCTACCTGTACAATTATTTAAGCTTTTAGATTTAAAATCGATTTCACAAGAAGAGGTAGTAAAAATACTTACATCAAGTGGTACGACAGGGCAGCAGGTGTCGAAAATTTATTTAGATAAGGAAACATCTGCTTCACAAACAAAAACATTGGTGGAAGTGATGAAGCCGTTACTAGGCAGTAAACGTTTACCGATGATTATTTTAGATACGAAGTCTGTTTTAAAAGACAGAAAATCCTTTAGTGCGCGTGGTGCTGGGATTTTAGGCTTTTCCAATTTTGGACGTAAGCATTTTTATGCTTTAAATGATGATATGAGTTTGGATGTCGAGGGTCTACAGGCATATCTAAAGGAATTTGAAGGACAGAAAATTTTACTGTTCGGCTTTACTTTTATGATATGGCAGTATGTCTATAAGGAGGCTGTAGCTCGAGGCTTAGAGATTGATTTTGGCGACAGTATTTTAATTCACGGTGGTGGCTGGAAGAAGCTTAAGGATGAAGCAGTCGATTCATTAACTTTTAATCGGTTGTTAAATCAGCAACTGGGAATTCGTGAGGTACATAATTATTACGGTATGGTTGAGCAGGTCGGTTCTATTTTTGTTGAGTGTAGTATGGGCCATCTGCATACACCTAGCTACGCTGATGTCATTATTCGCAATCCGATAACTTTTGAGCCAATTCCTTACGGAGAACAGGGGCTTATTCAGGTGTTGAGTGAGCTACCCAAAAGCTACCCAGGGCATTCATTACTGACTGAGGATTTGGGTACAATTCATGGGGAAGATGATTGTCCATGTGGTTGGAAAGGGAAATATTTTTCTGTAGCAGGCAGAATTCCGAAGGCCGAGCTAAGAGGGTGTAGTGATACGTTTCAAGGAGGTACAAAATGATGCAATTATTTTGGCCGAAAAATATAGAATTTGAAGTTGCCATTGAGCAACTATCTTCGAATAAACCGAATCAACCATTTGATCAAGAAGTTGTGGCATTCACACAAGCAATTTCCAAGCGCTTTCTCCGAATAAGAGAATTACCTGAAGTAGTAGCATTAGGTTATTGGCTACGAAAGGCGAATATAAAAGAAATGCAAACAGCTTTTGAACAGTATACAGTTAAAAAAATTATAAAAGCTCGTGGGACGGTCTTTCATATGGCTCCGTCGAATGTTGATACTATTTTTGTTTACTCCTGGATGTTATCGTTACTAGCAGGCAACCGAAATGTCATTAGAATATCAAGCAAGGAACAAAACGGACTAAACTTGCTTCTACAGATTATTATTGATGAATTAGCGCGGAACGAATTTCAAAAAATCGCTAAACAGACGATAATATGTACGTATGGTCACGAGGAAAATACAACAGCTGTCTTAAGTGCTACATGTCAAACACGTGTGATTTGGGGTGGGGATGAAACGATTAGTACTATTCGAGAAATACCACTAGCTCCTTTAGCTAATGAACTTGCTTTTCCAGATCGTTTCTCGTTGGCAGTATTAAATAGTGATG
Source organism: Lysinibacillus capsici (assembly GCF_003367505.1). Classification (GTDB taxonomy): domain Bacteria; phylum Bacillota; class Bacilli; order Bacillales_A; family Planococcaceae; genus Lysinibacillus; species Lysinibacillus capsici. The sequence goes on from NZ_PXXX01000019.1 coordinate 223,369, forward strand.
TACTCGCTAAAGCAGAAGAAGCACAATTAGACAGTCTATTAGAGCAATTTTATAATGATGTTTTTTGGTTCGATCAAATGGCGTGCTCTTCTCCAAGATTAATAACATGGTGTGGAGGTAATCAACAGGCCATTAATCGTTTTTGGTTAGCGTTTGAACAAAAGATTCAGCAAAAACAGTATAAGTTAATGGCTGCGACACAAGTTTTAAAATATACAACAAGCTTAATTCTTGCAACAGAAAGTAATGTGGAGAATTTGAAAAATGGAACTTATTTTTCACGTGTGAAACTATCTGATGTGCCAGTAGACGTTCGGGAACGTCACTGCGGTGGTGGTTTGTTCTATGAATACGAAGTTGATAAACTTGAAGAATTAGCAGATGTACTAATAGACAAAGATCAAACAATTGCCTACTTTGGATTTAAACGCGAGGAACTTGAGAATTTAGTAGAAGCTATTTCAACTCGTGGTATTGATCGTATTGTCCCTATTGGTAAAGCACTTGATTTTAATGGGGTGTGGGACGGGCAGAGTTTTTTAACATCGTTTACAAGAGAAGTAGTAATTATATAGATCGAGGTGTTTCAAGATGAATACAATTGTAATCATCCAAGCCAGAATGGGATCCTCCCGTCTACCTGGTAAAATTTTAAAACAGCTTGGGGATGTGGATGTACTTACATATGATATAGAACGATGTCGAGCAATTCAAGGGGTAAGTGAAGTAATTGTTGCAACAAGTAATTTACCACAGGATGATGCTATTGCAAGATGGTGTGAAATGCATCAGGTAGCTTATTTCCGTGGTTCTGAAGATAATGTACTGGATCGCTATGTGCAATGCGCTAAAATGTATAAGCCTGATTATGTTATGCGTGTTACATCAGATTGCCCCTTTGTTGATTATGAAATGGCAAGTGAGATTGTTTCACTAATGGAAAAAGAACAGAAAGACATTGTATTAATGAATGGAGAGCTTCCACGTGGTTTAGCGGTTGAACTTATTTCCTATGAGGCACTATTACGTATATATGAAACTGGGACTGAACCACGCCATCGGGAGCATGTCACTTATTATGCATATGAATTTCTTGAAGAATTTAGTGCTGTTACTTATGAGGTACCTACAAATCGAATAGCACCTGAGCTACGTATCACGTTAGATACTGCAGAAGACTATGAGTTGATTTCGGCAGTAGCGAAGCATTTTAATAACCCGTTAGTATCAAGTTCAGAGGTTATTAGCTATTTAAGAGAAACGCCTAATGTCGCTATATTAAATGCACATATTGAACAAAAGCCGGTGATTTAATGAAAAAAATAATTATCCGTACTGATGCATCAGTAGACATTGGAAGCGGTCATGTTATGCGCTGTTTAACAATTGCTCATAATTTAAAGCGAGAAGGTTGTAATCTTCAATTTTGGATGGAGCCACATGTCGGCAATTTAATAGATTATGTTGCGCAACAAGGCTATGAAACTATTTCTAAGGCTGACCAGGCTGATCTTTATATTATTGATCATTACGGGCTTGATATAGAGTGGGAACTAAATATTCGTCCATATACAAAAAAACTAATGGTGATTGATGATTTAGCAAGAGTACATGATTGTGATGTATTGCTTGATCAAAATGTTGTGCCAAACTTTGAGGACCGTTATGATGAGCTTGTACCAAAGCATTGTATTAAGTTATTGGGCCCTAAGTACTTAATTATGCGTGAAGAGTTTATTGAAGCCCGTCAGCAAATTCGAAAGCGCAATCAAGATATTCAACGACTTCTTGTATTTATGGGGGGAACTGATCCAACCCATGAAACGCTAAAAATATTAACTGCACTTGAAGAATTGACATTTGTCCATGTAGATGTTGTTGTAGGTAATGGAAATGTACATAAAGAAGAAATTGAGCAAATTTGCCGTGAACGTAATTACCATTATCATTGTCAAATTCCTTATATGGCACAGCTAATGCGACAAGCAGATTTTTCTATTGGGGCAGGTGGAAGTTCAATGTGGGAGCGTTGCTATGTTGGACTCCCATCCTCAAGTACTATAGTTGCTGACAATCAACTCATTACAACTAATTATACAGATCAACTTGGAGCAGTTATTAGTTTAGGATGGCATGAAGATGTCACAGTAGATACGTATAAACATTTGCTAAATAGATTAGGCGATTTAGATGTGGTGAGACTTGAAAAAATAGGTTTACAATTAACAGCCACACAACAACCAAATGCCTGGTTATCACAAATAATGGAGTTGTTAGCATGATAAAAATTGGACATAAAGAGATTGGCAAGCATGCAAAGCCTTTTATTATTGCAGAAATGTCTGGCAATCATAATCAATCATTAGAAAGAGCTTTGCATTTAGTAGATTTAGCAGCTGAAGCTGGTGTGGATGCGTTAAAGCTACAAACGTATACACCGGATACAATTACATTAGATGTACATACAGGTGAGTTTTTTATCCAAGATGATGCCAACCTTTGGAAAGGGAATTCCCTATATAATTTGTATAAAGAGGCCTATACTCCTTGGGAATGGCATGAAGCGATTTTTAATCGTGCGAAAGAACATGGTTTACTAGCTTTTAGTTCGCCTTTTGATGAAACAGCTGTTGATTTTTTAGAAACTTTGAATGTACCTGCGTATAAAATTGCATCTTTTGAAAATGTGGATATACCGTTAATTCAAAAAGTTGCTCGCACAGGTAAACCAATTATTATTTCGACAGGTATGGCAACAGCAGCAGAGCTTGATGAAGCAGTTCGAGCTGCAAAAGCTGAAGGAAATCAGCAAATTGTTTTATTAAAATGTACAAGTACATATCCAGCAACCCCAGCAAACTCTAATTTATCTACAATCCCTCATATGCGGGATTTGCTTGGAACTGAGATTGGTTTATCAGACCATACGATGGGTGTTGGTGTATCGGTTGCTGCCGTAACGCTTGGAGCAACTGTTATTGAAAAACATTTCACTACCTCGCGTGCTGATGGAGGAGTTGATTCTGCATTTTCAATGGAGCCACATGAGTTAAAAATGCTTGTAGAGGAAACTGAACGAGCGTGGCGAAGCTTAGGGCAAATTCATTATGGTCCAACAGAAGCCGAAAAGGACTCAACTAAATTTCGACGTTCATTATATATAGGGGAAGACTTAAAAGCAGGCGACGTTTTAACAGAAGAAAATCTTCGAAATGTTAGACCAGGTTTAGGGCTGCCAACAAAATACTATGATTTAGTACTTGGAAAGACTATTAAACAAGATGTGAAAAAGGGAACACCTTTAAGTTGGGAGTTATTACTGTGAATGAATTAAAAGAAATGGACGAATTGTTTGATCGACTTTTTCCAATTATGCGTAGTATTACGGGAGAAGGTGTTCGAGAAACAATTCATATCCTTCAAGAATATATACCACTTGAAATGGAAGGAATACCAACAGGTACAGAAGTTTTCGACTGGGAAATTCCAAAAGAGTGGGTTATACATGAAGCTTGGATTAAGGATGAGCATGGTGAGACAATCATAGATATAAAGGATTTAAATTTACATGTTGTAAATTATAGTGAACCTATAGATATGTGGCTTTCTCTTGAGGAATTAAAGAAACATGTTCATACTATTCCCCATCTACCAGAAGCTGTGCCGTATGTAATTTCCTATTATAAGGAACGTTGGGGTTTTTGTATGAGCCAAAATCAATTAGATGCTCTTTCAGATGGAAAGTACCATGTGTATATTGATAGTGAAAAAATTGATGGTGAGTTAAACTTTGCTCAAGCTGTTTTACCTGGAAAATCAAAAAAAGAAGTATTAATTAGTACATATATCTGTCATCCTTCCATGGCTAATAATGAACTAAGTGGACCAATTGTTGCAACCTTTTTATATAATCGCCTTAAACAGTGGGAAAATAGAGAGTTAACTTATCGATTCGTTTTTTTACCAGAAACAATTGGATCTATAGCATATTTATCAAAATACGGACAACATTTAAAGGAAAATATATATTCTGGAGCAGTGTTAACATGTTTGGGTGGTAAAGAGCATCAGCTTAGTTACAAAAAATCGCGTAATACTAATTCGCCACTTAATAATTTGTTAACCTACTTAAATGAAAGAGGACAACAAAGTTATTCAATACGTCCATTTACACCATTGTTTGGTTCAGATGAACGTCAATATTGTTCGCCTGGTTTTAATTTACCTGTAGGGCAGTTCTCTAAAATGATATATGGAACGTACCAAGGCTATCATAATTCTTTAGATACAAAAGAGCATATGACAATAGAAGCTTTATTAACTAGTGTCAATGAAATTGAAAAAATTTTACAGCTGCAAGAATTAGATGGCTATTATATTAATAAAAAACCATTTGGTGAACCAAAACTAGGAAAATATGATCTTTATCCTGATATAAATGCCCCTGGAACATGGGGGAACTCTAGCAGTAAAAAAATAGATAATCGACAACAATTAAATCAAGTGCTAACACTTTTAAATTATTCTGATGGGAAACATAGATTATCTGATGTAGCTAAAACTTTAAACTATTCACTAGAAGATTATAAAATTTCAATTGATGTATTAAAAGAACACCAATTACTTGAAGGTCCATTTTATGACGAGAAGGAGTTATTTTAGTGAGAGTATTATTACTAACAGGATCACATCCGAGACATTTATATGTAGTGAATAAACTAGCTGAATTAGGTATAGTAGCTGCTCATGTAATGGAAGTTCGAGAAGCGTTTGTCCCTCAACCACCAGCTAATCTAGAAGAAATCGATCGCTTGAATTTTATTCGACATTTTGCAGATAGAGATGAAGCCGAACAGCGCCATTTTGTAGGACATGAAAAAGTACAACTTGAAATGCCGACTCTAAACGTGTCTTTAGCACAATTAAATAGTGAGGCAACAATTAAATGGGTTGGTTCTCAATCATTTGATATAGCTATAAGTTACGGGGTACATAAATTATCTGACGAGTTGTTAAATGTTTTACCAAAGCATTCATGGAATATTCATGGTGGGCTTTCACCTTGGTATAAAGGAAATACTACACTATTTTGGCCATTCTTTATGTTACGTCCAAATTGGGCAGGTATGACAATTCATCGATTATCAGCTCGATTAGATGCAGGAGATATTGTCCATCACTCAGTTCCGAATCTAGATTATGGTGATAAGCTTCATGATGTTGCTTGTAAAGCGGTCGTTCAAGTTGCTTCGGATTTAACTACAATTCTGACTACAACATCTATTGACCAAATAGTATATCATCCACAAAAAGGAAATGGAAAGCTATGGGTAGGTAACGATTGGATGCCTCAACATCTACGTTTTGTTTATAATCAATATAACAATGATATTGTAGACCAGTTTTTAGATGGTAAAATACCAAGAATCGACCCTCCTATAATTTCTGCTTTGAGAAATGAGGAATAGCTATGAAAAAATTGCCTGAATTTCTTTCCTATGGTCGTCAATTGATTGATGAGGACGACATACAGATTGTTATAGAAACATTACGCTCTCCCTTTTTAACACAAGGCCCAAAGATTCAACAGTTTGAACAGGCAATTGCCAATTATGTTGGCGCTCAATATGCTGTTGCATTTTGTAACGGAACAGCGGCACTTCACGCAGCGTGTTATGCAGCAGATATAAGCGAAGGGGATGAGGTAATTACTTCACCCATTACATTTGCAGCTAGTGCTAACTGTGTTCGTTATATGGGAGGAACAGTTGTCTTTGCAGATATTGATGCAAATACTTACAACATTAATCCTGAAGAGATAAGAAAAAAGATTACACAAAATACAAAGGCAATTATTCCAGTTGATTTTACAGGTCAACCAGCTGATATGGATATCATTATGGATATCGCACGTGAACACAATTTAGTTGTGATTGAAGATGGTGCTCATTCTCTTGGTGCTGAATATAAAGGAAAAAAAGTTGGTACACAGGCAGATATGACGATGTTTAGCTTCCATCCTGTAAAGCCAATTACAACAGCTGAAGGTGGCATTATTGTAACGAATAATGAGGAATATTATCGTAAATTACAATTGTTCCGTAGCCATGGTATTGAGCAAACTGACTTTTCTGCTGAACAAGGTGGGTGGTATTATGAAATGACTGACCTTGGCTATAATTATCGAATGACTGATTTACAAGCTGCGCTTGGGTTATCACAAATGAAAAAAATTAATACATTTATCCAACAACGCCGTGAAATTGCTGCATTTTATACAGAGGCATTTCAAGGTATAGAAGGAATTATCGTTCCACAGCAGTTAAAGGGAACTAATTCTGGTTGGCATTTGTATATGCTTCAGCTTGAGGGAATATCTCGTAAGTTTGTATTTGAACAAATGAGATCTTTCAATATAGGAGTTCATGTACATTATATTCCTGTCTATTGGCACCCCTATTATAAGGAACTTGGGTATGAACGTGGAATATGTCCGATTGCAGAAAAGTGGTATGAAAAAACTTTAACATTACCAATTCATCCAAATATGACAGTAGAAGATTTATCAATAATCGTGTCGAATATTAAAGAATTAGTAAAACAACCGAAATAAGTAATATAACAAACAGCTTACCATAAAAAGGGTAGGCTGTTTTCGCAGGAGTTGACGACATGATTAATTTTCAGCCACTAACTGATCTTCCTAAAATGAAAATTTCAGAAAATCCAAGCATGCAACATTATAATCCTGTTACTATGCAAGAGCTTTTTGCGATTCAAAATGTTGCAAATCAGATAAATTCAAGAGCACAAATTTTCTTAGTTATTGGTGTCGGTGGTTCTTTTCTTGGTGCACGTGCGGTGATTGATGCACTAACTCCTTATTTCCATACTAATAATGGTGTAGAAATTTTATATGCTGGAAATAACATGAGTGGTGCCTATTTAAAGCAATTATTGTCTTATTTAGATACAAAGGACGTTTATGTCAATGTTATCTCAAAGTCCGGTTCAACGATGGAGCCTGCTCTTGCATTTCGAGTTGTGCAAAAATATATGGAGCGTCGTTATGGTAACGCAACTAGTAAAAGAATAATTGTGACTACTGATGCTGAAAAAGGAATATTAAAGCAAATTGCCATTAAAGAAGGGTATCGCCAATTTACTGTTCCGTCTGAAGTGGGGGGACGTTATTCTGTATTTACGCCAGTAGGTTTATTACCAATTGCAGTAGCAGGTATTGATATAGAAGCTTTTGTTCGTGGTGGAAGACAAGCAGAAATAGATCTTTCTAGTGAGTCAAACAGCGCTGTCGATTATGCGTATAATCGTTATGAATTATATAAACAGGGTTATTCCGTTGAATTACTTGCTTCGTTTGAGCCAAAACTCAATAAATTACATGAATGGTGGAAGCAGTTATTTGGAGAAAGTGAAGGGAAAGAGCATAAAGGGCTATATCCTTCAACCGTTAACTACTCGACAGATTTACACGCTATTGGACAGTTTATTCAAGACGGTAGTCGTATAATGTTTGAAACACTTATTCACTTTGATAATATCGAAGAAGATATAGAAATCCCTTTTTCTGCTGAAAATATAGATGGTCTGAATTATTTAGCTGGTCGATCAATGAATGAGGTAAATGCAACATCAAAAGATGGGGTTGCACTTGCACATGAAGAAGGTGGCGTACCTGTCATTCGGATAGAATTACCAAAATTAGATGCGTATCATGTTGGATATTTGATGATGTTCTTTATGAAAGCATGTGTTATTAGTGCTAATTTACTGGGGGTAAATCCATTTGATCAACCTGGTGTAGAAGCCTATAAAAAGAAAATGTTAGAGTTGTTAAAGGAAGATGTGGTGAAGGTTCGTGCATAGAGAATTGTATGATTTATGGCGTCAAAAAGCGAATAGTAACTATCAAGACGAACTGCTAGAAATTGCTAATAATAAGCAAGCGATAGAAGATCATTTCTATCAGTTAGTTCCTTTCGGTACGGGTGGAATGCGTGGGAAGTTAGGTGCCGGCACGAATCGTATTAATGTACATACCATTCGTTTAATAGCAGAAGGATTAGCTCGTCAAATTGAATGTCAGGGAGAATCGGCGAAAAAGAGTGGTGTCGTTATTGCCTATGATACACGGCATTTTTCTCAGGAGTTTGCTTATGAAACAGCAGGAGTTTTGGCTGCACATGGTATACAAAGCTATGTATTTAGTGAAAGTAGACCAACCCCTGAATTAAGTTTTGCTATTAGATATTTATCGGCTTATGCAGGAGTAGTTATTACAGCAAGTCATAATCCTAAAGAGTATAATGGTTTTAAAGTATATGGACAAGATGGAGCACAGTTAACCCCTCAATTTGCTGATGAAATTTCTGAACATATGAAAAGTGTAGAAGATATTTTTAAAATTCATTCCCTAGCAAAAGACGAATTATTTACATCGGGTTATTGCATTGAAATGTTAGCAAAATTGGATGATGCGTATAATGCAGCTCTAAAAAAACTTGTTCAAGGTAATGGTAAAAAGGATATAAACATTGTCTACACACCCTTACATGGAGCAGGTCTTGTGCCGACAAAGCGTGCTTTAAAAGAGGCAGGTTTTACAAATGTAAATATTGTTAACGAACAAACTATCCAAGATGGTGACTTTCCGACAGTGTTGTATCCAAATCCTGAGGATGCTTTTGCTTTTGAAATGGGTATTGCTTTAGGAAAGAAGGTTGGTGCTGAATTAATACTAACTACAGATCCAGATGCTGATCGTCTTGGTGTAGCATTATATAATGGAGAACATTATCAGCTTCTATCAGGGAATCAGCTTGGAGCCCTGTTACTAAACTATATACTTTCTACAAAGCAACGGGCAGGAACTTTACCCTTGAATGGAGCAATGTTAAAAACTATTGTAACCTCTGAGTTAGGAACAGCAATTGCCGATAGTTTTAACATACAAACTATAAATACACTTACAGGTTTTAAGTATATTGCTGAGAAAATCGAAGAATTTGAAACAACTGGTGAGTATTCATTTTTATTTGGCTATGAAGAAAGCTATGGATATCTAGCAGGTAGCTTTGTAAGGGATAAAGATGCAGTACAAATTGCGCTTTTAACTGCAGAAATGGCTTTTTATTATAAAGAGCAAAATCTATCACTTTTAGATGTGCTGAACGCCCTCTACCAGCAACATGGATACTATCAAGAAAAATTGTTGTCATTTACATATGAGGGGATGGAGGGGCAGAAACGAATAATCAATATTATGGAGCACCTTAGAAACAAAAAACCTGTTGAAATAGCTGAAATCAAGGTTGTAGCTAAAGAAGATTATAAAATTGGTTTTACATATCTTGCAAATGGTGAAAAACATGCATTAACTTTACCGAAAACAGATGTTCTCAAATTTAGATTAAAAGATGATTCATGGATTTGTATTCGACCTTCTGGAACAGAACCTAAATGTAAAATTTATATAGGTGTTAAAAAGGAAAGTAAAAAAGAGGCAGATAAAACTCTAGCTAAGATTGAAGATTATATACATGAACTAATTAAATAATTGATTTGAACCTCCAAAGTCTATTTTATAAAGATTAGGAGGTTTTATTATTCTTAAAAAGACTGAAACTGATTGTTTGTCAAAAAACGTGAAACAATTCAAAATACTTCCGATAATAATGGTAAGCAATTGAAAAGTTTGGGAGGTTGAGTTACATGCGTATTGTATCGCAAGGACAGTCAATTGATACGATTACTGCACCAACTAATACAAGAGCTATGAATGCTCAGGAAAATATAACACCTATTGTTTCAGACGCAAACTCTAAACCGGTGATAGAAAAAGCAACAGCAGTAGAGGAAGATCAAGAAATTTCAAAGGATAAACTACAACAGGCAGTTGATGTTGTAAATGAATTTTTGGAAATTAATAACAGTTCCTCTAAATTTATTTATCATGAGGGATTAGAACGTTATTATGTAACAATCGTAAATCGTGATACCGAAGAAGTACTAAAAGAAATTCCGCCAAAAAAATTATTAGATGCATTTTATGAGATGAAAAAAATGGTAGGAATGATTGTAGACGAAAAAATATAAAGGAAAAATAGGAGGATGAAACATGGTTTCAAGAATTGGTGGATTAGCCTCAGGGATGGATATTGACAGTATAGTTGAGAAATTGATGCAAGCAGAAAGAATGCCGTTGAATAAAGCATTTCAAAGAAAACAAACATTAGAATGGCAACGTGACGCATATCGAAATGTGAATGTAGCTACACAGAAACTCAATAAATTTTTAGAGGAAAAGATGTGGTTACAGAGTCAAATGATGAAAAAAACTGCTACATCTTCTAATGAAAACCTAGCAACTGTTAAAGCTACAAATACAGCGACAGGTTCTCTCAATATTGAAAGTGTTTCCCAATTAGCCACTGCAACTCAGCTGATTGGTGAGCAAAAAGGATATACAGGTACAACAAAATTATCAGCTTTGGTGGGGGAATCTGTTAAGTCAATAGAGCTAAAATCAATCGATAAGAACGGTAATTTAGCAGAAAAGGCAACTACAATTACTTTTGACCCATCGAAAGATACAATTAATGATTTAGTGAAAAAAATCAATCAGAGCAATGCTGGGGTTACAGCATTATTTGAAAATGGACAACTTTCATTAACTGCAAATAATACAGGTAGTGTAAAAAGTGGTAGCGGGGAGATTGTCTTTGGACAAGGAAAAGAACTATTTGATGCATTAGGGATGGATAAAGCAACTCTTATATCTGGTAAAAATGCGATTCTAAAAGTTAATGGTATTTCGATGGAGCGTTCATCAAATACAATTACGATTTCTGGCTATGAGGTCTCACTTAAGTCAACATTCAATGCTAAAGCAGGAGCAGCTGATCGTGTAGCAGCAACACTTATAGAATTGAATAATGCGAAAGATGCACAGCCAATTTTAGAAGCTGATAGAGATAAAAAGCTTGGAGAATACAATACTTATTATAATGATACGTATAAAATAGAGCACGAGCGTATTTTTGGGAAAAATAATTTAACAGTAGATCAACAAGGGAAATTTGATAAGTTTTCAGATGTAGGTAAGGTTGCTCTCCTAAATTCTACTGATTTGAATGATTTACAATCTTTGAGCATCGATTATACAGATGCAGACAGTATTAAAACATCGATTAACAATTCAAGCTTAACAGATGAACAAAAGGCAAAACTATTAAGACTATCTGCAGATGATTTAAAATCTTTACAAAGTACAGATGGAGGGGCATTACTCGACCGAGCACATCAAATAGATTTTGAAAACTCCTATAAATCTTTAGATAAGACTTTTTTGAGTAACCTGTCTGCAGACGATATAGCATTTTTATCTGAAATCAAAGGTAAGGATAATAGTGAAATAGATCAAATTTTAGCAGGAAAAGATGATGCTATTAAGAAAAAATTCGAAAAGATGGATAGAGTTGATTTAGCCCGTTTAGCGGATTTAAGTGGATCCTTAGAAGATTTTAAACAATTTAGTGTAGTTGAGAAAACTAATAATGAGAATCTAGCAGCATATAAAACAGCAGAAAATGATGTTCAGTCTGGTCTGAAACGTATTGCGGAGGCTCAAAAATCTTATGATAATGCAAAGGCTGCAGAGAGTAGCACAGCAGGTGATACTTCTCCTACTGTAGCTCCAGTTAATTTAACCTCTACTACTGATACTAAAAGCATAAAAGATAGTATTCAAGAGTTTGTAAAAACTTATAATGAAATGCTGGATACGCTGAATGGTCTATTAAAAGAGAAGAAATATCGTGATTATCCACCATTGACAAAAGAACAACGTGAAGATATGTCTGAAAGCGAGCAAAAGTTGTGGGATGAAAAAGCTAAAAGCGGTTTATTACGTAGCGATTCTTTAATTCGCGATGGTTTAGCGAAGATGCGCTCGCAATTCGTATCGTCTGTCAAAGGATTGGGTGATGATACAATTGATTCTTTAGCTGAAATTGGGATTACAACATCTAAGATACTATCAGATGGTGGAAAGCTAGTAATAGATGACAAGAAACTTGATGCAGCATTGGAAAAAGATCCTGATCAAGTTATTCAAATGTTTACTAATCAAGGCAGCGTTACTACCATAACTGATGAAAAAGGTAGAAAAGTAACTCAAGATTCACGGGGGATTACGAAACGTCTAAGAGATGAAATAGATGCTTTAACTAAAAGCATTGAGAAGAAGGCTGGTAAGGAAGGCAAAACAGATCAAACTTATAGTTTAGGTAAATTAATTATAGAGTCTGATGATCGTATTTCTAAATTACAAGCTAAACTAGTAGATATTGAAGCACGATATTGGAAACAATTCACAGCCATGGAACAAGCCATTAATAAAGCAAATCAGCAGTCAGGCATGTTCATGCAAGGTGGAGGCTTCTAATAAAGGTAGGTGAAATATTATGCAGCAAATAGAACAACTATTGCAGACTTCAGCTAATTTATTTAAGCATTTAGGTAATATTCCTAAAGGCGAAGAACGCGACGATTACATTATAGTAATCAACAACATGCTGGACAAGCGTGGTACGATTATGGAAAACTTAATGAAAGAAGGATTTCGTTTTGATAATCAAAATCGTATTCATCGAACATTGCTAGAATTAGATAATGGTATAAAAGAACGATTGGCTGTTGTAATGAATACCGTCAAACAAGACATGGCGAACCTACAAAAAACGAAGAAAAGTGAACAGCAATATTATAATCCTTACTCGAATGTTCGCGTAATGGATGGCATGTATTATGACAAAAAAAATTAATAGTTTATCTTCATTCATCGTGCTGGAAGTTGCTAGCTGAATGAAGATAAAGCATTGGCAGATGTCATCCGATTTTAAAAGGAGTGAATTGTGATCATACAATTCAAAATCCAGACAAATTTACGCTGAGACGTAAATAGCTTTTCTTCGGAAAATGGTTTAAACTAGTAAATAAGTAACCTTTCAAAGGAGTTGTCCTTTATTGGCAGCAAATTTAACAGCACAAAACGCGTATAAACAAAATAGTGTGACTACAGCTTCACCTGGCGAATTGACATTAATGCTTTATAATGGATGCTTAAAATTCTTGCATAAGGCGAAACAAGCTATCCAAGATAAAAATATTCAAGAGAAAAATACAAACATTCAAAAAGCTCAGGCGATTATTAGTGAACTGATGTCTACACTCAATATGGATATTGAGATTTCGAAACAAATGCTACCTCTTTATGAATATATGAATCATCGTTTAGTAGAAGCCAACATTCAAAATGATGTAGCCATTATTGAGGAAGTGGAAGGATTGGTGACGGAATTTCGCGATACGTGGAAGGAAGTAATTCGCATTAATCGACAACAGCAATTTGGTCAGGGAAACAGCGGACAAATTTAGACACAATTAGAGACCATCGAAAGAGATGGTCTCTTTTTTGTTAAACCGTTATTATCATGAAATAGTCATAAATTAGGCTATTCAACGGTAAAATATGTTACTTATTCCCTGTGGCTGTTAGTTGGGCATCATGGCATAATCAAAGCAATAAACATGTTTAAAAGAGTACTGGGGTGGGAATATGATTTTTAAGCGTCAAGAAGGTTTCCGATTTAAATTTAAGGAGCCTATTCAAATAACTTTTGCTATTTATGAGAATGGAAAGGTCAATCATGGACAAACGGCTATGGCTGACTTGTTGGATATTAGCCCACGTGGATTGAAGATGTTTACGGAGGTGGATTTAGGTATAAACCCTCCTCCATTAGATATCCATTTTGTGCTTGATACACAAGAAGTTCGCGCTTATGGGGAAGTGATTTGGAGTCGTCCATTTGGGAGCGGCAAGCAATATGGCATCTATTTCAATAATCAAGGACCCGTGGAAGATTTGATTGTTGAAGAACTAAAGCTTCGACGAAAAAAGGAAGCAGCAGAAGCGAAAAAACAAAATAATAATTTATAAAAATTTTTGTAAAAAAAAGAATGATTTTAGAGGAATTTCACACACTTGTGTAGAAATAGATAGTATAGCAGTTATAAAGGAGGAGTTTACATGTTAAACTTTAACATTCGTGGTGAAAATATTGAGGTAACTCCAGCTATTCGAGAGTATGTTGAGAACAAAATCGATAAAGTTGAACGCTATTTTAACGAAGATGTTAATGCCAACGCTAATGTCAATTTAAAGGTTTACAATGACAAACAAACTAAAGTGGAAGTTACTATTCCAATGAAGAATCTAACTCTTCGTGCTGAAGAGCGTCATAATGATATGTATGCTGCTGTTGATCTAATTGTTGATAAATTAGAGCGTCAGATCCGCAAGCATAAAACAAAAGTAAACCGTAAATTCCGCGAGCGTGAAGGTGCAGGCCTTTATTTTGCTACTACTCAAGCAGCCGCTGATGCTGTGTCAGAGGAAGAAGAGTACTCAATTGTTCGTACAAAGCAATTTGATTTAAAACCTATGGATCAAGAAGAGGCAGTTCTACAAATGAATATGCTTGGACATGATTTCTATGTCTTTACAGATGCTGAATCGAACGGCACAAATATTGTATATAAACGTAAAGATGGAAAATATGGCTTAATTGAAACAACTTAAAACTTCATGATGACGAAGGCTCTCGCGATGGCGAGGGCCTTTTTTTGGTATGACAATCATATGTAGCCGGGGTGACAGTTTGCATGAAACTGTTACACAATGGTAAAATGAAAGTTGAATCTATATAGGAAGTGAAAAACATTCATGGCAAACCTATTAAATAAATTATTTGATTTCAATAAACGTGAGCTAAAAAAATTAGAAAAAATCGCTGACCAAGTTGAGAGATTCGCTTCTCAAATGGAACAGCTTTCAGATGATCAACTACAAGCGAAAACAGATGAATTTAAAAAGCGCTATGCTGAGGGTGAGCATTTAGAGTCGATTCGTGCCGAAGCGTTTGCTGTTTGTCGAGAAGCGGCAAAACGTGTATTAGAGATGTACCCATTCCGCGTTCAAATCATGGGGGCAGCCGCTCTTGATGAGGGGAATATTGCGGAGATGAAAACCGGGGAAGGTAAAACTTTAACAGCGACAATGGCTGTTTATTTAAATGCGATCACTGGTAAAGGTGTACATGTTGTAACAGTCAACGAATACCTAGCGAGTCGTGATGCTGCTGAAATGGGACAACTTTATAATTTCTTAGGCTTATCTGTTGGGCTTAATTTAAATAGCCTTTCAAAAGATGAAAAACGTACTGCTTATGAGGCAGATATTACGTATAGTACAAACAATGAGCTAGGATTTGACTACTTACGTGATAACATGGTGCTTTACAAAGAGGAACGTGTACAACGTCCATTGCACTATGCTGTCATTGATGAGGTGGACTCGATCTTAATTGATGAAGCTCGTACGCCATTAATTATTTCGGGTCAAGCTGGGAAATCAGCACAGCTTTATAAACAATCAAATGCGTTTGTACGTATGTTAAATGCAGAAACGGATTATACGTATGAAGAGTCCACAAAAGGTGTTACGTTAACAGATGCAGGTGTGGAAAAGGCAGAAAAAGCATTTGGCATCGATAATCTATTTGATTTGACACATGTTCGTTTAAATCATGCGATCAATCAATCATTAAAGGCGCATGTAAGTATGCATAACGATGTCGATTATGTTGTGCAGGATGGCGAAATTGTGATCGTTGATGGCTTTACTGGTCGTTTGATGAAGGGTCGTCGTTATTCTGATGGCTTACACCAAGCAATTGAAGCTAAAGAAGGCGTTGAGATTCAAAATGAATCGATGACTATGGCGACAATTACCTTCCAAAACTACTTCCGTATGTATCAAAAGCTTGCAGGGATGACAGGTACAGCGAAAACAGAGGAAGAGGAATTCCGTAATATTTACAATATGAATGTTGTCGCTATTCCGACGAATAAACCGATTGCTCGTGATGATCGTGCTGACTTGATTTTTGCAACGATGGAAGGGAAATATAAAGCAGTTGCTGCTGATATCGCAGAGCGTCATAGAGCTGGTCAACCTGTTCTTGTTGGTACAGTTGCTATTGAAACGTCTGAGATTATTTCTAAACTATTGGATAAACATAAAATTCCTCATAATGTATTAAATGCGAAAAATCATGAACGTGAAGCTGAAATCATTGCGAACGCTGGTACAAAGGGTGCAGTGACAATTGCAACAAACATGGCTGGACGTGGTACCGATATTAAACCTGGCGAAGGAGTACTCGAAATTGGCGGTTTAGCGGTAATCGGTACAGAGCGACATGAATCACGTCGTATTGATAATCAGCTTCGTGGACGTTCTGGTCGTCAAGGGAATCCAGGGGTTACACAATTCTACCTATCCTTAGAGGATGATTTAATGCGTCGTTTTGGCTCTGATAATATGAAGTCGATGATGATGCGCTTAGGTATGGATGATTCCCAGCCATTGCAATCTAAAGTTGTGTCGAGAGCTGTAGAATCAGCGCAGAAACGTGTCGAAGGTAATAACTTTGATGCGCGTAAACGCTTATTACAATATGACGATGTACTACGTCAGCAACGTGAGATTATTTATAAAGAGCGTTATGATGTACTAGAAACAGAAAATATGCGTGTGCTTGTTGAGTCTATGATTCAAGAAACAATCGATAATGTTGTTAGCCTGTATACTCAAGGTGAACAGAAGGATTGGAACCTAAAGGCTATTGAAGACTTTGTAGCGGCTAATCTTTTAGAGGAAGGTCAACTTAAAGTATCTGATTTCCAAGGCAAGTCTGCTGAAGATATTAATCAGCTAATCTCTGATGCTGTTCATGTTCGTTATGATGAAAAAGAGGCAGAACTGACACCAGAGCGTATGCGTGAGTTTGAAAAGGTTATTTTATTACGATCAATCGATACAAAATGGATTGATCATATTGATGCAATGGATCAACTACGTCAAGGTATCCATCTGCGTGCTTATGGTCAAAACGATCCACTTCGTGAATATCAACAAGAAGGCTTTGCGATGTTTGAGGATATGGTAGCCTCTATTCGCGAGGATGTTGCGAAATATGCGATGAAAGCAGAAATCCGCAATAATCTGGAGCGTGAAGAGGTGGCAAAGGGGCAGGCTGTTAATCCAAAAGAAGAAGGTGGCGCTGCGCCGAAAAAGCAACCAGTACGTAAAGCTGAAAACATTGGCCGTAATGATTTATGTCCATGTGGTAGCGGCAAGAAATTTAAAAACTGTCATGGCACAGCTCTATAATATCTAGGTGAAAAAATCATTTTAACTACGTGTTGAAATGATTTTTTCTTTTTAAAATTACTTAAAAATGAAGAAATTTTAGTATAAAAAGTCAGAATTTATAGACAATTGAAAAATATGGGTATACAATAGCTGTAATAATAGGTATATAGTACAAGTCATTTATCCTATTATTATCCTGAATTTTTGATGGTGATACTAAGTCTTAAGGAGGATCGGAATTTTCAAGCAATCTTACTCATTGAAAATAGCGGGAATGTACGCATATTTGTATATTCCTTTTTATTTTGACTGGAAGCAACATAAAATGTATAAAGGGGGACTATAGATGCATAAAAAAGATATTATGAATAGTGAAACAATGATGTATATGCCTGTGTATGATTCCTTTGGAAATTTATGTACGCAGGTGTATGAGAAAAATAATGAGTATATATCTACGTTACCACCAACGAAATTATTGGACTTTAATCTGCGTTATTTTGGTTCTAGTTTAAGAGGAGCGTTCGATGGTTCGAAAATGATCCTAGGCAAGCTTAATAAAAATCCTATCGTCGTGCACGAACGTTGTAATATTTTATGGTTTCCTAGTAGGTCTCCTTTACACCCTGACTGTATCTGGTTCGCTGTTCATCATATAGATGACTATGTCGCTGTGGATAAAAAGAGGACAAAGGTTACTTTTATGAATGGCAAGGAATTTATTGTGGATGTCAGTGTCAATGCGTTAGAGTCTCGGATTCAAAGAGCTTTTTTATTAAAATATAGACTAGAGAAACGAACAAAATATTTACTTGTTCAGTATGACCGTGTGAAAGTATTTCAACGTCTTGCCAAGAATATGTTTGAGGACGAGACGCAGGATAGTTGACTTAATTCCACAAAACATCTGCTAGATAGTATGTTTTCGTTTCTAAAAACGTTATAATAAAAAGATACGGAGCTTTATGAATAAAGTGTTAGCTTCATGACTAACGTTCGGAGGATTTAACGATGATTGAATTAGCAGATGTACGCAATGTGTTAGACACTACAGCCAAAAAATTGGCGGACTTTAGGGGGTCTCTTTGACTTAGAGAACAAAGAGGCACGTATTCAGGAGCTAGATGAAATGATGCTAGAGCCAGGCTTTTGGGATGATCAGCAAGGTGCTCAGGTGATTATCAATGAAGGAAATGGCTTAAAAGCGATTGTCAATGAATATAAAGATTTAGTGGAAACACATGAAAATTTAGATATGACACTGGAACTTTTGCGTGAAGAACCAGACGAAGAATTACAAGAAGAACTAGGCAAAGAACTAGCAGAATTCCAACAAAAGATGGCTGATTTTGAGCTTCAATTACTGCTAAGTGGCCCATACGATCAAAACAATGCCATTTTAGAGCTGCATCCTGGTGCTGGTGGTACGGAGTCACAGGACTGGGGTTCAATGCTATTACGTATGTATACACGATGGGCTGAGAAGCGTGGATTTAAAGTGGAAACAGTGGACTATCTACCAGGAGATGAAGCTGGGATTAAATCTGTAACATTGTCGATTAAAGGTCACAATGCTTTCGGTTATTTACAAGCGGAAAAGGGTGTGCATCGTCTAGTACGCATTTCTCCATTCGATTCGTCTGGCCGCCGTCATACGTCCTTCGTTTCCTGTGATGTTATGCCAGAGTTTGACGACAATATAGAAATCGATATTCGTACAGAGGATTTAAAAATTGATACGTATCGTGCAACAGGTGCAGGTGGTCAGCATATTAATACGACAGATTCTGCCGTTCGTATTACGCATATTCCTACTGGTACGATCGTACAATGTCAAGCTGAGCGCTCCCAGATTAAAAACCGTGAAAAAGCGATGACGATGTTAAAAGGGAAGCTATATCAACTAGAACTTGATAAACAGCAGGCACAATTAGATGAAATACGCGGTGAGCAAAAAGAAATAGGCTGGGGCTCCCAAATTCGTTCGTATGTCTTCCACCCATACTCGATGGTGAAGGATCATCGTACAAATGAAGAAACAGGTAATGTGGGTGCTGTGATGGATGGCGATTTAGATCCATTTATTAATGCCTATTTACGTTCAAAAATAAATTAATACCCAGATTCCCCAAGAGTGAGATGCTCTTGGGGAATTTTTGTTAAAAGGGTGGATGATAGGGTGCATCTTGGCTCAGCTGTTTTCGTTCATTCATGTAATATTTATACAGCATAGATGCGTTAAGAAATTGTTTACTAATGGAAGCATAACGAATAGGTAGTTCGATTTGTTTATCATTTTTTAACGTTACAATACACCCCAATTCGCTAGGTGTAATATTAATAATTGCATGAAGCCCTATCCATATATTGTGAATGGAGCTGGGTGAATAAGTTGGCAGAAAAATACAGGGATAACCATAATCAAAGGCCACGACGATTGGTAGCTTGTGTTGATTGCCGAAAAAACGTTTAGCCGATTGTTTTGCAGCTTCATAAGTTGATCCTAATGAGAGACAGGATTTTCGAAGGACATGCATCGGTTTGCGTGTAACAATCAGCTCATTATGCTTATCAATCACATGCGTGAAGACTTTGGAGTCATGCTGAATAGGTTGCAGCAAATAAGTATTGAATGAAATTAAGTAGCCGTTTACAAAGTTAGTTGTCATATAGGGAGTGCCTCCTTTTTTCTAGTGATAACGGTAGTGTAAAACAGAATATGACTTTCTTAAATTAAATGAAATAGTTGAAAATCGTTCAGAAAAGCACGAAATGTCTAGAGGATTTGCTCTAAATATCCATTGATTAATAGCTAATCCAAGATATTTTCGAATCGTAAGCATTGCTTTTTAAATTCAATTTTCATATAATTTAGAAAAGGATCGAGGTGAGATCGTTGGATAAATATTATTCGTATACAGATTTTCTGAAAGCCGTTGGTCAGTCGAAAAAAGTTGATGAGGCAGAGAAATTATTAAACGAGATTTATTTAGATTTATTTTTAAATCGTATCCAGCGTATGCATCGGCAAGAGCAGCTCATGGTTCTGATAGATAGAGCACTCGATGAAAAAGATGAAAACGCATTTTATCAATACGCATCCGAACTAACTTCCTTACACCAAACAGAAGATGAATCATATTGACGAACCCGCTCTCCATTCTATTGGAGAGTGGGATTTTTTTGATTTTGAAAATATTTGCGGGATTGGAGATTTCACTCCAAAAGCAGAGGACCCTCTCATAAAAAAGTGAAAGCTGCTCGGAAAGTATAGTCTTCCGATCATAACAGTGAGATAACCGCTCCAAAAGAAGTGACCTCGCTCCAAAAGCAATAACCATCACTCTGAAAAGGGGAAATCATCCATCGATGAAGCTTGAAAACCTAATAAAGCGGCTATTATAAGAGTAACAAGTTAAATTGACTGTATTGTTATGTAATAAAAATTTTAGAGATGAAAAAAAATTTACAAACATTCGTTCGTTAAATGTTCGAAATTTTAATATTGCTATGCTAAAATATATGTACAAATTGGAAGAAAGGACGGGGACATGAGTGCAAACATTTGATTTACAAGCGCCATATCAGCCTAACGGGGATCAGCCACAGGCCATTGCGGAATTAGTGGAGGGTGTGAAAGCAGGCAAACGTCATCAAACATTGCTTGGTGCTACTGGAACAGGTAAGACGTTTACCATTTCGAATGTCATCCAGCAAGTCAAAAAACCAACATTAATCATGGCACACAATAAAACGTTAGCTGGCCAGTTGTATAGTGAATTTAAAGAGTTCTTCCCAAATAACGCCGTTGAATATTTTGTCAGCTACTATGATTACTACCAACCAGAAGCTTATGTACCGCAGACAGATACCTATATAGAAAAAGACTCTAGCATTAACGATGAAATTGATAAGCTGCGTCACTCTGCTACTTCTGCATTGTTTGAGCGTGAGGATGTCATTATTATTGCATCTGTGTCCTGTATCTATGGTTTAGGTTCTCCCGAAGAATATCGAGAAATGGTTGTTTCCATTC
Organism: Lysinibacillus capsici; assembly: GCF_003367505.1. Taxonomy (GTDB): domain Bacteria; phylum Bacillota; class Bacilli; order Bacillales_A; family Planococcaceae; genus Lysinibacillus; species Lysinibacillus capsici. The sequence continues at coordinate 244,707 of NZ_PXXX01000019.1, forward strand.
GTACGGGTATGGAAATTGAACGTAATCAGCTACTGCGCAAGCTTGTAGACGTTCAGTATGAGCGAAATGATGTTAGTTTTACTCGCGGAACATTTCGGGTACGTGGAGATGTAGTGGAAATCTTCCCAGCCTCTCGTGATGAGCATTGTATTCGTGTGGAATTTTTTGGGGATGAAATCGATCGCATTCGTGAGGTAGATGCACTAACGGGAGAGATTTTATCGGATCGAGAGCATGTTGCTATTTTCCCTGCATCTCACTTCGTTACACGAGAAGAGAAAATGCGTAAAGCGATTGAAAATATTGAAAAAGAATTAGAGGAACGACTTGCATTATTACGTGCAGAAGATAAATTACTAGAGGCACAGCGTTTAGAACAGCGTACACGCTATGATTTAGAGATGATGCGTGAAATGGGCTTTTGCTCTGGGATTGAAAACTATTCACGTCATTTAACATTGCGTGAAGCAGGTGCTACTCCATATACTTTGCTAGATTATTTCCCAGAAGACTTTTTACTTGTGGTTGATGAAAGTCACGTAACACTTCCACAGGTTCGAGGAATGTACAATGGTGACCAAGCACGTAAAGGAGTGCTCGTAGAACATGGCTTCCGATTGCCATCTGCTCTAGATAACCGTCCATTACGTTTTGAAGAGTATGAAAACCGCGTACATCAAGCGATTTATGTATCAGCCACACCAGGTCCTTATGAACTGGAGCATACACCAGAAATGGTAGAGCAAATTATCCGTCCAACTGGATTATTAGATCCATTAATTGATGTACGTCCTATTGAAGGTCAAATTGATAATTTAATTGATGAAATACAAGATCGAATTGCGCGTGATGAGCGAGTTTTAGTGACAACGCTAACGAAGAAAATGTCTGAGGATTTAACGGCTTACCTGAAGGAAATGGGCTTAAAAGTAGAATACTTACATTCAGAAATTAAGACACTAGAACGTATTGAAATTATCCGTGAGCTACGCAAAGGAACGTATGATGTGCTAATAGGTATTAATCTATTGCGTGAAGGTCTTGATATCCCTGAGGTGTCCCTTGTGGCAATTTTAGATGCTGATAAAGAAGGATTTTTACGTTCAGAGCGTTCATTGATTCAAACCATTGGTCGTGCTGCTCGTAACGCGAATGGTCATGTCATTATGTATGCGGATCATATAACAGACTCGATGAAAAAGGCGATTGATGAAACGCAACGTCGTCGTGCGTTACAAATGGCTTATAACGAGGAGCATGGCATAACACCTCAAACGATCATTAAGAAAATCCCAGATGTGATTCGCGCAACACAAGTAGCAGAAGAAGAGGAATCGTATGTAACAAAGGCAACAAAAGGCAAAAAGCTGACAAAGGCGGAAAGAGAACAGCTCTTAGCTTCCCTAGAAGTCGAAATGAAGGAAGCAGCAAAAGCGCTTGATTTTGAACGTGCGGCTGAGTTACGAGATACAATATTTGAATTGAAGGTAGAAGGGTGAATGACTTGTGAAAAATACTGAAATTGTCGTGCAAGGCGCACGTGCTCATAATTTAAAAAATATCAATGTCACAATTCCACGTGACCAATTAGTCGTTTTAACAGGATTATCAGGCTCTGGAAAGTCTTCTCTAGCATTTGACACAATTTATGCGGAGGGCCAGCGTCGTTACGTTGAGTCCCTTTCCGCCTATGCCCGTCAATTTCTTGGACAAATGGATAAGCCAGATGTCGATGCGATAGAAGGTTTATCGCCTGCTATTTCCATTGACCAAAAAACAACAAGTCGTAACCCACGATCTACTGTCGGTACGGTAACGGAAATCTATGATTACCTACGTTTACTTTATGCACGTATTGGTAAACCGATTTGTCCAAATCATGGCATAGAAATCACTTCCCAAACGATTGAGCAAATGGTGGATCGTTTATTAACCTATCCTGAGAGAACTAAGATGCAGCTCCTTGCACCAATGGTTTCTGGACGTAAGGGTACCCATGTTAAACTGCTAGAAGATTTAAAAAAGCAGGGGTTTGTTCGTGTACGAATTGATGGGGAATTGCGTGATTTAGATGATGCTATCGAACTTGATAAAAATAAAAAGCATTCCATCGAAGTAGTAGTGGATCGTGTTGTTATGAAGGAAGGGATTGCTGCTCGTCTGAGTGATTCTTTAGAAACGGCTTTACGCCTGGCAGATGGACGTGTGCTTGTCGATGTGATGGAACATGAAGAGTTACTATTTAGTGAGCATCATGCCTGCCCATTATGTGGTTTTTCTATTGGTGAGTTAGAGCCTCGTATGTTTTCATTTAATAGTCCGTTTGGTGCTTGTCCAAGCTGTGATGGCTTAGGTTCAACACAAGAGGTAGATTTAGATTTAGTGGTGCCTGATTGGGATCGTTCTTTGTTAGAGCATGCCATCGCACCATGGGAACCAACAAGTTCGCAGTACTACCCACAATTACTAAAAGCTGTATGTGATCATTACGATATTCCAATGGACGTGCCTGTGAAGGATTTGCCAAAGGAAAAGATGGATAAAGTTTTATATGGCTCTGGAAAAGACAAGATACACTTCCATTATGAAAATGAGTTTGGCAATGTGCGAGATCAAATGATCGAATTCGAGGGTGTGGTGCGCAATGTTGAGCGTCGTTTTAAAGAGACGACATCCGATTATGTTCGTGAGCAGATGGAAAAATACATGGCACAGCAGGCTTGCCCTTCATGTAAAGGGTATCGTTTAAAGCCTGAGACGCTAGCAGTGAAAGTAGCTGATAAACATATCGGTGAGGTCACACAATATTCAATTCAGGAAGCAGACACTTTCTTTAAAGAGCTTGATCTCACTGAAAAGGATATGCAAATTGCTCGATTAGTTTTACGAGAAATCGAAGAACGATTGGGCTTCCTTGTGAATGTTGGTTTAGACTATTTAACATTGAGTCGTGCAGCAGGTACATTATCTGGTGGAGAGGCACAACGTATTCGCCTTGCTACGCAAATTGGTTCACGATTAACAGGAGTCCTCTATATTTTAGATGAGCCTTCGATTGGTTTGCACCAGCGTGATAATGATCGGCTGATAAGCACATTACAAAATATGCGTGACATTGGGAATACGCTGATTGTGGTAGAGCATGATGAAGATACGATGCTTGCAGCAGATTATCTCATCGATGTAGGACCTGGAGCAGGCGTCCATGGCGGTCAAATTGTGGCAGCAGGTACACCACAGGAAGTTATGAATAATGAAAAATCCTTAACTGGACAATATTTAAGTGGTAGAAAGTTTATTCCTTTACCAATTGAAAGACGCCAACCAAATGGTCGAAAGCTCTCCATTAAAGGTGCCAAGGAAAATAATTTACGCAATGTTAAAGTAGATGTTCCATTAGGCTTATTTGTAGCAGTGACTGGTGTGTCTGGTTCAGGGAAATCTACACTGATAAATGAAATTTTATATAAATCTTTGGCACAGAAGCTTAATCGTTCAAAGGTTAAGCCTGGCGAGCATAAAGAAGTGACAGGTATCGATGAGCTTGAAAAAGTAATCGATATTGATCAATCGCCAATTGGTCGTACACCTCGTTCAAACCCAGCAACTTATACAGGTGTTTTTGATGATATTCGCGATGTTTTCGCAGCAACAAATGAAGCAAAGGTACGAGGCTATAAAAAAGGACGCTTTAGCTTCAATGTTAAGGGCGGTCGCTGTGAAGCATGTCGTGGTGACGGCATTATTAAAATTGAAATGCATTTCCTTCCAGATGTTTATGTACCATGTGAAGTATGTCACGGCAAACGTTATAACCGTGAAACACTTGAAGTGAAGTATAAAGATAAGAGTATTGCAGATATTCTCGATATGACGATTGAGAATGCAGTAGTGTTCTTTGAAAATATTCCAAAGATCCAGCGTAAGCTACAAACGATTGTTGATGTTGGGCTGGGCTATATGAAATTAGGTCAACCAGCCACAACCTTATCGGGTGGAGAGGCACAGCGTGTAAAACTAGCCTCTGAATTACATCGACGCTCAACAGGGAAATCCTTCTATATTTTAGATGAACCAACAACAGGATTACATGCCGATGATATTGCTCGTTTACTTGTCGTTTTACAGCGTCTTGTTGAAAACGGTGATTCGGTATTAGTTATTGAGCATAACTTGGATGTGATTAAAACAGCTGATTATATCATTGACTTAGGTCCAGAAGGCGGAGACAAAGGTGGTACGATTGTTGCAACTGGTACACCTGAAGAGGTAGTAGAAGTAGCAGGCTCCTATACAGGCAAATACTTAAAACCAATTCTGGAACGTGATCGTATGAGAATGGATGCATTGCTAGCAGAAGCTACTAAGTCTTAAGGGTTTTACATTCGAACGGAAATGATTAATCTGGATTGAAAGGTGATTTTAAATTGGGGAAAGTCGCTCAATCCAGATTGAAAATGATTCGAAATGTGAAGAACCCACTAAAACAGAGGTCAGAAGTGATCCAACTAATCTAAAAAACGAGCAATAAAATCTTCAGAGGTAAAAGCCTGTCGATGTTGAAATGAAAAGACCCAATTTATTCAATTTTGCAGTGAAACTTTTCACATGATGAATCGTATAAATAGTATAACGAACTGAGGGAGGCTATTTATTTATGCAAAATGAACGTCAACGAATTTTAGAACTTGTAGAAAAAGGAACAATTTCGGCACAAGAGGCGATTACATTATTAGAAGCATTAGAGCAACCTGGCAAGTCTACTCAACATGTTATGAATGATGTGTCGAAAGAGACGCAATCCTTTTCAAATGAAAAAGAGCCATTATTTGAAGAAAAATCAAAAGATGGTGACAAGAAAAAAGATGATTTTATGAAATACTTCCAAGATGAAATGCAGGATTTTCGTAAGGATTTAACGCAAATCGGTTCTCTTTTTATGGATATGATGAATACGGCTGTTAAAAAGGTAAAGGAATTTGATGTAGCTTCTCCATTTGGAGATAAAATTGAATTTACCCATACAGAAGAAGTGGCTGCTGCCAATGTGGACAATATTATTGTTGAATTACCGAATGGTAACTTCTCATTGGAATCCAGTGAAGGAGAAACTATTCAGGTGATTTGCAAGGTAAAGGCACCTTTGATGAACGAAAGTGAAGAAGAAACTCGTAATCACTTCTTAGAGCAATTTGTTGTGAAAGAGGAAGCGCAATCACTTCGTATTTTGAGCCAATTAAAGCTTGTTCAAGTCAATGTGAAGGTGCTAGTACCAAAGGATAAACTTGAAAAATTATCTGTTCGTCTAATGAATGGTAGTGTTTCATTACAGGATACAGAATTTGAAGAATTAAAAGTGAAAACGTTAAACGGTGCCATTAAAGGTACGAAATTTAATTTTGGAAAAGCTGAAGTGGATTCTTCTAATGGTTCCATTGAATTAACGAATGTTCGAGGTAAGGATTTAGAGGCTGAAACATTGAATGGGCGTGTTTATTTGGATGGTGCATTGGATGAAGTTGAAGCTAAGTCTGTCAATGGACATGTAGTCGTAACAACATGCTCGACAAATTCTTCTAAAATTAAAGCTCAAACAGTTGCTGGAGCAGTGGAATTATATGTCCCACGAACAATTTCATTGAGCGGTAAAGTCGTAACGAATTTCGGTAAAGTGGATGTGGGGATCCAGGATGTTTCTAAAATGGAGTCACAAGATCAATTCTTATCCAAAGTAGTCCGTTTCGACAAAGAAGTTGAAAATGCGAATCGCCTATTTATAGAAGGTGAATCGAAAACTGGTGCTGTTTTAGTGCGCTACACAACAACAGATGAACAACAAATTTAACAGTAAAAAGCATTCAAGGTAAAGCTTGAATGCTTTTTCTTTTCAAACAGGATTCGACCTAGCACATAGAGGCGAATCTTGTTTTTATTTTTGTCATATTTTTAAGGATAATGGCAAGGAAAGAATGAAATAGAAGGAACTGCCACGGATTGAAATGAAACTGTAATAAAAAAACAGAAATAGAGTGCTATAATAGTAAAAGAAATACCTCTTACATAGATGAGAGTTTTAGGTGGTTTAATCATGATAGAAATGAAAAATGTGACAAAGAAATACCCAAACGGTGTTGTTGCGACAAATGGTATTTCCGTTAATATAAAGCAAGGCGAATTTGTGTATGTAGTTGGCCCAAGTGGGGCAGGGAAATCCACATTTATTAAATTGATGTACCGTGAAGAAAAAGCAACATCAGGACAAATAATTGTAAATGGTATTGATTTAGCAACTTTAAAGAATAAGAAGGTCCCTTTTTTGCGCCGTCAACTTGGTGTAGTTTTCCAAGATTTCAAATTGCTACCTCGTTTGAATGTCTATGAGAATGTAGCGTTTGCGCTTGAAGTAATAGAGGAAAAGCCAGATGAAATCCGACGTCGGGTTATGGAAGTGCTAGAACTAGTTGGATTGAAGCATAAAGCAAGAATGTTTCCAAATGAACTTTCAGGAGGAGAGCAGCAACGAGTATCGATTGCTCGTTCAATCGTCAATGTCCCAAAAGTGGTGATTGCAGATGAACCTACAGGGAATCTTGACCCTGAAACATCATGGGAAATTATGAATTTATTTGAGGAAATTAATGCACGTGGGACAACGATTGTAATGGCAACCCACAACCGTGAAATTGTAAATACGATTCGACGTCGTGTTATTGCAATTGAAGGCGGCTTAATTGTCCGTGATGAACACGGAGGTGAATACGGCTATGAAATTTAGTACAGTAAAGCGCCACTTCCGGGAAAGTATCAAATCACTTGGTCGAAATAGCTGGATGACCATTGCCTCTGTCAGTGCCGTTACCGTTACGCTCATTCTAGTAGGTGTTTTTGCGCTTATTATGATGAATTTAAATAAAGTAGCAACGGATTTAGAAAATGATGTCGAAATTAAAGTGTTAATTGATGAAACAGCAGATGAAGCTGCTGAAAAAGCACTCATCGAAAAAGTCAAAAAATTGCCTGGTGTCTCCGAGATGACGTATTCCACTAAGGAAGATGAGTTAACCAAGCTAGTAAAAGACTTCGGTGATGATTTTAAACTATTTGAACAAAGTAACCCTTTACGTAACGTTATTTATGTAAAAGCTGCTGATCCACAGCAAACAGCAAAAGTTGCGAAAACCATTGATAAATATGAGTATACATATGATGTAATGTATGGCGAAGGAAAAGTTGAAAAACTATTTAACTTCTTAAATATTAGTCGTAATGTAGGAATCGTACTTATTTTAGGGTTATTATTTACGGCAATTTTCTTAATTTCGAATACAATTCGTATAACGATTATAGCTCGACGTGATGAAATAGAAATTATGAAACTTGTAGGGGCTACAAATTCATTCGTGCGTATCCCATTCTTATTAGAAGGTATGTGGCTTGGAATTTTAGGTTCAATTATTCCGATTGCGGTTGTCACGACCCTTTACCACAATATATATAAAATTATTGCACCACGTTTACAAGGAGAGCTTGTTCAATTACTAGATTTTTCTCCACTTGTGTATCAGGTAAGCGGTCTTCTGTTACTCATTGGTGTACTGATCGGTATTTGGGGAAGTTTCATGTCAGTACGTAAGTTTTTAAAAATTTAGTCACAACGGATATTTGTGAAAAAGAAAAGAATAGTCGAAGGGGAGTTCAATCGGTGAAAAGTAAGGCGAAAAACATATTAAAAACACTTGCAGCAGCATCTGCTCTAATTCTTTTTATCCAAACTCCATCAGCATATGCAACAAGTTTATCGGATTTAAAAGAAGAAAAGAAACAAGTTGAAACAAAGAAGAATCAGTTAAATTCATCTATCAGCAATAAATCAAATGCAATTACAGCTAATCAAGAAAAGCAACAACAAATCTTAGATCAAATTCAAGCATTGAACGCTGAAATCGACAAAACTAATAGTAATATTAAAAAAGTACAAGCAGATATTCGGGCAACAAATGAGGAAATTAAAAAGTTAGAAGCTTCTATTGAAGAGCTTTTGCATAAAATTGAAGAGCGCGATTTATTGTTACAAGAACGTGCACGTGCCATTCAAGCTGGGGGCTCTGTAAGTTATTTAGATGTTTTGCTAGGCTCTAATAGTTTTGTAGACTTTATTGATCGTTTCTCTGCAGTTAATGCATTATTGGAAGCGGATCGTCAAATTATTCAAGATCAAAAAGATGATAAACAAAAATTAGAAGAGCAAAAGCAAAGTGTAGAAGAGAAACGTAAAAACCTAGAAGGTAAAAAAGCTGAGCTTGAACGATTAAAAGCATCATTAGACAGTCAAAAAACTGAGAAAAATAAACTAGTAGACCAATTAGAAAAAGAGCAAGAAAAGCTGAAATCAGAAAAGGTATTACTTGAAAAAGAATACTCAGAGGCTTTGGAAGTAAGTCAGGAATTGCAAGATCAAATTATTGCTGAACAAAATCGTTTGGCTGAAATTGCACGTCAGCAAGAGGCAAAACGTAAAGCAGCCGCCGCGGCCGCGGCAGCAGCTGCTGCTAACAATGGTGGCGGATCATCTGGTGGTACAGTCCATGCGCCTCAATCAAACGGAACTTGGATAAAACCAACGAACGGTCGCTTAACATCACCATATGGTTGGCGAAATCTTGGAGCAGGTCCTGAATTCCATTATGGTGTCGACCTTGCAAATGCAACGGGAACACCAATATGGGCAGCAGCAGATGGCGTTGTTTCTTACGCAGCACCACTTAGTTCGTATGGTAATGTTGTCATTGTAACGCACTCTATCGATGGACAAATTTACACAACCGTTTATGCACATTTAAGTGCATTTAATGTTAGTGTAGGACAAGAAGTAACACAAGGTCAGCAAATTGCAGCCATGGGTAGTACAGGTCGCTCTACTGGCCCACACTTACACTTTGAAGTGCATATTGGTCCTTGGAAAGGACAAGCAGTCGGCAGTGTAAATCCACTGAAATATATTCCATTGTAAACATAAAAGCTATACACTAGCGTTTTCTAGTGTATAGCTTTTAATATTTCATCGAATGTTTCACCATTCACCAACTTATAGGTTTGCCCATTAATAGCCAATAAGCCATTTTTGCAGAACAGTATTTTTAATGTATGGTCAAAATAAGTAAGATCCAATTGAAAGACAACATCAGCTTTTTTGTTATTTAATAAGGTTGTTTTTAATTCCAAAGTACTTAAGTCTAAACGCAAACATCTAATCGTGGATTTTCACGATTGATAATGGCAAAGCTTTTATTGGTACCATTGTCAACTTCCTAAATCGTTATCTTATTTACTATTTCTAGAAGATCTTTATTAAGTAAAAAATCTTGTAGTAAATTCTTTGTTCGATACTCTGAGTACAGCATCAGAACACTAATACTAAGACAAATAGCAGCAATCCATAGTATAAGTCGCTTTGAAAGCATAACTCCTCCCCTTTTCTCATTTTACGAAATATTCCATTGAAAGTTTCATCGCTATTATAAGATTCTAAATAATGTTATGATGAATATATACTTAGTGGGGTATTTTTATTGTTGTTATTTCTGAAGATTTTCTTAAAACAGTGTGAAATAGTCTTTTTTTAAAAAGGTTCTATGCTATGCTTTCGGAGGAGGATTCGTTGAATTGATAAATACAGAGTGGTACTCAATCCGAACATTAACTTTACCAGCTACTGCAGTCGCTTTACTTATTACTTTTTTTATTGTGTGGCTTATCTTGCGCTTACAATTTTCTAAAAAGTGGTCTGAGCTATATAGTGATGCCATTTTCACCTTTATTATTGTTTGGAAGTTAAGTTTGCTTGTAACAGATTTCAAAACGGTAGTAAACAATCCAATTACATTGCTTTATTTTAATGGCGGAACAATGGGTGTTCTTCTCGGTGTCATTGTAGCATCTTTGCAAATATGGAGAAAGCGACAGAGTCTACAGCTTGAGGAACAAGAGATGATAGCTGGTAACTGGGCTATTATTCTCACGCAATCCATTTATCAAATGCTTGCTGTGCTATTTAATGACAACAACACATCGAGTGAAGTTATAACATTAGCTGTGCTAAGTGTAGTCACGCTCGTCATATTATGGAGATTAATAGCGGTGAAACAAGCTCTCATACTCTATACAATTAGCTATTTGATAGTGGCTATCTTCCAGCCGCTTGGTATAGGGCAAACAGCTGTGGCTGTCAGTGTAATACTACTTTGTTTGGGCTTAACTATTCAGCATGAACGAATCAATGAGGGAGGTAAGAAATGAAAAAAAATATTGGACTGCTGATCGTTGTGCTATTAGTGGTTGCGATGATTGGTACATATGTAAAACAACAAATTGACGAAGAACGTGCTATTGATAAATCGGCCCTAGGTAAGGATATGGAGGAGCTAGAAACCGGCTTAAGCAAAGGGGATATACCGCCTGATTTCACCTTAACAAGCTTAGACGGGGAAGATATCACGTTAAGCGATCTTCGTGGAAAAAAAGTCGTTTTAAATTTCTGGGCGACATGGTGCCCACCTTGTAAGGCGGAAATGCCTCATATGCAAAGCTTCTATGATGAGTATGCAAAAGAGAAAAACGTTGAAATTATAGCGGTCAATTTAACAGAAGCCGAACGTGATGTGACCGATGATGCCAAAGTGGACACAGTGATGACATTTAGAGATAGCTTTGAGCTAACGTTCCCTATTTTATTGGACCCTGACAATGAAGCTGGCTTGAATTATCAAGTCATCACGATTCCAACCACTTATTTTATTGATTCCAAGGGCCTCATTCAACGCGCCATCAGAGGACCAATGGACGTGGATATGTTAAATGATTATGTAGATGCACTAGATTGATTTATAAAAAATCTGCTCGTTTTCTATAGTGGAAACAAGCAGATTTTTTTATTTTTCATGAAATCAAGATGAATACTCGCGGGAACCAAGGTATATCCGTGCGAATCAACAGCCAACATCCATGTGTAAAGTGAAATATTCTCTCTTAACAAATTTGAAAGGTAATTTTGTATGTTTGAAAAAATAGAGTCATACAGTAAAAGAGACGGAGGAGGGAAGATTTGCGCAAATTAACAGCCGGTGTCGGAGTCCTACTTAGTAGTTTGGTGGTGGGCAGTGGTATTTACTTTGATTGGTTTAATATTGGCGATAAAAAGGAGCCTGTTACGGAGGTTGATACTATTGGTGAGGCTATGACAATCATTGAAGAAAAATCAGTATACAGTACAAAAAAGGATGAATTAGTGGAAGGGGCTCTTCGTGGGATGGCTGATGCCATTAAAGATCCTTATAGTACGTATTACTCCAAGGAAGAGGCTGAGCAACATCGGCAAATGCTAGCTGAGGAACGAGTAGGCATTGGTATTGAACTAACCGAAAATAAAGGGAAGTTTATTGTTGTGTCACCTGTTCGCTCATCACCAGCAGAGAAAGCAGGCATGCGTTCACTCGATGAAATTGTACAAGTTGATGGGGTACGGATTGATGGGAAAACGATGAGTGAATTAATGCATTTAATTCAAGGTGAAAAGGGAACGAAAGTAACCATTGTTGTCTATCGTCCAAGTGAAGATAAGCATATTAAGATGACGATGGAGCGTGCAGCAATTTCCAATAAAACGGTAACTAGTGAGGTAGTGAAGGTAGAAGATACAGCTATTGGCTATGTAGTGATCTCATTATTCGGTGAAAAAACCGCCAATGAATGGGTGGCAGAAACGAGTAAATTACTTCGTAAAGATGTGGAAGGAATTGTGATCGATGTACGGGATAATCCAGGTGGTTATTTACATAGCGTCGCAGCGCTACTGAGCACAGTATTGGACAATGGCAAAGTATTTGCATATATGCAAAATGCGGAAGGTGCTATGGAACCATTAAAAACGCAAACAAAAGGCTTTGATGAAAAATATATAGAAACGATGAATAAAATTCCAATTGTTGTTTTGCAAAATCAAGGTAGTGCATCTGCTAGTGAAGTATTGAGCGGAGCTTTAAAAGGCTGGGGACGCGCTTCACTTGTTGGGGTTAAGAGCTTTGGAAAAGGGACTGTACAAGAATCTTGGGAGCTTTCCAATGGCGGCGAGCTTAAATTATCAACCAACAAATGGCTTACACCAAAACGTGAATGGATTCATGGGCAGGGCATTGAAGCTAGTTTAATGATTGAGCAAAATGAATTATTTGCTTTTCAACTTCATCCACTAACAGGTAAGTTTAAAGTGGGTGATATGAGTGAAGAGATTTCCTATTCACAAAACGCCTTGCAGAAACTAGGCTATCAAATCGATCGTTTAGATGGCTATATGGATGAAACGACCGCAGAGGCCGTTAATCTTTATCGTAAACAGAAAAAATTAAAGCTAGCAGAAGATGAATTTTATATGGACACGACTTTCTTTAATAGTTTAAACGAAACGTTAAAGGATTTTAAAGCCGATCGTCAAAATGACCAACAATTCCAAATGGCCACTAGTTTTTTACTGCATACGATTGACCAATAAAACTCGCAGACAGAACAAAAATACCATAATACAAAGCTTTCTATGAGTTTGTACTACGCAAGCGTGTAGTCCTTTGATACAATAAATTCATAGTATTCAAGATAGAAATGGCGGGTGTTCGTATGGTTAGTGAGATATTAATAGAGATTGTAACAGCGATTGGCCGCTTTTTACTCAACCCATTACTATATATAGTCATAATATTTGCTATTATTTTAGGTTATCGTCGAGTAAAACAGGAGCGTAAATATTTTAATAGACGTATTATTTGGGGCTGGACGGAGCTAATCGGACAATGGAAAGATGGGTGGCTCTATGCACTAATTATTTCTATCATTAGTATTGGAGCAGGTCTAACTGTCCCAAAGGAATTTTTAATCATTTTAACGGCAGTTTCTATAGTAGCACTTATCTTATTTGTCATGAATGCAATGTCGCCTATTTTGACAATGGGGATTGCCACACTTGCCATATGGGGTATGTCCTATTACAATTGGTCATTTTCCTGGTGGAAAATTTCAGTAGAGGATGTCCATTTAGAGAGTGGCGCAATTGTGACAATTACCATTCTTGCGGGCCTTTGTGTTATTGCAGAAGGGCTATTAATTCGACGTATGGCGATGAAGGTTACAACACCTTGTATTGAGAAAACGAAGCGGGGTATGCAGGCAATTGTCTATCGGTCAAAAAATGTATGGGTATTACCTATTTTCTTTGTTATTCCTGGCGATGCGATTTCGGCCATATTCCCATATTGGCCACAGTTTACGATAGGTCATAGTAGCTTTGCACTTGTGTTATTTCCACTTGTCATTGGCTTTACTAAACTGACAAGAAAGGAATTACCAGCTTATATGTATCCAAAAATTGGCCGACCTGTCTTTTTACTAGGACAGCTTATTTTAATAGGAGGATTGGCTGCATATTTTGAGCCAGTGATTGGCTTCATTACACTTGCTGTTGGTGTAATTATCCGCATTATAATTGCTATCTACTTTGCACAACAGGAAAAAACAGATCATTATGCAGTTGCGCCAAGTACGAAGGGGGCTATTATTGCAGCCGTTCTTCCTGATTCACCTGCTGAGAAGATGGGCTTACTTGCAGGAGAATGTATCCGCAAAGTAAATGGTGTGTCAATTTTTACAGAAAATGAGTTATATGAAGCACTGCAATTAAATGCAGCTCATTGTCGTCTAGAGGTTTTAGACCGAAACAATGAATTACGTTTAACACAACATGTGATTTATAGCAATGATCATTACCGTATTGGATTATTATTAGCTGAGCCGAGGGAAGTATAATGGACGTTTTTGGGAAAATGATGCTAGCATTATTCATACCAGCTTTATTGGTATTACTATTCACTAGAATTACTTATAACCGCTATGTTGCATTATTATTAGCCATTGCACTTATTGCTGCCTCTGTATATGCAGGCTATACATCCCCACCTATTATTTTCGTTATCGATGCATTTTCATTAACAGTAGGCTTTTGGCTAGCAAGTAAAATGAATAAATAAGGAAAGGTCAGTCCAGGCAATAAACTGTACCCTATAAGAT